>CAVFVP010000020.1:0-33675 GCA_963625945.1 Agathobacter rectalis | reverse complement strand
GTGTTCGGAGCCACAGTGGCATCGATGATGATAGGCCTGTTCACGCCACTCACCCACAGCCCCATTGTGCAGCACGAGCCGTTTATGAACATGATAATCGGCGCCTGCTTCTGCGGAGTGGGCGTGGGCACGGTGTTTGTGCACAACGGCAGTTCGGCTGGCACCGACATCATAGCGGCCATGGTGACAAAGCACACCACCATCTCGTTTGGACGCATGCTGCTCTATATGGACTTGGTGATCATATCGTCGTCCTACGTGCTGTTTCACAGCATCGACAAGATTGTGTATGGCTTGATATTCATGATCATCAACTCGTTTGTGGCCGATCTTGTGATCAACTCCAACCGCCAGGCGGTGCAGTTCCTGATATTCAGCAAGAAGTGGGAAGACATAGCCAACGCCATCAACAACGATGCACACCGCGGATGCACGCTGATTCACGGCACGGGATGGTATACCAAGCGCGACGTGAAGATACTGCTGGTGATGTGCCGCAAGCACGAGAGCGTGCACGTGATGCGCATAATCAAGGCGATGGATAACGACGCTCTGATATCGCAAGCCTACGTCAACGCCATCTACGGCCAGGGATTCGACGAGATGAAAGTGCACCTGCACAAATTCAAGCCACAGGAACGCGACGAGAGCATGGCTGCCGATGTGAACCTCGACAAAGAGCCCGGCAGTCGTGGCGACAACGATTGACACACTACAACCCAAAACATAGCAAAATTATGAAAAAGACTATTTTACTCGCAACAGCAATGATAATTGCCGCGCTTGGCTCACAGGCCAAAGCAGTGGATCTGGCAGCAGGTGTAGGTTTGAACTATGCTACAAAATTCGACCAGGCAGGTCTGGGCCTCAAAGTGCAGGTGGGACTGACGTCGAACTGGCGCATTCAGCCCGAAATAATATATTTCTTCCAAAACCGCAACGTATCGACCTTCCAGGCCAACCTCGACGTGCACTATGCCATCAACATCGCCCCGAAGCTCAACGTGTATCCGCTTGCCGGCTTATCGTTCAGCAGTTGGAGCTATGACTACTCGGACCGCGACGCCAACACCCGCTTCGGCGTGAACCTGGGCGCAGGCCTTGAATACCGCGTGGCAAGCCACCTCGACCTCTTTGTGGAAGAGCGCGGCCAGATAACCTCAGACTACAGCCAGTCGCTGGCCACAATGGGCGTCAAGTTCCACTTTTAACGGGCAACGCATATGAAAGTATTAAAACGTAGCCTCACGGCAGCAGCGGTCATCTTGGCCACAGCAGCTAGTGCCCACGCCTCGGTGGGCGACATGGCATTGAGCGCAGGCTTCAGCTATGCCTCAAAGTATAATCAAATGGGCTTCGGTGTGCAATATCAGCTCGAGGTGTTCAACAACGTGCGCATTGCCCCCGAGGCAGTCCACTTTTTCAAGAACGACAACCACTCCACCACCGACGTGAACATCAACGCGCAGTATGTGATTCACACCTATGCCGGTTTCAACATCTACCCGTTTGCCGGATTCACCTACCAGCATTGGGACCGCTCGGGCTATGAAAGCCGCGACCGCTACGGAGCCAACCTGGGTTGCGGAGCAGAATACAACATTGCCGACCACTTCGCCATCTACACCGAATGGAAGTACCAGATTGTGAGCGACTACAACCAGTCGGTGACATCGGTGGGACTGAAATACCGCTTCTGAGCGAAGCGCAACGGCCGACAGGGGCTCCCCCGCCGAGAAAAAGGTGTTTCAGAGAAAAATCGGTGTTCAATTCTGCATCAATGCTGTCCGCATTTACTTGCAGAGGCGTAACGTAACGGCAAATGCATTATTTTTGTCTTTGTCAAACCCGAAACAGATATATAACACCAAGAAAAAAGAAAACAGAAAAAAGACTAAATTCAATTCAGCAACAGTAATCTAAAATATGAGACACTACGCTTACACGTTACTGATGGCCACGGTTGCAATGCTTGCCGTGGCCCTCAGTTCTTGCAACGACGAGGACCCGTTCAGCACCCCCTACGACATGGCCACCCAAAACATGATGGACGAGGATAACGGGAAAACAATGCTGTCGACCACCGACGCCTACATTGACCGCAACATGAACATCACCTCGAGCGACTACTACATCTGCGACTACGGTCCGGTGCTCGACCTCGGGCACGTGGAAGAAGCCGACCCCGACATACTGACGCTGACCAACCAAGCCTACATACAGCCCGACGAGGGCTACCTGCTATTCAAGCGCACCGTTGCACACCGCTTTCCAAGCGGTTGCGTGGGCATAGCAGCCAACAGCACCTACTACCGGCTGTGGGTCGACGAATGGATCACCACCGACGGCAAGAAGACAGGAGCACGCGTGTGCTATGCGCAATATGCCACCCGCAGGTTCAGCTTCCCCGAATGGAACTCCACACTGGCCACCATGCACTGCGGCGACAGCAATGTACTGGCCGTGATACCGCAAAAAGACTGCGAGATCGATGTGGACAGCGTGAGCCGCGACGCTTTGGAGCTTAAGGTGGCAGGCACCACCCGCAAGAGCACCACAGTGAGCATCAGCGCCAAGAAGGCAGGCACCCACACCGTGTATGCCCGCTACAAGAACTCGTTTGTGGCACTGCGCGTGGTGGTGGAGTGACAGGCATTGTTGCCGAGAGGCCCAAAAAGCGAAAAAAAAATGGGCCAAAAAACGGCAAAACGTGATGCCAATTAAAATAAAAGAATTACTTTTGTGGACGTTTACTTATTATTAACTACTAAAATCTAAGAAAAAATGGCATACGTAATTGATGACAATTGTGTAGCTTGCGGCACTTGCCAGTCGGTGTGCCCGACAGGCGCAATCAGCGAAGGCGACATCTATCAGATTGATCCCGATGTGTGCATCAGCTGCGGCTCATGCGCCGAAGCTTGCCCCAACGAGGCTATCACAGAAGGCTAAACGCCGGCAACGCCAATAACAAAAAGCTATACTGCCTTTTTCCCGCTCGGGAAATTGGCAGTTTTTTTGTACCCGCAATCCACGGCGCCAGGGTAAGCACACTTTAAAAATCGGTTTTTTTGCCGTAACTTTGCCGGAAATTTCTTACGCAACAATTACTGAATGACAACATTTAAAGACTTAGGGGTCCGCGAGGATCTGCTAAAAGCTATCTCAGAGATAGGATATGAGAGTCCTATGCCCGTACAGGAAAAAGTGATTCCACACTTACTTAACGAAGACAGCGACGTGGTGGCCCTGGCCCAGACCGGAACAGGCAAGACCGCGGCATTCGGCCTGCCCACGCTGCAGCGTGTAGACACGGCCGACAACACCGTGCAGGCACTGATTCTCGACCCCACGCGCGAGCTGTGTCTGCAGACGTGCCGCGACCTCACCGACTATGCCAAATACACAAGCGGGCTTCAGCTGCTCGCCGTGTACGGAGGGTCGAACATCGAGGTACAGATAAAGGCGCTGAGCCGCGGCGTGCAGGTGGTAGTGGCCACCCCTGGCCGACTGCTCGACCTGATAAAACGCGGCAAGATGGACTTGAGCCATGTGAACACAGTGATACTCGACGAGGCCGACGAGATGCTCAACATGGGCTTTGTCGACGACATCAACGAGATACTGTCATACGTGCCTGAGCAGCGCAAGATGCTGCTGTTCTCGGCCACCATGCCACCTGAGATTTCGGCCATAGCGGGCAAATACATGCATAATCCGCAAGAATATGTGGTGGGCACGCGCAACGAGGGAGCCCAGACCGTGCGGCACATATACTACATGGTCAACGCCCGCGACAAATACCTGGCCTTGAAGCGCATTGTGGACCACCTGCCCAACATATACGGCATAATCTTCTGCCGCACACGCGCCACCACCCAGGAAGTGGCATCGCAACTGATTCAAGACGGCTACGACGCCGACTCGCTGCACGGCGACCTGTCGCAGGCACAGCGCGACGCCGTGATGAAGAAATTCCGCGAGCACAACCTGCAGCTGCTCGTGGCCACCGACGTGGCAGCCCGCGGCCTCGACGTGAGCGAACTCACACATGTGATAAGCTTCAGCCTGCCCGACGACAACGACGTGTATATCCACCGCAGCGGGCGCACCGGGCGCGCCGGACGCACCGGCGTGTCGATAGCCATCATCCACAGCCGCGAGCGCAGCAAACTGCGCACCATCGAGAAGCACATGGGCAAGAAATTCGAGCGCCACGATGTGCCCACGCCCGAAGACATCATCGAGAAGCAACTGTTCAACCTTGCCGACCGCCTCGAGAAGGTGGAAGTGAAAGAAGACGAAATCACCGAATACCTGCCAGGAGTGCTTAAGAAACTGTCGTGGCTGTCGAGCGAGGACTTGCTCAAGCGCGTGCTGTCGCTTGAGTTCAACCGTCTGCTAGAATATTACAAAAACGCCCCTGTGCTCGACTATGTGCCCGAAAAGAAGCCCAAAGCCGAGCGCAAGAAATATGACGCGCCCCCCACACGCGCCGAGAAAGACCGCCGCACAGCCGAAGAAGGCTACGAGCGCGTGTATATCAATGCAGGCAAGGCCGACGGCTTCTTTGCCCCCGACCTCATCAGGCTCATCAACGCCAACACACGCGGCCAGCACATCGACCTTGGCCGCATCGACCTGCTGACCAACTACTCGCTCTTCGACGTGCGCCAGGGCGATGCACACCGCGTGGTGAGCGCTCTGAAAAACGCCGAGTTCTACGGCAAGCGCCTCTACCTAGAGATTGCGGCCGAAGGAAAGGACTATGCAGGGCAAGGCAACACCGGTGGAGAGGTGAAACTGAACCGTGCCGAACGCCGGCGACGCGAGCAAGAGAAGCGCGGCAACTTCAACGACCGGCGACGCGGCGGACGCACCGATGACCGCCGCACAAGCCGCGACGCCGAGCGCGGATTCGGCAAAAAGGGCGGAAAGAAAAAGCCCGACGGCAACTTCGACAAGTTCAAGCGCAACAAGTCGAAGAAAAGCAAGTAGGCGCCAATGCCAATGCCGACAGGCAGCTTAAAGACACACTAGGGAGATTGCACCAAAGCGCGTGCAATCTCCCTAGTGTTTTCTCCAGAATGCGAAAACCGTAGCAGCAACCCACAAAAAAGAACAGAGGGATGTAAGAGGCGGCATCATGCCACCGGATTATAATGGCGTTTCCCGTGTTTCTTTACGTATTTTTAATGGAAAGGTGAGCATTGTTGGCAAGAAAAATGCTAAATTTGCTACTTAATAGACAACTGCGCCACTATGGACTTCAGAACAACGATAAAAACGACAGAGAACCGAGGCATTATGCACCACAGCGATGCAATGATGCTCATCGGCTCATGCTTCAGCGACAACATAGGCGCAAAGCTGGTAGGGGCAATGATGAACGTCGACGTGAACCCGTTCGGCACCATCTACAACCCCATGAGCATTGCCGATGCCGTGGACCGCATCATCGCCTGCCGGCCCATTGAGGGACGGGAGCTGTTTGCGGCCAACGGCGTGTGGAACAGCTACCACTTCCACTCACGGCACTCACTGCCCGACAAAGACATGACCATTGAGCACATGAACGCGCGCATCGAGGCCGCCCACCGCCATCTGGCCAAATGCCAGACCCTGGTGGTGACCCTGGGCACTGCCATAGTCTACCGGCTGAAAGCCACAGACGAGGTGGTGGCCAACTGCCACAAAGTGCCGCAGCACGAGTTCTCGCGCAAGATGGAAAGCGCCGACGACATCACAGCCGTGCTCAACGGCATGGTGGAACAGCTGCACGACTTCAACCCCGGACTGCGCGTGGTGTTCACCGTGAGCCCCATACGCCACATTGCCGACGGGCTTGCCACCAACTCGCTGAGCAAGGCCACCCTGCGCGTGGCAGTGGCCACAGTGTGCCGGGCCCACAAACAATGTG
Organism: Agathobacter rectalis; assembly: GCA_963625945.1. Lineage (GTDB taxonomy): Bacteria > Bacteroidota > Bacteroidia > Bacteroidales > Muribaculaceae > Sodaliphilus. The sequence goes on along the minus strand of CAVFVP010000020.1, from coordinate 27,755 downwards.
CCTGCTACTTCCCGTCGTATGAGATAATGCTCGACGACCTGCGCGACTACCGGTTTTATGCCACCGACATGGTCCACCCGAGCGAAGTGGCGGTAGAATACATCTGGCAGGCATTCCAGGCCACCTACTTCGACGACCACTCGGCACAGGCGATAGCCCGGTGCGAGCGTGTGACGAAGCGGTTGAGGCACCGCCCCATGAGCGCCAACCGCGAGGTGGTTGACCGCTTCAACGCCGACACGCTGACCGTGGTGCGCAATTTGGTGAAAGAATACCCCTATCTTGAGGAAGTGCGCGAGATAAGGAACTTATTAGACAAGTGAAGACAAACACAGAATAAAAAACGACAGGCTACCATTATGAATTACTCGATAAAAGAAATAGCGTCGATTCTCGACATCAGTGCCGCCGCCCTCAAGCGCCCAGACGACACAGTGAGCCAGCTGCTCACCGATTCGCGGTCGCTCACCACGCCCACCGAGACCCTGTTCTTTGCCATCAAGACGAAGAACAACGACGGGCACCACTACATAGCCCAGCTCTACGAGCAAGGGGTACGGAACTTTGTGGTGCAGTCGCTCGACGCCGTTCCGCCCACGCTGCGAGGTGCTAACTTCCTGGTGGTGCCCAACACGCTCGAGGCCCTTCAAAGCATAGCCACCTTCCACCGTCGCCGCTTCCGCATCCCGGTGATAGGCATCACCGGCAGCCGAGGCAAGACCACCGTGAAAGAATGGCTCTACCAGCTACTCAAGGACGACTACCACATAGTGCGCTCGCCACGCAGCTTCAACTCGCAGATAGGCGTGCCACTCTCGCTGTGGGACATCGACCTCAACACCAACCTCGCCATTATCGAGGCCGGAATATCGACCACCGGCGAGATGGCCAACCTGCAAGCCATGATACGCCCCACCATAGGCGTGATCACCAATATAGGCGACGAGCACAACGAGGGTTTTGCATCGATGGCCGAGAAGGCACAAGAGAAAGCCAAGATACTCAACAACTGCGAGTGCATAGTGTATTGCGCCGACGACCCACTGGTGACATCGACCATAAAGCCGCTGCTCGACGTGGATGTGGCGCTTGAGATAGCATGGTCGCGCAGCGACGTACAACGCACGCTGTATGTCGACAGCGTGAAGAGCACCGCCGAGGCCACCACCATAGGCTACCAGTACAACGGCGTGCCCCACAAGCTCACACTGCCCTTCACCAGCAGCCGCGACATCGAAAACGCCATCAGCTGCCTGGCCGTAATGCTCTACCTCAACGTGCAGCCTGAGGTGATTGCCACCCGCATGGCCCACCTCACCCCCGTGGGAACCAGGCTCAACGTGATAGGCGGCGTGAACAACTGCACCGTGATAGTTGACGGCTACACCAGCGACTACTACTCGCTCACCCCGGCCACCGACTTTGTGACCCGCCGGAGCAATCCGTCGCAAAACATCACCGTGATACTGAGCGACCTGATGACCGAAACCTTCAGCGACGACGAGCTCTACATACGCGTAAGCGAGCACCTGAAGAGCAAGCGGGTGAGCCGCCTCATAGGCATAGGCCCCGACCTGTGCCGCCACCGCCGCTACTTCAGCAATATCAACGCCACATTCTTCGAGTCGACCAAGAGCTTCCTCGACAATATGTCGCAAAGCGACTTCGACAACGAGACCATACTGATAAAGGGCGCTCCACAATTTGAATTTGAACAGATTGTCGATCTGCTTGAGGCCCGCCAGCACCAGACGGTGGAAGACATCGACCTCAATGCGCTTGCCGGCAACTTCAAGTTTTTCAAGTCGCTTATCGAGCCAACCACCAAGACCGTGGGCATGGTCAAGGCATCGGGCTACGGCACAGGGTCGTATGAGATAGCCAAGACCCTGCAGGACATGGGAGCCGACTACCTGGCCGTGGCCGTGCAAGACGAAGGCGTGGACCTGCGCAAGGCAGGCATCAGCATGCCCATCATCGTGCTTAACCCGTCGGTAGTCAACTACAAGGCCATGTTTATGTACAGGCTTGAGCCAGAAGTGTACAGCATAGAAGAGGCCCGCGAACTCGTGAAAGAGGGACGCAAATACGGAGCCAAGAACTTCCCGGTGCACATCAAGCTCGACACCGGCATGCACCGCCTGGGCTTCATCAAGGAGCAGTTACCCGAGTTGATTGAGCTGCTGCGCTCGCAAGACACCATCAAGCCATCGTCGGTTTTCTCGCACTTGTGCGTGGCCGATGAGCCGTCGCAAGACGAATACACGATGAAGCAGTTTGACTACTTCGACGAGTGCTCCGACTTGCTTCAAGACGCATTTGACTACCACATCACACGCCACATACTCAACACCACCGGAGTGGTGCGCTTTCCTGAGCGGCAATACGACATGGTGCGTATAGGCATCGGGCTCTATGGCATAAAGACCGTAGCCGACGGAGCAGAAGACGCCTTGCGGCCGGTTGCATCGCTCCACTCGGTGATAATCTCGATCAAGGAATGGCCGGCAGGCACCACCATAGGCTACGGCCGTCACGGCATACTCAAGCGACAGTCGCGCATTGCCACAGTGACTATTGGCTACGCCGACGGCTTCGACCGCCACTTCGGTAACGGGCACACCAGCCTATGGGTGAACGGCACATTGTGCCCCACAGTGGGCAACGTGTGCATGGATGCCGTGATGATCGACGTGACCGACGCCGACTGCCAAGTGGGCGACCACGTGGAGATATATGGCGACCACATCCCCATTGAGAGGCTGAGCGAGGTGCGCGACACCATCCCTTACGAGATTCTCACAAGCATATCGCCGCGTGTGAAGCGCGTATACTACCGCGACTGATCCACAACCGGGCCCAAACGCCCGGCCGCAACATAATTTCCCTCAAAAAAAAGAACAATCACATCAAAGCATATAAAGCTTGACCAGCACAAAAATGTCTATAAAATCAAAAATCACAGTAGCGGCCATTGCGGCCACAATGCTCGGCGCGCTAAACGCAAGCGCCTACGACTTCAAAAGTAACGGAATATTCTACAGCTTCATCCAGGGCAAGAGCGGCGAAGTGGCGGTTGACCGCAGAACTGCCGACGAGCAAAACAACTACAAGGGAGTGGTGCTGATTCCAGAGCAAGTGACCCACGGCAACACCACCTACAAGGTAACAGCCATTGCCGACAGCGCATTCTACAAAGCCGAAGCCACCGAAGTACAGATACCCAACACAGTGACAAGCATCGGCGAATCGGCCTTTGCCTACGACGAAAGCCTGACAAGCATCACACTGCCCACAGGGCTGAAAGCCATCAGCAAAACCATGCTGGCCGGAACCGGAATCACGTCGATAGCAGTTCCCGAGGGAGTGAGCAGCGTGGGCTACGGTGCATTTCAATCGTGTTCGGCGCTTCACACCGTGATGCTGCCATCGACACTAACCTACATCGACGCCTATGGCTTCAACAACTGCCACAGCCTTGTGGAAATATACTGCGCCGCAGCCAAGCCACCCACGGCCAGCGGATGGGCGATTTTCATCGGCCTTGAGAACATCGACGTGATTGTGCCTGACGAATCGGCCGTAAGCGCCTATGGCGCCGACGCAGTGTGGGGCGACAAGTCGACGTTCAACCTCTATCCCAGCGAAGACGTGTCGATATCCATGACCCTGAACGGCAACCCTTATGGCGACAGCTGGACCCGCATAGGATTGGGCAACTACTTTGCCTACAAGATATACCGCGGCACCGACCTGCTTGCAGTGACTGCCGCCGACGGCTACTACCTGCCCATCACAGCGCAAAGCGTGACCTACACTGTGGTGCCCACCAATATGCTATGTGACGGCGACGCACTCACCTATACCGTGGCCCCCACAGCCATTGAGAGCATAGAGGCCGAAAAAAGCCACCCGGTGGTGACGGCAAGCAGCGGCACCATCTTCATCAGCGGCGACAACTACGGCACATGGACATGGGTCTACGACGTATATGGCAACCTGTATTACGAGCGTCCGTCGGTGTGCGGCGAGATTTGCGACCTGCCGCGAGGCCGCATCTACATCGTGCGCGTGGGCAACTATGTGACAAAGATCTCACTTTAGTCTAGTATTGTCAATGACAACCACAGAAACCGACGAGAGATTCATGCGCATGGCGCTCAGCGAGGCCCGCGAGGCAATGCGTCGCGACGAGGTGCCAATAGGAGCCGTGGTGGTGTGCCGCGGGCAAGTGATAGCACGCGGGCACAACCTGACCGAGACCCTGACCGATGTCACCGCCCACGCCGAGATGCAGGCCATTACGTCGGCTGCCACCTATCTTGGCGGCAAATATCTGGTGGGATGCACACTCTATGTGACCGTGGAGCCCTGCCTGATGTGCGCCGGTGCTCTCGGTTGGAGCCAAATCGACCGCGTGGTGTATGGCGCGGCCGACGACAAGCGCGGCTACCACACGTTCTGCCAATCACCGTTTCACAAGAAAACGGTGGTCACTGGCGGCATTCTGGCCGACGAGTGCGCCGAGCTGATGACAACATTTTTCAAGTCCAAACGCTGACACGGCAACAACACCAGTTGCCACCAACTACCACACAGCATACCAAGCATATTGATTTAGGCGACCATGCATTTGGCCGCCTAAATTATTAGTTACACACCCAGTATTACTACTCATTGGCATAAATTTCGTGAGCCGTGGGCAAAAGGGGATGCGATTGTGGCGGTATTGAAAAATTATTGCTAAATTTGCAACTTGTAATTATTAAATCAATTAGGCAGTGGATACACGATACATCTTTGTGACTGGCGGTGTGGTTTCTTCCCTGGGCAAGGGAATCATCTCATCGTCGATTGCCCGCCTCTTATTGTCGCGCGGCTTCAATGTAACAATTCAGAAGTTTGACCCCTACATCAACATCGACCCCGGCACGCTCAACCCCTATGAGCACGGCGAATGCTATGTGACTATCGACGGTCACGAGGCCGACCTTGACCTGGGTCACTATGAGCGGTTTACCAACATCAAGACCACGCGAGCCAACAACATCACCACCGGCCGAGTGTATCAGAGCGTGATCGACAAGGAGCGCCGCGGCGATTATCTGGGCAAGACCGTGCAGATAATCCCCCACATTACCGACGAGATTAAGCGCGACGTGAAACTGCTCGGCAACACAGGCAAGTATGATTTCGTGATTACAGAGATAGGCGGCACCGTGGGCGACATTGAGTCGCTGCCTTTTCTTGAGGCCGTGCGCCAGCTGCGTTGGGAGCTTGGCAACAAGTGCGTGTGCGTGCACCTGACATATGTACCCTACATCCGTGCGGCCAAGGAGCTGAAGACAAAGCCCACCCAGCACTCGGTGAAACAGCTGCAGCAGCTGGGCATCCAGCCCGACGTGCTTGTGCTTCGCGCCGAGAAGGAAATTCCGCTGTCGATGCGCAAGAAGGTGGCACAATTCTGCAACGTCGACGTCGATGCCGTAACGCAGAGCGTTGACCTGCCCACCATCTACGAAGTGCCCTTGATGATGCACGAGCAGAAGCTCGACAACATAATTCTCGATAAGACCGCCACCCCCTACAGCGGCGAGCCCGACCTGAGCAAGTGGAACCAGTTCCTGAGCCACATGCGTGCCGCCAACGGCACCGTGAAGGTGGGTCTGGTGGGCAAGTATGTGTCGCTGCAAGATGCCTACAAGAGCATCGACGAGAGCCTGCTGCAGGCTTGCACCTACCACGAGCAGAAACTCGACCTGGTGTATGTGAACAGCGAGAAGCTCACCGACGCCAACGTGGAAGAGCAACTCAAAGACATGGACGGCGTGATAGTAGCACCCGGTTTCGGCCAGCGCGGCACCGAGGGCAAGTTTGTGGCACTGAAATGGTGCCGCGAGCACGACATGCCCACCTTCGGCATCTGCTTGGGCATGCAGTGCATGGTCATCGAGTATGCCCGCAACGTGCTTGGCCTGACCGAGGCCAACAGCACCGAGATGGACTCAAAGACCCCCTACAACGTGATCGACCTTATGGAGGAGCAGAAGAGCATCACCAACATGGGCGGCACGATGCGCCTTGGCGCATATGCCTGCCACCTCACCGAAGGGTCTACCGTGGCCAAGGCCTACGGCACGCTCGACATTGAAGAGCGTCACCGCCACCGCTTTGAGTTCAACGACGAGTTCCGCAAGCAGTTTGAAGATGCGGGCATGAAGTGCGTGGGAGAGAACCCCGAAACCCACCTTGTGGAAGTGGTGGAAGTGCCTGGCAAGAAGTGGTATGTGGGTACCCAATATCACCCCGAATACAGCAGCACGGTGCTTACCCCCCACCCGCTGTTTATGAGCTTCATCGGCGCTGCCATGGCCAACCGCGACTCAAAGAAGGCATAACCGCAACATAGCAGAGGACAACCTGCCACGCAATTAAAAAATTCAATTAGAGATTAACACACATAACGAACAGACACACTATAAGCAATGGACAAAAACACTGTCATAGGAATGCTGCTGATGTGCGCCGTGATTTTCGGCTTCATGTACATCAACCAGCCCAGCGAGGCTGAGCTGGCCGCACAGCGCCAGCAAGATTCCATAGCGCAAGTGGAAAAAGCCAAGCAGCAGACTGCTGCCACCGTGGCCGACACACTGAGTGCCAACGACCTGTCGCGTCTGAAAGACGCGCTTCGCCAAATAGGAGCCGCCAACGGCGGCAAGGCTGCTATCGACAACAACGGAGTGAAGCTGCAACTTGCCCAAGGCGACGTGATTGAAGGCTCGGTGGCCGTGGAAGGCGGAAAACAGGTGGAATTCAACGAACTGCTTGGTTCCGACTGCGCCGATGCCAAGACCCACAACCAGGCGGTTGATGCCGTAAAGGCCGAAATCAGCCGCTACGCCCAAAACGGCTCGTTTGCCTCGTGCATGACCGGCACAGAGCAGATTGTGAAGCTGAAAAACGACGTGCTTGAGATAGAGCTGTCGACCAAGGGCGGTATGGTGTCGAGAGCCTCACTGCTCGACTACAAGGCATTCAATGCCCCCAAGGTGGAGGTATTCAGCCCAGGCGACAACTACTACAGCTTCATTCTCAACGGAAACTCACAGAGCTTCGACACACGCAACTACTACTTCACCCCGAGCCAGCTCAACGACAGCACTGTGGAAATGACCCTCAATCTGGCCGGAGGAGCCCAGTGGGGACTGCGCTACACGCTGCTGAAGGGCAGCTACATGGTGCGCATGCAGGTGATTCAGAAAAACATGGCTCAAGTGATACCCACCAACATTCCCAACATGGACTTCAAGTGGCACCAGAAGATGAGCCGCCACGAGGAGGGCAAAATGTTTGAGGAGCGCAACAGCGGCCTCTACTTCAAGTATGCCGGTGAAAGCGGTTCGGTAGAGAACCTCAAGGAGAACGGAGAAGACAGCAAGACCACGCAAGACCAGATTAAGTGGATTTCGACCAAGAACCAGTTTTTCTCGGCCGTACTGATTGCCGACAACAACTTCACGGGAGCCAACCTCACAAGCGCCGAAATAAAGAAAGACTCGCCCGACTACAACAAATACCTGAAGGTGATGGACGTCACCACCCAGGTGCCCTACAGCTCGAGCAAGGCCAATCCGGCCTCGTTCTACTTCTACTTCGGCCCCAACAAGTATAATCTGCTATCGAGCTACGATAAATATTCGCCCAACGAAGACCTCAAGCTCACCAACCTGATTCCGCTCGGCTGGAAGTGGCTTCGCTGGATCAACACCGGCATCATAATCCCGGTATTCAACTGGTTGGGCAAGTATGTGAGCAACTACGGCATCATAATCCTGATACTCACGCTGCTGCTCAAGATAGTGCTGTCGCCCCTCACCTACAAGAGCTATATCTCGCAGGCCAAGATGCGCGTGCTCGCACCCGACATCAAGGCAATCAACGACAAGTATCCCGGTCAGGAAAACGCAATGAAGCGCCAGCAGAAGACCATGGAGCTCTACAGCCAGGCTGGAGCAAGTCCATTTGGCGGCTGCCTGCCCATGCTGTTGCAGATGCCCATCCTGATTGCCATGTTCTGGTTCTTCCCGTCGTGCATAGAGCTTCGCGGCCAAGCATTCCTGTGGGCAAAAGACCTCTCGGCCCCCGACGCCATTGTGTCGTGGAACGCGCAGATACCGTTTATCACCAACTACTTCGGCAACCACATCAGCCTCTTCTGCATGCTCATGACCGTGACCAACATCGTCTACACCTACCTGTCGATGCAATCGCAACAGCAGTCGCAGCAGATGCCTGGCATGAAGTGGATGATGTATCTGATGCCACTCATGTTCCTCGTGTTCTTCAACAACTATGCATCGGGCTTGAGCTATTACTACTTCATATCGTTGCTCATCACCATTGCGCAGACCTATAGCAGCCGCCTGATTGTGACCGAAGAGAAAGTGCGCGCCAAGATTGCCGAAAACGCCAAGAAGCCCAAGAAGAAGAGCGGCTTCATGGCCCGGCTCGAAGAGGCCCAGCGCCAACAGCAGGCAGCCCTGCGCGAGCAAGAAAAGCGCAAGAAGAAACAACAACGCAGATAAAAACGTGCGCCTCTCGCAAAAGCCGGCACCTGGCTGAGAGGACATGACAAAACCCAAAATGAGCCGCACGGCACACATGCAATCGCATGGGCCGTGCGGTTCATCCTTTTAGAGTCATCGCGATTTCAGCAAAACGACAGACTGGCAGAAACAAAGTTGCAGCGGGGTTCATCAGAGCCAACTGTTTTTCGCAGGAAACTGACCGAGGAGTCAAGAGTCGGTTCCCGGCTGGCTGTTGCGGTAGGCCTGCGGAGACGTACCCACAAAGCGCTTGAAGAACTTGCAGAAGAAACTTGAATTGGCAAAGTTCAACGCATCGGCCACTTCGACTATCGACGCATCGCTATACTTGAGCAGCACCTTGGCCGACGATATCACAGCGTGGTCAATCCAATCCTTGGGTGTGGCACCGCTTGCCTGCCTCACTGCCGTGCCCAGGTAGCGCTCGGTGATGCACAGCCTATCGGCATAGAAACCGAGATTGCGGTGCTGCGTGCAATTGTCGTTAACGAGAGCTATGAAGCGGTCGAAAATGGCATTGGCAGCCGGCTGTTGCGGTTTTGGTGACGATGCGGAAGCAAAAAACGAGCCCCACAGGCCAGCAATGGCCGACACGATACCGTTGAACGCCAAGCGGTTTTGATCACGCTTTTGTGCAAAGGCGTAAAGCAGGTCGAAGAGCTTATGAGCAATCTCCACATCCTCGCTGTCTATTCCTATCGCCCCGCCCTTGATCTTACCATCGAAGGGAAACGGGAGCGAGTTGCCCAATGCAAGGCGGAACACATCGCTAGGCACAGCCATGCCATACAGGGAATAATCATCGGAAAACGTGACCGGTTCCACAATGCTTCCCGGTGTGACAAAGATGGCCATGCCTGGTGTGATGTCGTACTCCACCAGGTTTAGTATGAAGTGCATGTGTCCCTGGCAAGTGAAACCTATACGATAGTCCTCAATCAAATATGTCTCACCCGGAGCAATCACCTTGGCAAACAAAGTGCCTGTGTTGACTGCCACACCTAAGCCGTCGCCGTAAAAAATGCGGGCCTTCGACAGCTGTCTCGGCTGTAATCTGCTATACAAATCTCCTATCGATACGCGTTTAGGCTGCTTCATTATTGTGGACTAATTGATATTAATGATTCCGTTTTCGAACACAAAGATAACGTTTATGGGTCATTTTTTTCTTTTTCGCCAGGAAAATATTACGAAAAGAACATTATCTGCTTATTTTAGACAACTGCCGCGATAATTCTAAACCATAATTTTGCAGCGTAAAAAAACAATCTCTCAAAATTATGGAACACAGAATTTTGTCATTGCTGCTAATGGTGGCCACAACCTTGGGTGCCAGCGCACAGATGCTCACACTTGCCGAGTGCGAGCAGCGTGCCCAGGCCAACTATCCCGTGGCAAAACAAATGGGACTTGTTGACCTGACTGCCGTCTACACGGTCGACAACATTGCCAAGCAGTGGTTGCCGCAACTGAGCGTGAGCGGCAATTTTGCCGGATTCACCGATGTGATGAAACAGCCGTCGGCAATCGAGATTAAGAATTACATGGCAAGCGGCATGCTGAGCGTGAGTCAAACGGTGTATGACGGTGGCGGCATTGCGGCCGGAAAACGCGTGGCAAAGGCGCAGGCCGAAGTGAGCCGCCGCCAGACCGAAGTGAGCATCTACGACGTGCTTGCACGCGTGCAACAAGTTTACTTCGGCATTCTGCTTATCGACAAGCAGCTAGAGCAATATGCCCTGCTGCAATCGCAGCTCAAGGTGAGCCGCAACAACGTGGAGAGTCTGAAAAAAGGAGGTCTGGCCAACGAGAGCGACATCGACGCGGTAGCCGTGGAGCAAGTGAAAGCAAAACAGCAAGCCGATGCGGCAAGATCGTTGAGGAGCTCTTACGTGGCCATGCTGGGCATCCTTACCGGCGGCACTCTGCCAGGCGACATCAGTCTTGCCGAGCCGGAAATGCCATCAACACCCAACACAGCCAACCAACGACCAGAACTCAACCTCTATGATGCCCAAAACATGCTTGCCCACGAGCAAATGAAACAGCTCAACACAAGGCTTCGCCCCACGATAAGCCTGTTTGGCGCCGGGATCATACACAACAGCATATCCCCACTTGTCAACAACGGTATGCTGCTCGGAGGAGTGACCGTGCAATGGAACATAGGAGCCCTATACACCCGCAAAAACGACATCGAAAAGCTAAAGCTGCAGCAGAGCCAGAACGAAGTGGCGCGCGAGTCATTCCTCTTTGGCACACGGTTGCACACCCAGGAGGCCAACGGGCAAATGGAAAGCCTGCGGCAGCAGCTGAAGAGCGACAGCGAGATAGTGGCCCTGCGTGAGCGCATACGACAAAAGAGCGAGCGCAAAGTGCAGCTCGGCACCGAAAGCGTGAACGAGCTGATGAGGCATACGCTGGCCGTGAGCCAGGCCAGGCAGCAGATGTCGCTGCACCAAGTGCAGCTTTTGCAGCAAGCCTACAACGTGGTCAATATCAACAACTACCAATAAAGAGACTGACAATCAATAAAAAACTACGAACCCCATACAACAGACACACATCATGACACTTTCTGAATTACTCACCAGCGCAACCGCAAGACGACAACTGCTGCTGCTTGCCGTGGCAGGCATGCTTTGCGCCTCGTGCAGCAACGGCAAGAAAGACTATGACGCAACCGGATGCTTCGAGGCAACCGAAGTCACAGTCTCGGCCGAACAAAACGGCACCCTGCTGCAATTTAACGTCAACGAAGGCGACACAGTGGACAAAGCCGTGCAAGTGGGACTGATCGACACCACACAGCTCTACCTGAAAGCGCTCCAGATAGGCGCCATAAAACTTGTGTATGCCTCGCAAAAGCCCGAGACTGAAAAACAGATAGCGGCCCTGCGCCAACAGTTGAAAAAAGCTAAAGACGAGCGAAACCGCTATGCACTGCTAGTGAAAGACGGAGCAGCCAACAGCAAGCTGCTCGACGATGCCACCAGCCAAGTGGAAGTGCTGCAGCGCCAACTCGATGCGCAGCTGTCGACCCTACACACGTCGACCAACAGCCTGAATGCGCAAATAGGCACAGCCAACGCCGAACAGCTGCAAGTGGCCGACCAGCTTCGCAAGTGCCACATAGTGACACCCATCAGCGGCACCGTGATTGAGAAATATGCCGAGTGCGGAGAATGGGCGTCGGTGGGCAAGCCGCTATTCAAGATGGCCGACGTGCGCCACATGTTCCTACGCGCCTACATCACATCGGCCCAATTGAAAGACGTGAAACTCGGCCAAAACGTGAAAGTGATTGCCGACTATGGCAACGGACAGACCCACGAGTATGCCGGACGCGTCAGCTGGATATCATCGAAGTCGGAATTCACGCCAAAGACCATTCTCACCGACGACGAGCGGGCCAATCTGGTGTATGCCGTGAAGGTAGCTGTTGAAAACGGCGACGGCCTCATCAAGATAGGAATGTATGGCGAGGTGAAACTGTGAAAAAAGAAGCACGGCAAATGTCAACAGCAATTGAAGTTGAGAACGTGTCGAAGCGTTACGGACGCATCGAGGCCCTGCGCAATGTGAGCCTCAGCGTGGAGCGCGGCGAGATATTTGGCCTGATAGGCCCCGACGGAGCAGGCAAGACCACGCTGTTTCGCATAATAGCCACTCTGCTGCTGGCCGATTCGGGACGCGCCACTGTCGACGGACACGATGTGATAAGCGGCATGAGCGCAATACGCAGCTGCGTGGGCTACATGCCAGGCCGATTCTCGCTTTACCAAGACCTCTCGGTAGAGGAAAACCTGAAGTTCTTTGCCACGATGTTCGGCACCACCGTAGAGCAGGGCTACGACACCATCAAAGCCATCTACTCGCAGCTTGAGCCGTTTAAGCACCGCAAGGCCGGAGCGCTGTCGGGCGGAATGAAGCAGAAGCTGGCCCTGTCGTGCGCCCTGGTGCACCACCCCACTGTGCTGCTGCTCGACGAGCCCACCACAGGCGTGGATCCGGTGAGCCGGAAAGAATTTTGGGAAATGCTCAAGCACCTTAAGGAACAGGGGATCACCATAGTGGCATCGACGCCCTACCTCGACGAGGTGCGGTGCTGCGACCGCATTGCATTCCTGAACCGTGGCGAGGTGCAAGGCACAGGCCGCCCCGACGAAGTGCTCGAGCGGTTCAGCGACGTGTTTATGCCCGAGCCTCCGGTGCGCGCGCAGGCGGCAAAACAGTCGTCGGACCAAGAGGCTATCATTAAAGTAGAGCACCTGGTCAAGGCCTTCGGGACATTCCACGCAGTCGACGACATTTCGTTCACCGTGCGCCGTGGCGAGATTTTCGGCTTCCTTGGCGCCAACGGAGCCGGCAAGAGCACCGCAATGCACATCCTGTCCGGACTCAACCAGCCCACATCGGGTAAAGTGACGGTAGCGGGATACGACGCCGCCACCGAATATGAGCAGATAAAGAAAAACATTGGCTACATGAGCCAGCGGTTTGCGCTTTACGACGATCTCACCGTGCGTGAGAACATACGGCTCTTTGCCGGCATCTACGGCATGAGACCGGCCGAGATAAAGCGCAAGAGCAAAGAGATGCTGCACCGGCTGAAGTTTGATGCACATGCCGACGATGTGGTGGCCAGCCTGCCGCTGGGATGGAAACAGAAGCTTGCCTTCTCGGTGAGCATTTTCCACGAGCCAAAAATAGTGTTTCTCGACGAGCCCACCGGCGGAGTTGACCCTGCCACCCGCCGCCAGTTCTGGGATCTTATATATGATGCGGCCGGGCGAGGCATCACGGTGTTTGTGACCACCCACTACATGGACGAGGCTGAGTTCTGCGACCGCATCTCGATAATGGTCGATGGCAAAATAAAAGCCTTAGGCTCACCCGCCGAGCTGACCAGCCAGTTCAAGCAGCCCGACGTGGGCCATGTGTTTACGCTGCTCGCCCGCCAATCGACACGCAACGGTTGACAGCCAACGGCCACTGGCCGGCATAACCGAAAAACGACAGTTGAAAAAACAAGCAGTAAAAAAGGACAGGAAATGAAACAATTCGTGACACTGGTAATCAAGGAGACCAAGCACATTTTGCGCGACAAACGCACGATGCTCATCCTCTTTGGCATGCCCGTGGTGATGATGATGCTCTTTGGCTTCGCCATAAGCACCGATGTGCGCAACGTGCGCACCGTGGTGGTAGAGACCACAGCCGACCACTTGACACAGCAAGTGGTCAACGCGCTGGCGGCGAGCGAATATTTCGATGTTGTGAGCAATGTGGGCACCCCGGCCGAAGCCGAAAGGCTGATGCGCGACCAAAAAGCCGACATTGCATTGGTGTTTGCCCCCGATTTTGCCTCACGCCACAGCGGCCTGCAGATTATCACCGACGGGTCGGACCCCAACATGGCACAAATGTATGCCAACTACGCCACTCAAATCGTCACGCAACACCTTGCCGCCGGCACAGCATCGCCAGCCAACGTAAAACTGCTATACAACCCGCAGATGCGCAGCAGCTACAACTTTGTGCCCGGCATCATGGGCATGCTGCTGATGCTAATCTGCGCCATGATGACGTCGATAAGCATAGTGCGCGAGAAAGAGCGCGGCACAATGGAGGTGCTGCTGGTGAGCCCGGTAAAGCCGCTGATGGTAATTCTGGCCAAGGTGGTGCCCTACCTGGCACTTGCCTTTGTGATTCTGGCCTCGATATTGGCCATATCGCGGTTTGTGCTCGACGTGCCCATATCGGGCAACATCGCACTGATAGTGGGCGTGTCGGCAATCTATGTGACAGTGGCCCTGTCGCTGGGTCTGCTCATCAGCACGGTGGCAAGGACGCAACTTGTGGCACTGCTGGCATCGGCCATGATGCTTATACTGCCGTGCATACTGCTCAGCGGCATGATGTTTCCCATTGAAAGCATACCCACAGTGCTGCAGTGGGTATCGTCGGTGATGCCGCCCCGATACTACATTACCGCCATGCGCAAGCTGCTGATTGTGGGGGCCGGAGCCGGCAGCGTGACCACAGAAGTGACCATATTGACCATCATGGCTACGGTGCTGCTCTGCGCCGCCCTACTCAAGTTCAACAAGCGGCTTGACTGACTCCCATTGGACGATTCTATCAAAGACCCATTCAAACAACCAAGATGATTCTGAAATACATATTGCAGAAAGAAGTGCTTCAGCTGAAGCGCAACCCGTTCTTGCCGAAAATGATTGTGATGTTTCCCATCATGATCATGTGCGTGATGCCCTGGGTGATGAACATGGAGATATCTAACGTGGTGGTGGAGGTGGTGGACAACGACCACAGCACGCTGAGCCGACAGCTTGTGGACCGCATAGGAGCCTCCACATACTTCAAGCTTGGCGGCACGCGCAACAGCTATGCCGAGGCTATCGGCGACATCGAGAATTTTGACGCCGACGTGGTGGTTGAGATTCCGCGTGGATTCGGCAAGAAGCACGCCATGGGGCTAAATGCACAAGTGCTGGTAGCGGCCAACGCCGTCAACGGCACCAAAGGCAGCATGGGAAGCTCCTACATGGCTAGCATCGTCACGCAGCACGTGGCTCCAAGCGTGCAGGCCTTGCAGCAAAAGGTGTCGGTGATATACCTGTATAACAAGCACCTCAACTACAAGCTGTTTATGATACCGTCGCTCACGGCCATCCTTGTGATGCTGATTTGCGGATTCCTGCCAGCCCTCAACATTGTGGGCGAGAAAGAAAAAGGAACCATCGAGGCCATCAATGTCACCCCGGTGGGGAAATACACCTTCATTCTCGGGAAACTGATTCCCTATTGGGTGATGGCAGGCTTTGTACTCACCGTGTGCCTTCTGCTGGCATGGGCAGTGTATGGTATCACACCCGCCGGCAACATAGGCTTGATATACCTGCTGGCCTTGCTACTGGGACTGTTCTTCAGCGGCTTTGGCCTGGTGGTGTCGAACTGCAACGAGACAATGCAGCAGGCGGTGTTTGTGATGTGGTTCTTCGTGATGTGCCTGATGCTGCTCAGCGGCCTGTTCACTCCGGTGCGGTCGATGCCGCATTGGGCTTACCTCACCACCTACGGCAATCCGCTCCACTACTTCATCGATGCCGTGCGCACCGTCTTTGTGCGAGGCGGCGGCATCGAGAGCATAAGCCACCAGCTGATGGTACTTGCCGGCTTTGCCGCAGCACTCAGTCTGCTTGCCGTGGCCACCTACCGCAAAAACAGCAAGTAACACCCCGATAAAACAAAGAAAGGGATTGCCTCGCTCCACTGCAGTGTGGATTCATTGGCAATCCCTTCTTATGGTTATCTACGGCTCGGTTGGCCGCACAAAGGCGTGGTGATTACTCCCACTCGATTGTTGCCGGCGGCTTTGAGCTGATGTCGTAGCACACGCGGTTCACACCTTTCACCTTGTTGATTATGTCGTTGCTCACCTTAGCCAGGAAATCATAGGGCAAGTGAGCCCAGTCGGCAGTCATGGCATCGGTGCTGGTGACAGCACGCAAAGCCACCGGATGCTCGTAAGTGCGCTCATCGCCCATCACGCCCACCGAGCGGACAGTGCTCAACAACACGGCACCGGCTTGCCACACCTTGTCGTAAAGGCGCTCGCCATCGGGGCAAACATAGCTAAGCATCGACTCGATGTAGATGTCGTCGGCGTCTTGCAAGATGCGCACTTTTTCAGGAGTGATGTCGCCCAAGATGCGCACAGCAAGGCCTGGACCCGGGAACGGGTGGCGCTTGATGAGATGCTCGGGCATGCCCAGCTCGCGTCCCACACGGCGCACCTCGTCTTTGAAAAGCCACTTAAGCGGCTCACACAACTGCAGCTTCATTTCTTTGGGAAGTCCGCCCACATTGTGGTGGCTCTTTATGGTCATTCCGGTGATGCTCAGGCTCTCGATGCAGTCGGGATATATTGTGCCCTGGGCGAGCCATTTGGCATCGGTAATCTTGTGGGCCTCAGCATTAAACACCTCCACAAAGTCGCGGCCAATGATTTTGCGCTTCTGTTCGGGGTCGGTCACGCCCTTGAGGTCGCTGAAAAACTTCTCGCTTGCGTCTACACCTATCACATTCAGGCCAAGACCCTTGTAGGCGTCCATCACCTTTTGGAACTCATTCTTGCGCAGCATGCCGTGGTCGACGAAGATGCAAGTCAGGTTGTGGCCTATGGCACGGTTGAGCAAAGTGGCACACACCGACGAGTCGACGCCACCACTCAGGCCCAGAATCACGCGGTCGTTGCCTAGCTGCTGCTTTAGCTCGGCCACTGTCGAAGTGATGAACGATGCCGCATTCCACTGCTGCTTGCCGCCGCAAATGTCGACAACAAAGTTTTTGAGCAGCTTGGAGCCTTCGGTCGAGTGGAACACTTCGGGGTGGAACTGCACGCCCCACAATTTCTCGCCCTCGGCCTGATAGGCTGCTATTGCCACCTTAGCCGTCGAGGCTATTGGCTTGAAGCCGTCGGGAATGGCAGTGATGGTGTCGCCGTGGCTCATCCACACCTGCGAATTGGCGCTTAGTCCCTTGAGCAGTGGATTCTGAGCGTCAAACTCAGTGAGGTTGGCACGTCCATACTCGCGCGTTCCAGCCGGCTCCACCCGGCCGCCGAGCGTGTAGGCCATGAACTGGGCTCCGTAGCAGATGCCCAAAATGGGATACTTGCCTCTGATTTGAGCCAGGTCGATTTTGAAAGCCTTCTCGTCGTAGACCGAAAACGGGCTTCCGCTCAGTATCACGCCGATCACCGAGGGGTCGTCGGCGGGAAACTTGTTGTAGGGCAAAATCTCGCAATACATATTCAGCTCGCGCACTCGGCGGCCTATAAGCTGCGTCGTCTGCGAGCCAAAGTCTAAAATGATGATTTTTTGCTGCATTATTGATTTATGTGATTAATGTTGCACTTGCTTTTGCGCTACAAAGTTAGTGCAAGCCGAGCGCAATAGCAAATCGGCGGCTGTAAAGATTGGCGGTGGGCAGTGGAGCGGCGGAGCGTTCAGTGGTCGTAGCCGTCGCGCGAGAGCACACCCTGGCGGTAATAGTGCTTCACCTCCTGCATTTCGGTCACAAGCTGAGAGGTGTCGTAGAGCCACTGCGGGGCATAGCGGCCAGTTATAATCACTTCGGTATCGGGGTGTCGCTTGGCTAGGGCACCGAGCACCTCATCACGCGAGAGCAGGCGGTAGAAGATGGCTATCGTGAGCTCGTCGAGAACCACAAGGCCATAGTCGCCGCCCGACATTTGGTTCACGCACCGTTCCAGCCCGCGACGGGCAGCCTGGACGTCGGCTTCGGTAGGCTCACGGTTGATGAAGCACCCGCCGCCCAACTGCTCTATTTCGAGAGTGCCTTCAGGAAGCATCGCTGCCAAGCGCGTCTCGCTGTATTTCTCGTCTTTCACAAACTGGGCCACATAAACCCTGCGGCCCGAGCACAGCACCCTCACAGCCACCCCCATGGCAGCCGTGGTCTTTCCCTGCCCATTGCCGGTGTAAAGGCGCACGAAAGTAGGTATGTCACGTTTTTCCATTATTATTCAAGTGCTAAAAAGCGCATATCAGCCAAGGCCGCCGGCCTGTGGCTGATATGCTTATGTGTGTTAATGCTGTAATGACGGCTTTGCTGCTTATTTGGCCACAGGTTCTATCACCACAAACTCGCCCATGCTTGTGCCGCCATAGCTGTTGCCGGCCTCATAGGTGCCATAGTAGCGGTAACGGCCTGCGGGTATGCGGTTGCCTGCACTGTTGCACAAGTTCCACTTGAGCGGGAACTGGGCCTCGGTCTTTTGCCACACGATGTTGCCAATGGCATCGACCACGGTAAACGTCACGGTAGGCTCTGTGGTGAGCTCGTGGCTGAGGTTGAACGTGGCTTCGGTGGTGGCAGTGACCGAGGCGGCGCTTATGCTCACCTGGCTGGCCTTACCCACAGTGAAGGCTATCGACTTTTCGGTGCGGTTGCCGGCCGCGTCGTAAACGGCAAACCGAGCAGTGTGACGGCCCTGGTCAAGGTCGGCAAACGGCATGTCGATGGTTACCGACTTGCCTTCGTTGCCGAGTGTCACATAGTTCTTTACCTCAGGATACGACTGCTTGCCGCCATCGAGGACGAGAGTCATGCTCTGCCCCACGCTCATGTCTTGCAGGTTGATGCTCACATCGTCGCTCACTTCGATGTGAAGGGTCGAGGCCGAAGGCACGAGAGCATCCTCGGCGTCGAGTGTGATGCCATTGAAATACATTGCCTCGATCACCGGCGGAACGGTGTCGATAATCGAAAGCTCATCGTTGTAGGGGCGCACCTCAAGCTGGTTGTAGTATCCGTTTACCATCTCGTCGCTATTGTCGCGGTGTGCATACACGTCGACTTGGCCATATTCCCACTTGGCAAGAGTGAAACGCGGCACCACCACCTTGCCCTTGAACACGCCATTGACCACGCGGCCGTTGGCCTCGGCAAGCAGGTTGCGAGGATAATACACGTTGCGCGTCACATTCTCGCGGTTGACACGCTGCGAGACTGTGGTGTGGAGGCGTTTCGCGTCATAGAGCGCCAGGGTGGCGTCGCCGTTGAAGTCGGTGTCGACCTCATCGGTTCCTGCCTTGAGCACGGTGGCTTCGATGTTGAGTTCCTGCATTCCACGGGTAACAACCACTGTGGTTGAGTCCTCAATGGCACGGTTGTTGACGCGGGTGATTTTGAAAATGGGACGCGGATAATTAATGCGCATGGCCGGGTCGCCGAGCAGACAGAACGAAAGCTTGTTGGTGTTGCTCGTGGTGCCAAACGACTGCTTGGCCTTCATGTAGGCTTCGCCCAGAGTGGGCATTTGAGAAGTGAACCGATAGTTGAACATGGCTCTGATGAATGCGGTGTTGAGCGCGTCGTTGCCCTCGGCATACACCGAGCGGGAGGATGCAAGCAGTGCTATGGCGCCGCCATCGGCCTTGTGGAACATCATATCGGCGATGCCGCGCACCTCACTGTCGTAGCGGGCCACGTCGCATGCGGCAATCGACATTATGGGAAGCCGCTGGTAGCTGTTGTTCTTCACGTCGCTTGTGCTCCACAACTTTGCAAACTTGGTGAACACCGTAGGTCCGGCATGGCCTATGTAGGTAGCAAAGTAAGCACCGCTGGTCAACTGGTCGCGCAAACGCTTGGTTGCGTCGGGGCAGGCTGCGCGTGAGGTTTCCACTCCGGCATCAGCTGATTTTGTGAACTGCGGGACATACACCTTGTTGACTGCAAGTCCGGTATCCATGGTACCATCGATCAGGTTGTTGGTACCCTCGGCTTGAAACATGTGCAGGAAGTTGTCGCCCTCATCGCAGCTCACTATCGTGTTGTTGCGCCAATATCCGTAATCGGGATTCTCTACATAGTTAATCAGCTTGTCAACATCAGCCTTGGCCTCGGCGGCATCCGACGATGTGAAACGTCCCACACCGATGCGCAGCATGTCGGCGGCGATATTGTAGCCCGAGTTATCGTCTAGAAAGCCGAAGAAATCGTCGGTGGTGTAACTGTAGTCCTCATCGTTGCTGCAATCGCTCTGGTAGGTGAGCAGTTTCTCGCCGCGCTGGCGGGTGATGCCGCGGTTGTCAAACGAGCCTCCGCCCAGCAGGAGCAGGTATTTGAATTTCGACTTGTTGCGGTCGTAGAGCATCTTGCACAGCAGGCGGTAGCCCATAGCATCGGCGGCGCCCGACGAGAACTCGTTGAATATTTTTTCGTGGTCGACCACAGCCACGGTCATGCCATCGCGGTCGCGGTGCATGTTGGCCACGCGCTCGGCCTGCTCAAGCATCGAGTTGGTGGTGATGATGAGCATGTCGGGCACTTCCATGCCGTGCAGGTTCTGGTTGTCTATTGTCTGCCAGTCGGTCACGGTCATGAGTGAATCGCTCGGGTCGAATGCCACAAATGCCGAGCTGCGGGACTCAAAGCCAGGTGTGAACGACTTCACTGTACCCAATATCGTGCCGGTGCTGTCGGTGAGAGAGTTGTCGGTCACTGTATAATTTTTCGGAGAGTCGGGGTTATCAACATTCCACACTGTGAGTTGCGGAGCGGTTGAATGGATGTCGATGCGGTTGTCGGCCGTAAGGTCGTTGAGCGTCATCAGCATCTGTCCGCCTGATCCGGCAAGAATTGAGTTGCGGCGGTGATAGGTAATGAAAGCATAATCAAGCTTTGCGGTATTGATCACGCCTGAGTAAGAGCAGACCACTTTTGCCGTGAGTTTACCCGAGTTGCGTCCGCTCAAAATCATGCCGGCCGATGGAGTGGCCTGGTTGTAATAAACATAGTTTGACGCGGGCACATAGATTTTCGAGCCACTGTTGGTAAAAGGAACCGAGTCGGTATCGAGCCATGCGCGCACGTTGCTCGACGACGATGTGTTGGCGGCAGCCGACACAGTCACCACCACCCTGCTGCCGTCGATGAATCCGGGCAGGCTGTAGTCAAACGAGAAAGCCCCCGATGTCATATCCTCGCCAAGGAGGTCTTTGCCAGACGAGGTGATCGACGTAAGCTCCTTCTCGTGATAGAAGAAGCTCAGGCACGAGTCGCGCAAGGCTGTGCCTTGCGATGCGGCAGAATCAGCATCGGCCACGGTGGTCTCGCTTCCGCCTTCCTCGACGAGGAAGTAGTATCCGCTCGACGAGTAGGTGTTGACGGTACGCGTATAGTGCGGTGTAGAAGAGCGCGGGTCGGCAAGCCAGAATTTGACGGGGCCCTTAGCATAGAAGCAAATCTTGTTGCCAATGCGCTTCACGGGCACGGGATTGAGGTCGTCGGGAATAGAGGCGTCAAGCTGTTCGCTCATCATATAGCCGCCGTTTCCGTAGACCCTCACATTGTCGGGATTGCTGAATCCCATCTTCGACAGGTCGTCGGCTGTGAGTTGATACACGCCCGTTTGCGGAATGGCTATTTTCACCCATCGCCCCGAGGCAAGTTTTGATTGCTTGGCAAAGTGCGATGATGAAAACGCCTGCGCCGACTGCATGCAGCATGTGGCTGCCATTATGATGACCGCTGCCTTGAGCAGAAGTTTTTTTGTGTTGTGGTGCATAAGCTCTCTATGTTGTATGTGTGTGGAAATTAATCCACCAACCGTTAATATGCTTTTTTACTATGATATAAACGTGAATTTCATGCGTTTTATTATGTGCAAGCGGGCGCCAGGGGTCATTTAACCCTAATGCGCAAGCCCTCCTCGCCCTGCAAAGTGGCCGTGACCGTGTCGCCTATGGCTATGGGCTCGGCCGGGGTGCAGTTGCCGGTAAGGATGATGTCGCCCATCTTGAGCGTGATTTGCCTGCTCACGGCAGCTATTATGGCATCGGGCGACAACGGAAGCCGCTCGGCCCTGGCCATGCTCTGACGGGTGCCGCTTATGGCTATTTCCAATGCCGGGGCTACCACATCGATGCCGTCGGCAGCCACAAAACGTCCGAGCCACAAAGCTCCGTCAAAAGCCGTGGCCGTGGCATGGTCGGCTATTTCACTTTCGAGAATCCCCACGGGGCTGACCACCACCGCCGGTGCCACGCTGTCGTAGTAGCGATGGGCGAAGCGCTCGGCTATGCATTTGCCCAAGCGGCTTACACGCAAGGCCAGAGAAGCGCTGACGGTGAACTGCCGGGCAAAGCCGGGGACGAAAAACGGCTTACCGCTGAGCAGGACCGACGAGTCGGCCATTAGTTGCAGTTGCGGCTTGCCGCCGCCGATAGGGTATCGTAGTGACAGTATCTTCATTTTGTGCAATTAAGCGACAGACAGCCCCGTCCTACTTGGAGATCATCTCGTCCATGCGGTTGTACATCACCGCCAGGTGGGCATATATCGATGTGTTTTGTATCACGATGCCCGCAGGCACCTTTATGCGAAACGGGGTGAAATTCCATATTGCCTTCAGCCCGCTCTCAATAATCACGTCGGTCACCGGCTGGGCATGCTCCACAGGCACGGCAAGCACGGCAATTTGCACGTCGAGCTCGCGCTGACGCTGCGCAAGCTCGCTGATGTCGTAGATAGGCACTCCGCAAATGCTTGTGCCCACCAGGCTGGGATTGACATCGAAACCGGCCACAATATTGAGGCCATATTGCGCCAAACCCACGTCTTGAATCAAGGCACCGCCGAGCGATCCGGCTCCGATCATAAACGCATTGTGCTTGTGCTTGAAACCCAGGAAGTCGGTGAGCTCTTTCACCAGCTTGTGCACCTCGTAGCCTATGCGGGTTTTGCCCTTGATGTTGATAAACGACAGGTCTTTTGCTATCTGAGAAGCGTCGACATTGATTTCCTTTGAGATTTGAGTCGACGACACATATTCCACGTGACGGTTATCAAGCAACCGCACGTAGGCCAAGTACCAGGGCAGCCGCCTCAGGGTGGGCTCTGGCAGTAGTGCTTTGGATGTATTCTTAACGTCAGCCATTAGCTTGCAATAGGATTTTTTCGAGATACGGCCGTGCCACGGCACGTCACCCGTTCCAGATTTGCAAATATAAGAATTTTTATCGTTTAATCAAAATAGCGGCAGATGCCGGCCCTGTCCCAACGGACAGAACCGGCATCTGATATGCACTTAATGCAGTGGCGGTCACTCGCCGGCCACGGCTATCTTCACTGCCTTGGTGGCTTCCTGCACGCCGTCGGTCGAGACGCTTGCGCGACACACATAGATGCCGCGCGGCACACGGCTGCCGCTGGCGTCGCACAAGTTCCACGTGATGGGGAACGAGCGGAACATGTCGCTGCGGCCGCTCTGCGTTGAACTCCACACCTCGCGGCCCATCAGGTCGTAGATGTGCAGTGTCACCTTCAGGGTGGCGTCGGGGCGGTTGTGGCGCACATAGAGGTTGGCCTCAACAGTGGCGGGGCATGCATCGGTCCACAGGTTGTAGACCTCGGGCTTGAGTCCGCTCACCACGTTGAAACTGATGGTGCGCGAGCTGGAGTTGTTAAACACGTCCCACACTCTGAGCCGCAGCGTGTGGCTGCCCTCGGTGAGGTCGCTCAGCTGATATGTGATTGTGCCGGCCGAGCCGACGGCTACGGCCTCGGGGGAGTAGTAGGTGCTCACGTCGCTGTAGCTGGTGGTGCCGTCGAGGGTGAGCAGCATGCCGTGGCCAATGCCGCTGGTAGAGATGTTGATGCCGCTGGCATCGCTCACATGGGCTATCACCAAAGGCGACTCGTTGACATCTGTTCCGTCGGCAAACGCCTCGCTGTTGAGACCGAACACATCGATGTCGGGACCAATGGTGTCGGTGGCCACGGTCTCATCGGTGCCATAGATATAGAAATTGCTGTTGGAGCCGATGGCCTCGGTGGAATCGGCGGGGTTGTCGGCATAAAGGCTGAGCAATGCAGGACTGTAGTTGTCAAAACTTGATATCACCTCGCTAGGAATCACAATCTTGATGCTGAACTTGCCGTTTTTCACCGAGTCGACCGACAGGGCAAGCTTGTTGCTACGGTCTTGGTAGGTAAATTGCTCGCCCTTCTCGCCATAGCCGTGGGTTGTCACGCTCTGCTCGGCATCGTAGAGGGTGGTGTTGATGGTGCCGTTGAAATCGTTGCGGAGTTTGCCGGCGGCGTTGGTGATGTGGCCGGCTACTGTAATGGTCTGCCTGGCTTTGAACACGGGCATTGTGGCCGGATCAGCCACAGTGACGTCGTGGCCGTTGATCGAGTCGACCACAATGCGCTCGGTTGCATAGGCCGGGCGCATAGCCGGGTCGCCAAACAGGAAATAGCGCAGTTTGTTGTCCTCGCTGGCAATATCGTTCTTGCCCCGGAGCATGATGTCGCCCAAGCGCAAGGGGAGTCCGTTGTCGGTTGCGAAAATATACTTGGCCACCGACTTGTTGAGCGAGCCGTTATTGGGGATATAGACCAGTCGTGGCGGGCAGACCACAGCCACCGCCCCACCCCGCGAGTTGAGGAACACCTCCTCGCCACTCGACGTGGAGGCGGCGTCGTAGCGTGTGAACTCGCAAGTGGCGGCATAGAGGATGGGCAGATGGTCGTAATATAGATTTTGCTCCACGTCGGTGCGCAGCAGCAGTCCGTCGCCGGTCCAGCCGTTGGGGTTGGCATGGCCGGTATAGTTCCACCACACAGCACCCTCACTGAGTGTGTTGAACATCTTCTTTCGGGCATCGGGATAGTTACGGCCGGCACCAGTGCTGATGCTTGTGAAGGCGTCAATATACACGTGGTTGTACACATAGTCGCCACCGCCGTAGGAGCGTGCAGTGGTCACCACATTCTCGGCCTGCTGCATGTGCACACCGCCATCCTCGTCGTCGGCCACATTGAGCACATTTAGCTTCCACTTGCCATAGTCGGGCTTGGTGACATACTTGATGAGCTTCTCGACAGCCGTGCGGGCCTCGGTCACGCTCTTGACCGGGAAGCGCCCCACGGCTATGCGGAGTTTACCCGAGGCGAATGCCGGTCCCGAGTTATCGTCGAGGATGCCAAACACGTCGTCGGTCGTGTATGAGGAGTTTTCGTTGCTGCTCGCCGAGCTTTGCCAGGTGAGAAGCATGGGGTAAGATATGAGCTTGATTTTGTCGCTTATCAGGCGGTTGTCGTAGCTGCCGTTGCCCATCAGCAACAGATAGCCCAGTTTGTGACCGGTGGCATCGGTGCCGCGGTCGTAGAACATCTTGCACAGGCGGCGATAAGCCATGGCGTCAGGTGTGCCCGATGAAAATTCGTTGTACACCAAATCCTTGTCGACCACCAGCACCCGCATCGAGTCGGTGGTCTCGTGCAACGAGGCAATGCGCTGGGCCTGTGTGGCATATTCGCTCGGGGTGATGATTATCATGTCGGGGGTGGGCTGGCCGTGCAAATTTTGGTTGGCAACTGTGCCCACAAGAGAGGGCGACGGGAGTGTGACGCCCTCATTATAGGCCACAAACTCACGACGGCCGCCTGTGACAGGACTGAATGCTGCAGTGGTGCCGCTGAGCGTGGCATTCATTTCTACTGGGACCGACCCGTTGGTCACATCCCAAATGTGTGTGGTGCTTTGGGCGCCGGCAAGCTCATAGCGGGCCGTGGTGGAGGCATCGCTAAGGCCAAACGACAGTTTGCCGCCGTCGAGTGCGAGCGACCGGCGGTAATTCACAGTAATGTAGTCGAGGCGTGCGAAATACTGCACATCCGACGACTTATATTTATAGGAGACCGTGTAGGTCAGACTGTTGGTCCCGCTTAGTTTAAACGTTTTGAGCGATGCGGTGGGCACATAATGCACATGGCCCAAGTCGCCCGAGCCCACGCCCGACATCTGGTCGCTCGACGATGATGACAGGTTGGTACCATTGTATTGGAACGACAGCGAGGCACCACTGCCGCCCGTTTCGGTACCATCGGTCACCTTGGCACCGAAGCGCGTGAGCACGCTCACTTCACTGCCATCGACAAGGCCGGGAAGGCTGAACTGGAACGACTGCGTGGTGGTGTAGCGGAAATCCTCGCCCAGGAAGTCGCGCCCAGTCTCGCCCGGGTTGTCGAGGTCGCTCTCATGGCACAACCGCTCTGTGAACCAGTTGACAGCGGTGCCGGTGGCGACGGAATTGGCTGAGCGTTGCACGGTGGCATCGGCCACAGAGGCATCGTCGGTTACAAAATAATATCCGGCGGTGGAATATGGGTTGTTGCTTTGCAGATGGGTCAAGCCGCTGCCGCTGGACCAAGTGACGGGTCCCTGCGCATAGAACACTATGCGGTTGCTCTCGCGCGACACCGCCACAGCAGGCAGGTCGTCGGGCAGATCAGACGAAAGCCTCTCGCTCAGTTGCGCACCACCGTAACCGGCCACACGCAAGCGGCTCAAATCGCTGCTCAAGCCCCATCGGCGGGCATCATCGGCAGTAATCTGATACAGTCCGCTCTCGCTCACACGCACCTTCACCCAGCGGACCGAAGCCAGTTTCGAAGAGTCGGCATAACTTTGCGGGGCAAATGCCGCAGCAGCCAAAGAGCCTGCCGCTATGCCCGAGAAAGCCGCTGCCGACCGTAGAATCCGGCATATGTTTTTTAGTTCAGCCATATTATGATTTGCATCTTATAAATCTAATATAATTAACCAGAGCGCGCCACAGGGCGCACCCTTACAATTATTATAACGCACCGCGTCCGCATTTATTATTCACGCACACCGCAAATGCGCCTTTACGCGGCAAAAGCATGCTATTGCGGGCAAATCATCCACCGCAATGCACGCATGCGCTAAAAGCAACAAAAAAAAAGAATACCGTAGTGCTTTGATATTCAGTATAAAGGTTGTAACTTTGCAGTCGAAATTTCCGAAAGGCTCATATAAGTGCCGCGGCTATTGGCCGTGACCGCCGTACGGGTTAACTTGATATACAATTAATTAAATGTACGCAATTGTAGAAATTCAAGGACAGCAGTTCAAGGCCGAAGCTGGCAAAAAACTGTATGTTCACTATCTCGGCGACGAGAAAAAAGAAGGCGAAGTGGTAGAATTCAACAAGGTTCTGCTCGTTGATGCCGACGGTAACGTAACAGTTGGCGCACCTACCGTAGAAGGTGCCAAGGTTGTTTGCGAGGTAAAGACTCCCCTCGTGAAGGGTGATCGCGTGCTCGTCTTCAAGAAGAAGCGCCGCAAAGGCTATCGCCGTCTGAACGGCCATCGCCAAGTGTTCACCGAAGTAGTGATTAAAGAAGTTAATGCTTAACCCCCTAAAATTTTAAAAGATTATGGCACATAAGAAAGGTGTAGGTAGTTCTAAGAACGGCCGTGAGTCGGAAAGCAAGCGACTCGGCGTTAAAATTTTCGGTGGTCAATTCGCTAAGGCTGGCAACATCATCCGCCGTCAGCGCGGTACTGTTCACCGTCCGGGCGCAAACGTAGGCATGGGTAAAGACCACACTCTTTACGCTCTCGTAGACGGAACCGTAGAGTTCCAGAAACGTGCCGGCCACACATATATTAATGTAGTGGCAGCTCCTCAAGGCGAAGAGAACTAAACTCGCTCACAAAGTGCCTGCCAAATGGCACCCACAGCGTGAAAGATTCATGTTTGGGCTGATGATTTACTT
>CAVFVP010000019.1:20741-34844 GCA_963625945.1 Agathobacter rectalis | reverse complement strand
TAGATGTAAGAGTCGGGGTCTTTAGCATTGTATTTGCGCGCTGTCTTGATGCACTTTTCGATATTCTTGGCATATTTGATGGTGTCGGTTTCATAATATGCACGGGCGATAGCAGTCTCGAGCTTAGCATCTTTCTTGGAATATTTACGCGCCTCCTTGAAGAGGTCTTCGGCTTCAGAGGCATTGCCGTTTTTCAAAGCCACGGCTGCCTTACCCACATAGTTGTAGGGATAAGAGGCATTGGCCGAAACGCCCTTGTCATAGTATGATTTGGCTTCAGAATAGTTACCTTTGTCGAAAGCCACCTGACCAAGGTAGTAATAAGCCTCGCTCTTGTTGGTCGACGCATCATTAAGATTGCGGTCGAGCAATTCCTTGGCATTGTCGAGCTGCCCAATCTTATAAAATTCTATGCCGTCCTTATAGCCTTGGGCAAAGCTGGTGGCGGAAGCTCCCATGAGAATTGCGGAAGCCAATAAAAGCTTGATATTCATTTCTATAAAATTAAATGAGTTAGTTATTTTTTATTTTTTCTGAATTGGTTGTATGCATTGTTAATAAAATGCGTCATTTCACAGCCTCTACCACCCTGACGGGCTCGGCTGCAGGCAACACACCAGTGTGAAGTATGATCTTCTGCCCTATCACACCGGTCAAGAAGCTATAGAAGCCGTGGTCAAGAGTTCCGCCTGCCGCTGCATCGATAGCCCATATCACGCGGAAAAGCGGATAAGAACCATCGTTAAGGTAGGCTTGATATGGCTTCACTCCCTTAAACTGGTCTTCGCCCCTGACAGGCATCACCTTGATTTTGTCGGTAAAGTCAATAGCAGTTACATCGTCGGTGTTGCTTCTCAGTTTTTGGACTTTTTTGCTGAGTGGCACCTCATTCGATTTCAGATCGGCAGCAATCCAGCTGACACCGATGAAGCCAATGGCGTTTTTATAGCTCTGCACGGCTTTGAACACATCGTCGGTGCTCTTTTGCGCATAGTATTGAACCGGGAAGTCCTTGCCGCCAGCAAACTTGTCTTTCATATAGTGCAATATGCCCGAACCGTTGCCGTCGAACACTATTTTAATGTCTTCGTTTTTCAGAACTTTCGAAGGTGACACCTTGCCCCACTTTGTCACCTTTCCCATGAAGATGTCCTTAAGGTCGTCGAGCGACAGCTCATCAATGTCGTTGGCCTTGTTGACTATGATGGCCACACCATCAACGGCAATCTTGCGCGAGCGATAGGCACGACCCTGGTTTTTAAGGATTTCACGTTGCTTGTCGGTCAAGTCGCGCGAAGTGACAATCAAGTCAACCTTCTTGTGGAGCAGCGAGTCGAGCGCAGCGCTTTCACTCATGTAACGCGGCAGAATGCTGGCCTCGCGGTAACTGTATTCAAACACCTCCACTTCCTGATCCATTACGTTTTGAAACGATTCGTCACAATACACCTTTGCAATGCCTTTGGTGCTTGTGTTGGTGGGCTTATTGTTGTTGCACGACATGGTTGCAAAAGTCAACGATACCAAAGCCACGGCCGAAAACAATATGTGATTGATTTTACGCATTTCAGTATAGAAAAACATTCAACATAGCGGTTGATAAATCAGCTCGAGTGAGATTCTCATTAAAATGGGCACACTAGCGGAAGTGTTAATCAAGACTTGCGCCCTGAACGATAGTAATCTATGCCCCTTATGTGGCGATACCCGCGGTAGATGCCATAGGCGCCCAAAATCAAAGCAAAAATCCATCGGGCCATGGTCCATAGAGGTGTGTTGTCGAAGTGGAAAAAATTGACTGCAAACAGCACAGCCATTCCCAAATATACAATTACCATGAATGAGCCAAAGAACAGGCGTAAAGCCTTCAATATTCCCTCACCCGTGATTTTTATTGCCATTTTTTGTCGCTTTAATTCTTAATTTTCACATTCAGACAGTTAAATCACCGTCCGGTTTAACAAATACGCACGAAATTAATAATTTTCCCGCATATTTCATGTAAAATTAGCAAAATTTTGTCATACGTTACATCAAACCGGAGTTAATTATAAAAAGTTAACTGAACAGAAAATGCACGCAATTAGGTCAAACCATGGGTGTCGATTGCAGAATGATGATAGGGATAGCTCAATGTCAACGCCGCCAACGGCAATTAATATTCAGCGGTCTTGTTGAAACTGATCGCAGTGATGCGGCAATCCTGATTAAGTACTGCTTTGCCTTGCAAGGTGGAAAGCGTACCCTTCTCCACATCGTCGCGCTGGAAACTGCGATCGACAGTAAACGACACTTTGAATTGGACATTGCCGTTGGCATCGGCCGACTTTTGCGTCTGGACGTTCAAGCCCGAAAAGGATATTGAGTGGATATCGGAATTGCGGTAGGCATCAACATACTTGCGCAAGTCGGCCACAGTTGAGCGCTTACCCATGAAGTTGACCGTCGGGGTGCAGGCATCGGCCATGGTCTGCGCGTCAAACGACTCGATACCGGTGAAGAATTGTTCCACCGCAGCACGAACATTTTCTTGATCCTGAGCGGTCATCACAGTCGACTGAATCTTGTTATAGGCGTTTTGTGCATCCTGATAATGCTTACCATTCGGGAACTCCTGCAGGTAAGCTAAAAAGGAATCTGCCGAATTGCGGTTGAATGCATCGTTCCACACAGCATCGTCGAGCATTTGTTTTGCCTCCTGCACATGCACACCCTGGGGGAAAGCGCTAATGTAGTTTCTGAATGCAGCGGCATCTGTCGAACCGTTGGTTTTATCCCACAGCTCATTATCTGCCTTAAGGTTTTTATACATGGTTTTCACATCGGCGATGTGTTCGCCTTCCGGATAATCATTGATATAGGCCTCGAAGTCGGCAGCGTCGGTCGAAGTGCGGCACTGCTCCCAAAGTTGTTGTTCACCGTTGCTTTTATTGATAAAATAGTAAGCGCCTCCAGCCACAATCACAACGATTGCCACAACAATGCCCACAATGGTCCAGTTGATTGAACTTTTGGGCGAAGCTTGAGTGACAGTCGCATATGGTTGCGATTGCTGAGGAAAATTACCTGACTGCTGCCGAACAGGATTTTGCACAGGTTGGGTCACCTGCGTGCCACAATTGGGGCAAAAACGGTCGTTGGGCTGAAGTTGACAGCCACATTTATTACAAATTGGCATAAGCATGTTTTAAAATAATCGCAAGACACACATCAATCTTGCTGACTCAGTGCAAAATTAGCAATTTTTCGGGAATTGCGTTTCCATAACTGCATGAATAAGCGCCAAAAGAGTGCAAACCAAGACCAACGAGAATAACATATCGCCTTTAAAAAGCGAAAGTTCCCGTAACCAGGGCAGACACACAAGCATTGTTTGAGCACAGTAAACATGACCAAAAGACACGCACAGCAAAAAACTTCACGCTAACCGAAAAGACTAGCGATTGGTTGTGTTCACGATTATACGTCATGGAACAAACAGATTTGAATTATTGCATGCAAAAAGAAAATATCATTATTGACAAAAAGGCCACCGGAAAAATCCGGTGGCCTTTAATATTTAGATTAATAATAATCCTTGCGATTTACTATTGCTGGAGCTTGAACTTGACAGGAAGAGTGTACCATACAGATACGGGTTGGCCATTCTGACGGCCGGGGACGAATTTAGGCAGCGATTTGCAGACGCGAACTGCTTCCTTGTCGAGGTCGCGGTCTACTGAACGAGCAACCTTTACTTCACCCACCGCACCAGTCTTGGTAACGACGAATTGCACGATTACAGTACCTTGAACGCCATTCTCCTGAGCCATAGTAGGATACTGGAGGTGAGAGCTCAAGTATTTCATGAGGGCAGCGTCACCACCAGGGAAAGTAGGCATCTGCTCAACAGAACGGAAGACTTCTTCCTTCTCCACTTTCTTCTCAACCGGCTTAACTTCCTCAACCACAACTTCATTCTTCAGAGTCTTGGTCAGGTTACGGTCAGTAACACCTTCGTCGTTGTTCTGCTGGCCGAAAGCCTTGTCCTCATTCTTCAGTTCGTCTTGCGACTTGATCTCATCTTCCTTCTTGACTTGGTTGTCTTCGACGATGTTGAGCTCAGTCACCTTAACCGACTGGAGAACTTCCTCTTTCTTGATTTCGGGTTTTTCTTCTTCAAGTTTCTGCTGCTGCTCTTCCTTAGGCTGATCCTTAGGAGTGAGGTCAACAGTCACATTTTCCTGCTCGGCTGCGTCCTTAAGTTGGCGCTCGGCGATTATCTGCTGAATCTTCAGAGTAGAGAAGATTGCAACACCGACAATAATGAGACCAATAAGGGTATATATCACAGCCTTGTTGTGGCGCTTAACAGAGTTGGTGCGCAGCTGATAGGCACCAAAGTCTTTATTTTTACCCTCAAATACGAGGTCGCACCATTCTTTTGATGAAAGATCTACATCTTTTGGCATAATACTTAATCTTTTAATTAATTCTTAAATCTATAGAATCATTCACCAATTCAATTGATAGGCTTGCCCTGCAGTTTCATCATCATCACAGAATCGGTGTGATTCATGCGCTCAATCTGGTAGCGGCTGATGTTGTTGATCTGCATTTCGTCGAGCACGTTGACCACGTCAGAATAGCTGGCGTTGGCAGTAGCCTTGATCATGACAACGGGACGCTTGAGGTCATCGTTGTTACGAATCTTCTTGGCTTCCTCCTGGTACTGCTCGTCGGTGAGTTTGCCTTCTTTCCAAAGAGCCTTTTTGGCGTTGATTTCCTTAAGCACATCGGTGTTGCGTTCCATGAGGATTTGACGAATCGTACCCTCACCGACACCAAACTTGATTTGCTTCATGTTGTTGTTTTCAACGTCGGGCTTACCATCGTAGTAGTAGAGCATGCCGTCTTGCGCGAGCGAAAGGCTGTCGCGAGTGAGCTTGCCATCGATGATGATGGTCACAGCTTCTGACTGCTTTACCTTGTTCTGATCTTGCTGTTCAACTTTTTCATTGGTCGGCAGGCTGATTTGAAGAGTCTGCGACTTGATCATTGTAGTACACAGCATAAAGAATGTGATCAGAAGCATGTTCATATCAACCATTGGCGTAAAGTCGATACGAGTATCAAACTTTTTTTGGCGACTTATATCTTTCTTTGCCATAGTTTATTATTCCTCCTTCTTTAATGCTGTCATTAAGCTGAACTTATTGTGCTTCATTGTCTGGAGATTGTCCATAACAATTTCTACCTTTTCATAAGGTGTAGTTTGGTCGGCCTTGATTGCGATACCTGTACCGGTATCCATGTCAGAGCCAATGCCGTTAGCTTCCATTGCTGCATAGACCGCCTTAATCCAGATTTGGAATTCATTTGGTCTGTCAGGATCTTCATTCTTGTTGATTGGGATGCCGGCAGTCTTCAGAGCAGCATCGCGCTCGTCGGTGGGCATTTCGAGCCACTTTTTAATGGAGGCCAAAGGTACTCCGAAAGTGCCAATCTTAGAGAAAGCATCAAGATCTTTCTGAGTGAGGTTGATAGGTGTAGTATACATTTGGTTGTAGAAACCAACTGCATTTTTGAGCACATCGGCACGGAAAGTCTCGCTCTTGAGAGTAGAGTCCTTTGTACCGGTGAGTGCAATGAACACCTTACCGTCGGTGCTGACGAGGACTGACATCAGTTTCTCATCAGGCACTTTTTCCTCACTTACAGAGGGAGGAGTGATCACGGTCACAGGCTCCTTCTGAAGGAAAGTTGATGTCAACATGAAGAAAGTCAGCAAAAGAACGGTAACGTCGCTCATCGCCGTCATGTCGATGCGCGTGTCTTTTCTTTTAATTTTGACTTTTCCCATTGTTTCTAAACTCTAATAAATTTATAATTAATTTATTTGTTGCAACATTTTAACTTAGTGAATCACTATGAGTTAAAATTAGTGAGTTGCAGCGAAAGTAGAAACGATAGAGAAACCAACCTCGTCGATTGCGTAAGTGAGGTTATCGATCTTGTTGCTGTAGAAGTTATAAGAAATCAGGGCGCAAGCTGCAGTCAAGATACCGAATGCAGTGTTCACAAGTGCCTCAGAGATACCGGTTGACAGCTCAGTTGAGTCAGGAGCACCAGAAGCAGAAAGAGCCTGGAAAGACTTGATCATACCGATCACAGTACCGAGAAGACCGATAAGAGTACCGAGAGTGGTCAGAGTTGCGCAGATAGGCAGGTTCTGTTGCAGAGAAGGCATCTCAAGAGCGGTAGCCTCTTCAAGTTGTTGCTGGATAGAAGTGAGTTTCTGCTCCTTAGAGAGGATCTCGTTCTTGTCCATTTCTTTATACTTAACGAGAGTAGCGTAAACAACAGCGCCTACAGTACCGTGCTGCTTGCGGCAGAGATCTTCAGCCTTAGCGATTTCGTTCTTGGCAAGAGCGGCCTTGATTTCAGACACGAACTTGGCAGTGTTGCCAGCACCCTTAGCCTTACCGAGGGCGATCCAGCGCTCAACAGAAAGAACAATCACAGTGAGGAAGAGAGTGTGCAGGATAGGCACGATTACACCACCTTTGTAGATTGTACCGAGGATGTCGAGAGGGCCATTGGCGTTGTTGCCATCCTTGAAGTGCGAACCGTCACCGAGGACGAAGATGAAGAAAAGAACTGCGATTACAAAGCAGATAAGAATCACAATTGATGCGTTCTTAATACCACCTACATTGCTGCTAACGTTTTTGTTGTCAGCTTTCTTTGTCTGTGGAGCAACAGGTTTAGCCTGTTGGGTGTTTGGCTTTTGAGCTTCCATAATTTAAATTAAAAATTTGTTTAAAAATTGATAAATTAATTAGTTATAAAATTAAATTTATTTCAAAATAAGTTTATGCTGTGTAAGTACAACTCATAACCGACCGTTGAGCGCATGGTGTTGCACCATCAAGAGCCATTTTTCGGAACCGCATCGCATCACTGGCGGAACGATGCCACACTCGCTACAGTTGCTTGAGTTTAATGCATTACACACGCACCACTCCATGGAAAAACATGCCCAAACCTGTGTCAAAAGCACTTTTTATCCACGAAAAAACTACGCAAAAGTATCACTTTTATTTTTATAAAACAAGATGGGGCAATGATTTTTCAGCCAAACCGCCATATTTTTTCAGTTATTTAATCATTGCGCAAATGCTGCCATGCAAGCAGCCATCTAAGAGCTTGAACCGCGGGACAAAGGCACATATGCCATAAATGATAGTGCAGCATCGCCACAAGGAATGAAAAAGCGCTATCCGTTCCGAGAAAATTCACTATCTTTGCAACAAATACATAATATAAAAAGGTTTATACCTCATAAAAAACAAAACAATGGCAACAATAAAGCTAAAGAAGGGATATGACTTGAACCTGGCCGGCGGAATTGCACCCGACGGGCCGACAGTCGAAGCCAAGAGCAAGGCGTATGCCATAGTCCCCGATGACTTTCACGGCATTGTTCCACGCCTCGAGAAGTCGGAAGGAAGCCATGTGATTGCCGGCGAGGCCTTGTTTCACGACAAGGACACCGAGGCCATAAAAGTGACATCGCCGGTAAGCGGCACCGTTGCAAAGATTGTGCGCGGAGAGCGCAGAAAAATCCTGGCCATAGTGATAGAGCCCGACGGTCAAAACGAGAGCAAGAAATTCAAGGTAAACTCCAGCGACCCGATTGCGTCACTGCTCGACTCAGGACTGTGGACAATGATAAGGCAGCGCCCCTACGACGTGGTGCCATCGCCCGAGGTGCGTCCACGCGACATTTTCGTCACCTGCTTCGACTCGGCTCCTCTTGCACCGTCGCTGACCAAGGTGGCCGACAACGACACAGGCTACATCCAGAAAGGTATCGACGTGCTCGCCAAGCTCACCGACGGCAACGTGTATCTAGGGTGTCGGAAAGGTGATGTGCCCGACGTGAGCGGGGCAACCATCAATGAGTTTGACGGCCCACACCCTGCCGGGAACGCAGGAGTTCAAGCAGCCAACGTTAGCCCGGTGAACAAAGGCGACACAGTGTGGACACTCGACATAGTGACAGTGGCGCGCATAGGCCACCTGTTTTCAACTGGTGAGATGAACTACGACACCACCGTAGCAGTAACCGGATCGGAAGTGGTTCAGCCACGATATGTGAAAACCGTTATAGGCTGCGACATGAAATCACTGACAGACGGCAACATAAAGAGCCGCGAGGGCATAGAGCCACGTGTGATAAGCGGCAACGTGCTGACGGGACAAGCCGTGGGCTTCGGCGGATATCTGCGTGCGCCATACCGGCAAGTGACCGTAATCCCCGAAGTGGCCCAGAAGGACGAATTCATGGGATGGGCATCGCTCAACCCCGATAAGTTCAGCATCTACCGCGATTTCACCGGCTGGCTGCTGGGACGCAACAAAAAGCCCGCCACTCTCGATGCAAGACTCAAAGGCGGAAAACGCGCGATAGTGCTTTGCGGCGAATACGACCGCATGCTGCCGATGGACATTTATGCCGAGTTTCTGATAAAGGCCATCATCGCCTTCGACATCGACAAGATGGAACAGCTAGGCATCTATGAAGTGGCACCCGAAGACTTTGCGCTGGCTGAATATGCCGACACATCAAAGCTGGAGCTGCAGCAAATAGTGCGCGACGGACTTGACCGAATGCGCAAGGAGATGTGCTAAAGAGAGAGCAACCTAACAAAACACGAGACTAACATTCAAACAATAAAAACAAGGTGAAAGCTTTAAGAAGACTTTTGGACAAAATAAAGCCACAATTCCAGCCAGGCGGCAAGCTTGCCAAGCTGGAATCGGTCTACGACGGCTTTGAGACATTTCTGTTCACCCCAAACACCACATCGCGCACCGGCGTAAACATCCATGACGCCAACGACATGAAGCGCACCATGATAATGGTGATAGTGGCCTTGGTGCCGGCATTGCTGTTCGGCATGTACAACGTGGGCCTTCAGCATTTCCTCGCAATTGGCGAGCCGAATGCCAAGTGGACCACTATGTGGGCCTTCGGATTTATGTCGATGCTGCCGGTGATAGTGGTGAGCTATGTGGTGGGCCTGGGAATCGAGTTCATATCGGCCCAGATACACCACAAGGAGATTCAAGAAGGATTTTTGGTGTCGGGCATACTGATACCTATGATAGTGCCTATCAACACCCCGCTGTGGATGGTGGCCGTGGCCACCGCCTTTGCAGTGATATTTGCCAAAGAGGTGTTTGGCGGCACAGGCATGAACATATTCAACGTGGCGCTTGTGACACGCGCATTCCTGTTTTTCGCATACCCGTCGAAGATGAGCGGTGATGCGGCATTCGTGAAGACTGATGCCATATTCGGCTTCGGCGGCGGCCATTTGGCCGACACGTTCACCGGAGCCACTCCGCTCGGGCAAGTAGCCACTGCCACCGGCGACTCGATACAGCTTACCGGAGTGACAGGAGAGCCCATCAGCACACTCGATGCGTTTCTCGGGTTCATTCCCGGCTCACCAGGCGAGACGTCGACACTGTGCATACTTATAGGCGCCGCAGTGCTGCTGATCACAGGCATAGCCTCGTGGAGAGTAATGGCATCGGTGTTTGTGGGCGGCTTGGCCATGAGCACACTAGCCCACTGCTTTCCATGCGTCACCTACCCGGCTTCGCTGCTTAGCCCCATAGACCAGCTTTGCCTCGGCGGCTTCGCGTTTGCAGGCGTGTTTATGGCCACCGATCCGGTGACAGGATCACGCACCCGCACGGGCCAATACATCTACGGATTTCTTGTGGGAGTGTTTGCCATCCTCATACGAGTGTACAACGGCGGCTATCCCGAGGGAGCCATGCTTGCCGTGCTGCTAATGAACGCATTCGCTCCGCTAATCGACCATTGTGTGGTGTCGGCCAACATAAAGCGCCGCCTCAACCGCACACGCAACGGCAACAAACAATCAAAGGAGGCATAGGAAATGAACAAGAACAGCAATACATACCAGATAGCATATTCCGCCATTATGGTTGTGGTGGTGGGAGCCTTGCTCGCATTCGTGTATATGGCCCTAAAGCCACGGCAAGAGAAAAATATCGCCAACGACAAGCGGCAGCAAATACTGAGTGCGGTGCACGTGACATCGCCCAGCGACGATGAGGTGGAAGACACCTACTACAAGTACATTGTAGCCGACTACCTTGTTGACTGCAACGGAGAAATTACCGACTCGACAAAAGACGTGGCTTTCAACGTTGACATGAAGCAGAACTCGAAACTCGCAAAAGCCGACCAAAAACTGCCGGTGTTTAAATGCAAGGCAGGCGATGGGACGGTGAAATATATCATTCCAGTATATGGAGCAGGCCTGTGGGGCCCGATATGGGGCTACGTGGCCGTTGACGCCGATGGCAGCACAGTGTATGGAGCCTACTTCTCGCACGAGGGCGAGACTCCAGGCCTGGGCGCCGAGATAGCGAACAAGCCATTCCAAGACCAATTTAAGGGCAAAGAGCTATATAAGGACGGCCAGTTCAAGTCGATTGGCGTAATGAAAGCCGGCCAGAAGCCCACCGACGGCGAGGACTACGTGAACGCCATCACCGGCGGCACCATCACCAGCCGCGGAGTGCAGTCAATGCTCAAAAACAGCATGGCAGGCTACGACGGATTCTTCAAGAAGCTACAAGGCTCAAATAAATAAACCACAACAAAAGCAAAGAAATGGCATCAAATAAAAGCAAACAAGTATTGTTCAATCCCATCTCGAGGGACAACCCCGTGCTGGTGCAGATTTTGGGAATATGCTCCACTCTGGCAGTCACGGCAAAGCTTGAGCCCGCATTGGTTATGGGAATATCGGTGACCGTGGTGCTTGCCTTCAGCAACGTGATAATATCAATGATGCGCAAGACCATTCCGTCAACAATCAGAATCATCGTGCAACTCGTGGTTGTGGCCGCACTCGTGATTATGGTACAGCAGTTCCTCATTGCGTTTGACTACAACGTGAGCAAGCAGCTGTCGGTGTTCATAGGTCTGATTATAACAAACTGCATCCTGATGGGACGCCTCGAGGCCTTTGCGCTGAGCAACAAGCCGTGGCCATCGTTTCTCGACGGCATTGGCAACGGACTTGGCTACACCGTGATTCTGGCAATTGTGGCATTTGTGCGCGAGCTGCTGGGCTCGGGTTCACTGCTAGGCATGCAGGTGATACCGCAATGCGTGTATGATGCGGGTTACATGAACAACGGCCTTATGATACAACCGCCTATGGCCCTTATAGCCGTGGCGTGCATCATATGGATTCACCGCTCCCGCAACAAGGATTTGCAAGAGAAAGAATAACCACCAATAATGAGTAAATCAAAATGGAAGATTTGAATCTGTTTGTGAAGTCGATATTCATCGACAACATGATATTCGCCTACTTTTTGGGCATGTGCTCATTTTTGGCGGTATCGAAAAAGGTGTCGACAGCATTCGGCCTGGGTGTGGCAGTCACATTTATGCTTGTGGTGACACTGCCCATCAACTATCTGCTCGACAAATACGTGCTGCAGGCCGGAGCCATGCAGTGGCTTAGCCCAGCACTGAAAGACGTTGACCTCAGTTTTCTCGGCCTGATAATGTTTATTGCCGTGATAGCATCCATGACACAGCTTGTGGAAATGGCAGTAGAGAAGTTCTCGCCCACCCTCTACAACTCGCTCGGCATATTCTTGCCACTGATTGCCGTGAACTGTGCCATATTGGGCGGTGCGATGTTCATGCAGCAGCGCGACCTGGGATCGTGCTTCACCGCCGCAGTCTACGGTGCCGGATCGGGTATCGGGTGGCTACTGGCCATAGTGGGCCTCGCGGCCATACGCGAGAAACTGGCCTACAGCAACGTCCCCGCTCCGCTGAAAGGAATAGGCATCACTTTTATTATCACCGGCCTTATGGGAATCGCATTCATGAGTTTCCTGGGCATAAAACTATGACAAGAAAATGACACTACTAGATACTACAAACTTGACCATACTGACAAGTGCAACGGTATTCTTAGTCATAACGCTGCTGTTTGTTGTCGTGCTGCTTGTGGCTCGCCACTATCTGGTGGCCAGCGGGAAAGTGCGAATCAACATCAACGACGGGAAGAAAGAATTAGAGGCCGAGACTGGCTCATCGCTCCTCAACACACTGCACGACCACGGAGTGATGCTGAGCAGCGCATGCGGCGGTAAAGGCAGCTGCGGACAGTGCCGCGTGCAGGTGCTTGAAGGAGGTGGAGAGATACTGCCTACCGAAACGGTGCACTTCTCGCGCAAAGAGCAACAGGCACACTGGCGCTTGGGTTGCCAGGTGAAAGTCAAAGACAACCTGAAGATCCAGGTACCCGACTCGGTCCTATCGGTAAAAGAATATGAGTGCACAGTGGTGAGCAACAACAATGTGTCGTCGTTCATCAAAGAGCTTATTGTGGCATTGCCCGAAGGCGAGCACATGGACTTCATTCCCGGCTCATATGCCCAGATACGCATTCCCGAATATGAGATGGACTATAACGTAGACATCGACAAAGCCTCGATCGGCGACAAATATCTGCCCATGTGGGAAAAGTTCGGCTTGTTCACGCTGAAGTGCAAAAACACCGAGCCCACCGTGCGGGCCTACTCAATGGCCAACTATCCCGCCGAGGGCGACCGCTTCATGCTCACGGTGCGCATTGCCACACCTCCATTCAAGCCAAAGCCGCAGGTTGGATTCCAAGATGTGATGCCCGGCATATCGTCGAGCTACATTTTCACACTCAAGCCCGGCGACAAAGTGATTATGAGCGGCCCTTACGGAGACTTCCACCCGATCTTCGACAGCAAGAAAGAGATGATATGGATTGGCGGCGGCGCCGGAATGGCCCCATTGCGTGCCCAGATAATGCACATGACCAAGACGCTTCACACCACCGACCGCAAAATGTCGTATTTCTACGGTGCGAGGTCGCTGAGCGAGGTGTTCTACCTCAATGATTTTCTTGAGCTTGAGAAAGAGTATCCGAATTTCTCGTTCCACCTTGCCCTTGACAGACCCGACCCTGAGGCCGACGCACAAGGCGTGAAATACACTGCCGGATTTGTGCACCAAGTGCTCTACGCCACCTACCTCAAAGACCACGAGGCACCTGAAGACTGCGAATACTACATGTGCGGTCCAGCCATGATGAGCAAAAGCGTGGAAAACATGCTCGACTCGCTCGGCGTTGACCCCGAATCGATACACTTCGACAATTTCGGATAACCAGCTTTACAGTCACAAGCATATAGCAAGCGCCCCGGCAAATGTTGCCGGGGCGCTTGCTATATGCCCTGTGTCGTGTGGATCACTTCATGGGGCGGATGCGCACGTCATAGCCTTTGAGCATGGACGGTAGGCGTCCCACCTGAGTGTCGTTGTAGTGATAGGGGTATACAACTTGAGGAGAAAACATCTTCACAGCATTCACAAACTGTGCGAGCGTCATCGTGTAAGGCTGGTTGCACGGCAAGAAGGCTACGTCGATGTTGCGCAGGTTTTTGAGCTCGGGAATGTCTTCAGTGTCACCGGCGATATAGATGCGGAAACCGTCGAGTGTGAGCACATATCCGTTGTCACGGCCCTTGGGGTGGAACTTGGTGTGGGCGGGTGTGGTGTTATAGGCAGGAACGGCATCAACCGTTATGTCGCTGCGCAACTGCACGCTGTTGCCGTTGTCGAGCGAAATGCCTCGCCGCAGCATTGCTGCGCAACGTCCGTTGAGCACAACCACTGTTGGCTTTTTGCTCAAAGTGTCGATTGCCGCCTCATCGTAATGGTCGTAGTGCTCATGTGTGATGAGAATCAAATCGGCCTTGCTGAATTTGGAATAGTCGGTCTCTGGCGGCAATTTCGACACGGGGTCAACCTGAATGTGCAGCGAATCATACAGGATTTCAAGACTGCCGTGCTTTATGAAATTAAAAGTCACCGACTTACCGCTGCGTGTATGAAACACATCGCTTTGGGCACTTTGCCCCGATGTGGCGCAAGAAGCAGCTGCCAAAGTCACAACAGAAGCCATAATCATTTGAATTTTATTCATTTAGTTGCAAGATAACAGATTC
>CAVFVP010000019.1:18003-20731 GCA_963625945.1 Agathobacter rectalis | reverse complement strand
TAAATCGATTTAGCTGCCACACATTTTTTAATACAAAGATGCGAAAAAAATCACACAAAAGCAGTAATTTAGTCGTAAAAATAAATAACAAGGATACTGTTATGAAAAAAGCGATAGCCCTATTGATCACACTCACGGCAATGTTCCAAAGCATGCAAGCCGCCACCCGCGGCACTGTGGTGCTGCCGTTGCAGGTGGTGAAAAGTGACGGGTTCACGCTTCCCAACAAGACCGACTATATTGAGCTCAAAAAGGTGAAAATGAGCACCGACGCCGCTCTAAACGGATTTGGCGCTGCTCTCAACGAAAAGCTTAAGGAAATTGACGACAAAGGTGCCGAGCATTATGTGTATGCACTGGTGGCAAGGCCCGACGACGACCAGTCGGGACAGATAAGAATCGACATCTATGACAACGACATACTCAAAGGCAACAAATTGTCGCGACGCATGGCATTTGGCGACCTTCAAGTGGGCCAGACACACTTTGTGGTGCTTATGAATCCCGACAATGCCGACTTCTTGAAAAAGTATGTAAAAAATGCCGGCGGCAACACGCGATTTGAGCGTGTGTATGAATTCGTGGCCGAGGTTTTGCCCAAGCAGCACACCACAGTGCATGCCACATGGGACGGAAGCAAACTGAACGTGACCACCTATATCCTCGACGGTGAAGACCAGCTGAACAGTGGCACATCGGACCAAGCCGGCGAGCCGGGAGAGGAATACGTGAGCATTCCGCTCATAACCCTTGAGAGCGAAGCCAACAAGGCAGCAGTCATCGACACGACAGGGAACCACATTGCCGACAACGAGTTCATGCTCAACCCCACTAGCGGGTTGAGGCTGAAGCAACTGAGCATAAGCGAAGAGGCTGCCGGGATGAAAGTGGTGACTGCCGCAATCGAAAAGCTCAAGGCCATTGCACAAGCCGAAAGAGAATATAACACGCTGCTGCTTACTGTGAACATGCGTGGTGGCTACCCTACTGGGTTTGAGGTAAACAGCGGCGATGTGATAAAGCTAAGTTCAAGCATGCAATATGCAGGCGTGATAAAGATTGCCGGCATAAACTTTGTGCTCACCACCACCCCACTCACAGCACCCACAATCGACCAGGCCGTGGAAGACGCAGGCCCCACCATCTGCTTCTCGTATGCGCTTAAAGTGGTGAAACAGCGTCCGATGTTGCGCAGCACGGCGGTGAAGTGCGACTGGGTGAACGGAGCCTACAAGGTGTCGCGCGCAGTGGTTGATGGGAGGCACACCAATCTTGAGCAATGACGGCAACAGTGCAGGCATCGCTGACAGAAAAAATATAGAGACAATTATATCAGCTACAATCATAACACAAATAAAACATTATGGCAGACAACAGCAAAACAAACAATGCGACATATGTGGTGACCGTGGGCCGGCAGTTTGGCGGCGGCGGACGCGAAATAGGAAAACTGATAGCCCAGGGGTTGGGTATTGACTACTACGACAAGGAACTGCTGACCGAGGCAGCCAAATCGAGCGGAGTGAACGCCGACTTCTTTGAGGCCGCCGATGAACGCACCCCGTCGTTTTTCTCAAGCCTGTGGTCGTTCAACACAGGATACAACAGCGGAGCCTACTTCATAGGCGACAGTCCGCTGAGCGACGACAGCATCTACAAGGCACAAAGCGATGTGATGCGCAGCCTTGCCGACCGTGGGCCGTGCGTGATTGTGGGCCGCACTGCCGACTACATTCTGCGTAACCACTGCAAGGTGGTGAGTGTGTTTCTGCACGCCTCGATGCAGGCCCGCATTGAGCGCATCATCCAACGCGGTGACTGCAAAGACGCAAAAGAGGCCGAGGCCATGGCCGAGAAGAAGAACAAGCTGAGAGCTGAATACTACAACTTCTATACCGACAAGAAATGGGGCGATGCACAAAGCTACGACCTGTCGATTGATTCTTCGCTGTTCGGTGCTCAAGAAACCGCCGACCTGATTATTGAATTCATTAAAAAACGCATTGCAAAGTGATACGGATATGCAACAACTGCGGACGTGTGATGCCTGACGGGGTGAAGTTCTGCCCCAATTGCGGCCAGCCCACTCCGTTTGCACCCATCGACGCCGAAAAAGAGCAACCTGCATCGCCGCCACCGGTGCCGCCCCAACCACCCGTCGGCCCCGAGCCACCGACAATGCCCTATGCTCAAAGCATACAAGTGCCACAGTGCGGCAAACCATATGGCACACCTCCATCAAAGCAGCCCCGCAAGCGCTTCGGGTGGGCTGTTGCCGCTGCCGGTGCTGCCATGGCCATAATATTGCTCATTTTCATATTAATGTATCTGAAAGAGCACACCCAAGTGACCATAAAACGCACAGTGAGCACACAATCAATCCCCATCAACGCAACAGGGCAGGCCGACGTCGACTCAATATTTAAAGTGATGATGCAGCAAAGCGACCAGCAACTTGCCATGATGGACAGCTTGGAACGGGCTTTCATGGGCGACATCAACATCGATGCCCAGTCGCAGACCAGCCCAAAGCAGCAAAGCCGACAACAGACCGGCACCATCGCCATGAGCGGACTGATAGGACAACAGGAATGCCTTCTACACCTCAACGTTGCTGACCCCCAAAATGTGAAAGGCTCGGCACGGTTTGTAATGAAAGGCAAGCCAGGGATTCCGATGAAGCTCATTGGACTGGCGACAGGCGACGGCACCCTCACGGTTTCGATAT
>CAVFVP010000019.1:16983-17993 GCA_963625945.1 Agathobacter rectalis | reverse complement strand
ACTTGCCGGCACA
This sequence comes from Agathobacter rectalis, assembly GCA_963625945.1. Lineage (GTDB taxonomy): Bacteria > Bacteroidota > Bacteroidia > Bacteroidales > Muribaculaceae > Sodaliphilus. Next base: position 17,980 of record CAVFVP010000019.1, on the reverse strand, counting down.
CTTGTGGGCCAATGCGACGGGCAAACGTATGAGGGAAATTTCACCACCAGCACAGGCAACAAAGAGATACCTTTCAGCTTCAAAGCTACTCGTTAGAGCCTGCACTTGTCACAAAAAAGCCACCGCACACCTTAATCATTAGGATAGGGTGTGCGGTGGCTTTTTGAATGTATTTTACCGTTGTGTGGCGTGAACGACAGGATGCCTCTTATCTGACAAGGTCGTTGATTATACGCGACTCAAGTTTTTGGCTAAGCTTGCGCCAGTCTTTGGTCGACAAGTAATCGGTTATCACCCTGGCATGCTCCATATGGTGCATATCGCTACCGAGCATGTCCACAAGATTGTTGTTGATAAGCCACAAAGCAGCCTCGCGGGCTCCGCCTCCGAAATAGCCTGCAAGCGACAGAATGTTGACCTGAAATTTCACACCAGCGCTGTGCAGTTTCTGATAGCGCTCACGTCGGTGATAGTAATAAGGATACCTCTCAGGATGCGCCAAAATGGGCTTGTAGCCCTTGACCTGAAGGTCGAACATCATATCGTCGATTTCAATAAGCTCTTGAATGAATGAATTCTCAACCAGCACATAATTCCCTGGCATGGGGAGCACATGGCCAGCGGCATATTCCTTGTTCCAGTATTCATCAAGCCTGTATTCGGCCGAAGCATGGATTTCGACAGGCAGGTGAGCCCCATCGATAGCTGCCTGCAACACGGAGCCAGCTGCCGACAGCGACTCGATAGTGTTTTCAAAAGTTTCGGCAGTGACGTGCGATGTGCACATCACGCGGTCGATTCCCATGTCAAGCTCGGCCTGCAACATCTCGATAGACTGCTGCACGTCTTGGGAGCCGTGGTCAACACCTGGAAGAATGTGGCTGTGGACATCGGTGTGATAAAACAGCTTCACTGCCTCACGCTTGCGATGAAAGAAGTTAAACATATATTTCTATATAATAATTGTTTTCTCTGTTGCGTATCAAAAAAATGCCTA
>CAVFVP010000019.1:5619-16973 GCA_963625945.1 Agathobacter rectalis | reverse complement strand
GTTAATGCAAATTGCCATCATATTCAAAAATCAGCCTAAACATAAATGCGGGTTAGTGGCAATTAGAGTCCAAAGTAGAGTCCAACAACAAGTGCAAAAATCCGTGATACGAATCGGTCGGTGGTTAAAAGAATGTGAAGCCGCACCCGCAGTTGGTGATTAATTAGTAACTTTGAAGCGGAAATATCACCACACCAACATAAAGACAGAGATCAAATGAGACGTATCAGCTTACACATAATGATGGTCCTGGCCATGGTGCTAATAGCCACCGACAGCATGGCCGCCAAACGCGGCAGCGTGAACGAGCAATGGCAGAAATGCATCATAGAGGCCATCGACTCTTTTCCCGAACACGGCGGATACTACACAGGCGGCCGTCCCAACAAGGATTTTCCCAAGACCACCATGCAGGCCCTAAATGAGGCCTACAAGATGCGACTAGCGGACAACCGGCCAGACTTCAACCCTGCGAAAGCCCAACCGTCGTTCTGTTCCAGCGCCACCTACGCAGTGCTCATTAAGGCCCTGCTGATATGGGACACCGAGGGAAAAATATCGAGGGCGGCATGGATTAACATGAAACCCTACGTGGGCATAGTCGATTACATCAACGACAAAGGCATAGGGCAAGACGACGGCTTCGGCTTCTGGGGTCGCGCCAACGCCAACGGTCCTGGCGTGGCCGTGCTTGTGCATGAGCTGAAAGCCGGCTACAGCATCACGGCCTACCGAGGGGCAAAGAGCGAGCGCAACAAAGAGAACTGCAAGGAGCGCTACATGACCGATGCCGAATGGTGCGCCGACCCAGTGTGGGATCAAGCCGTGCCGGGCGACATAATGAAAATATTCTGGAACCGCAACGAGACCAACGGCAGCGACAGCGGTGCAATCATAGGATGCAACGACGTGAAAGGCGATGACCAGGAGCGTGGGCACAGCGTGGTGTTCCTTGGCTACGACTCCAACGGCGACATACGCTACTGGAGCAGCAACGGGCCTGGGAAGAACAACAAAGAGCTTGGCTACAGCATAGCCACCTGCCCCCGCACAAGGGTGCAACGTGTGGTGTTCACCCGCATCACCAATCCAGAGAATTTCAACAATGCCGCAAAGATGCCACCCACAAGCGAGAATAAATACCTTAGCGGACTCAACGGCAAGCGCCACAGCAACACGGCCGAGTTGAAAAAAATGACGGGTGCCCAATAGCATCATGAACTAAATAATAAGATGGAAGAAGACAAGCATATCAAGGAATTCAGCCGCACTTATTTCCTGACGGCAGCCGAGTGCAACGCCCAAGGTGAAATGCCACTTCAACTGATTGTGGAACGGGTGATTGAGATATCGACCCTGCATGCCAACGCATGGGGCGTGGGATATGCACAGCTGATAAAGCGCAACGAGGGATGGGTGCTGTCGAGGGTGACAGTGGAGATGAAGCGCTACCCGCGCATCAACGAAAGCTACACCGTGACCACATGGATTGAAGGCTACAACAGATTTTTCTCGCAGCGCAACGTAGCCATCACCGACGCCCACGGCCAAACGGTGGGTGAGGCCCGGACAGTGTGGATGGCCATCGACTTCAGCACACGTCAGGGCGTGGACATATCGCAGCTGAGCTACATCAACGAAAACGTGAGCGACCGCCGATGCACCATAGCACCACAGGGACGCATTCGCCAAGTGGAACATAGGCGCAAGGCCGAATATGCATTTCAGTATGTGGACTGCGACTTCAACCGCCACGTGAACACAGTACGATACATCGAGTTGCTGATGAACCAGTTCACGATGCAGACCTATGACGACAACATGCTGAAACGAATGGAAATAGCCTTTCTGAAAGAGACACATTATGGCGACACTGCCACAATTATCATCGACGACAGCGACCCGGGCGACTGCAAGATGTGTATCGACGTCGGCGGCGAGAGCCATTGCAAGGCACGGTTTGTGTTCACGCCACGCGACGCCGCAGAAGCGGCCATGTCAAAGCACTGAGGTCCCTGAGATGGAATAAATGCGCGACTTCAACCCTTCCAAGTTGTCGGCATCGCACTCAAGCGTCATCAGGCACACGTTGTCGAACTGCTGGTCGACAATGCGCACATCGGCGCCCTTGACAAGCTTCATGACATCGTTCATAGCAAGGTAAGGAAAACTGAACGACAGCCTTGCCTGCTCGTGGCACTCTAAAATTTCGCCAGCCTCGATAGCCTCGCGCGCAGCTTGCCGATAGGCCGCAATCAGACCCGAAGTGCCGAGTTTTATGCCTCCGAAATATCTCACTACGCAAATAACCACATTGGTCAACTCAAACGAGTTGATTTGACCCAGAATGGGCTTGCCTGCCGTGCCCGAAGGCTCTCCATTGTCGCTTGAGAGATATTCAGCGCGGTCGGTGCCTATCATGTAGGCCCAGCAGCAATGCCGGGCATCGTGATATTTGTTTTGAGTGGATTTTATCACAGCCTTAGCCTCTTCGGCCGAAGCCACAGGCACGGCAAACGAAAGGAACTTGCTCATTTTTTCCTTGAAAAGGCCCTCCGATGGAGCTTTCAGCGTCTTATAAAAATCACTCATTGCAAAAAAACGATAAAAAAACTGTCACACAAAGGTAGGAATCAAATCAATGCCGTGCAAATGCTTTGCATTTAGAAATGATTTATTAATTTTACACTCGGCAATTGGCCAAGCCGCCGGGGGAGCCCCGGCACAAACGGCCTATTAGGAGTAAACACAAAACAATTTAAAAACATACTAGAACAATGACAGACAGCAGAATCACACGCCTGTTCGGCATAGAGCTTCCGATAGTGGCCGGCGGAATGGTTTGGTGCAGCGGTTGGCGCCTCGCCGCCGCAGTGAGCAATGCAGGCGGCCTTGGCCTTATAGGAGCAGGATCGATGCATCCCGAGACACTTGAGGAGCATATCGTGAAGTGCAAGGCAGCCACAAGCAAGCCTTTTGGCGTGAACGTGCCACTGATGTATCCTGAGATAGAGAAAGTGATGGACATCATAGCCAAGCATGACGTTAAAGTGGTGTTCACCTCGGCCGGCAGTCCAAAAAAATGGACCGGATGGCTTCACGAGCACGGAGTGACCGTGGCCCACGTGGTGTCGTCGTCGGCATTTGCCCGCAAGTGTGAAGATGCCGGAGTTGATGCCGTGGTGGCCGAAGGTTTTGAGGCCGGCGGCCACAACGGACGTGAGGAGACAACCACACTGTGCCTGATTCCGGCAGTGCGCCGTGCCACCACCCTGCCCCTTATTGCAGCTGGAGGCATAGCCACAGGCGAGGCGATTCTAGCAGTGGAAGCTCTGGGAGCCGAGGGTGTGCAGGTGGGCACGAGGTTTGCGCTGACGGCCGAAAGCTCGGCAAGCGACGAATTCAAGCAACTGTGCCTCAACCTCAACGAGGGCGACACAAAACTGCTACTCAAGAAGCTGGCCCCTACCCGGCTGGTGAAAAACGCATTCCGCGAAGCAGTGGAGGCAGCCGAAAACTCAGGAGCGTCGGCCGATGAGCTGCGTGAGATTGTGGGCCGCGGTAAGGCTAAGCTCGGTATTTTCAACGGCGATATTGAAAACGGGGAGCTGGAGATTGGCCAAGTGACCGGTCTGCTCAAAGGAACGGAAGTGCAGACAGCAGGCGACGCCATTGCACAAATGGTGGCCGAATATGATGCTGCCAAGCAAAAAATGCGCCAATAAAAAAATGAGCGATACAAAAGCATTGTACAAAACTTTTTGAGTAACTTTGCACTGAGCCTGAATGCCGCACTGCGGCTGTCGGGCGGAGACGGAAAAACAAAAACCCCGGCAATTAAAATTGCACACCAAGAGACTACAAACAAGCATTATAACAAACAAAAAACAGAATTGAATTATGCCACAATGGTTTGAGACTAAAGTTAAATATGACACTATCGACCTCAGCACAGGTGCCCCCAAAGCAGTAACCGAACCTTATCTGGTCGACGCACTATCGTTTACCGAGGCAGAAGCCCGTATCACCGAAGAGATACAGCCCTTCGTGAAAGGAGAATTTTCAGTAACGGCTGTGAAAAAGGTGCGTTACGACGACGTGTTCTATAGCGAAGGCGGCGACCGATGGTTCAAGGTGAAAATCAACATGATAACCATCGACGAGAAATCAGGCGCCGAGAAAAAGACAGGTTCGTTTGCGCTGGTTCAGGCTGCCGAGTTCAAAGAGGCACTCGAGACATTTCTCGAAGGCATGAAAGGCGTCATGTTTGACTACGAGATAGTTTCTATCACTGAAACCCCACTGATGGATGTGCTTCAGGCCGACCTTGGCGAGACCCTGGCCGACCGCAGAGCAAAGAAAGACGCTTTGGACAAGGCACAGGGAGAGGTCGAAAAGGCAGAATAAGACAATGGGCAAAATAGCCGAAAACATAGCATCGATAAGACAGCAACTACCAGGCAATGTAACCCTGGTGGCCGTTTCAAAATTTCATCCGCTGGAAGAACTCGAAGAGGCTTATACCGCAGGGCAGATGACGTTTGGCGAGAACCGGGCACAAGAACTTGAGAAAAAAGCCAAGCAGATGCCTCGCGACGTAAAATGGCACTTTATAGGGCATCTGCAGACCAACAAGGTGCGCGGCATCATGCAACACGTGTCGATAATACAAAGCGTCGACAGTGTGAAGCTGCTTCAACTCGTGGGTAAAGAGGCCATGCGCATAGGGCGCACGGTAGATGTGCTGCTGCAGCTGCATGTGGCGCAAGAAGAGACTAAAAGCGGATTCACGCCACAAGAGATTATCGAGGCAGCAGACAACGGACTCCTTAACGGAGTGGACTGTGTGAGAATATGCGGTGTGATGACTATGGCAACCAACACCGACGACGCGGGCCAAGTGGCAAAAGAGTTTGACCTGACAAGGCGCACCTTCGAGCAATTGCGCGACAGGGCTTTTGCCGGGCAAGAGCAGTTTGCCCACTTGAGCATGGGCATGAGCCACGACTGGCGCATCGCCGTTGACCACGGTGCCACAATAGTGCGCATAGGCACATCGATATTCGGCCCCCGGCGCTACTGAGACTATTAAGCCTGAAACTAAACGAAGTATTGACAAAACTATTAATTAATTATTAACCCCATAGACTGCAAAGCCATGCTTGGAGAATGGGCACAGCACTTGCAGATGCGCTTTTCCGGGCATCAATAGCCGAACAGCCTTTGGACAAACCTAAAAACAATAAAGGAAATGGGACAAAAACAAAGTTCAAGTAATGTGCTGGCCATTGCCATCATGTTTGCGCTCTTCTTTATGATCGCATTCGTGACCGGATACCAGAATCCACTCGGCACTGTAATCCAAAGTATGTCGGGCGATAACGCCCTCATGTCGCAAATCGGTAATTTTGCCAACTTCATTGCCTATGCGGTAATGGGTTATCCCGCTGGCCTTATCCTCAACAAATACGGCTACCGCATAACAGCCCTCTCTGCCGTGACTGTGGGCTTCGTGGGCGTGCTCATCACATTCTTGTCGGGCATTGCCAACGACGTGGTCATCTACTTGACAGGCTCGTTTGTGTCGGGTTTCTCTATGTGTATGCTCAACACAGTGGTAAACCCCATGCTCAACGGCCTCGGCAAAGACGAGAACCAAGGCAACCAGTTGGTACAGTTCGGTGGTTCATGCAACTCTATCGGTGCCACCCTAGCCCCTGTGGTTGTGGGCTACCTGATTGGTGACTCGGCCGACAAGATTTCGACAGCAAACCCGGTATTCTATTTGGCAATGGGCATCTTCTTCATTGCATTCCTTGTGCTGTATTTCTCGAAACTGCCTGAATCGCCCGAGCTTGGCAAAGAGCAAGACAAGATCAACACTCTTGGCGCTTTCAAGTATCGCCACTTTGTGCTTGGTATTCTCGCAATCTTCATGTATGTGGGCATCGAAGTGGGCATCCCCAACATGCTCATGCAATACATTGGTCAGGACATTAACCCCGGAGACCTCAGCGGACTCGACCTGGGCTTCGACATCGCCGGTGCAATCGTGGGTGTCTACTGGCTGCTCATGCTTTGTGGCCGCCTTATCGGTGGTGTGATTGGCGCTAAAGTGTCAAGCCGCACCATGCTCGCTTCGGTATCAACAATAGCAATCGTGCTTGTGGTTGCAGCAATTCTGCTGCCCAAAGACATTATTGTACAGATGCCAGGCTTCGAGAACTCAGACGGCATTTGCTTCACCATGTCGGAAATGCCTCTCTCAGTGGCATTATTTGTGTTGTGCGGCCTTTGCACCTCAGTGATGTGGGGAGCCATCTTCAACCTATCGGTGTCGGGTCTTGGCAAATACACACAGGTGGCATCTGGTCTGTTTATGGTAATGGTGTGCGGCGGAGGCATTCTCCCGCTCATCCAGGTTAAGATAGCCGACGCTTTCGACAGCTACGTGATCAGCTATTGGATGATTGCTGCCATGCTGGCCTACCTGCTGTTCTATGCACTGGTGGGCAGCCGTTATTCGAAAGATAAAATAGCAAAATAATATTGCTCAAGAGAGCTGAGTTGCAAAAACTATTTTTTGCAACTCAGGATGAAGCCTCCTGGCGCACGGCGTGCGTCGGGAGGCTTTATTACTTGCAGCACATCGGCTCCGACACGGAATGAATCGTGGATTTCGGTCGCAAGTGCTGCAATGCCTCGGGATTGCAAGGCAGTGATTGCGCGGCAGTTTTTTGCCGTGAAGAATTTGAATTAGCTGTAAAAGGATTATATTTGCAAAACCGTAATATCAACACAGCACAAAAAAATTGGCCATGCGCATTTTCAGTTCCATTAAAAAATCGTTTGCAACAAAACTCAGTCTGCAAATTGTGACGTTTGCCGCAGTTGTGCTGCTGGCGTCAAACGGAATCATAAGCATATACACGAGCGAGACACTGATACGCGACACCGACGAGCATGCCTCCGACAAGCTTAAAATCGTGACAAGCAAAATAAAAATCGCGATGTCGCAAATTGCGATCAACACCTATGAAAACTCATGGGACATAATAAAGAGCCAAACCGACACTGCGGCACTTGCGAAAGAAGAGCGCGAATTCCTGAAAATGACACCTGAGGCCTATGGCTGCGCCATAGAGTTTTTGCCGGGATACGGCAACAGCATGCCATTCATCTACAGTCACAAGTCGGCCGACGGGCTCAACGCAATAACACAGTGCACCAAATCAAGCAACATCGACTCCGCATGGTTCAAAAGGACAATCAAGCTCGGCGAGCCGATATGGACCGATCCACACACAATCCAGCCACAACCTGCTGACAGCGCCAAGAGCGAGAGTGTGATCACCTACTGTCTGCCAATAAAATCACGCAACAAGGCTGTGGGCGTGTTTTCCATCGACATGCCCATTCAATGGTTTTCTGATTTGATGACCGATGTGAAAGCTCCACACAACTGGTTCATATCACTGATATCAGCCGACGGGACAATCATATCACATCCCGACAAAAAGTACCTGCTCAAGAACATTGACAGTGTGACCGGCAACGGTTCGGCAAAGTTTTTAGGCTCGGTAGGCCATAAAGCCACAGGAAAAATAATGATGAAAGTGGACGGCAACAAGTATCACGTGTATTACAAGCGGCTCAAGAAGACTGGCTGGATTGTGACAGTGTCATGCTTAGAGCAAGATCTGCTACAAGAATACATGTCGCTGACAAGAATGATTAATATCGTTATGCTCTCAGGCCTTACAATACTGCTCGTGTTCAGCATTTGGCTGATAAAGCGCAACGTGAAGCCGCTGACCGAACTTGCCAAGGCCGCCGAGAAAATAGCCAGCGGCGATTTTGCCGACACAGGAATCAAAATGAGGCGGACCGATGAGATGGGCCAACTATACCGGTCGTTTGCCAACATGCAGACATCACTCACAAGAAACATCGAAGAGCTGAAATCGAGAACTGCCCAAGAAGCCAAAATAAACGGAGAGTTGCACGCAGCCCACAACATCCAGCAAAGCATAATACGCAAAAACCTGCCCGAACACGACGGCATGGACGTGTGTGCCATTCTGCGGCCGGCAAAAGAGATAGGCGGCGACCTGTATGACTACATGACCATAGGCGACAAGCTGTATTTTGTGATTGCCGACGTGAGCGGCAAGGGAGTGCCAGCCGCACTGGTCATGGCCATTACCATGGGCATGTTCCGGAGTCTGGCACGCAACGAGCTCAGTCCCGGACAGATAATATCGGGCATCAACGACACAATTGCCGAGAACAACGACAGCAACATGTTTGTGACGATGTTTGTGGGCGTAATTGACCTGACGAGCGGTCGCATGGCATATTGCAACGCCGGGCATACCCCCCCGATGATTATCGACGGCAATGGCGTAACAGAGCTGCCGGTAGACCACAATCTGGCCATGGGCATATTTGCCGGTAAGCAATTTACCGAGCAAGAGTGTGACAATGTGAAAGGAAAGACCATATTCACCTACACCGACGGTGTGACCGAGGCCGAAAACGTGGAGAACCGCCTGTTCGGTGAAAACCGGTTGACCGAAACGCTTGCACACACCGCAGGGATGACAGCAAGCAAAACCATTGAATGCGTAGACCAGGCCGTGGCACAGCACGTGAACGGCGCCCTGCAGAGCGACGACCTGACAATACTGTGCATAAAACTGCCCGGCAACAACAGACAGCCGATGCAACAACGGCTCAGCATAACCAACGAGGTGAGCGAGTTGCGCAAACTCAAGAAGTTTATCGACGACACATGCAGCCGAGCCGGCACCGACAAGAGCACTTGCGAGCGTCTAAACCTGGCCATGGAAGAAGCCGTGGCCAACGTGGTAATGTATGCCTACGACAAGGGTGTGACCGGACATATCGAAATCACATCGCGCCTTATGGATTCAGAGCTGGAATTCACCATCACCGATAGCGGTAAGGAATTTGACCCGACGCAAAAAGAGGACGCCGATGTGACACTGCCACTCGACGAGCGCACGATAGGCGGACTTGGCGTATTCATCGTAAAAAAGATAATGGACAGCATGTCATACCGCAGAATTGGCAACAAAAACGTGCTCCGCCTCACCAAGCGCATAGGCAAAGCGCAATGACATGCGCCCAACGGCAACGGCTCTGAGTTTCCCACAAAATCAGCAGCCCGGCATTCACGACCCAGTGCACATTCTGCCGCTGTCCTACGGCCATTAGAGGGCTAACGCCACAGTTAACAGCCGTGACGTGACGACAAAGTGCATAAAATTGTTTTTTTATTTGTGGGAGAGGGAAAAAATGAGTAATTTCGTAACAGTTAACACAAAAACGTAACACCGTCGGTTTTATGATTAATGAACGATTGATGAATAGAGCGGCCAACAACGTACGCATATTGGCTGCATCAATGGTAGAAAAAGCAAAGTCGGGACACCCAGGAGGAGCCATGGGCGGAGCTGATTTCACCAACGTATTATACTCAAGTTATCTTATAAACGACCCTGACGACCCTAAGTGGTTCGTTCGCGACAGGTTTTTCCTTGATCCGGGACACATGTCGCCAATGCTTTACAGCATATTGTTTCTGAGCGGCAAATACACCCTCGACGACATCAAGGCATTCCGCAGCCTGGGCAGCATCACGCCCGGCCACCCCGAGCTTGATCCAGCCCACGGCATAGAGAACACATCGGGCCCACTTGGCCAAGGCCAGGCGATGGCAGTGGGTTGCGCCATAGCAGAGCGCTTCTTTGCCACCCACTTCAGCGAAGTGCTTGCCCACAAGACGTATGCATTCATCAGCGACGGAAGCGTTCAGGAAGGAATTTCGCAAGAGGCCGCCCGCATAGCCGGACATCTGGGTCTGAGCAATCTCATAATGTTCTACGACAGCAATGAAGTGCAGCTTTCGACCGACTGCGACGAAGTGAGCAACGAGAACACCGCAATGAAGTACAAAGCTTGGAACTGGAACGTGATCGAAGTCAACGGCAGCGACCCGCTTGCAATTGCCGATGCCATTGAGATGGCACAAGCAGAGACACAGCGCCCCACGCTCATTATAGGGCACACCATTATGGGACGCGGCTGTGTCACCGCCGACGGCAAGAACTTTGAGGGCCAATGCAGCACTCACGGCCAGCCGTTGAGCAAATCGGGCGCTAGCTACGAAAAGACAGTAGATAACCTGGGCGGCAACGTGGCCGACCCGTGGGCTGTGTTCCCCGAAGTGGCCCAGCTTTACAAGGAGCGCGCCGATGAACTTCGCAAAATAGTGGCCCAGCGCAAAGAGCGCATCGCCGAATGGCAAAAAGCCAACCCCGAACTTGCACAAAAGCTGCAAGACTACATCGACGGGAAAATGGCCGATGTGGACTATGCGTCGATTCAGCACAAGCCCGACATTGCCACCCGTTCGGCATCGGCCGACGTGCTATCGGTGCTTGGCGAGAAAGTGGGCAATATGATTGTGTCGTCGGCCGACCTTGCCAACAGCGACAAGACCGACGCATTCCTGAAGAAAGTGGGAGCATTTGCCCATCATGACTTTAAAGGCGCATTCCTGCATGCCGGAGTGTCGGAGCTGGCAATGACCTCAATAATGAACGGCATTGTGCTTCATGGCGGAATGCAAGCAGCATGCGCAACATTCTTCGTGTTCTCCGACTACATGAAGCCAGCCATACGCCTATCTGCCCTGATGGAGCTCCCGGTAAAGTTCGTGTGGTCGCACGACGCATTCCGCGTGGGCGAAGACGGCCCCACACATGAGCCTGTGGAACAGGAGGCACAGATAAGGTTGCTCGAAGAGCTGAAAAACCATAATGGGAAAAACAGTATGCTCGTGATTCGCCCTGCCGACAGCGCCGAGACCTCGGTGGCATGGAAAATGGCAATGGAGAACACCGAGACCCCGACAGCGCTCATACTGTCGCGCCAAACGGTCAACGACATCCACTCGCAGGTGTGCGACACCTACGAGCAACGCTACCAGGAGGCTCTGGGAGCACAACGCGGCGGCTACATAGTTGTCAGGGAAGACAATCCCGACGTGGTGCTAGTGGGCAACGGTTCGGAAGTCTCGACTCTGATTGACGCAGCAAAAATCATCAAGGAGGAAAAGGGTTTGAAGGCCCAAGTGGTGTCGATGCCATCGATTGGACTATACCTTAACCAAAGCGATGAATACCGTGCCGAAGTGATACCCGCAGAGAAAGCTCCAGTGTTTGGCCTCACAGCAGGCCTGCCATCCACCCTTCTCCGTGTGATTCCCACAGGCAAGATATATGGCCTTGACCATTTTGGAGCATCAGCCCCCTACAAAGTGCTCG
>CAVFVP010000019.1:0-5609 GCA_963625945.1 Agathobacter rectalis | reverse complement strand
GCACAATATTTTGGTAAAGAATATAAATTTATTGTTTAACACAAATAGTTCAAAAAACGTAAGTCTATGAAAAAGATTACATTCTTAGCACTTGCATGTGCTATGTTCATGGGATCTTCTGTTGCTAGTGCACAGGAGGTTACTTATGTTGAAGATCCTGCTCAAGGCTACCTTTTCAACCGTTTCCAGGACAATTGGTTCATTGAAGCTGAAGGCGGTGCAGGTGTCATGATGTCGAAATTCGATGCAAAACAGGACTTTGGCAAACGCATTGGCTGGAAAGCCAACTTGGCTGTAGGCAAATGGTTCTCTCCCCTGCTGGGTGTTCGTCTCGGTGCTGAGATCAACCAAATGAAGGGTGTTGCTGTTAACTCATCAGCACTTGGCTATCGCGCAAACGGTACTGCCGTTGAGGGCTATCAGCCTCAGCAGTTCAACAACATCGGTGGCTTCGGCGACGTGATGTTGAACGTTACCAACTGGTGGTGTGGCTACCGTCCCGGCCGCGTGTACAACGCAATTGTATATGCCGGTATGGGTGTGCACTGGGTATATGAGAGAGCTGACCAAGGCAGAGGTGACTGGAAATACTCACCCAACGCTGACCACTCTCGTAACTTCAGCGCCCGCGCTGGTCTGCTCAACACATTTGCTGTGAGCAAGCACGTTAACATCCTGCTCGACCTTCGTTTCGACGAAATGCAGGAGCACGTTGACGGTTTCGGCGAAAAAACTTGGATTGAATATCCTTCAGTTCTCCTCGGTCTGTCTTACAAATTCAACAAGACCGACTGGAAGGCACCCACAGTTCCCGTATGCCCCACTTACAAGTACACAGATGCTGAAGGCGATGCTCTCGTAGCCCGTCTGCAAGCAGCTAACGACAAGATTGCCGACCTCGAGCAGCAGCTCCGCGACTGCCTCAACAAGAAACCGGTTGAGCAGAAGGTTACAGAAGGTCCTCTGGCCACTATCTACTATCCTATCGGCAAGTCTTACATCACTGGCGTACAGAAGAAAGTTGTGAACGCTGTATCTGAAGTTATGAAGAACGAGAACAGCAACTACGTGCTCACTGGCTGGGCCGACAACTACACTGGTAGCGACAAGATCAACACTAAGCTCCGCAAGGACCGTGTTGCAGGTGTGAAGAAAGCCCTCATCGCCAATGGCGTTGACGGTAGCCGCCTCGACGCTCAGATCAACGATGGCAACCTCACCAACTTTGGTGCTAAGTGCGCATCGCTTGACCGTGCCGTTACTATCAACCGCGCTAAATAATTATCTTAGGATAATAACATAACGCATTAGAGAAGAGCCTGGTATTTCACCAGGCTCTTCTTATTTTTAAGTATGCCCTGCATTGCCGAATTGGGTGAATTTCGTATCTTTGTCATCGAGATAAGCTAACACCATTTATTAATTTAAAAAACCATCGATTATGACAAAGAAATGGGTATGCCCTGTGTGCGGTTACGTGCACGAAGGCGACACACCACCTGAGAGATGTCCACAATGCAAGGTTCCAGGCAGCAAGTTCAAGCTTGTGGAAGAAAACAAAGGGCTTAACTTTGCGACCGAGCATGTGCTTGGCGTGGCCAACGACATTCCCGACACCGAAGACGGCAAATTTGTACTCCAAGGGCTCAAAGACCACTTTATGGGCGAATGCACCGAAGTGGGCATGTACTTGGCCATGAGCCGCCAAGCCGACCGTGAGGGGTATCCTGAAGTGGCTGAAGCCTTTAAGCGTTATGCGCTTGAAGAAGCAGAGCATGCCGCCAAGTTTGCCGAGTTGCTCGGCGAAATAGTGTGGGACACAAAAACCAATGTGGAGAAACGCATGCTAGCCGAAGAAGGCGCATGTGCCGGCAAAATGGAAATAGCCCGAAAAGCCAAGGAAATGGATCTGGATGCCATCCACGACACCGTGCATGAGATGGCCAAGGATGAGGCCCGACATGGCGCAGGCTTCCAGGGTCTATTCAACAGATATTTCAAGAAATAACCAGAATCCTAGAATTTAGAGAGGGGCAGCCAGCAATCGACAGTGATTGCGGCACGCCCCTCTTTCTATGTGCCTCCGCTACTTTCGAAGCCGGGGGCAGCAAAACACTCTCGGCACACATCTTTATTACACACAGCAACCACGAGGGGCGACCGTGACCACGATGAGATAGCCCTGAGAAGCGGGTGGGCACGATAAGAGGGATTTTTTGCGGCAGTCCTTTTGCGGATTTATCGTTATTTTCGCTATTTTTGTATTATCACAAAATTCACACGGAAAAAGCCGTTCTATGCTAACATTTCTGTACAACCTCATAGCCGTATATATCATTCCGGGAATGATGCTTGCATTCAGCCTATGCCTTTTCTTTCTTTTCGTACCCAAGAAAGACGAGCTGAAAAACTACGTCTTTGCACGAAAGGTTATGGGTACAACGTTTCTGGTTTATAGTCTGGCACTCATCTGTGAAGCATGGTACCGCGAGCCACTTGCCAGTGACCTGCTCAACAGCATGATAGTCATAGCCATAGGAGCAACTCAGGCTTTCCTGTTCACTTTCTCGCTAATAACACTGCTCAACATAAATTTTCTCACCAAGCGCACTGCATGCCGCGAGACACTGACTGTGACCATATGCATTGCAACGGCTTTCGTCATATTCACATTCTGCCCGCCCACAATGCAAGCCCTGGTGTTCTATGTGTTTTCGATTTGGTACATGCTGCTAATGGCACGCTACATTGTAATCTTCAGACGCTATTATAGGTGCTATCACCAGCACATGGACAACTACTTCTCAGATGATGAGCGACAGCGGTTGCAATGGGTGCCAGTGTCCTTCTACAGCGCATCGGCAATAGGAATTGCCGCATTGCTGTTTGCATGGCTGATAACGCCATTCACTCAGTTACTGTTCATGCTCACGGCCGTGATATATTACTCGGTGTTTGCAATACGGTTTATGAACTACGTGCATGTGTTCCCGAAAATCGAGACGCCGCTATTGGAAACAGCAGAAGCGACGACCGACACGGATTCAGGAATTGCGGCAGAGAGTGCCACAACTGAAGAAGACCACATACTGATGGAGCAGATAGAAAAGCTGGTCAGCGGAAAGGAACTGTACAAAAAGCCAGACCTGTCGATTGCCAATGTCGCAGCCATTTGCGGAAAGAGTCACCGCGTTGTTTCGATGGCAATCAACCATTGCCAAGGAGTGAACTTCAAGACCTACATTAACGAATATCGAGTGACTGAGGCGGTGAGACTGATTGACGAGGGTTGGCTCAAGCAACACACCCTAGACGCTCTAGCCATGGAAACAGGTTTTGCGAGCCGTGTGAATCTGTACCGCGCATTCAAGCGCAAGACCGGAATGTCGCCAACCGACTGGATGGCAAACAAAAAGTGATTACACCGGCATAGCGCGTAAGCACAGACACTGCCCTTACAGCGCAACCATGCCGCCTACCACGGCATTACTATAATCTCATTTACATAAGAACTCACGAATGAAAGGACTTAACTTTATTGCAATAGACTTTGAGACAGCAACGGGCAAGCGTGCTTCCATCTGCGAGGCAGGCATCTGCGTGGTGAAAGACGGAAAGGTGGTGGAGACCAAATCATGGCTCGTCCGTCCCGAATGTAATGCATATTCCTATATAAACATTCAAGTGCACGGCATCCAGCCCAAGGACACCGCCCATGCACCCGAGTTTCCCGAGGTGTGGGCTGAGATAATTGAGTATCTTGACGAAACGCCCGTGTTGGTGGCACACAATGCAGCCTTCGACATCTCGTGCATCCGCAAGTCGATAGAGCTTTACGGTCTCGACAAGCCCGAAGTGGACTACTTCTGCACTCTTCGTGCAGCCCGCCACAACTACGACTTCGGTTGCAACACCCTGGGCTACCTCTGCGAACAGTTCGACATACCCGAGGGCAAGCACCACCGTGCCGGCGATGATGCCGAGATGTGCGCAAGGCTATTTCTGAGGGAGATTAAGGATGCTGGATGGTGCGAGCTGAGTGATATGAGTTATTGTAACGGGAAACTTTAGAATACCATGTAATTCATTCCGATCACCGGAGACAAACAAATCCCAAGACGCTTTTCAAAAGATGCATATTGATTTTGACTTATGCTTATCACTCCAGCCATCAACATCTTATTATCAGTAGCTCGTTGGCATTTGTGAGATAGTTGCCGCTACGGTGTTCGCACTTCACCTTCCATGCCTGTTTCTTGTCGCCCTCCGCAGCTATCTGTATGGTCTTTACGCCATATCGGTGATTAATATTGTCTATCTCCCGCATAAGACGTGCACGATCAGGGCGGTTCTTGATAGAATCGAAAAGGTTGCCCACAATGCTTGTGCCGGACTGGATGTCGCTCACGATGACACCCGAACGCTTGTATAGTATGCCATCGCGCCAGATACTCTTCAATGCTTGAATGGCAGCCTGGGCTATCTCCATCGTGTCGCTTGTAGGCACAAGGAGTGAGACGGTGGCAGAATTGCTGTATTGCGGGAGGTCATTACGGAAACGGTTGCTGGCGATGAATACGGTGACTGACTTGGCTCCAGATGCCTGTCCACGCAACTTGTTGGCGCAACTACTGGCAAAGGTGGCTATAGATGCTTTCAGAGAGTCGAAGTCGGAAACCATCTCGCCAAAGCTCCGTGAGGTGCAGATGGTCTTCTTTTGATGCACCTCTGTGGTGTCGATGCAGGGATGGCCGTTGAGTTCGAGCCATGTCTGCATGCCGGGCTTGGTGAAGTGCGAGCGCACCCACGACTCACTCTTGTCGGCAAACTCCAGGGGGGTATGGATACCAAGATATTCCAGTTTGGCAAGTGTCTGCCGACCGATGCCCCACACGTCATCAAGCGGAAAGAGCGAGAGAGCCTTGCGCCGCTTCACGTCAGTGTCAATCATGCACACACCCCGATAACCCTTGTATTGCTTGGCAAACTTGCTGCCAATCTTTGCCAACGTCTTTGTCGGGGCAATGCCCACGCTCACGGGAATATCGGTGTAGAGCTGTATCTTGTCCTTCAGTTCACGCATCATCTGTACAAGGTCGAAATGCTTCTCGTAGCCCTGCAGGTCGCAAAAGCTCTCGTCGATGCTGTATTGTTCCACATGGCTGATGCTTTCTCGCATGATGCTGACAATGCGCTTGCTCATAGCGGCATAGAGCATCATATTGGTGGAAAACACATGTACCTTATTATATTCCACGATGTCCTTTACCTTGAAGATGGGGTCGCCACGATGCAGGCCCACCTCCTTGGCTTCGGGAGTGAGCGCAACGATGCACCCGTCGTTGCTCGAAAGCACAACCACAGGTTGCCCCTTCAGACCTGGCTGGAACACCTTTTCTACTGAGCAAAAGAAACTGTTGCAATCTACAAGGGCAAACATTCTTGTTATTCTCTCGCCTTGTGAATAATATACGTCACCACGCCCCAGATGGAGAAGTCGTCATCCTCCGTCACTCGGATTTCCGGGTAGTTGGGATTGGCGGGTATGAGCCAACCCTCACCGTCGTTGCGCTTCTCGAACCGCTTTAACGTGTATTCGCCATTGAGTT
>CAVFVP010000018.1:0-35061 GCA_963625945.1 Agathobacter rectalis | reverse complement strand
CGTCGGGCCACAAAGGCGCATCGGGCCCCAGGAGTATGCCCCGTGGCCCATAGAGTCACCGAAGTGATTTTCGGCTGTGATAATGGTCCACATTGGCCGACTTTTTGTGGAAAAATCAGTATTTTTGCATTTTAATAAGCAAAATTGAAATTTACACAACATAAATAATCATCAAATGGGTAAAATAATTCTCACTGGCGACCGCCCTACCGGACGCCTGCACATAGGCCACTATGTGGGTTCTCTGCGCCGCCGCGTGGAGCTGCAAAACACTGGCCAGTTCGACAAAATATTCATTATGATTGCCGATGCTCAAGCACTGACCGACAATGCCGATAATCCCGACAAGATACGCCAAAACATTATAGAGGTGGCTCTCGACTATCTGGCTTGCGGACTCGATCCTGCAAAGAGCAACATATTCATCCAGTCGCAAGTGCCTGAGTTGTGCGAACTTGCCTTCTACTATATGAATCTTGTAACCGTGTCGAGACTTCAGCGTAACCCCACAGTAAAGACCGAGATTCAGATGCGCAACTTCGAGACCAGCATTCCGGTGGGATTCTTCACCTACCCCATCAGCCAGGCCAGCGACATCACAGCCTTCAAGGCCACCACTGTGCCCGTGGGTGAGGATCAAGAGCCCATGATTGAGCAGACACGCGAGATTGTGCGCCGCTTCAACAGCATCTATGGCCCCACCTTGGTAGAACCGGAGATTTTGCTGCCCGACAACGCCGCTTGCCTGCGCCTGCCCGGCACCGACGGAAAGGCAAAAATGAGCAAGTCGCTCGGCAACTGCATCTATCTCAGCGACTCGGCTGATGAAGTGGCCAAGAAAGTGAAAACCATGTATACCGACCCCGACCACCTACGCGTGCAAGACCCGGGTAAGACCGAGGGCAACTGTGTGTTCACTTATCTCGATGCCTTCTGCCGCGACGAACACTTTGCCAAATACTGGCCCGAATACAACAATCTCGAAGAGGTGAAGGCCCACTACCGCCGCGGCGGTCTTGGCGACGTGAAGGTGAAGAAATTCCTCACTGCCGTGATGCAGGAAGTGCTTGAACCCATACGCCAGCGCCGCAAGGAATTCGAGAAAGACGTGCCGGCCGTGTATGAGGTGCTGCGCAAGGGGTCGGAAGAGGCCCGCAAAGTGGCAGCCCAGACGCTGTCGGAGGTACGCAAGGCCATGCGCATCAACTATTTCGAAGACGCCGAGCTCATAGCGGAGCAGGCCAAGCGATTCCGCGAGGCTGCCGAGCAGGAGTAAAGCCGACCACAGCTCACCGCAAAGCAACAAAAAGCCGCCTGAAACTGTTTCATTACAGTCTCAAGCGGCTTTTATTTTTCAGACGTTCCATCTAATAACAAAGGCCGCAACTGCCACTTGCCGTGGCTTGAGTTGCGGCCTCTATATTATAAATGTGTGATGGTCAAAACCGTCACTCGGCGTGCATCAATCGTTTTTCGGTTGTGCGCGAACCGTCGGTGTAGGTAGTTACCACAATGTTAAATCCTTCGGTGGGGACAGGACTCACCACACCCGATGCAGTCACATAACTGCGGGTGAGCACGGTCTTGCCAGCCACGATGTCGGCCACGGCTGTGACATCCAATTGTTCTGTGGTCACGGCCGATGTGTAATAGTTATGCTTGGTGGCTATGGCTTTCACCGTGTAGCTGCCAGCGGGAAGTTCCACCTCGCCATCGGTGCTGTTGCTGTCGAGAGTGGGTTCGCTGCCGTCGATTGTGTAGTAGAAGGTCACTCCCTTCACTTCGTTGCCGAATACCACGGTCGATGTTCCGCCCTTGACGCTGATGGTGGGAGCATCAAGGTGGTCGGGAATTGCCACAACCGGAATGCGCTTCACGAAGCCCTGGCACTCAGCCACCACGGTGTCGGCCAGATTATCGGCAGGATCCATCCACAGCACGTTGTCCTTAATCTGGAAGGCTGTACCTTCCACGGTGCTCCACTTCAGTCCATCGGCTTTGGCAAGTGTGGCATCGCACTTGATTGAATCGCTGCGGTGGTTGTCGGCAAAGTAAATCACGCTCACTGCCGCAGCCTGTGCTCCAGGCTCGTCGGCAAATGTGCGCAGCATCGGGTAACGTCCCTCGCCGAAGCTCCAGTAGGCGGTATCGAGCCCCTCAAGCGGCTTGCCGCTTGTGAGCTGTGCGGTGCTGGCCGCATTGGTTCCGGCATATGCAGTGCCGTGGCAAGCCTTGTGTTGCGAGAGCTGGCCATCATAGTAGCAATTGCTTGTGCTGCCTTTGTAGTAGAGCTTGCCCACAATGTTGCCCACAGTGGTGGGGTCGATGGTGGGGTCGATTTCAAGAATACCCACATTGACCGCAGCCTCAGCCATTGTGTCGACAGCCTTGAGGTTGTACCAAGCCATGATGCCGCCAGTGTATTTGGGCGCACTCACGCGGCCGGTGTTGAGCACATTTCTCATCTTGCCGAAACTGGTGTGGCATATGCCGCCTGCCGAGTGGAGGCGGTTGGCCTGATAGTTGGTATTGATGAGCTTGCACTCCACCACACCATCATTCTGGCAATTCTCGATGGTGCCTCGGCTCGATGTGGTTATACCGCCGGCATACATGTAGCCGGCAATGATGTGGCCCGAGTTGTAGCAGTCTTTAATTAGACCGGCATTGTGGTAACCCACGATGCCTGCCACTGTGCCGGCATGGCTGACAACCGGAGCATAGTTGCGGCAGTTGATCACGTCGCCGCCATAGTTGTGGCCCACGAAAGCTGCCGTGTGAGAATATCCCTCGAAATAGCAGTCGGCTGCCATTCTCAGGTTTTTCACCACGCCGCCTGCCTTGAGGTTGTTGACAAATCCGGAGTTGTTCTCCTTGGTTGCCACAGCGCCCTTGTCGTTGAGAGTGCAACTGATGAGGCGCACATTGTGGATTGTGTGGTTTCCGCCATCAAGCACACCGCCAAATGCATAGTTGGCCTTTGAGCTGCCCTTGATGCCTATACCCTTAAAGTCTTGGTCCTTCTCTACGTCGATGTCGGCGGTAATGAGGAAATATGATCCGCTGAACGACAGTTCATTGTCGACCGTGGCCTTGCTAAGGTCGATGAGGTCGGCCTTCGTCTCTATCAGATAAGGGCTCTCGGCAGTGCCGTCGCCCTTGAAGCGGCTCTTGGGAGCGCACCGCAGGAAAAAGTACTTCTGCACCGAGCCGTTGACGGCATAAACAGTATCGGTTGAGAACGAGCCGTTGAGGTGGAACAGGCCGGTGGCGTCGACGCTGAGGCCATGGCCGTCGTCGGCCAGTGCACCGTTCATGGCCAGTTTCCACTTCACACTGTTCTGCACGGCACCCGAGAAGTCCTCGGCCACGTTTTCGACGTTCTGCTCGTCGGTTGTGAACACTGCCGCTGCTGCCGAAACGTAGGCGCTGGCGTTGGTGTCGATGCCTTTAAGGCGCGGATAGAGGCCCTTGGTGAAGTTCCACACGTCGGTGCTGAATGCGCTGTCGAGCGGCTCACCGCTCACCATGGCGCTGGTGCGGAGTGCGGCACTGGTGAGCTTGGCGTTGACAACGATGAGCTGGCCATCGTAGTAGCAATTGCTGATCACCGGGGCACTGCCTCCCGTCTGCGAGTCATACTTGCCCACAAATGGTGACTGGGCATCGGTGGAAGTGCTCTTTATGAGGCCTGCCACATAGCAGCGGCTGAACACCGAGTGGTCGGCGTGGCCTTCGATGCCACCGATGTTAATGTTGTAGCCCACAAGACCGCCCGTCTGCGGGCCGTTGATGACGCTCTCGCCCGAGAAGTAGCAGTCGGTGATCTCGCAAGCCTGTACACCGCCCACGATACCACCGGCCGATGTGCGGCCTATCGAGGCCGATGTGGTGCTCACCTGACCCACTGCGAAGCAGCGGCGCACGGGAGCTTCGGTGCTCACGCCGAGGATGCAACCGGCCATCACGCCGGGATACTGAACCACCACATTGCCTGCAAAATAGCTGTCGGTGATTTCGCCCCCGCGCTGGTTGCCCAAGAAGCCCACCACGCCACCAACCGATGTGGTGTATTCGGTGGCGGTACTAGTCACCGTAGTGGCTGTTGCACTAAGTTTGGACAACGGCGAACGGCTCACGCCAAACACGCCGCCAGTCTGGCTGTTGCCAGTCACTGTGCCCGTGAACGACACATTGGTTGAAGCCCCTACAAAGCCGCCTACACCGCCCGTGCAGAAGTTGCCCGTCACCTTGCCACCGGTGACGGCAACATTCTCAATCGCACCTGCGGTGTAACCCACAAGTGCACCAGTGTAGTAGTATCCTGAGTTGATCACAGGATTGGAGAGACGCACGTTCTTAAGCACGCCAGTGGTGTCGACAGCACCGAAGAGGCCGGCATAGCCGTCGACTGTGGACTCTACGGTGAGGTTGCTGATGATCTTGTTGTTGCCGTCGTAGATACCGCCGAAACGGATACGGTCGTCGCTGCCGCCGATTGGCGGGAACAAATAGCCCTTGAGGTTGATGGCCGCCGTCTGCTTGAAGTAGACTCCTGCATATTTAGTGCCGAAATGCTTCACGGCATCAATGTCGGTCTCGAAGTTCACGCTATCGGAAAGCGCAATAAGGTCGGCTGCGGTCTCAATCAGATAGGGGTCGGCCTCAGAGCCGCTTCCCTTGAATCCCGCAGTGGCACGGGCGGCGGGGAATGTGGGATTGAAAGGCAACTCCACAGTTGCGCCGGTGCTGATAAAGGCGTAATATTTGCCGTCGGTGGAGTTTGCAATCCAGTCGCCCCACGTGAGCTTGCCACCCTTGGCGCTACCCTTGATGGGCTTATAGGTGTAGTAGACCTTTGCGGCGGGATCGTAGGAATAACACTTATACTTAAGGCTGCTGGTTTCAAGAAGCACCTGCGGCTTGATTGCCAATGTGGAGTCGCCGTTGATGTTCACAACCATCTTCTTCCCTGTGCCGGCAAAATTATACACGGCGAGCTGGTTGGTAGCCTCTTGCTCAACCACCACGGGATAGGCAAGCGTCTGCTTTGCGCCCAATGTGTCGACCACAGTCACATTCATTGTGGTGTTGGCGGGCTTGAAGTCGGAGCGCACGCGCACACCGTCGAGGATGTAGCCCTTGTATTTACCACTTGTGATGTAGACCGTCCACGAGTCGAGGGTGAGTGTGCTGCCCGTGATCTGACCGGTTATCACTCCTGTGGTATCTATTGTGGTGTAGCCGGGGTTCACTTTCACAATATCGCAACTGCCATAAGTGTCGCTCTCATACACAGCCTGGCGCTCGAAACGCACCTGGCCGGTGGATAGGTCGACGGTGCCTTTGGCGCTTTTGCCGTAACCGCCAAAGCCTTTGATCTCGATGGTGGTGCCGCTGATGTTGAAACTCACAGGCACGGAGCGCTTGAACGCAGCTGGTGTACCTGTGCTGTAGTCGAACTGAAGGCTCGGGCTCTTGAGGTCGGTAGCCGAAACGGCTTTTGACACGCGTTTCACCTTTGCCTTTGCATCGGTCTTGACCACGCGTTGCGGCATGCCTTGTGTGGCTTGCCGGTCGGTTTTCACGGCCGACTGCACACCTATTTGGGCATCGATTGCCATGCGTGGCTTTGTGGCTGCCGCATCACTGAACGGACTCGAGGTCTTTGCCGCAAGTGTTGTGCTCAGCATTGCTGCTGCCAATGATAAAAAAACGTAGATTTTCTTCATAAACTATTATAGTTTGATTGATAATTACCACAAATTTATTAAAAAAGCCCACAAGTTACAATTCGCCACAGCAGTTTTTGGTTGCAACGGCAGGAAATTCAATTGCTATGGATTCTCTTGCGCCTCATGCTGTGCCCAAGACATGCCGGCTCACAAGAGTTTGACGGCATGAACACAACAGCTCGTGCGGCATATGGGATGCTTATGCTCGGTTTATATGCCCGACACACCACAAAAAAGCGCCACTCCCTTTCGAGGGGTGGCGCTTTTTATCAATTTATGGATTAGAGGCCCGGGCTATTCTATATGGCTACAGAGAGTTCCACAGGCCAGAGCTTTTATTACCATCCGTTGTTCTGCGAGCAACCGCTAGCCTGAATTTCATCGGTGGGCACGGGGAAGAAGTAGTACTTCTTGTCGTAGGTGCGCACTGCTGTGGTCACAGCCCTCATGTAGCCGTCGGTGCTCAAAGTGATGTTGGCATCAAGGCTGGGCACGACGCTCAAGTTGGCACCCTCCATGATGGCGGGATATACGCCTGAGTCGAGCTTGTCGAGCTGGTGCCAACGGATGAGGTCCCAATAGCGGTACCAGTTGTCGGTCATGAGCTCGCAGCGACGGCAGCGGCGGATTTCCCAAATGAGGCTGCTCACGTTGTGGTTGTTCTTAGGATCGGCCTCGGGGGTGGTGGTGAGGTCGGGCAGACCTGCACGGGCCATCAGCTTGTTGATAGAGGCGTTGAGGTCTTCTTGGGTGATAGTGCCAAGTTCAGCCTTAGCCTCGGCATAGTTGAGGTAAATCACAGCCAGCCAGTAGATGGGAGCATCGGTGTAATTGGTGCCCGTGTTGCCACGATAGTAGAACTCGCATTCGGGGGTGTCATACTTGCCGATGTTGTAGGCGGTAGACGAGGTCATCAAAGCATCGCTGCTGCTGTAGCCGCGGCGCCATCCGTGGCCCTTGAAGCAGAGCACAGAGTCGAGCAGTACGCCAAGGCGCTTGTCGCGCACGCTGAGCATGTCGTTGATGGTGAAGATTGTGTCGAGGCCAGAGCCTTCGGCGCGAACCACCATCTTAGGCTTGTCGCTCTTGTTGAGCGATGTGGTAGCCAGCGGCTTGCCGTCGGTGAAGAGGAATGCCTCAACGGCATCTCTTGTGATACCATACTGCTGAGTAGAAGAGTTGGTGTAGTCGAGTGTTGAATGGTGCTGCACATCTTTCTCATAGTTGCGGTAGAAGATGATTTCCTTGCTGCCGCTCAGGTCGGTAGAGTTGTAGATGGTGCCATATTTGTTCTCGAGTGCATAGCCCATGCCCATAATCGACTCAGAGGCCTTGAGGCTCTCGTTGAGGTACTTGTTGGCGCGGGTGAGGTCGGCGGCCTTGCCGTTGTCGGCTTGAGTGCGGTATTTGCAATAGGTACCCTCAAAGAGGCAAACGTCGCTCTTCATTGCTGTTGCCATGGCCTTTGTGAACGAGTTCTTGTCGCTGCTTGAGCTCAAGTTTGCAATAGCATAGTCGAGGTCGGCGAGCACGCTGTCCATAACCACATCGCGGTCGGTGCGCTGCTTCTTGGCCTCGGCGCTCGACGGGTCGAGAACCACGGTGCTGTTCCATTGCACGTCGCCATACATGCGCACGAGCTGATAGTATTGCCAAGCGCGGTTGAGGCGGGCGATTGCCATATAGGTGGCCTTGTTGCTCAATGTTGAAGCAGGCAAGTAGTTGATTGCATAGTTGGCACGGCGGATTTCCTCAAATGCTCCGGTCCAGTAGGACGACGACTGTGGAACAGACGTGAAAGTCCAGTTCTCGAAAGTGCCGCGGGCCTGATCGTCGGATAGCGACTTGAAGTAATACCAGCCGCCGCCAGTGCCAGTGCCGTAGCCACTGTAGTCTTCATAGAATTTGTTGCAGTAGCTCGATACCAGACTGCTGTTGTTCCAGAATTCCGGAGAGTTGACCGGGGTATCGCGCGGCGTCTTGTCAAGCATGTCGTTACAGCTTGTTAGTGCCATCGCAGCTACAGCCAATGATAATATAATTGTCTTTTTCATTTCTGTATGTCTTTTTTGGAAGTTAAGATAATGTTAGAAAGTTACCTGGAGGCCACACGACCAACTGCGGGTGATTGGGTAAGTACGTCCCCAAGTACCGTAAGCGAGTCCGCCTTGTCCGGCGTTCATTTCAGGATCAATCGGGAGGTCGCCGCTACCCTTGTGGAGCAGGCAGAGGTTGTTGACGCTTGCATAGATGCGGAGCTTCTGGATGTAGGCCTTCTTGGTGAGAGCCTGAGGCAGAGTATAGCCGAGGGTAATGTTCTTCAGACGCAGATACGACATGTCGACCAGATATTTGCTCTGGGGATAGTAGTTGTAACGGCCGCATTCGCCTGCAAGGCCCACCACGTTGCCTTTTTCGTCGTTGCCGGGGAAGAGCACGGGGAAGTCATTGCTTTGGCTGATGGTGTTCTTAGTCACGGTGAATGCACCTGTAGTTTGGTCGATAGTGTACTCAAACTCGTTGTACTTGGTCTGGTTTGAATAGATAGCCAAGTCGGATGCACGCATTTCGGGGAATACCATTGAAGAGAGTGTCCACATCTCGCGCTTGCCCACGCCCTGGAAGAAGAGGTCGAGGTCGAAGCCCTTGTAGGTACCGCCAATGTGGAAGCTGTATTCATAGCGCGGTGTGGTGTTACCAATCACCTTGAGGTCGCCGTGGTTTTCAAGAGTGCCATCGCCACCGCTAATCTTGCCGTCGCCATCGAGGTCCTTGTACTTGATGTCGCCAGGGCCATAGATGAAAGAGTTGGTCTGGATGCCGGTTTGGTCGGCCACGCCTGATTTGTATTTCCAACCAGTCAGCACATAGCCGCTGTTGGTCTTGGTGATGATAGGACCATCGAAGTCGTCTTCGGTGAAGTAGCGGTCGGTCTCAAAGCCCCAGATGTCGCCCCAAGTCTCACCTTCATAGGCATACTGAGTGTCGTTGGGGTGACCAATCAGCTTGCTGCCTGTAGTCCACTTCATAACCTTAGTTGTGGCATCGCCGATGCTGAAGTTGAAATATGCACTCAGGTCTTTGTTGAACTGGCGGCGCAGGTTGAGGTTGAGCTCCCATCCGCGTGAGCGGAGCGAGCCGGCATTGGTGTAGGGCGAAGTGGCGCCTACGCTGGGAGCGACTGCTGTGCCGGGGGCAAGCATGTCGCGGGTGTCGCGCTGGAACCAGTCGAAGCCCAGAGTGATTTGGTCGTTGAGGAAGCCCAGGTCAATACCCACGTCGGTGGTGCGGATGCGCTCCCAAGTGAGTGACGATGATACCCATGTGGGCATGTCGAGCTCAGTGACCTTGCCGTTAGAGCTGTTGAGCCAGTGTACGTCGCTCTTGCCCACGGTTGCAATCTTAGAAAGGAACATCCAGTCGCCCACGGCCTCGTTGCCGATTTCGCCGTAAGAGACACGCAGCTTACCGTTGTCGACGATGTCGCGCATCTTGTCCCAATAAGCCTCTTGGGTGAAGCGGTAGCCCACAGAGAATGAGGGGAAGAAAGCCCACTTGTTGCCTTCGGGGAAGCGCGACGAGCCGTCGTAGCGTCCGTTGAGCTCAAGGAGGTAGATGCCCTTGTAGTCGTAGTTGATGCGGCCGAAGTAGCCTGCCGATGCACGGTCTTGGGTGCTTGAGTTGATGGCCCACTTCTTTTCGTCGCCGTATGTGAGGTTGAGCTCAGGCATTGTCTCGGCATAGAGCTCGGGACGCTGTGCGTAGAAGTAGTCATAGTCCATGTTCTCACCGTTGATACCTACCATCACACCGAGTGTGTGGTTCTCGTTGAACGTCTTGTTGTAGTTCAAGTAGGCGTTGGCGGTCCAAAGGTTGCGCTTGCTGTTGTCGCGCCAGGTGTCGGTGCTTGACGAGGTCACAATATAGGTGGGGTTGACACCACTCCAGTTCATGCCATACACGGTGTGGTCGGCCGACTTGCTATTCATGTTCTGAACCTCATAAGTGAAGTCGGCGTTGAAGGTGAGGTCTTTAGTGATGTTGGCCTTCAAGTAGGCGTTCAGGCGGAGTTGGTCTCTAACCACGACTTTGCGGGTTGCCTGCTTCTGCATGGCCACCATGCGGAAGTCATTGCCGTTGATTGTTCCCGATGGAATGAAGAACGACCCCCAGCGCCACAGGTACTGGTAGATGTTGCTCCATGTATCGGCACGCGAGAAGTGACGGCGGGTGTAGTTGATGCGAGTGCCCACTGTCAGCCAGTCGGTGATGTCGGTCTGCAAGTTGGCATTGGCGCTGTATTTCTTACGCAGGCCGGGGTTGAACTTCATGATGTCTTCCTTCGAATCGTAGTTGAACGAAGTGTAGAATGTGGTGCGGCCGCTAGAGCCTTGAACCGACACGTTGTGGCTTTGCGACGGGGCAGCCTTCTGATACCAAATGTCCTGGATGTCGAAGTCGGCATAGTAAAGTGCCTGATTGCCGTCGAAACGGTAGTCACCCACGTTGTTCTCGTCAACATAGGGGCGCATTTCGCCATATTTAAGTCTCTTTCCGCCGTTCTGCTCTTTCCACTTCTGAGCATAAGGCAAGAGTTTGTCGAAATACATACCGAAGAGCTCCACGGCGTCGCTACCCTCACGCTTCTTGGCTGTGATTGCTGCCTGCAGCTGAGTGGGCACGTCGGGGAAATCGGGCAGGTAGGTCGAGTTGTCCCATGCGAAGTTGTTATTGTAGCTCACAGTCACCTTGTCGCCCTTCTTGCCTTGCTTGGTGGTGATGAGAATCACACCGAATGCGGCACGGGTACCATAGATTGACGATGAGGCAGCGTCTTTTAGCACGCTGATGCTAGCGATATCGCTGCTGTTGACCATCGAGAGGTCATCAACAGGCACGCCGTCGACTACGATGAGCGGGCTACTGCTCTGGCCGTTGCTCAGAGTACCCAAGCCACGGATAGAAATGGTGGGTTCAGAGTTGATGTCGCCACTAGAGTTGAGGATGGTGAGGCCGGGCACGGCACCCTGCAGCGCCTTGGTCACATCTTGCTCGGGGCGGCCCTGCATGGTCTTACCCAGGTCGACAGTCGACACGGCACCGGTGAGGTTCACCTTCTTCTGCTGGCCGTAGCCCACAACCACCACTTCGTCGAGCAATGCATTGTCTTCCTTCAGGGTTATCTTCATGCCGTTGGCGGCTTTCACTGTTTGGCCTTTGTAGCCCACATAGCTCACTTGCAAGCGGGCATTGGTACTGGCCTTGAGCGAGAATTTTCCGTCAATGTCGGTGACGGTGCCACGCGTGGTTCCTATCTCTTGGATACTGGCTCCGATAATGGGCTCGCCCTTATCGTCGACCACAATACCCTTAACGATGCCGGTTGATGCCGACACCTCTTGAGGCGCTGGGGATGCATAAGCATAAGTGCCACCCATGCCACAAGTCAGAAAAAGTGCTCCTAAAAAAGCTAACTGTTTCTTCATAAGCGTGATAATTGTTTTTAGTTGTATTTTATGTTAATAATCTTGCCTAAAAAAGGACCGTTTTCTTATTGTCGTTTTTACTGGATTGTGTGGTTATGCCCATTGGTGTGAATGGAGGTCATGCATTATTAAAATATGTGGTCAATCGTTAGAAACAACACACAAAGAAACCATATTTATTTTAATTTTCCAAACATTTTGAAACTTTCTTCACTGTTTGCGCTTTTTAACACTGAAAAATGGTTGACACTGGACAAAAAACATGCTAAAAAACACACAAACCTACTGTAATTGAGACTATAACCGACTATGCCACCGCGTGAACTGCAAACAATGAAAAGATGTGAAACCACGTTGTATTTCGGTGTGTGACATGATGCCTGTTGAGGTCGTTTGTACAAGCATTTTGCACAAAAAAAGCCGGCAAAACACCGAAAAAAACGGGTCTTACGAATGATTTTTTAAATTTTATTTGCCGTTTTAAGCAATATTCACTTTATTTGCATTTGAATGTTTTCTCTATTGGCTTCATTGGGGGTGGGAAGCAGGTGCATTTACCCCCCATAAAACAGACCTCGCGACAGAGGCGGCCAATAAGACGAGACAACCAGTTGTCGCATATAATAACTTTATTTATTATATAAACCTATAAATAACTTGTACTAAACAACATGTGCGTATGAAAAAGCAATGTGTATTGCTGGCTGCGTTGGCCATTGCATGTGGTGCTCCCGCCGGATTCTCAAGTCTGGACAATGTGGGCTTCACGGCAACCGCGCAAGACGGCAAAGTGACAGGTGTCGTTAAAGACTCTAACGGCGAGCCGCTTATCGGCGTGACCGTTAAGGTTAAGGGCACCAATCAGGGAACAGTGACCGACCTCGACGGCCGCTATTCAGTGAAAGCTCCGAAGAATGCCACACTGGTATTCACTTATGTGGGCTACAAACCTCTAGAAGTGAGCGCCGCCAAAGGCGCCAACGTGACCTTGGAGACAAACAGCAATCAGCTGGGCGAGGTGGTGATCACCGCCGAGTTCGGTATGAAGCGTGTGGCAAGAGCCGTGGGTTCATCGGCTCAGAACATCAAGGCCGTAGATATCACAGAATCGGGACGTACCGACTTCATCTCAGCCCTCCAGGGCCGTGTGTCGGGTATGACCGTGACAAGCTCAGGCGGTGCCCCAGGTGCATCTACTTCAGTAGTGCTCCGCAGCGCCACATCTCTGTCGGGTAACAACCAGCCGCTCTATGTGGTCGACGGTGTGCCCATGAACAACTCTTCATTCAACCCCACTGAGGGTTTCGCAACCGACGACAGCAGCACCGGTCTGAGCGTGCGCTCTACCGACTACTCTTCGCGCGGTAACGACTTCAACCCCGAAGACATCGAGAGCATGACAGTGCTCAAGGGTGCCGCAGCCGCAGCCCTCTACGGTAGCGACGCCAGCAACGGTGCCATCATCATCACCACCAAGAAAGGCCATTCTGGCCGTGCCCGCGTCACCTACAACAACCAGCTGTCGTGGTCGAAAGCCTACGGCTGGCCTAAGGTGCAGAACGTGTATGGCAACGGTGCCTACGGAACTACCAACTACTATTACACAAGTCACTTCGGCGCCAAGTACGACGGCACACAGCCCTACTACGACAACGCTGCCGCAGTGCTCCAAACCGGTTTCCTTCAGAAGCACAACGTGTCGCTCGAGGCTGGTAACGACAAGATGTCGATCCGCGGCTCGGCCGGCTACATCGACCAAAGCGGTGTGATCAAAACCACCGACCTGAAGCGTACCAACATCTCGATTGCCGGACGCGCCGAGCTCACCAAGTGGCTCAAGTTTGAAGGCAGCATGCAGTATGTGAACCAAAAGAACCACAAGGCCCTGCGCGGCTCTTACGGTCCTATCGCCAAGTCATACAGCTGGCCCAACATGGACAACATGGCCAACTACATGGCAGCCGACGGCTCACACATGCGCTATCCAGAGTATTACACAGATACCGACCTGCTCAACCCGCTCTTCGCTCTCTACAAGAACCTCAACTACGATGTTACCGACCGCATCATCAGCGCGTTCTCGCTCAACATCACCCCCATCGAGCACACATATATCCGTGCTCAACTCGGCTGGGACGTGAGCACCTCATCGTATGAGTCGGGCACACACCCCTACTACACGAGCGCAAACCAAAACGTTGACGACTCGAAGAACGGCGGTACCTACAACATCGCAAAATATAACACCAACGACCCGACGCTCAACATCCTCGCCGGCTATAACAACTCGTTCTTCAACGACAAGTTCAACTTCGGCATCCAGGTGGGTTACCACCAGAGCGAGACAGGCGTGACCAGCCTCGCCAGCTACGGCAGCAACTTCAAGGTGATTGACTTCTACTCAATCAACAACTGTACGGAGTCGACCGTAGTGAGCAAGAAGCGCTCTACCAAGCGCCGCATACAGGCTATCTCGGGCCAGGCTGAGTTTGGCTACAACAACATGGCCTTCGTCACCTTCCGTTTCCGTAACGACTGGTCGTCGACCCTTCCCGTCGACAACCGCTCTTACTTCTATCCCGCAGTGGAGGGGTCATTCGTGTTCACCGAGCTCAAGGCCCTCAAGAACCTGAGCTGGCTCAACTACCTGAAACTCCGCGGCGCCATCGCCCAGGTAGGTAAGGACGCACCCGCCCTGTCTATCGACCCCGAGCTCGAGCCCACCGGCCTTACCGGCGGCGGTTACAAGTATGGCTTCACCGGCCCCAACAGGAGCCTCAAGCCTGAGATGACCACCAGCTACGAAATCGGTCTCGAGGGACGCTTCTGGAACGACCGCATCAACGCCGACTTCACAATGTTCCGCACACACTGCGCCGACCAGATTGTGACCGGCTTCCGCATGAGCTACGCCACCGGCTTCGTCCTTAACAACATGAACGTGGGTACGTTCAACACTTGGGGCTGGGAAGGCCACGTTGACGTCGACGTGATCCGCAACAACGACTTCCGCTGGAATGTGGGCGTGAACATCTCGCACACCGGCAGCAAGGTTGTGGAACTCCCCGAAAACCTCACCGAATACTACAATGCCTATACTTGGAACTCGGGTAACATCCGCAACGGTGTGATGCTCAACAGCCCCATCACCACCGTTACCGGCCGCGCCTACGAGCGCAACGACAAGGGCCAGGTGCTGATCGACCCCACTACCGGTCTGCCTCGCGTAAGCTCTACATGGAGCATCCTCGGCAACCGCGAGCCTAAACTTCGCTTCGGTATCACCACCAGCCTCTCTTACAAGAACTTCCGCCTGAGCGCAATGTTCCAGGGCCGCTACCACGCCGACGTGGTCAACGCCACCATGCGCTCTATGATGGGCAACGGCTTTAGCACTCAATCTGTGACTCTGCGTGAATCGGGCTCTTACGTGTTCGACGGCGTGCTCTACGACGGCAAGCAGAACTCAGAAAACCCAACAATCAACACCATCGCAGTCGACATGAGCAAGGCTCTCTACTCAGGTGGCGATGAGGACTGGGTACAGCACAAGATCAACTACATCCGCTGCCAGGAGCTCCGTCTCTCTTACAGCGTGCCTAAGGCATGGCTCACCCGCGTGACCCGCGGCGCTGTGCAAAATGCAAGCATCTACGTGTCGGGCAACGACTTGTTCACAATCACCAACTACACCGGTATCGACGTGGCTGGTAACACAATGTCGGCTGCCGCAGGCGGTACTGGCGGTGAAGGTTACGACTGCTGGTCACTGCCCAACCCACGCACCTACTCTTGCGGTCTGAGCGTGACTTTCTAATCACTAACTTTCTAAAAGAAAACACTAAGATGAAAACAAAATCATTATTATATGGAATAGCCTCGGCAGTTCTGCTTTCGGTGGGTGCAACCAGTTGCAACGACTACCTCGACGTGAACAAGAACACCGACGCTCCCGACTACGTTGACGGCTACCTCTACCTTGCAGGTATCGAAGAAGCCTACAACGAGATTTATTACGATATCCGCGCCCTTGGCCCGCTCACTCAGATGATGGGCACATCGAGCTACACCACTTTCGCCAGCCACTTCTACTCTAAGGGCAGCGATGCCGGCGGCCAGGTGTGGCGCATGGTATACTGGAGCCAGGGCATGAACCTGGAGAACATGATCAACCAGAGCGTTGAGGCCAAGAACTGGACTCTCGCCGGTATGGGTCTGGCCATGAAGGCATTCTCATGGGACCTCCTCACCAAGATGAACGGCGAGGTTCCTATGAAGCAAGCTTTCGTGAGCGGTCTCACCTCGCACCAATACGACTATCAGGAAGACATCTATCCCCAAGTGCGCGCATGGGCAAAGCAGGCCATCGAGTATCTTGAGAAAGAAGACGACACCAACTACGGCAACCGCATCACCAACAACGACTATATCTACAAAGGCGACAAGCAGAAGTGGATTAAGTTTGCCTATGCAGTGATTGCCCGCAACCTTGCATCGCTCTCTTGCAAGAGCGACTTCAAGGAGAAGTATTACAACGACTTCATCGACGCTGTGAACCACTCGTTCACCAGCAACAGCGACAATGCCGCAGTCTCGATCGAGGGTGGTGGCGCAGCTGCCGCACAAAGCGCCTACAACAACTTCTGGGGTGTGTATCGCGGCAACTTGAGCTACAGCTACTTCCAGCACGACTATGCAGTGCAGCTCTTCACCGGCACAATCCCGCAATATGACGCCAACGGCGACAAGGTGCGCGACGCCGACAGCACTCACAACCTGGAGCACTACCCCTACCTGCTCGCAGCAAAGCAGATCACCAGCGACACCACAGCTGAGACCGGTCACTTCGACCCGCGCCGTCTGCTCAAGCTCGGCACTACCGACAGCAACAACCTTGCCACCATCAGCGACAAGGAAATGCTGCGCGGCCTCTATTATAAGGGCAGCAGCTTCACCAGCGCATCGGGCCCCATCGGCACCGCTCCTTCATTCTATGGCCGTAACGAGAAAGCTACCGACGCCAAAGACGGCGACGGCCGCTGGCTCTACCAAAACAACGCTCCCTACATCCTCACCACTTACTCTGAGCTGATGTTTGACCTCGCCGAGATTCAATACAAATATGGCAGCAAGGCCGACGCATTCGAGACTTGGAAAAAAGCCCTCGCAGCCGACATGGAATTCACCGCAAGCTACATCGTGGCAGGCAAGGTGGTCAACATTTCGGGCGTGAACTACCACCAGGGCGACAAGGTGACAGCAGCCACCTTCAACCAGATTGCACAGGAATACCTCAACGGTCCTTACGTGGCAGGCCTTTCACTCGCCGACTTCTCGCTCTCTCACATCATGATGCAGAAGTTCATTGCCCTCTATCCTTGGGGCGCAAGCGAGGTTTGGGTTGACCAGCGCAAGTACATGTACGACATCAAGTACACCGGCGAATATCCCACATTCGGCGACGGCTGGGACAAGAGCACCATCAACATGAAGAGCGACGACGACGCCACTAAGGTCTACAAGGGCTTCTACCTGATGCCGGCCAACGTGCAGAACCGCCGCACCGCCTACAACGACGACAACAACGGTTCACCCTGCTTCCGCATCCGTCCGCGCTACAACTCAGAGTATATGTGGAACCTCAACAATCTGGAAGTACTGAAGCCTATCAGCGGCAAAGCCAATGACTATCAGTGCTCAATTCCTTGGTTTGCATATCCTGGCGATATGCCCAAATAAATCATATTCAACCATTAAAAAGTGAATACAATGAAATATATTAAATATTTAACATTGTGCCTGCTTGTGGCTTTGGTGGCATCATGCTCCGACAAAGATGTGACCTACCAGATGACTAAGGTAGACACTAAGACGAAGGCATTCGTTCAAATAGCATATGTGGCTCCCGTGCGCAACATCGCGGCCAACTACATCTACTACGTTGACCTCAACGGTGTGGAGTATGGCAACAACGGTTCAACATTCCTTGCCACTTACAACTTCATTCCCAGCGGCAGCACTTCGCGCTACTACACAGTAGACGCCGGCTCGATCACAATCCAGCTCAAAGACAAGAACAAAGCCGCAGTCTACAACAACCAGGCTACCGGCCTCGAGGCTGGCAAGCGCTACATTGTGTTTGTCTACGACACCAATGCTGCTCCCAAGGTTGTAGAAACACCCGATTTCCCCACATTCCCGGGCACAGCAGCTACTGCCGACAAGTGCGGTATGCGTCTGTACAACTTCGTGTATGAGGCCGACGGCACTCCTATGACAGACAAGATTCAGTATGCTTTCCGCAACGACTCTACCAAGGAGTATGAGCCCGTGGGCACCCCGATCGCTTTCGGCGAGGCCACAAGCTATTTCACTCCCACTGTGAAGAAGACCGTGTTCAACAGCTCTGGCTATCAGACCCGCTACAACACCATTCTGCGCATCGACGCCACCACAGGCGAGTCGAAGGGACAACTCACTTACACCAACTCCAATGGCAATACAGCCACATTCACCGACTACTGGACACTTTACATAGGCCGCATATATCACCACGTGGCTGCCGGTAACCTCTCGTCGGCAACAGTGCCATTGAAGGTGACCAACTTCACAGCCTATTAATCGGCTAGCGACATCATACAGCCCATTATAGGGCAAGATGCCTGACAAATAGGGTGGGTAGAGCAACATCAGCTCTACCCACCTTTTTTATTAGCCCACAAAACATTGCTTTACAACACATTGTGTGTTATACAACAGAAAAGGTTATATTTTTTAATTATTTTCGCAAAAAACCATCGCAAAAGTGAAAAAATATTTTGAAAAGATAAAAAATTGTTTTTTCTTTGTGAAACGGACTTTAAAAACGCCATTCAGCTTTTTGAATAGACAACAGCCAAACCTTAGCGAGAACCGCCCGTTGAGCATCCGCCACCCCGAAGCGCAACAGGCACCACCGAAAGGCCAGGCACCAAGTATAAAACCTATAAACAAAAAGAACGTAACACCAACCAATTAATTCATGTGCGTATGAAAAGACAATGTGTATTGTTGGCCGCGCTGACACTGGCATGCGGAGCACCTGTCGGGATGACAAGTCTCGACAGCACCGGCTTCACGGCAGTGGCGCAGGGTAACAAAGTTACCGGAGTCGTCAAAGACTCCAAGGGCGAGCCTCTGATTGGAGCCACCGTAATGGTTAAAGGCACCAAGCACGGCACCGCCACCGACCTGGACGGAAAATTCTCGGTGAACGCAGCCCCCGGCAGCACACTGGTGATTTCCTACATCGGCTCAAAGCCACAAGAAGTGAAGGTGACAGGACCAACTATTGAGGTCACCATGAACGACGGCAGCCAAAGCCTCGACGAGGTGGTGGTTACCGCCCTCGGCATCAAGAAAGACAAGAAATCGCTTGGCTATGCCATCGATGAAATCAACGCCGAGGAGCTGATGCAAAACAAGAGCACCAATGCCATTAACTCACTGTCGGGCAAGATAGCCGGCGTAAACATCACGCAGTCGTCGGGTGCCGCTGGCTCGGGCACGCAGATTATTCTGCGTGGCGCCACATCAGGCGCAGAGTCACGCGACAACCAGCCACTGTTTGTGGTCGACGGAATCATATATGACAATTCATCGTCGGTGGGCGGAAACTCGGCATTCGACGGCTCTACAAACTCATCAACCACTACAAGCAACCGCGTGATGGACATCAACCCCGAGGACATCGCCTCGATGTCGGTGCTTAAGGGCCCGGCCGCTTCGGCACTCTACGGCTCTCGCGCAGCCAACGGCGTTGTGCTCATCACCACCAAGAAAGGTAAGGAAGGCAGTGTGGAAATCAACCTCAGCACCCGCTACATCACCTCGTGGGTGCGCAATGTGCCCAAGGCCCAGACCGAGTATCGCCGCGGCTATATGGAAGACCTCTATGAGGACGGCCAATACAAAGAGACCACATACAACGATTTCTCTTACAGCTCATGGGGCGACAAGTATAAAGCAGGCGACGCCATCTACAGCAACAACATCGACGGTTTCTTCAGGAACGGAGGCGTTTGGGACACCAACCTGAGCGTGGCCGGCGGCACCAAGACGGGCAACTTCTACCTGTCGGGCTCATACTATAACCAAGACGGTGTGGTGCCATCCACAAGCTACACCAAGGCCACCTTCCGCTTCAATGGCGAGCAAAAATGGAAAATGCTCACTTTTGGGGCCAACGTGGCATATTCGCAAGCGCGCACAACCAAGACCCTCACATCGGGCGGCCTCTATGGCTCAAGCGGCGATGGTGCACTGAGCCGTCTCTACTGCTTCGGCACCACCGACGACATGACACACTATCTTAATGACGACGGCACACGCTACCGCATATTCGGCGAGCGGCTTAACCCATGGGAGGAAAGTGACAACCCGTATTGGATTATCCACAACAACAACATCAAGGACAAGACGGTGCGATTCACCGGCAACTTCAACGTGCGTGCCGACATCACCGACTGGTGGTGGGTATCCTACCGCATGGGCATCGACAGCTACACTACCGACAACACCAAGCGCATGGGCCCCGGCGGCGTGGTTCGCAACGACTGGCAAGATGGTATGATGAGTGACAACCGCACTCAATATGAGTACCTCAACAACAACGTGATGACCAACTTCAACAAGAGCTTTGGCGACTTCAGCTTCAACCTGCTGGGCGGTCTTTCGACCGACAACACCACCACCAAGCGCGACTATCGCATGGCTTGGCAGTTCCAAGTGCCCGAGTTCTATAGCTACGACAATGTGTCGAGCGACCACAAGAAGTTTGAATACAGAACGTACCGTCACCGACTAGTGGGTGTGTACGGCGAGTTCCGTGCCGACTGGCGCAACACAATATTCCTCACTGTCACAGGCCGCAACGACTGGACATCCACACTGCCTAAGGAGAACCGCTCCTACTTCTACCCATCGGTGAGCGGCGCAGTTGTGTTTACTGAATTCCTGCAGCGTGCCGGCATAATAGATGCCGACAGCCCCATCACTTTCGGTAAACTCCGTGCAAGCTGGGCTAAGGTTGGTAAAGACACATCGCCCTATGAGACAGCTACAGCCCTTTGGGCCGTTCACACATATCTTGGCAACAACGTGTCGCTTGGCAACAGCTGGACACGCGGCAACCCGTATCTGAAGCCCGAGATGACAGAGTCGGCCGAAATCGGTCTGGAACTCCGCATGTTCCACAACCGCCTGAAATTTGACTATGCCTTCTACACCAACAATTCATACAACCAGATTCTGTCGCCGCGCGGTCCGCAGTCGACCGGCTACATTTTCTGCTCGTTCAATGCAGGTAACGTCTACAACAAGGGTATGGAGCTCAGCATTAGCGGCACTCCTATTGAGACCAAAGACTTCTCTTGGGAAACCGGTATCAACATGGCTGGCAACCGCGGCACGCTTGATGGCCTTATGAAAGGAATGGACATCATGTATGTGACAGATGTTCAGTATGGTTCTGCAAAGGCTGCCTCATTCTCTGGCGGCGACTTCATGGCAATTGCCGGAACAAAGTGGCAGAGAGTACCCGACAGCTATACCGACGAGAATATGCGCGGTAAAATCGTGCTCGACAAGACTGGTATGCCACTCACCGACGGCACCACTTATGAAGTGGGCAACCGTGAGCCCAAGTTCACTGGCGGCTGGAACAACACACTCCGCTACAAGAATTTCACATTCAACATGTTGTGGGAATTCCGCGTGGGCGGTGCCGTGTTCAACGGCACAAAATATGCCATGACCAATGCCGGCACAAGCCAATTCTCGGCCGATGTGCGCAATCAGACCCTCGTTATCGACGGTGTGGAAAATGTGGGCACAAAGGACAATCCCGTGTATGAGACACGCCACTATGAATGGCAGCCCGATCAGGTGTATGACTTCGGCGCACAGCGCACTTTGGGCTACAACATCATCAAGAACTACTACACTGGTGCCTATGCCAGCGAGACATCCAACTACATCACCAAGGTCAACAGCCTTCGTCTGCGCACCATCTCGCTCAGCTACGATCTGCCCAAGTCGCTCCTTGCAAAGACAAAGTGCATCAAGCGCGCCCAAATATCGGCAACAGCCACCAACCTGCTCCTCTTCACCAACTATGACGGAGATCCCGAGGCAGCTGCATCGGGCGCCGGCGTGGGCGGCTCATCATCGGTAGGCTTTGAATACTGTGGTGTGCCCTCTACCGCAAGCTTCGCATTCGGTGTTAATTTGACATTCTAATTACTCACTACTTGACTTATATTTCAATATGAAATTCACAAAATATATCACAGCGGTGGGAGCTGTGGCCGTGCTCGGCTTGGGTCTGACATCGTGCAACGACTGGCTCGATGTGAACGAAGATCCGAATACCCCCACCAACGAGGCCGCAAGCTACGACAAGCGCCTCGCACACATTCAGTTCTACACCAACAGTGCCTATCAGTTTGCCACACAGCCCGCTAGTTTCCAGTGTGGCATTGGCACCACCAACGGCCGTACCGGCAACGCCGGCAAGTTCTGCCAATGGGAAATGACAGAGTGGCGCTCGACCACATGCTATCAGTGGTGGTTTGTGGGCGCTGCCTGCAATCTCAAAGATTATATGGAAAGCGCCGAAAAGGCTGGAGCATACCATTACCTTGGCACCGCCTATCTGATCCGCGCTTATGGCATGATTCTCATGAACGACCTTCATGGCGAGCTTCCTTACAGCGACGCACTTGGCTCGAATGTGACACCTACCTACAACACAGGTAAGGAAATGTTTGAGTTGGCATTGCAGGATATCGACAAGGGCCTTGAGTATCTGCAGATGACCCAAAAAGACGGAGCCAAACCACTTTCAGCCAACGACTCTTGGGCCAATGGCGATGTGAACAAGTGGATTAAGTGGGGCTACCTGCTCAAGGCACGTCAGCTCAACAAGCTCATGAAGAAAGGCGAAGGCTCCTACACCAACCTCAAGTGGGACGCCAACGAGATTCTTGCATGCCTCGACAAGGCCGAACAAAGCAACAGCGACAATATGATCATGGCCCATGAGGACGGCGGCGGCACCGACCGCGACGTGCTGGGCTGGAGCGAACCTCTCGATTGGAATCCGCTTCATTCGGTGATTGGCTCAAATGGCGGCTATCTGCTCACCCGCACGGTATTTGACCGCCTCACCAACTTCGACGGCAAGGGAATTGAAGACCCGCGCGCCAACTGCATCCTGCCTTGGGCACGCAGCCAAAAGGGTGTTGACACTCCTGCCGATATCGATGGTATGAAAATCAAGTGGAGCGACGATGGCAAATGGCGCCGGTCAGTGGGTGTGGACATGGTCAGCAAAAATACGGTACGTCTGTCTGGCGGCCCGTACTTCACCTCGTGGAATTCAAAAGAAGGTCATTTCTATTGCGACAGCAAGACCCGCGCAGGCGACACCGTGTATGTTGACCAGGAGTCTTCTTCTACCCGTTATGAAAGCTACGACGGCCAGTTCTATTTCAAAGACGGCAAGAGCGGCGGTTCGGGCAACGAGCTTTCCCGCACCACAGGTAGCTTCTTCACACGCAGCGACGCTCCCACCTATCTGGGCACATATCATGAGGTGTGCTTCATCCGCGCCGAGGTTTATTTCCGCCAGGGCAACAAGGCTAAAGCCTATGAGTGCTACAAGGAGGGTGTAAAGGCCAACATGGAGCTGATGAACCAAACACTCCAAAAGTGGTCGAACAAGAGCAAGGATCTCGCTGCCTGCCCGGCATATCAAGTAATGAGCCAGAGCGATATCGACAACTACTGCAACACAGCCCTGGGCACAGCCAGCGACCTCACTATCGGTAAAATCATGACACAGAAGCACATCGCCATGATGTATTCAGTGGAGCTGATGAACGATATGCGCCGCTATGACTACAACCCCGAGGTGTTCATGAACTGGAATATCCCCGCTGAGTATTATGTGAACAGCAATGCCCAGCTCGCAGTACCCATGGGCAAGTATCCGCGCCGTTGGAGAGTTTCGTCGCACGAGTACAACTACAACACCGACAACCTTAATGCCATTGGCGAGAAGGTGCCTGGTGCCAACGTAAGCAGCGGTAACTGGTGGAACGAAAAAGACATGTGGACCATCAATGTGTGGTGGGACAGCGACCAGGAATAATCAGGAACATACGCACGCGTTGGGCGGGAACCATTGCCCAACCGGCCTAATCCCGCCTCCGACTAAATTATAATAACCCTATTATCGTGGATGGGTACCGCCTTAGCGGTGCCCATCCTTTGTGTTTTTCCCCAACAGTCCACACCTCCACGCATCGCGTGCGGTTTTGGTTTGAAATCCATTAAAGCGGCATACCGTATCCTGCCACCTGCTCAGATTATCATTGGAGATTGTCATGCATATGGTTGGCTGTGCGGTTACGGCCATCATAGCAACCACATGGACTTA
The DNA here is from genome assembly GCA_963625945.1 of Agathobacter rectalis. Classification (GTDB taxonomy): domain Bacteria; phylum Bacteroidota; class Bacteroidia; order Bacteroidales; family Muribaculaceae; genus Sodaliphilus. The sequence goes on along the minus strand of CAVFVP010000018.1, from coordinate 11,359 downwards.
TGTCCGTCACATAATGCCATGCATGCCGAGCACACCTCTGCAAAAACGCTGCCGGCACATGATGCGCCAAGCAGCGTTATGGGCAACAGAAGCACTGTTTTGTGTTTTCTGTCTTACTGGTAAATCAAAGTTTTGTCAGCGAAGGATTACTTCAGCACCTTCTTGCCGTTGACAACGTAGATGCCGTGAGGCAGACCATTGAGGTCGGTAGTGCCCGACTTGATCAACTGGCCATTGATGCCGTAAACATTGAAGTCGGTCTTGGGGTTGTTATTCACTGTCAACGTCTCGATGCCTGTCGGTCCGTTTTCTACGGGAAGAATCGCAATAGTCTTGTAGGTGGCGTAAGACTGTTGGTCTTGACCTTCACCGCTGCCGACAGCTATCTTTGTGAGGCCGTAGAGGCTCGACATACGGTTGGCTGCAATCTTCACAACACCGTCTACTACAAGCCCGTCGGTCTTATTGACAACGATTGTCACCTGTTCCTTCACAGAGTACTCGCCGGTATTGTTGTCACCGTTGCCGTCGTTGCCATCCCAGAACGACACGAGTTTCCCTCTGGCGTTGCGTACGTGGATGTTGTTGTACCAATCGATGGCAGTAGCCCCTAGCGAGAATATGTCCTCAACAGAGCGTTGACACGTCGACAAATCTACAACAGCCTTGACATACTGCTTGTCCCAATCGATAGCGTGGGAGAAGGAGAAGCCTGTACCATCGGCCACGAAGTCCTTCGCCAAGACAATGGTGTCGGCAGATTCAGACTGAGCCTCGCGTTCAGGATTGGTAGCGGCAATTTCAGAATCCGTGGAAATGCAGCTGCTTTCCACGACGTCGGTCTTGTGCTGTGCCGATGCCGTGAGGCTAATCGCTATAGCGGCAGCAGCCAAGATGCTTTTCTTGAAGTCAAATAGTTTCATAAGCATGTGTGATTTTGGTGAATAAAATTTTATGGTTTTGTTTCTATATATTTGGCATTCTTTTGACAACGCAGATACCGTGAGGCACGGCCGTTGAATTTGACTATAAAGTTATTAAAATTTTTCCGCAAATGTGTGGTTTGGTCAGAAAAACATTACTGTTTCCCACACAAATTATTCCAATAAGAAGTGCAACGGCTGTTTTTCCCTGCAACAAATGCTGCTGTGATGAAGGCGCTTGACAGCTTTATGCAACCCGCCTGCGCTAGCCTTACACGAAAAAGTCGTAAATTTGCATCCGTTTAGCAACCAAATCAGCCACAAGACTATGACCGACAACAGCAACACACCGTGCAGCCCGCTATGGAGCCGCATCACAGTGAAGATAGGAAGCAATGTGCTCACCCGCCCCAACGGTACCCTCGACATCACCCGCATGAGCGCGATAGTCGACCAAGTGGCACAGTTGCGGCAGAGCGGTGTGGAGGTGATACTGGTGTCGAGCGGCGCCATGGCTTGCGGCCGTGGCCTGCTCGGAGAGAAGCGCCAGCCGCAACAGCTCGATGCCGTTTCGGCCCGCCAGCTCTACTCGGCTGTTGGCCAGGCCCAACTCATGAGGCGGTATTGCGACTTCTTCACCGACCACGGCATCACCTGCGGCCAAGTGCTCACCACCAAGGCCAGCCTTGCCACCCGCGACCACTACCTCAACCAAAAGCATTGCATGGATGTGATGCTCGACCACGGCGTGCTGCCCATCGTCAACGAGAACGACACCATTTCGGTTACCGAGCTGATGTTTACCGACAACGACGAGCTATCGGGCCTGGTGGCCTCGATGATGGGAGCGCAGGCACTTGTGATACTGAGCAACGTCGACGGCGTGTATGACGGCAATCCGGCCGATCCAGCATCGCACGTGATAGCCACAATCGACACTCGCCGGCGCCTGGCCGACACAAGCTTCATTCAGCACAGCAAGTCGAGCTTCGGGCGTGGCGGCATGGCCACAAAATATGGCATTGCGCGCAAAGTGGCAGGCGAGGGAATCACAGTGGCCATTGCCAACGGCCGGCGCGAAGGAATATTGTGGAGCGTGGCCACCGGCAACCGCACGGTGCCCTATACCTTGTTCACGCCTGGCAGCAAGCCGGTATCGAGCCTGAAAAAGTGGATTGCCCACAGCGAAGGCTTTGCAAAGGGCGAAATCCACATCAATGCCGGTGCATGCCAGGCCCTGCTCAACAGCGAGCGCGCCACAAGCGTGCTGCCCGTGGGCGTGACAGCAGTCAACGGCGACTTCGTGCGCGACGACATTGTGCGCGTCATCGCCCCCGACGGCAACGTGGTGGCCTATGGGCGGGTGGCTTGCGACTCAGCCAAGGCACGCGCACTGGCCGGACAGCAGGGCGCGCGTCCGCTCATTCACTATGATTACTTATATATCGACTAAAATCACATTTTTGCACTATGAACATATTCCAGCAAGCGCGCGAAGGGGCGCGCCAACTAAACCTGCTCAGCGAAGACCGCATCAATGCTGTGCTTCGGCATCTGGCCGACTCCACCATGGCTGCTCAAAACGAGATTCTTGAGGCCAACGCCCGCGACCTTGCAAAAAAAGACCCGTCAGACCCTAACTACGACCGCCTGAAGCTCACCCCAGAGCGCATCGCCGAAATTGCCGACGCACTGCGCAGCGTGGCCGCACTGCCCTCGCCGCTTGGCCGCACACTAGACCAATGGACGCGCCCCAACGGCATGACCATAACCAAGGTGAGTGTGCCATTTGGCGTGATTGGTGTGATTTACGAGGCTCGACCAAACGTCACTTTCGACGTGTTCTCACTATGCCTCAAGGCTGGCAGCGCCGTGGTGATGAAAGGCGGCAAAGACGCTCTGGAGTCAAACCTCGCCATAGTGTCACTCATCCACCGCGTGCTTGAGCAAGAAGGCCTGAGCACGGCCATGGCCACACTGCTGCCAGCCACCCACGAGGCAGCCGCCGAGCTGATGGGTGCCGTGGGACTGGTCGACCTTATAATCCCACGCGGCGGCCGCAAGCTCATCGACTTTGTGCGCTGCAACTCGCAGGTGCCCGTAATCGAAACGGGTGCCGGAATATGCCATGCCTATTTCCATCACAGCGGCGACATAGAGAAAGGACGCAACATTGTGCTCAATGCCAAGACACGCCGCGTGAGCGTGTGCAACGCCCTCGACTGCCTGATTGTTGACCGCAGCCGCCTGGCCGACCTCAAGGCCCTTGTGGAGCCACTGGCCGCTAAAAACGTGACGCTGCACGCCTGTCCCGAAGCATTTGAGGCCCTTGACGGCCACTACCCGCTGCTCTGTGCGGCCGATGACGAGTGCTGGGGACGGGAATGGAGAGACTATGCCTTGTCGGTGCGCGTGGTGAGCGGCATCGACGAGGCCCTTGCCCACATAAGCCGATACTCGTCGCACCACAGTGAGAGTATCATTGCCGAAGATGCCGATGCCTGCCACCGCTTCTCGCATGAGGTCGACGCGGCATGCGTCTACACCAACCTGCCCACTTCATTCACCGACGGAGGCCAGTTTGGATTCGGCGCAGAAATAGGCATCAGCACACAAAAGCTACATGCACGCGGCCCCATGGGCCTACCCGAAATCACGACCTACAAATATGTGATCAACGGAAACGGCCAAGTGCGCAACCCATAGCCGCAACTTGTGCCTCCCACACACATGACGGGGCACAAGGCAAATTTCACACACATCAGAACATCCCACAGGCAATGACGGCAGACATTTACTGTGGGATGTTGCCTTTATTGATTATTTTTCATACCTTTGTGAGTACCCAACACAGGGCACACAACCAACAAAATGATTCAATGGTTTTTCACCACCAATAACTAACTTACTTAACACAAACACATTTTTCAATTATGAAGAACTGTCTACTCTCATTAGCAGTGATGACAATGGCTGCAACGGCAACCGCCGCAGCCCCCACAGCAGCCGAACTGGCAAAGTACAACATCCGCATCGATCTCATTGGCGACTCAATCAACTACCCCACCGTGGGCAAAACCACTGTAACCTACGCCTCCGACGACAAGACCACAACCATCAATATCGCCGAGCCGTCGGGGCTTGTGAACCTCAAGGCAAACGTTGACTGGGACAAAGGCACCCTCACCATGGCTCCGCAAATGTGCGGCATGGACGAGGACACCTATGAATACTTGATGATTGTGCCTGCCGCCGACAAAGAAAAGAAGCCGTCGGAAATCTACACGGCCCTCATGAACGGAACCGCCAGCGATGCCGAAATCACATTCGGCCCATGGAACCTGATGCGCACCGACTTCTCCAACAACAACGGCGTGGTGTATGCCAAAGACATCAACACCCGTCTTGTCAAGTCTAACGCCACAGTGAAACTGGGCCGACTCACCGACGACAACGACAATTACACCTATGCCAAAGGCGAGGTGCTGGAAATTCCAGCCTATGCCGAGCAAAACGGCAACCGATTGACCGTGTATAACTTCGACGAAATGGGCGCTTGCCTCGTGCTCGACCTCAATGGCAGCACCTGCACAGCCAGCAGCAGCGAGGTGGTGTATCGCAAAAACGCCCGCCAGACCTACACGGCCGTGGCTCTCGACCCGTCGATTGTGGGCTCGGAAAACGTGGTGCGCGCCAATGACACCAACACCACAGGCACCATCGAGGGCAAAAAGGTAATCAACCTGGGCTACTTCGGCTTGCTCCGCACCACGGGCACAGCCGACCGCGGCCTCTACTACAGCGCCACCATCACCCTCGACAACGACCTCGACATCACGCCCACAAGCATCGACAGCAACGTGGCCGGCAAACAAGTGGCCAGCGTGAAATACTACAACATGGCAGGCGTGGCCTCGGCTACACCATTCAGTGGCATTAACGTGAAAGTGACCACCTACACCGACGGCACCCGGAAAGCCGACAAGGAAGTGCGCTGACACACACGCACCCACACACAACGGCAAGAGCCTTACACCGGCATAATACCCGGACAAAGGCCCTTGCCGCTTTTTTTGCGTTCTTTGCGCCGTCAACAGCCGCCTGTAGGTCTTTGGCAGAAGCCGCCCCTGCACGACTTCTGCCTTGCCATCGTTGCCACGTGCCTACAGCCATAGTTTTGCCATATCTTTTTGGCGATTTAAATTGTTTATTCTCGTGTCAAATATGTGGGTTGGACAAAAAACCGTAACTTTGCATCCGCAAAGTGCATAGGCTATGGAAAAAGACAAAAGCAAACAAGTAAAAATATGCGTCTACGGCGCCTCCAGCGACCGCATCGACAGTAAATTCATGGCCGACGCCCACCGGCTTGGTGAGCTTATGGCGGCCGAAGGCTGGGAATGTATCAATGGAGCAGGAGCCAATGGACTGATGCGCGCGGTGACCGACGGCACACTCGATTGCGGCGGCCGGGCCACAGGCGTGATTCCACAGTTTATGGTCGACAACGGTTGGGCCTACAAGCGACTATCGGCCACTATCGTCACCACCGACATGCACGAGCGCAAAAGCACAATGGCGCACTTGGCATCGGGCTTTGTGGCCCTGCCAGGAGGCTGCGGCACATTTGAAGAACTGATGGAAGTGTTCACATGGCTGCAGCTTGGCATCATCACGGGCAAGCCCCTTGTGGTGCTCAACACGGCCAACTACTACGACCCACTCATCACACAAGTGGAGCAAGCCGCCTCAATGGGGTTCATGAAGTCAAGCCACATGGCGCTGTGGCGCGTGGCCGACACGCCACAAGAGGCAATAGAACTATTAAAGCAAGGCATGGCCGCCGGGCCGGTTGCCGTTGAGTCGAAATACTAACAGCGTCACCACAACACAGCATCAATATGCCCAGCCACCCCACAACAGCAGCACACAAGCACATACAGCAGCCCCAGCACACGGCAGTAGCCGACACTGCCCGCCGCGACTCAGTGCCCGCCGCCAAAGCATTCACGCCACACTACATCAACGGGTTTCCCGACTCGGTGACCACCGACACTGTGGTGCCCAGCATGTATGCCTACCCCACAGTGCAGACACCGGCCGACGGCACCGCACACAACTATAACAACTCGCCGTTGCACGACACCGGATCGATGGCTCTGCTGCTCGCCGCACTGTTTTTCATCGCAATAGCCTACCACTCAGGATACAAATACCTTGAGAATTTCGCACACAACATATTCTCCATCAAGCGGCGCGAAAACCTATTTGACGACCACACCGTCAACGACACCGCCATTATGAGCGCCCTTGTGGCTAACACATGCATCATGGAAGGCCTGCTGATGTTCTACGGCATCACATCACGCATGCCGCAACTGGCAGCAGCGATGCACAGCCATGTGTGGACCTACGTGCTTGCCCTCACGGCAACAACCGTGTGCTTCTTTCTGGCGCAACTGGCGGGATACTCCCTGCTGGGCTATGTGTTCGGCGACCGCATGTCGGCCAAGCTGTGGGTGAGAGGCTTCAATGCCACCCAGTCGCTTTTGGGCCTTACACTATTGCCAGTGGTAGTGGTGACTATGGTGTATCCTGCCGTCATAGGCACCACCATCACTGTGGCCGCGGTGCTATATGTATGCACCCGTATCGTGTTTATTAGTAAAGGCTTTAGGATTTTTTTCAGCGATTTTCGGGATTGTCTCTATTTTATTTTGTACCTTTGCAGCATTGAAATTGTGCCACCTATTGTAATGCTGACAGGCACAATAAAAATGTGTGAAATATTACAGTCGTAAAAACTTTATTACAGAGTGAAGATTAAAAAAATTTTGGTTTCACAGCCAAAGCCAACATCTGAAAAATCTCCATATTTCGACCTTGAAGCAAAGTATGGCGTGGAGGTAGTGTTCCGCCCATTCATCAAGATTGAGGGCCTTACGTCGAAAGAGTTTCGCCAATCCAAGGTGTCGATTAGCGACCACACCGCCGTGATATTCACAGCCCGCACAGCAATTGACCATTATTTCAGACTCTGCAAAGAGCTTCGCTTCGAAGTTCCCGACACGATGAAATATTTCTGCGTAAGCGAAACAGTGGCCCATTACCTGCAAAAGTATATCGTATACCGCAAGCGCAAGATATTCTACGGCGAGACCAATAAAATTCAAGACCTGCTGCCGCTGCTCGACAAATACAACAAAGAAAAGTTCCTGTTCCCTATCAGCGACGTGCACGACAACAAGCAAGAGGTGATTGAGGCACGCGGCCTCAACTGCACCGAGGCAGTGATGTTCCGCACGGTGAGCAACAAGTTTGCCCCCGATGAGAAGCTCGACTACGACATGCTTATCTTCTTTACCCCCGCCGGAATCAAGTCGCTCAAGGAAAGCTTCCCCAACTTCGAGCAAGGCGACATTGCCATTGGCGGAATGGGCGCAAAGACCATTGAGGAGATTAAGAATTCGGGGCTGCGCCTCGACGTGACCATATCACCACAGGCACCATCGATGGCAGCTGCCATCGACCAGTATCTGGCCAAAGTGCAAAGCAAGAACTGACCACAGCCGTGACAATGGCCCAATGCGGCCGCCACTGCTTGAAAAGATATTTTTATGGGGCAACAAGCAAAGTTGCTCCATTTTTTAGTAATTTAGTAGCCATATTTGGCCGTGAGCCGCCTTTTAGCCTGCCCGTGGGGCCAGCCAAGCGGACGCACGCACCGGGAGCACAGCCTCCTTTATTCACACCCCACAACGGATTACAGGAATGGACAACACCCACAATAAATTCACCATCACAGGCAACAAGCTATACAAAGCCGAAAAGCTGTGCAGCACGGCGGCCGTGAGCCGCATGTTTGCGAGCGGCTATTCGTTTATTGCCTATCCGCTGCGAGTGGTCTATATCGAGAACGCCAAGCCGCTTAGCGGGCAGTCGCCGGCCGTGCGGTTTATGATCACCATTCCCAAGAAGCGTGTGCGCCGTGCCGTGAAACGCGTGCTGATGCGCCGCCGCATACGCGAATCCTACCGCCTCAACCGGAGCATTATTATTCCGCCCCTCGAAAGCCGTGGCCTGCATGCCGACGTAGCCTTTATCTATCTCGACTCAACGCCGGCTCCCTACGATAAAATCAACGAGCGCATGCAAGAAGCCCTTGCAAAAGTGGCCGAAGCCATCACCACAGCCGCCGACGGCACAATCACAACCACGACCAATGACCAACCGCAAGACAATGCATAGCGTGAGCTCGGTGGCAGGACGGTTGCTGATACTGCCCATTCGCATCTACCAGCGATGCATCTCGCCGCTGTTCCCTCCGGTGTGCAGGTTCACCCCCACCTGCAGCCAGTATGCTATAGAAGCCATAATCAAGCACGGCCCCATCAAGGGCCTTTGGCTTGCCATAAAGCGCATAGCGCGATGCAACCCGTGGGGCGGAAGCGGCTACGACCCTGTGCCATGACCATCATCGACTCACACACACACCGCAGCAGCGCCACACAAGCCGTGATCAGTGTCGACCCTGCCGGCTTCAACCCTCAGCCAGGATTGCTCTACTCAGTGGGTGTGCATCCGTGGACATCGGGCGACGACGCCATAGCCCACCGGCTGTCGCTGCTTGAGCAATGCGCCAGCCACAATCAAGTGGTGGCAATAGGCGAAACCGGACTTGACCCACTGCGTGGAGCGCCGCTCGACGTGCAGGAGCAGCTCATGAGAGCCCACATTGCCATTGCCATAGCCACAGGCAAACCGATTGTGGTACATTGCGTGCGCACATCACAACAAGTGCTCAGGCTGTGGAAGCAGACTGGTGGTGCGGCACACACACGCTGCATGATTCACGGATTCCGTGGCAACGAGCATGTGTTGCGCCCAATTATAGAAGCAGGGATGTATGTGGGCTACGGATGCCGATTCAATGCGGCTTCGCTGCTAGCCACACCCACCGACAGACTTCTCATTGAGACCGACGACGCCCCTTACAGCATCGCACAAGTGGCACAAGCCTGCGCCGATGTCACGGGCACAAGCGCCGAGGCACTAACCGCATTAGCAACAGCCAACGCCGCCTCATTCTTCTTCAACCAAACCAAAGATTAACCATCAAACAAAGGCCTGTTTTTCAACGAAATAGCCTTCATCATTTCACCAGCATTACGATGCTGCCGCATGTGATGAGCAATGCGCCCACTATAACCCGCGGCGTGGCCGGCTCGCGCAGCAAAAAGAACGACAGGATGATGGTGATGACCACCCTGAGTTTGTCGACAGGAGCCACCCTCGACACATCGCCAAGCTACAGAGCCTTGAAATAGAAAAGCCACGACATACCCGTGGCTATACCTGACAGCACAAGAAACACCCATGTGTAGCGCCCCACCGAGCGCAGTTCACCTTGATGGTGCCCCACAAGCACTATGCCCAGGTTATTGCCAGGATTATGGTGGTGCGTATTGCAGTCGCCAAGTCAGAATTTATGTCCTTTACGCCTATTTTGGCAAAAATGGCCGTCAGTGCGGCAAACAGCGCCTACAGCAAAGCATATAATTTCCACCTATTCCTTTGCTCATTTTCAATGCAAATATAGCATTGGCCCGACAATTGACCAACCGCCACAGCAAAAACATTGTATGGTAGCAACCCAAAAACGCCATGTGCCGCACCTGCCGAGTTACGCCCATCGCGCGGTTTCGGAAGAATGCGGCACATGCGTGTGTAGTTGAGCTTTATGCCCTACGGGCATCACCGCCCCGGCCTGTAGCCGTAATAATAGCTGAAGCTTGGGGTAGTGCTGAGCATCAAGTAGTTGTAGCGGTCAAACGAATAATATCTCACCTCTCTCGTGCCGTCCTCATAACGCAGCTGGATCACCCCCTGTGCAATTTCGTCCCAAAAGAAACGGTAGCTCACCCACTGGTTGAACGAGTTGTAGTAACTTGTATAGCCAGTGCCATCGGAGAAAAAAGCCCACTGGTCAATCTCAAGTTCGGTGAGATCGTAGGTGCTCCGTGGGTCGGCGCCATACGACGCGGTCCAATAACCCACCACGGGAGATACGTCAGGGCCAAACGGGTCATCGTGCGGGTCAAAACAAGAGTTCAACGTCACGGAGGCCATCAACGCCACCATTAAGAGCATTATGCGGTTGTATACTTTTCTCATAATTCAATTATTTTGATGCTGGTTGTTTTAATTTTGGTTTTATGACACGCTCCGGTGGCCGTTGGTTTAATCGAGGCCGTTAATTTTGCTGCTGCTTGAGCAAGTCGCGGATTTCAGTCAACAATTTCTCCTCGGCCGTGGGCTCGGGAGCAGCGGCCACAGGCTCCTCCTCTTTCTTTTTGCGTGATATTTTGGATATAGCCTTAACCATCAAGAATATGCACAAAGCAATAATAAGGAAGTCAATCACATTTTGCAGGAAAGCTCCATAGGCCACGCTGGCGCTTCCCACAGTGAGCTTCAGCCCGGTGAGGTCGATACCGCCAGTCACCATTCCGATAAGCGGCATAATCACGTCGCTCACGAGCGAAGTCACTATCTTGCCAAAGGCACCGCCAATAATCACGCCGACAGCCATGTCGATCACATTACCCTTCATTGCAAACTCCTTGAAATCCTTTAAAAATGCACTCATTTTTGTCTATGTTTTTTACGATTAATACTATCATGCACAATATCTTAGCACAACCGACTATTAAACTTTATTAATTAGGGAAATATTTCTTCAAAAAATATTCTTGCCTAACCACTAATTACTGAAAAATGTATTAATTTTGCAGTCGGAATGCATTTTAGGCATTCATAAACGCCTAAAACGCCCGCAAAGATACATAATTATAATTAGAATAAAATTTTCTAACCAATTAATTTATTTAATATTATGGGTAAAATTAAAATCGGTATTAACGGTTTTGGCCGCATTGGTCGTTTCGTATTCCGTTCTACTGTTGAAGCTGAAAACGCAAAGGATGTTGAAGTAGTTGCTATCAATGACCTGTGCCCTGTTGATTACATGGCTTACATGCTCAAGTATGACACAATGCACGGACAGTTCGACGGCACTATCGAAGCTGACGTTGAAAAGAGCGAGCTCATTGTTAACGGCAACCACATCCGCGTAACAGCTGAGCGTGATCCCGAGAACCTGAAGTGGGACGAAGTAGGCGCTGAATATGTAGTTGAGTCTACTGGCCTCTTCCTCGCTATGGACAAGGCTGAGAAGCACCTGAAGGCTGGCGCAAAGTACGTAGTGCTTTCTGCTCCTTCTAAGGCTGGTGCCGATGGTCGTCAGGCCGACATGTTCGTTTGTGGCGTTAACACCGACAAGTATGCTGGTCAGCAGATCGTTTCTAACGCATCTTGCACCACCAACTGCTTGGCTCCTATCGCCAAGGTGCTGAACGACAACTTCGGCATCGAGA
>CAVFVP010000017.1:29772-35339 GCA_963625945.1 Agathobacter rectalis | reverse complement strand
GCATTTTTTCAGAAAACCGGCCAAACCCAATGACCAAAAACGAGCGTACACAGCATGACGCACCTCTTCCACACATCAGCAAATTGAGCGCTTTGCCAAAGACAAAACGCTCAACTATGGTGAAATGATTCAATTCTCCACATAAATCAGCCATCACATCAACGATGCGGGCAGCATCGCCAAGCCAGTGACAGCCGTCACGGCTTTAGCGGTTATGGGCAACACCGCCAATCACAGGCAGTGGGCACCTGCGGCATTAAAGCCACGCATGAAATCGGCCGCACCCATGCTGCGCTTGCCGGCAAGCTGCAGCTGAAGCACCCGCAAGCGCCCGTCGGCACAATCTACGGTAAGCGTCTTGCCGTCGGCCACCACCCTGCCCGGCTCGCATCCAGCGGCATGCACAGGCTGGCCAGTGGCAAATATCTTGACTTGGTGATCAACGCCATTAGAATCGGTGAGAACCGTCCATGCGGCAGGATAGGGAGATAGCCCGCGAATCAGATTATACACCTTTTCGGCCGGGGCAGTCCAGTCGATGCGGCAAGTGTCCTTGAAAATTTTAGGAGCGGGGGTGGGCTGTTCATCAGCCGCGAGCAGTTCGTCTTGCGGAACGGGGTGAACAGTGCCGTCGATGATGGCATCAACCGTTTCCAGCACCATCCCGGCGCCGAGTTCCATCAGACGGTCATGAACCGTGCCCACATTGTCGGTGCGCGATATTTTTATTTTTCGTTGCTGTATGATGTCGCCCGTGTCGATTTCGTGCTTAAGGAAGAACGTGGTGACACCCGTTTCCTCGTCACCATTGATCACGGCCCAATTGATGGGAGCCGCACCACGATACTTGGGAAGCAGCGACGCATGCAGATTGAACGTACCAAGCGGAGGCATGGCCCACACCACCTCGGGCAGCATTCTGAACGCTATAACAATGTGGAGCTGGGCATCAAGCGACTTTAGCTCAGCCACAAATTCCGGATCCTTGAGACTGACCGGCTGGAGAAGGCGCAGGCCATGCGCCACGGCATATTGCTTAACTGCCGACTGGAGCAGGTGGTGGCCTCGGCCGGCAGGCTTGTCGGGCATAGTGACCACGCCCACCACATTGTAGCCACCGTCAACCAAGCGGCTGAGACTCTCGACGGCAAAGTCGGGAGTTCCGAAAAAAACTATCCTCAAATTCTTCTTTTCCATATTGCAAAAAATAATAATGCGCCAAGTTGCCACGAGCCACCGAGCCGCCACACGGGGGCATCAGTCAAAGCTGTAGTGCTTGAGCACTTGGCGGTAAGAGTTGAATATCTTGGACTTCGACACAAAACCTATGTAACGTCCCTGGTCATCAACCACCGGGAGATTCCATGCGTTGGTGTCGTCGAAAATCTTCATCACACGGTCCATCGACATTCCAATCGACACCTTGGCAGGAGGCATCGACATGAAACGGTCGACATACATGCGGCGGTAAAGGTCGGTGCGGAACATGATGTTTCGAATGTCGTCGAGCAGCACCACACCAAGCAATTTCCCGTCGTCGTCGGTGACCGGGAACAGGTTGCGGTGACTGCGCGAAATCACATTGACCATATCCTTGAGGCTCATCTGCGGATGCACCTCGATGAAATCCTTCTCAATCACGCTGTCCATTTTGAGCAGAGTGAGCACCGTCTGATCCTTTTGGTGCGTGAGCAGCTCGCCACGCTTGGCAAGACGCTTGGCATAGATGCTGTAGGGGTTGAATATGCGGTAGGTGCCGTAGCTAATGGCACTCACAATGAGCAGAGGCAAAAACAGCTCGTAGCCGCCAGTCATCTCGGCAGTGAGGAAGATGGCCATAAGCGGGGCCTGCATCACGCCGGCCATCACGCCGGCCATGCCCATCAGGGCGAAATTCTTGGTCGACAAAGGGTCGCTCACCAGCCCGGTGGCATTGATCAGATAGGCGAAAAAGAATCCGGCCATGCAGCCCACATACAATGATGGGGCGAACGTACCGCCCACGCCTCCGCTGCCGTTGGTGCAGCTGGTGGCAAACACCTTGGTGAGGCAAAGCAAGCCCACAAAAGCCACACAGCACCACACGTTGTTACGGAAATCATAGAAGAGACTGTTGTCGAACAGGGCCGACACATTGCCCGCCAGCAGATTGTTGATGGCCCCGTAGCCCTCGCCGTAGAGCGGCGGAAACAGGAAGATGAACACACTGAGCACAAGCGCGCCAAACACGAAACGCACGCGCTTGCTGGGCATATCGCCAAAGATGCGCTCGAGCGAGCCCGACATCTTGGCAAAATAGAGCGACACGAAGCCGCAGAACACGCCGAGCAGCACCACAAACGGAATGCGCACCGCATAGAACGGCTCGCTTTGCGAAAAGAAGAACTCGACGTTGTAGCCCGTAAACACATAACTCACCGTGGCTCCGGCAACCGATGCGAGAATCAACGGCATCACCGAGCCGGCTGTGAGATCGAGCATCAGCACCTCGACGGTGAACAGCACCCCTGCTATGGGGGCCTTGAAAATGCCGGCAATGCCGGCTGCCGCGCCACAGCCCACAAGCATCATGAGCAAGCGCGGCGACAGGCGGAACGTCTGCCCCAAATTAGAGCCGATGGCCGCACCCGTAAACACGATAGGACCCTCGGCTCCCACCGATCCGCCAAAGCCTATCGTTATCGACGAGGCTATGAGCGAGGCATACATGTTGTGGGGCTTGAGGCGGCTTTTCTTCTGCGAGATGGCATAGAGCACACGGGTCACACCGTGAGAGATGTTGTCGCGCACCACATAGCGCACATAGATGGCGGCAAACAGGATACCCATGACCGGGAAGATGAGATACTGGAAGTTGCCGTGCGAAATCTGCACCTGCGAGGTGAGGAAACCAGATATGGCTCCAATCAAGAACTTGAGCAGCACGGCAGCCAGCCCCGACACGATGCCCGTGACCAAGGCGAGAATCACCAGAAACGAGCGTTCGCGGATGTGCTTCTCACGCCACACGAGCATTTTCATAAACCAGCCGCCGGTTTTGGCCTGGACGGCGATATTTTCGTTATATTGTTCCAATGTGAGAATTTAGCGTTGTTTTTGTCTCTATTCTAAATCTATATGTAGTATTTTTTTTGCGTTTGGCTACACGCCTTTCCCCGTCACCACAATCTTCACCGTGTAGACAAGAATCTTGAGGTCGTTGAGCAGCGACATATTCTCCAAATAAAGGAGGTCGTAGTTTGCCCGCTCCACCATTTCATCGACCGTGGTGGCATAGCCAAACTTGACCATACCCATCGAGGTGATGCCGGGGCGGATTTGATGCACAAGCGAATAGGCCGGCTCAAGCTCAAGGATGCGGTCGACGTAATATTGCCGCTCGGGGCGCGGCCCCACCAGCGACATATCGCCGCGAAACACGTTCCAGAACTGCGGCAGCTCGTCGATGCGGTATTTGCGCAACACACGCCCTATGCGGGTCACACGCGGGTCGTTGGCACTCGACAGCTGCGGCTGTCCGGCAGCCTCGGCATCGGCCACCATGGTGCGGAACTTGTGGATTCTGAACGGCCTGTTGTGCAGCCCCACCCGCTGCTGGCTGTAGAAAGCCGGTCCAGGCGAGTCGAGCTTGATGAGCAATGCCACGATGGCATATACCGGGAGCAAGACCGTCATAAGCGCCAACGACGCGAGCACATCGACACAGCGCTTGATGTTTTTCCCGCTCTCGCTCATGCTGCTTCCCGAGATGTCGATCAGCGGGTCGCCGCACAGGTCGCTCAGGCGCACGCGGGAACGGAGCACATTGTAGCGGTCGGGGGCAATCTTGATGGGCCGGTTAAGCGCAAACAGCCGGTTGATCACGCTAAGCACCCGGGACTGGTCGCTGACGGTGGGCACCACTATCAGCTCCTTTATGCCCAGGCGGGCACACACATCGTCGAGGCCGTCGAGCCCATACACAGGTTTGCCCGCCTCGGCAACAGGCTCCTCGCCTGGGATGGCCACATAGCCCACCACGTCGTAGCCGAGCGAGTTGTGCATGTGCTCCATGCGCCTCACGCGGTCAATTGCAGCCTTGCCGCACCCCACCACAAGCGTGGGCGACGACCACCGCCGGCTCTTGATGCAATGCGAGGCATGGCCCGTGATGAGAGCACGCACCACATAGACCATGAGAAACAGCATGATGAACAGCACCAGCAGCATCTCGTAGTTTGACTTGCGGTCGAGCACCAGGTCGTTGATCAGTGCCACGAAGAAAATCATCAGGCTGTTGATGGCTGCCGTGGTGAGCGAGAGCATAAGCTCCTGCACGCGCGACTTCCGGAACACCTCGTTGTAATATCCCGAGAGGCAATACACCGCCATCATGGCCAGCGGAAACACTATCTGCCCCACCACAGTCATGGGCGACGACATGAAACCGGCAAACGACGGCTGTCCTTGTACGGCACCAAAGCAGTAGCGCACACAGTTGTAGCCGAACCATGCGAGATTGCTCATCACATAGTCGGCAAGCAGATATTTCAGTCGTTGCAGTCGTTCGCTTATCACGGTTGTGTGTGTTAATCGCCGGCAGGCGGCACTCAGCGCAGTATTTTAAAAGTGCCGTCGCTGCGCAGCATTATGATGTTAGACGCGTCATGCTCACTATCGTCGTCCTGACGGTATTGCACCACATAGTCCACACCCTTGATGATGTCGGGTGAGATTTCGGCAAAATTGCGGGCAGTGGGTTCACCGCTCACATTGGCCGAAGTCGACACCACAGGGCGCCCAAACCGCGCACACAACCGCTGCGAGAATTCCTCGCGTGGCACGCGTATGCCCACACTGTCGTTGTCGCCGGTAAGGTTTGCGGCTATATTGAAAGCCCCCTCATAGATTATGGTCAATGGCTTTACCGCCACATCGAGCAGCTCGTAGGCCATTTCGGGCACATCCACCACATAGTGGTCGAGGTGCTCCACACTGTCGAGCAGCACAATCAGAGCCTTGTTGTCGGCCCTGCGTTTCAGTTCATAGACGCGCTTGACGGCATCGGCATTGGTGGCGTCGCACCCTATGCCCCAGACGGTATCGGTAGGATACAGGATGAGACCGCCGCGCTCAAGCACGTCGATGCACCGGCTGATGTCGTCGTCAATCTGTTGTTTCATACAATAACTCAAGTATCGTTTTTCCTAACAAGCGTGCCTCCAATGCGGCAGCTTGGTACAAAGATAGCATAAAAAGGCCGCAATAGGAAATAAAACGCACGGCTCTTTTCCTTTTTTGGAGTTTATCAAGGCCATAAGTGGTTGACATTAGTCATAAAATGCATATCTTTGCACCGATTTATTAAAAACATGACAAATAGCTACAATCAACGGAATGCGATCATCTAAATTCATAGCTGTGGCAGCAATGGTTGCCATTGCAGCCACCCCCGCGTGGGCCGCAAGCAAGAAAAAAGCAACCGGCAAGGCAGGCAAAGGTGCCACACAGGTTGTATACACCGGCGACTTGGCCAAGAAAGTGTATGGCTACAACGGCACCACGCCACTCAACATCACAATCAAGAA
>CAVFVP010000017.1:0-29762 GCA_963625945.1 Agathobacter rectalis | reverse complement strand
TCTGCCTAACGACGAGACCCCACAATATTTCAAAAAGGCAACAGCCCACATCTTCCCGCAATATATCGGCAAGACAGTGGCACAAGCCCAAAAAGTGAAAGCCGATGCCGCCACCGGAGCCACCTACTCATCGAACGCCATCATCAAGAACATCGAGGCAGGTCTGGGCAGCGTGAGCGGCAGCAAGGCCAAAAAGACAAAAAAGAAATAACCAATGGCAGCAACTGGAAAGTGCCTGCGTGCCCTACTGGCAGTAGCCACGCTGACATTGAGCCACACGCCCATGCACGCGGCAGTCACAGCCGACACGCTGACACTGCGCGTGATGACCTACAACATCCACGCCGGACACGACGCCTCACTCACCGAAATAGCCGAAACTATCAACGGGTTCAAGCCCGACTTTGTGGCGCTGGAAGAGGTGGACCACATGACTGCCCGCAAGAACTCACCACACCAGAACGGGCGCAACTTCACTGCCGAGCTGGCCAACGCCACCGGCATGATGGGGCTCTACGGGAAGACCCTGGACTTTGCCGGAGGACTCTACGGAATAGCCCTGCTCACCCGGTACCCCTACGTGAAAGTTGACAAGCTGATGCTTCCCAATCCCGACGCCACCAAAGAGCCGCGGGCATTGCTTGAAGCCCTGGTGGAACTGCCCGGAGGCGACACCATAGTGTTTGCCGCCACCCACCTTGAGGCTTTCAGCAAGAAATGCCGCAAAAGTCAGGGCGAATTTCTGAACCGCCACTATGCGGCATGCCATTACCCAGTGGTGATAGGCGGCGATTTCAACGCATCGCCCACCGAGCCTGTGATGGACGAGCTGCTCGGTGAATGGCAGAACGTGAGCGGCAGCGAGATGACATTCAGCACCACCGACCCACACATAAAAATCGACTACCTGCTTGCCCGTCCCCGCGGACGGTGGCGAGTGGTGAGCGTGGACGTGCCCAAGGTGAGGAAAAGCGACCACCTGCCTGTGATGGCCGTGATTCAGCTGATTAAAGAACAAGCGGCGCACTGATGCCGGCCGGCGACCTCAGCGCGCCTCCCCAAAAACATTGAAGCAAATTATAAAAAACGATAGAAAATGATAATTGAAGTTAGAATTGTGGACCGCATCGGGTTCATCGAGATGCAGAATCCCGACCATTACAATGTGCTTAGCGAACAGATGTGCAACGAAATGGTGGCCGCAATCAAAGACATCTATAAAAAGGAATGTGTGGCAATAGTGATTGAAGCCCAAACCAAACGCGGCGTGTGGAGCGCCGGACACGACATCAACGAGCTGCCACAAGACGGCAACGACCCGCTCGCCTACGACGTGCCCATGGAAGAGCTGCTGCGCACCGTGCAAGAGGTGCCCATTCCGGTTATTGCCTGCGTCACCGGCACCGTGTGGGGCGGAGCGTGCGACCTGTGCATATCGTGCGACATGCTTGTGGCCTCAGAGACATCGACATTCGCCATCACCCCCGCCAAGATTGGCATCCCATACAACGCATCGGGCATCATGCACTTCATCAACCAGCTCGGTATGAACAAGGCCCGCGAAATGTTTTTCACCGCAATGCCGCTCACGGCACACGAGGCGCTCAACGTGGGCTTCGTGAACCAAATCGCGCCCGTGGACATGCTTCACAAGCTGCTCGAGGTGAAGTTCCTCAACCCGCTGCGCCGCAACTCAGTGCTGTCGGTCAGCGCCATAAAGCGCCAGTTCCGCACCCTCACACGTGCCTCACACTCAATCAACGCCGAGAGCTTTGAGCGCATCAACGCATATCGCAAAAAGGTATACCAGGGTCCTGACTACAAGGAAGGCATCAACTCATTCCTCGAAAAGCGCGATCCTCAATACACAGGTAAGGCAACAGACCTCGACGACGAGTTTGGTTGTGACGACTAAGCACCACCGTCACAGTCCGTTTCATCGGCTTTGCGGGGCACTAATGAGGCAAAGGCACGCAATAAATTTTGCAGTGTGAGTAAAAAAGACTACTTTTGCAACGGTTAAGGAGCCACAAGCCCGCTTAACCAGCAAGTCAACAAAAAAAGAAATGAAGAAATTAGTTTTACCGGTTTTGGCCATGATGGCTATGCTCAGCGCGGTGTCGTGCGTCAACGGCAACAGCGACAACAATGCCGCCACCACCGACACCATCGACAGCACAGCCATAGCACCCAACGACAGCGACAGTGTGATTTCAGTAACCGGAACCGCACTCGATGGAGCCATGAACAGCATCTTCATCAAGGCTGCCAACGGCGATACCCTTAACTTTGCCTACCCCGATCTCGACGAGAGCAAAAGAGACTCATGGGTGGAAGGCGACACCGTGACGGTGAGATACAAGAAAGTGGCCAATGCCCCCGACAGCGTGATTCAGCTGATCAACAACAGCTCAAAGAACGCCAAATAGGCTAAGGCGAGATAAAACCACACAGGGAATGCGGCACGCTTCCCTGCGACTCGACAGGAAATGCGGTAATAGCTCAGTTGGTAGAGTGGAAGCTTCCCAAGCTTCAGGTCGCGGGTTCGAACCCCGTTTACCGCTCAACGATTCCTGCAGAAGGATGCACAGCACCGTGCATCCTTCTGTTGCTTTAGGGACCCTCAGCCACAATTGCGGCACAAGATTAAAATGATTAACTTTGCCTGCGATATGACAGAAAGAATTGTTATGATAGGCGCAGGCAACGTGGCGTGGAGCCTTGCCAGGGCATTGGCCGCAGGACACGACATAGTGCAGGTGTACAGCCGCCACCGGGCCAATGCCGAGGCTTTGGCCGAAGTTGTGCACTGCCCTGCCGCCACCGACGACCTTGGCCAAATCACCACTGAGGCCGACACTTATGTGATCTCGGTGAAAGACGATGCCATAGCAGCTGTGGCCAGTGCCATACCCGACCACAGACACAGCTTGTGGTTACATACCTCAGGCACCAAACCGCTACGCCTGCTGACCGCCGTGCACACACGCTGCGGCGTGCTGTACCCGATGCAGTCGTTCAGCAAAGCACTGCCAGTCGGCTTCAACGACGTTCCGGTGTTTGTAGAGGGCAACACGCCCGACACACAGGAAGCCGCCATGCGGCTTGCCCGCTCAATATCGGCACACGTGGAGGTTGCCGACAGCGCACGCCGCGCCATGCTGCACATAGGGGCAGTGATGGCGTGCAACTTTGCCAACCACCTGTGGACGCTGACAGCCGAAGTGCTCGGCGAGGCAGGAATTGACTTTAAAGTGATGCTGCCGCTGCTGCGTACCACCGTGGCAAAACTCGACAGACTGAGTCCCGCCGAATCGCAGACGGGCCCTGCCGCCCGAGGCGACACGGCCGTGACCACGGCTCACGAGCAGATGCTAAGCGGACGTAAGCAAGAGATATACCGCATTCTCACACAAAGCATTATAGAGACTACCAATAAGCAAACAGACAACAAGAAATGAGCTCGATAAACTATGATTTGAAAAAGATACGCGGGGTGGTGTTTGACATCGACGGAGTGTTGTCGCCCTCCACAATACCGCTGTCGCCCACTGGAGAGCCGATGCGCATGGTCAACATCAAAGACGGCTACGCCATACAGCTGGCCGTGAAGCACGGATTGCACATTGCCATATTAAGCGGTGCCAAGACCCAAGCCGTGGACGTGAGGTTTCGCGGACTTGGCGTGAAAGACGTGTTTCTGGGAGCAGCCGTTAAACTTCCGGTGCTGCAGCAATGGATGAGCAACCACGACCTGACACCGGAGCAGGTGGCCTATGCCGGCGACGACATACCCGACCTGCACGTGATTGCGCACGTGGGTCTCGGCGTGGCCCCAAGCGATGCCGCGCCCGAGGTGAAACAGGCCGCCGGGTATATATCGCCCCATGCCGGTGGTTATGGAGTGGGACGCGACTTGCTCGAGCAAATCATGAAAGCCCAAGGGCTGTGGCTCGACGACCGCCATGCATTCGGGTGGTAACAGTTGATTTTATTTTGAACACAAATCATTATGAAACCCCTTGACAATCTGCAACAGCGCAAAGTGATACTGGCAAGCGGCTCGCCGCGCCGAAACGAGCTGCTCAAGGCGCTCGATGTGGAATTCACAGTAAAGGTAAAAAGCGGCATAAGCGAGAGTTATCCCGCCACGCTGCCGGCCGAAGAAGTACCGGAGTTTCTGGCATGTGAAAAGGCCCACGCCTATCTCGACGACATAGCCCCCGACGAACTGGTGATAACGGCCGACACTGTGGTGATTGACCACGGAGGCATGATTTTAGGCAAGCCGCACGACACCGGCGAGGCCCGAGCCATGCTGCACAAATTGAGCGGTCACCGTCACAAAGTGGTGACAGGCGTGTGCCTGCTCACCGGCGACGGGGAAACGCGCTCGTTCAGCACACAGACCACAGTGGAATTTGCCCGCCTCACTTCTGAGGAAATTGACTACTACGTGGAGCGATACCGTCCCCTCGACAAAGCCGGAGCCTATGGCATACAGGAATGGATAGGCTGCGCCGCCATCAAGGAAATCAACGGCAGCTTCTACAATGTGATGGGACTGCCCGTGCAACGGCTGTATGAGGAGCTGAAACGGCTTTAGCCGGGCAGCACCCGCCTATCATCAGCCAACCGAAGCGGCCTTGGCACGGTGGGCTACAATGGCAGCCATGTTGTCGCCAGCCCAACTGATGAGACTGTCGATGATGGGTATGAGCGACTCGCAGCGCGGTGTGAGCGCATATTCAACCCTCGGCGGCACCTCGGCATAAGCCTTGCGGCTCACATAGCCGTCGGCTTCAAGAGTGCGCAACGTGCTGGTGAGCATCTTCTGCGATATGTCGGGGATTGACTTGCGCAGCTCACTGAAGCGCATAGCCCGTCCATTACGCGACTGCAAGGTGTAGATCACAAGCATCGACCACTTGTCGGTGATGCGCACAAGCACGTTGCGGATGGGGCAATCGGGGAAAGCCTTGTCTTTTATCATCAAACTCATTTTCACATGATTTAGCCTACAATACTCTACAAAGGTAACAAACTCCCCATAAAAGACCACACCCCCAAGGTTAATATTGGTTAAACAACTATTCCACAAGCAATTGTCATTCAACATTAGTCACCTGAAAGTAACCAAGTCACCTCCATGTGCCTTATTTCAACGGCTGCAAAATGTTTGTAGTTTTGCCGTGTAAAAAAACAAAAACGGTTATAATCACAAACAACAAAAAGAGATGAAAAAGGCTACAACAATTGCAAAAGCAGCTAACTTTGCGGCTGCCGACTTCGGAAAGATGAGTGAACTGGGCAACTATGTGATGCAGCTTGGTCCCGACGCCCGCATACCTGGAAAAGTGTTCGGCGGAGCAACGGTTGGCACAACGGGTGCCGAGTTCTCATTCCAGATTTTTGAGCCAGGAAGCGAAAGCGGCTTCCTGCACGTCCACCACTCGCACGAAGAGCTCTACTTCTTCATCAAAGGCAACGGCGAGTATCAAGTCGACGGGCAAACCATAGCAGTGACCGAAGGCAGCGTGGTGCGCGTATCTCCGGCCGGCCGCCGCACCGTGCGCAACACCGGCAGCACTCCACTAGTGATGCTGTGCGTGCAGTACCGCGCCGACACTTTCGGCCCTGCCGATGCCGCCGACGGTGAGATTCTCACCGACAAGGTGCAGTGGTGACGCTTAACGGCCTCCCGGCAGCACAGAATCCCTCGCGACCTTTTGGGCCTACGGGGGATTTTTCTTGCCCAAGTGGATTTTTTATGATAATTTAGCGGCCGTGTCAGCAAGCAGCGGCACAAGACCAAAACTTCGCACTACATAACAATCAGCGCATGGGACTTGTAATAGGAATCGACGTGGGCGGAAGCACCACCAAGATTGTGGGCCTTGACGACGGGCAGATAAAGTCGCCTATGTTTATCACCGCCACCGATCCGATAACATCGCTTTTCGGGGCATTCGGCAAATACATCTACGACAACGGCATCAAGCTTGCCGACATTGAGCACGTGATGCTCACCGGCGTGGGAGCCTCAACAGTGGAGACACCCATCTACGGGCTGCCCACGAGCAAGGCCGACGAGTTTCAGGCCGACGGGCTGGGCGCACGCTTCGACAGCGGCCTCACCAGACTCATGGTGGTGTCGATGGGTACAGGAACAACACTTGTGAAGGTCGACGGCAACAGCATAAGCCATGCCGGAGGCATCAGCATAGGCGGCGGCACACTGCGCGGACTCTCGGCACTGCTGCTGAAAACGAGCAACATTGCCGAAGTGGTGGAAATGGCCTCGCGCGGCGACATTTCAAGAATCAATCTGCAAATCAAAGACATCACCACCAATCAGCTCGAAGGGCTACCCATGTATGCCACAGCATCACTCTTCGGCAAAGTGGTCAATTCAAAGGCAGATGAGAACGATATTGCAAAGGGACTGATATGCATGGTGCTCGAAACGATAGGATCGTGTGCGGTGCTGTCGGCGTCCAACATCGGGCTGCGCGACTTTGTGCTCATAGGCAACCTCACGCGCCTGCCCGACTGCAAGGTGATTTTCCCCATAATGGAAGACCTTTACGGCGTGCGGTTCCACATACCGGCCCACGCTGAATTCTGCACCGCTCTGGGTGCCGCCCTCGCCTACCACGAAGGCAAATAGGGTCACATTTCACGCATCCACACATACAACCACACGTAACTCCGCTTTTTCTTTGAGAGGGAGCTGCGACTTGACTGTGCGCTATTTTGCCATGCGGTTGTGGCACGCTCACTTGCCGGCATCATCACCGGCATTTTCGCGTTGCTGTTTTTCCATGGCCAATCGCTTGCGGTAAGTCTCAAGATAGCGGTGCAAGCGCCGCTTGCGCTCACGTTCCTTGCGGGCTTGGCGGGCCAGATAGTCATCGTGCTGCTTTTCGAGGTAGTTGTCAGCCATAAAAAATAGTCTTTTTTAATCAATTACAAATCAGAGCTGAATTAAGCGAACAGCCGCTGCTGTTAATGAGCCGTTGCTCACCGGTTTTGCTCCCACTCTGCGCTGATATTACCATGCATCACACAGCCGAGGGCTTATTGCTGCTTTGATGCGGCAAAAGAGTCGGAAAACAGGGTGCGGTTCAATATCGAACGCCCCAGCGTAAGCTCGTCGGTATATTCTATTTCGTTGCCCACGCTCACGCCCCTCGCCAGCATGGTTATCTTCACATCGGGGTAAGGGGCAAGCCGTCGGAAAATATAGAAGTTGGTGGTGTCTCCCTCCATGGTGGCACTAAGGGCCAGAATCACCTCCTTGATGCCGCCATGCGCCACACGGTCGACAAGGCTGTCGATCTCAATGTCTTGCGGTCCCACGCCATCCATAGGCGATATGAGGCCGCCAAGCACATGATACAAGCCACCGTGCTGATGTGTGTTTTCGATGCTCATCACATCTTTCACATTCTCGACCACACACACCGTGGAAGCATCACGCAAAGGATTGGAACAGATGGGACATACCTCGGTCTCGCTAATATTGTGGCACACCCGGCAATATCTTATCTCGCGCCTCAAGCGTGAAATGGCGTCGGCCATATGCTCCACTTCGGCCACGTCGCGCTTGAGCAGATGCAGCACCAGCCGCAAGGCCGTCTTGCGTCCTATCCCCGGCAGCTTTGCAAACTCGCTGACGGCATTTTCGAGCAGAGTAGAGGCGAATTCCTGTTCCATTGTCAGTTTCAGTATCTTTATTTTTATGCAAATTTAATGCAAGTTGAGCGCACTGGCAAATCGGGCTTACACGAATTTACCAGTGCCGAGACGCGGCCTGAATTATCTGAATCCACACCTGGGTAAATGGGCGTTTCCGAGCCGTTTTTTTTATTGACAAATAATTGCAAAAATTAATCATCATATTCGGTGATAAATTTGACCATGAGTGCTTTTTTGATTAATTTTGCGGTGATAAAGAAAATACACAAGAGCAAACAAACTTTTTATATAACTAATTTTTAAAGATTTCTAATCATGGGATTTTTAACTAACGAGAAACTTTTGATCGTCGGTGCCGGCGGTATGATTGGTTCTAACATGGTACAGAGCGCTTTGATGCTCGGTCTTACTCCTAACATTTGTCTGTATGACATCTATGAGCCCGGAGTTCATGGTGTGTTTGACGAAATTCAGCAATGCGCATTCGCAGGTGCCAATGTCACTTACACCGTTGATCCCAAAGAGGCCTTCACCGGAGCCAAGTATATCATCTCTTCTGGTGGCGCACCCCGCAAAGAGGGTATGACCCGTGAAGACCTGCTCAAAGGCAACTGCAAGATTGCAGCTGAGTTCGGCGACAACATCAAGAAATATTGCCCCGAGGTTGAGCACGTGGTGGTTATCTTCAACCCCGCCGATGTTACAGCCCTCACTGCCCTTATCCACTCAGGTCTGAAGCCCAACCAGCTGACATCGCTCGCTGCCCTCGACTCTACCCGTCTGCAGCAGGCTCTTGCCCTCGAGTTCGGCGTACAGCAGGACAAGGTGACCGGTGCACACACTTATGGCGGCCACGGCGAGCAGATGGCCGTATTCGCTTCTCAAGTTAAGGTTGACGGCAAGCCTCTGGCTGAAATGGGTCTGTCGGCCGAGCGCTGGGAAGAGATCAAGCACCACACCGTACAAGGCGGTTCCAACATCATCAAGCTCCGTGGCCGCAGCTCATTCCAAAGCCCTGCCTACAATGCAGTGAAGATGATTGAGGCTGCCATGGGCGGCGAGAAGTTCACTCTGCCCGCAGGCTGCTATGTGAACAACGACAAGCTCGGCTTCAAGAACGTGATGATGGCAATGCCTACCACTATCGACAAGACCGGCGTTCACTTCACAGAGCCCGCCGGCACAGCCGAAGAGATGGCAGAGCTCGGCAAGTCGTATGAGCACCTGTGCAAGATGCGCGACGAGATCGTAGAGCTCGGCATCGTGCCCGCTGTAGAGAAATGGGGTGAGATCAATCCCAACCTCTAATCAGAAATTTATTGACGACGCTCAATAACCCCTGGCGGGGAACTGTCACACGGCAGTTCCCCGCCATTGTTTTGTTTTCAGAGCACAAGCCCACTATGCGTAACGGTGACGGCGGTTTGGCGAAGTGGCAAAAAAGAATTAATTTTGTGGCTTGTAGGCATTGCCGCCACACATGGACCTTGAGCCAAACGGCTCGCTGAGCGGCTACGCCCACACGACACAAATCAAAGCATCAACGTCATGAAAATAAATAAAGCAGAGTTTGAGATAAGCAACACCGACGTTGCCAAGTGCCCCGCAGGCAACCTGCCCGAATATGCATTCATCGGCCGGTCGAATGTGGGAAAATCGTCGCTGATCAACATGCTGTGTGGCCGCAACGGTCTGGCCAAGACATCGTCAACACCGGGCAAGACCATGCTTATCAACCACTTTAAGATCAACGACTCGTGGTATATCGTCGACCTCCCGGGCTATGGCTATGCCATGCGCGGCAAAGAGAGCCGCGAGCAACTGCGCCGCATCATCGACAGCTACATATTGCGCCGCGAGCAGATGACCAATCTGTTTGTGCTCGTCGACAGCCGTCACAAGCCGCAAAAGATTGACCTCGACTTCATGACCTGGCTTGGCGAGAACGGAGTGCCGTTCAGCATCGTATTCACCAAGATGGACAAGCTTGGACGCGATGCCGGCCCACGCAACGTGGAAGCCTACAAGCAAGAGTTGCTGAAACAATGGGAAGAGCTGCCGCCCATATTCATGACATCGAGCACCGACGGACGCGGACGCGACGAGCTACTCGACTACATCGACGAAATAAACAAGCAAGTGAACTCTGACCGACAGTGACAGCAACCATCGACATCAGCGTGGTAATCGTGAGCTACCGCGTGAAGTATTTTCTAGAGCAGACATTGCTCTCGGTGCAAGAGGCCCTTCACGGGCTGACGGGAGAGATATTTGTGGTTGACAACGACGAATGCGACTATTCGCGGTCGTTTCTGCAAGAGCGGTTCCCCGATGTGAAATTCATTGTGAACGAGCACAACGAGGGTTTTGCCCGAGCCAACAATCGCGCAATAGCCCAAGCCCATGGCGAATTCACGCTAATACTGAACCCCGACACCATAATCACCCACAAGTGCCTGGCCGAACCCATCGAGTGGATGAGAACCCACAAGCGGTGCGGAGCTATAGGAGTGCACATGCTCGACGGCAACGGCACCTTCCTGCCCGAGTCGAAACGGGCATTCCCCACACCGTGGGTGTCGTTTTGCAAGATATTCGGACTGTCGAGCCTGATGCCCCGCTCGCGATGGTTTGCCAAGTATCACCTGCGCTACCTCGACGAGCACGAGGCACACCGCATCGACATTCTGGCCGGAGCCTACATGTTCTGCCGCACCAGCCTGCTGAAAAGCGTGGGCGGCTTCGACGAAGACTTCTTCATGTATGGCGAAGACATCGACCTGAGTTACCGCATAGTGAAAGCCGGATACGACAATTGGTACCTGCCCGTCGACATGATACACTACAAGGGCGAGAGCACAAAAAAAGACTCGATGCGCTACGTGCGCGTGTTCTATGAGGCAATGCTGATATTCTACCGCAAGCACTTTCCGCGCTACAGTGCCCTGCTCTATCCCGTGATAAAGGCCGGTGTGGCAGTGCGCGCCGCCATGGCCCGGATGCGACGCATGGTACGTCCCAACGCCAACGCCCGCGCCAATGCAGACACCGGCCACGGCAATTGGGTGGTGCTCGCCGCCAATGCCCCCACCGTGGCCAAGGCCTGCGGAATAACCACCTATGCCACCACCATGCCCCGAAGCGGCGATGCCCAAGTGCTCATCGACAACGCCTCGCACACCTATGGAGAAACGGTGGAGCTGATTTCACGCTATGCGCGCCAAGGAATACAATTCCACATCTACTCGGCACAAAACGGTATCATCATATCACCTAAAATGCAACAGTCATGAGCACAAAACCGCTACTGAGCAACGACGTGATTGCCCTCAGGGCCTTGGAACCCAGCGACCTCGACCTGATGTATAAGTGGGAGAACGACACCACAGTGTGGACTGCCACCGACACCCAGGCCCCTTATTCGCGCCACACTATCAAACGGTTTATCGAGAGCTACACAGGCGACATCTACACAAGCCGCCAGCTGCGCCTGATAATCACGCTATGCGACACAGGACAAGCCGTGGGCACGGTAGACTTCACCGACTTCGACCCGCTCAACAACAGAGCCGAACTAGGACTGCTCATAGAGCAAGGGCATCAAGGACAGGGATTGGGAAGAATGGCACTGCAAGTGATCAAGCGATATGCCTGCGAGCACTTGGGGCTGAGACAACTGTATGTGGTGATAGCCGACTCCAACCTGGCATGCCTGAGCATTTTCGAGCGAGAGGGTTTTGAGGCTACCGGCCACCTTAAATCGTGGATCAGACGCGGCAACACCTATAGCGACGCCACACTGATGCAATTAGTGTTCTGACCACCCCACACGCTATATAACTTACCGAATCAAAACATCAGTTGCTCCTTGCCGATAACGTCGGCCTCAGAGATGCTGCGTAGCACACGGCACGGAACGCCTCCGGCAACCACACCAGCCGGAATGTCGCGCGTGACGACAGCACCCGCCGCTATGACCGAACCGGCACCGATAGTGACGCCACCCAACACCGTGACTCCAGCGCCAAGCCACACGCCATCACCCACCACAATGGGCTTGCTGAGAGTGATGGGCTCATTGCGCCGCTGAGCGGGATGCACCGGATGCCCGGGACAAGCCAACACACAACGCGGTCCTATCATCACATCCTCGCCAATGTGGATGGGCGATGTGTCGAGAAACACACTATCGAAATTGACCATAGAAAAACGTCCGCCGGCAAAATAGGTGTTAATTCCGTAATCGAAATGAATGTGCGGCATTAGCACCACATGCTCATTCCAGCGACCAAGCAACTGCCGCAATATAGCAGCCTGGCCCTGCACATCGTCGGGGTCGGCCGAGTTGAACTGCCGGCACAGGCACTGAGCCCGCAGCTGAATGTCTTTGGGTATGCGCATGGCGTTGCCCACATACGGGGCATCTGCGGTGATTATGTCGCGCACGGTTTTGCTGTTGCTGTCCATAACGTTTTAATTCTGGCATAAAGCCGCCACACGGCCAACGCTACACTCACAGCGCCATGTGGCAAAGGGCTATAAAAATTAATGGAAGCCGTTGAAGCTTCCATCATTCAGTGACCCATATAGGATTCAAACCTATAACCTTTTGATCCGTAGTCAAACACTCTATTCAATTGAGCTAATGGGCCAATATTTTTTCGTTTTGCGGTGCAAAGTTAATCATTTTTCTGCAATTGGCAAGGCTTTTTTCGCAAAAAATCAGCCCGCAAAAACAGTTTTTAGCCAAACAAGCTATCGCCCAACGATTTACAGAACAAACACTGCGGCAACCCAAACGAGGAAAATCACAAGAGCCACCAGGCAAGCTGTCTTTTTGGTCCTGTAGTCGACTATGTAATAGCTCTGACGCGGAGCATCCACCTTTTCGGGTTTCTTGTCGGCGACTGCGAGCTTATGCTCGTCGATGGGTTCCACAGGCTGAGCCTCTTCGTTATATAAGCATGCTTTCATAATTCGAAAATAATAATCGTGGTTATATCATTTTTTGATTTGCGGTGCAAATATAGTGCTTTTTAAGTTAAGGCACAATAGATTTGACAAAGATTGACCCTTGCGTGCGCTGCAATTGTAGCAACGACTGCTGTGCTCGCCGCAAAATACGGTTAAGTGATTCTTTTGGAGAGTTGAGAGTTGAGAGATGAGGGTTGAGAGTGAAGGGTTGAGAGTGAAGGGGAGTTTTTGGCTGGAGGCTGGAGAATTCGGCTCAAATCTTTATTAAAATGCGGTTTAGGTCACTGGACTTTATCCTTATGGCACAAACCGCACGATGCGTCATGCCTTTATAATGAAACACAAATTAATGCAACACGCGTCATTCTGTCGAGCTTCACACGACGACCGGCTTGGCGTTAAAACGAAACCGGAGCGGAAACCCAGTTTTTCGGGAGTCCGCTCCGGTTATAATTCCTAGATTGGCCTTTGGTTGCGACACTTGCGTGCCGCAAAGTCCAATTCACAGGCCTGTGATCACCTTACTATCACTTTGGCCACTTCTCTGTCGGCCTTTACCACGTAGACGCCAGCCGAAAGGCCGATGAAGTCGCCTGCGGCAGCACTGCCGGCCTTCACGAGCGAGCCGCCCATGGTGTAGACTGCATAACCGCCCTCAGGCACCACGATACCGCCTGCCACAGTGCGGATTTGCACTTTGGCTGCAATGGCATCCTTCACGCCCGTGCCTTCAGGTGCGTTGACGTAGAGGTCGTAGGTGCGTGAATATTTTCCATAGTTCACGGTGAGGGAATAGTCGCCCACTGTGCCGGGTTTGGCTGCCACATA
This sequence comes from Agathobacter rectalis, assembly GCA_963625945.1. Taxonomy (GTDB): domain Bacteria; phylum Bacteroidota; class Bacteroidia; order Bacteroidales; family Muribaculaceae; genus Sodaliphilus. Next base: position 16,259 of record CAVFVP010000017.1, on the reverse strand, counting down.
ATAGCCAGTGTAGTAGAATGCGTCGGGCACGGTCCACTCAGCGCCCTGCGGACGAGCCACCGTGATGGTCTTGGTCACATTGTAGCGAGTGTCGGCCGAGTCGAGATAGACGGGGATCGACGCTGCAATCATGGCAGAGTCTTCTCGGAGCGCCTTGATCATGGGATAGCATGCGCCCGGCGTGAAATATTCGCCGTCAGAGCAAGCCCACGCATTGTCATTGAGCTTGTAGCTGTGTACGAGGTCGGCAGTCTTGAGTGCGCTCACGCCATCCATGTCGGCATTGGCTACTGCCGGCACATTGCATTGCTGGGCATCGTAGGCCACGCTGTCGATGGTGAGATAGTTACTCTTCTTGCATGCTATTGCGCCTATGTTGGCGGCATTGCTTGCATAGCCCGAAAGGCTGCCGGTGGAAACCGCACGGAAGATTGAGTGCTTGCTGTAGTTGCTACCCGGGAGGCCGAGGATGCCGGCAATGCTGTTGTTACCGCTGATGTTGCCGCTGTTATACACATCCTGGAGCACAGGATTACCCTTGCCCACAATACCGGCCGCTCCAGCCGAGTAGGCCGAGATTGATGCCTTGGTGTTGGACACGTTGCCGGTGTTGGCGCTACTGTAGACATAGGTTTGACCGGCTTCGCTGTCGATGTCGCCCACGATGCCGCCTGCGGCATTATATGATGTGATCACATTGGCCACATTAAGGCACGCATTCACCGTGAAGCGCACAGTCTTGTCGTCGCTGTATGAAATGGTGTTTTGACCCACAATGCCTCCGGCAGGGCCATAGGCGTTGATTGCTCCATAGTTGTTTGAGAAGTTGACCTCAGCTCCATGCTCCACATAGCCTACGATACCGCCAGCCACGCTCTTGGTGCTGTTCACTGTGCCATAATTGGCCGAATAGCCGACAGAAGCATTTGGCACACCAGAAAAGTGCGAAGTGATGCCGCCAGCATAGCCCGATGCCCCGGTAGCCGACACGTCGCCATAGTTATAGAGTTTGTTGAACGAGAGTCCGGTGCTGGCTATGATGCTTCCTGCAATGCCGCCTGCCTTGGCTGTTGCTGTGACAGAGGCATAGTTGGCAAGGCCGTTCAGGTTGCCTTCCGACTCACCCACGAAAGCTCCGACGATGCTACCGCCGACCACGCTGCCGCTCTTGATGGTGAGATTGTTGATATTGCCGCCAGTGCCGAGGATACCGACGAGGCCCACATAGCTGTCCGACGGCTTGTTGATGGTGAGATTGCTGATTGCGTGCTTATTGCCATTGATTGTAGCATTGAACTTGACTGTGGACGCGCTGCCTATTGGCTGGAAGTCGATGCCTTGCATGTCGAGGTCGGCCACAATCGAGAACACCTTGTCGGGGAAACCGTTTTTGGTCGAAGCCACCACCGACGACACTTTCACGAGGTCGCTCGGCGAGGCAATGATATAGGGGTCGCTTGCCGTGCCGCTACCAGGCAGAATTTTGCCCACCGCAGCAATAGGAATCACTTTATAGTGGCTGCCATAGGTGGCAGTGAGTGTATCGCTGGCAGGATGGTCGCTCTCGGCATACTTGAGGCTGGAATCGGCGATTGAGAAATCGGTGCCCTTGCTGAGTTTCCATACAATGCCCTGCATGCTGCCCAACAATGCCGTGCCACTCACTTGCTGACGGGTGTCATTGTCGGCGAAAGTAACGGGGCACGAGCCGAGTTTGGCTCCTTCCTCGTCCTTAAACGATGTGAGCTGCGGATAGGTCTCGGTGTTGGCAATCACCCACCGGCCGTTGCTGAACACGGTTGACGATAAGAGGCTTTTTGTGTTTGTGCCATAGAGGCCCTCGGCAACCACGTTGTTGCCAAGCACCACCTGATTGTCGAAACACACATTGCTGAATGTGGAAGCGGAGCTCAGTTTGCCGACAACGGCACCTGAGAGCGACTCATCGCCCGTGGACGAAACCACGCCAAGCGAGAGCACATTGGTCATCTTGGCAGCCTTGGCCTGGCCGGTGATGCCGCCCACAGCCGTTGCAGCCGACACGTCGCCAGTATTGAGGGCGTCGGTCACCTCGCCGGCACATGACCCGAAGAGTCCGCCCACGGTGGTTGCAGTGCCGGCGGCAGTCACGCGGCCGGCATTCTGGCAGTTGCTGACGGTGGCACCGCTCTCAACGCTATAAATAATGCCACCCAGATATCCTTGTGCCGAAGCTGTGACATTTCCCTCGTTGTAGCAGTCGGCAACCTTTGAGCCGCTGTAGGCGATATACACAAGACCGCCAGCAAAGCCTTTGGCGCTGTAGACATCGGCATAGTTGCGGCAGTTTTCAAGCGTGCCCTGCAGTGCCGACACAAATGCGGCGCCATTGCGGTTGAAGCGCAGCGAGCAGCTCTTGTCGATATTGAGGTTCTTGATGACGCCGTCTTTGGCCACAAAGGAGAAGAGACCCGACCAGAGATCCTCGGTTTCCGAGTTGTCGAATTTCCAATTCTTGATGCTGTGGCCCTGTCCGTCAAACACGCCGGCAAACGCACCGAGCGAGGCATCGGAAATGATGGGGAACGAGGCATCGTTCTGCATGTCGATATCGGCCGTCATCTTGAAATACTCGCCGGCAAACGACATCGACTGGTTGTTGGTGGCATCGCTGAGCTTTTTCATATCGTCGAAGCTGGCAATGATGTAGGGATCGTCGGCAGTACCCTCACCCGAGAATATCTGCGGATAAATGCTCACCAGGCTGCGCTTCTCATAGTCGCCAAGATAGGCGTGGAGCACGGCATTCGACAGGGTGGTGCCACGGGTCACCGTCACGTTGCTGCCGCTGAGGCGTGCCTGTGTGGTGCCGGTTATTTCCCACTCCACATCGTTGAGGGTGCTCACCGTGAAGTTCTTGGTCACGCGGCCGTGGCTCTCGCCGTCGGCCAGATAGAACGGTGTGGCATTGAGCAGGGCCAAGTCGAGTGTGGCCGTCTTTTTCAGACGCGGATACATACCCTGGGCAAACGTCCAGACATCGGTGCTGAATCCGCTGATTGCCGAGCCGCCGGTGAGCTCCTTGGTTGTCTTTGAGCCAAGGGTGCCGCCCCACCCTGCTACCTGAGAGTCGAAGTAGCAATTGACGGGTGTGATCGAGCCCTTGTTGTCGCCTATGAATTCGCAGCCATCATTGCGGGCAATGATAGAGTTGAATATCGTGCCGAGGCTAAGGCAGTTCTCAAGGCTGCTTGACGAACCCGACAGGTAGCCCACAATGCCGCCCACCGACGACGAGCTTTGGTTGTAGACAGTGCCCGTGTTGTAGCTGTCCTTGAGCGATGTGTCGGTTATCTGGCCGGCAATGCCGCCAGTGTAGTTGCCCGACTGGATATAGCCTGCGTTCCAGCAGCGCTCCATCACCACCTTCGACGCATTGGCCACGATGCCGCCGCAGTTGCCGCTGACAGACGATATGGTGCCATAGAAATAGCAGTCTGAGATTTCTACCTGAGGATTGCCCGCGCCTGCCATTGAGCCGAGTGCCACACCGACAATGCCGCCGGTGTAAGTCTGGCTCTCGAGCTGTGCGGTGAGGGTGGCGTCGCTCCAGCAGTTGCGAACCACACCATAGAGTTGGCCCACGATGGCCGCAAAGGTGTTGACGTTGGTCATGCTGCCAGAGTAAGAGCTGTTGAGCACATATCCGCCACCGAGCACATGTCCCACGAGGCCGCCTTTGAAGCCTGAGATAGAGGATGTGTAGGTGCCGCCCTTGACGTGCACGTTGTCAACCGTACCTGCAAGCTGACCCACGATTGTACCGCCCGACACCGAAGATCCGGCATCGACAGTGACCTTGGGGTTGGCAAGGTTGAGGTTTTTAATGACGCCGGCCGTGTCGACTACTGCAAACAGACCGCTGTAGCGGTCGCCCGTCTGGGTGCTGAGCACGAGGTCGGTGATGGTGTGGTTCTTGCCGTCGAACACGCCGTCGAACTTGTTTTGCACGCTATAGCTCACCCATTTGCCAATGGGGGTATAGGTGAAAGTCGACGGGAGTGTGATGTCGTTTTCCAGAGCAAAGTATTTGCCTGTGAACGACACGGCATTGTCGTTGACCTGAGTGGCCAGCTCGGTGAAGTCTTCAGCCTTGGTAATCTTGTAGGGATCAGACTCGGTACCGGTGCCGCCGCTGAAGGTCTGGCCCCATGCCGATATGCCGGCAGCGAGAGCCAATGATAACAAAATGACTTTCTTCATTTGCGGTTTGGTTTTTGAATTGAATTATTTGTTAATATACTTGATTGACTTTTGGCATGACCCGCCCGAGATGTTGACCACATAGACGCCGTGGGCAAGACCGTCGAAATCCACCACACAGTCGTCGCCGGTGGTCTTGTCGGTCAGAGCCACCGTCTTGGCAAGGGAGCCATTGAGGGCATATACATCGACGCGGGTAGCTCCGGTGGCCTTGAGAAACAGGATGTGCAAGCCGTCGGGCTGGACGGTTGCCTTCCATGGCTCGTCGTAGGCCTTCACCTGCTCCACAGTAGAGAAATTCTTGAGTATGTAGACAAGGCCGGCATAGGCGTCGATTTTGCCGTAGCCCCAGGTGTTGTTGGGCTCACTGCCGGTATACTGGTCGCGGATGGCCGTGTTCTTAAACGTCTCCCTTATCTGCTCGGTGGTGAGCGTGGGCACGGCCTCGAGCCATGTGGCTATGATGCCGGCCACTTGCGGAGCCGACATCGATGTGCCCTGCATTGCACCGTAGCCATAGGTGCGTCCGTTCCACTTGTCGGTGCTCTTGGTTACATAGGAGTTGTCGCTGTAGGTGTGACTGTTTAATGCCGATATGATATATGAGCCCGGGGCCGAGATGTCGGGCTTCATGCGGCCGTCGACTGTGGGACCCTGGTTTGAGAACGGGGCTATGTCGTGAATCGGGAAACCGGTCGTGTAGCCAGCCGAGGCACTGTTGACCAATGTGTCACCGGTGAGTGTGATCACCTTGGGGCGTGTGACGTAGGCACCCACGGTTATCACGTTCTTGCCCACACCACCTATCTCACCGGTCTGGTATTTGTTGTCGGGGAGGTCCATCCTCTCGTTCCACTTTCTGAAGCAGCACCAGTTCTGGTTGCACCAGCCGTGCACGGTGCTCCCGGCATCGGCGGTGACCATAATGGCAATCACCTTGCCGGGCTTGTAGTCCGACAGGTTGAGCGTGATGTGGGCCGTGGGGCGGTTGTTGAGCGGCGACGTCTGGGTGACGATGTCGAACGAGCCGCCAGCCTGGTCGTAGGGCTTTTGGAGCACTATGGTGCCACTATAGCTGCGCGAGGCGTTGAATGCCCGGCTTTGGTAGACGGGAAGCAGCGTGGTCTTGTCGATGGTGCAGACCCTTATTTTAAACGACTTGCCTTCTTCACCCCAGAACTGCATCTCGCCGGTGCCTGCAGCTCCTTGGCTTTCGGCGAAGGCCACGCCAATGAGCAGGGTGTCGGTATCGGTGGTGAATTTCTTGCTCACGTGGGTTTCGATCAAGCCGTCGTTGCCGGCCGAACCCACAAAAATATGCCCTGGGCCGGCTAACTGGTCGGCCATCTGGTCGCGGAGCGAGGTACCGTCGTGCGGTCCCATCTGGGTACCGAGGCTCATGTTGATCACGGCGGGCTTGCCCACCGAGTCGGCATAGTCGAACACATATTTCATGGCATCGGCGATGCCGGTGTCGACTGCGCCGAAGGTGGTGAACACAAGGTCGGCCTCGCGTGCAATGCCATAATAGGGGTTACCGCCTGTGGTGTCGGCTCCGGCAACTATGCCCATCACGTGAGTTGAGTGTGAATAGGTGCTGAGGTCGGTGCCCTTGGCCAGGATGGCCTCGGTGGTGGTAAACTCCTTGCCATAGCCGTAATTGGCGGGAATGGTGCCGCCCACGGTATCGGTCTGCAGCCACACGCGCTTAAGGCGCAGGGTCTTGCGGTCGGCGGTATAGAAGTCGGGATGCCCGAAGTCGAGTCCGGCATCAATGTCGCCCACTACCACATTTTTGCCCAGGAAAGGCATGTTGAGGGGAGCCTGTCCGGCGTGCACCTTGTCGACGCCCGTCAGCAGTCGCGACGAGTCCATGGCAAAGTTCACCTTTTGGGCGCCTTCAATCACATCGACGCCTTGCAGCTCAGCCACTGCCTCCACGGCATCGAGAGGGATGCGCGCAGTGATGATATTGCCGGCCACTGTGCCCACTTCAGCACCGAGCAGCCTTATAGAGTCGATTGCCGAGGCATTGTTGATTTTGACGAAGGCCGACAGATTCCGACCGCTGACCGACGGCGCCTTGCGCGCCACGGCCGGCGATGACTGGTGCGGCATCAGGTCGAGAATGGTGTTGGTGGTCAGCTTGCTTGAAATCTGTGCAAACGAGATTGCAATAAACGCCACCGACAGGATTGAGGTGATTTTTCTTTTCATGCTTTTTATTTATGTTGTTTTATTGACAGTGCAAAAATCAGTGTTATGTGAATTCACGCGGTTTTCCAGAGGCTGGGGCATAGCGGTGCACACCGGTAGGGAGAGGGATGGATGAGTCCGAGCCTCGGTAGCGTGAATCTCAATGAAACGCTTGACGAATTGGTTTTCAAGTAACGAACTATTAATCACAGCATCCGTTTCGCTTCAGTTTACAAATTTAAGCATTATTTTAATGTGCTTTTCATTTTTTATTGCTTTATTTGCATTTACGGGCTAATTTTGCCTCACTAATTTTTGCCTCACAACACAATAAAGCAACACAAGAATGATTATCGACGGAAACAAACTGTTTAACCTCACCGACGACGACGGTCAAGACGAGGCCAAGCGCGGAGGGCTGCTTGTGGCCAAGCCACAGCTGGCCGACCCCTACTTTGAGCGCAGTGTGGTGCTGCTCACCGGAGTCGACGACTCTGGAGCAATGGGGCTGGTGATGAACCACCCCAGCGGCTTCATGCTTGGCGAGGTGATCTCAGGGTGGGCCGAAACGGCCAGCAACATTCCCATCTACGTAGGCGGACCGGTGAGCCTCAACACACTGTTTTACGTCCATACCCTACCCAGCGACGTGGTTCCCGGCTCAACCGACATAGGCCGTGGCCTGCGCCTGGGTGGCGACTTCGACGCAGTGAAGCGCTACGTGACAGGCGGAGCGCCCACAACGGGCATTATAAAGTTTTTATCGGGCTACAGCGGGTGGTCGGCGGGACAGCTGAGCCACGAAATCGAGCAACAAAGCTGGGCCGTGCTCAAAGGCAGCGACCCAGCTCTGCTACTGGCCGACGGCCGGAATGGAATATGGCGCAATGCGGTGAAAGCCTTCGGCGACCGATACCGCATGTGGCTCACCATGCCCACCAACCCCAACCTCAACTGACCCGACCTCCACGCCTCACCCCATAGAGTGATTACGGCCAGACTGATTTATTCCCGTTGTACTTCCATCTGAATCCTCCAGCAGTGGGTGGGGCTCTGGGGAAGGCGGGATAAACGCAACGCGCGCCGCACTCAGCTTTCGCTGTGTGCGGCGTGCGCTATGTGTGTTTCTTCGGCTGGCCTCACCATGTGGCGGAATGCCAGGGCCGATGTGCGATTCTCAAAAGATTACTCGCCCTTGGCAAGTTTCGACTTCAGGTCGGCAAGAGCCTGGATGTCGCCGAGGGTTGTCTTCTCGATAGGAGTGCTGATTGCGGGCTCCTCAACCTTCTTGCTCGACTTGCGGCTTGCCTTGTGCTCGGCCTTCTGCTCATCTTCAAACACGCGGCTGTGTGAGAGGATGATGCGCTTAGCGTCTTTGTTGAACTCGATAACCTTGAACGGAAGTTTCTCGTCAACCTTTGCGGGTGTGCCGTCTTCCTTAACAAGGTGCTTGGGAGTGGCGAAGCCTTCAACGCCGTAAGGCAGGCTCACGATAGCACCCTTGTCGAGCTTCTCGGTGATGGTGCCTTCGTGGATGCTACCCACCTTGAAGATGGTCTCAAACACGTCCCAAGGATTCTCCTCGAGCTGCTTGTGGCCAAGGCTCAGGCGACGGTTGTCCTTGTCGATTTCCAGAACCATAACCTCGATGTCGGCACCGATTTGAGTGAACTCGCTGGGGTGCTTGATTTTCTTGGTCCACGACAAGTCGCTGATGTGGATAAGGCCGTCGACGCCCTCTTCGAGCTCAACGAACACACCGAAGTTGGTGAAGTTGCGCACCTTGGCGGTGTGCTTTGAGCCAACGGGGTATTTCTCCTCGATAGCTTCCCATGGGTCTGGCTTGAGCTGCTTGATGCCGAGCGACATCTTGCGGTCTTCGCGGTCGAGGGTAAGGATCACTGCCTCTACCTCGTCGCCCACCTTCATGAAGTCTTGAGCCGAGCGCAGGTGCTGCGACCACGACATTTCGCTTACGTGGATCAGGCCCTCGACGCCGGGAGCGATTTCAACAAATGCACCGTAGTCGGTCATAACCACCACTTTGCCTTTCACCTTGTCGCCCACCTTCATGTCGGGGTCGAGCTTGTCCCATGGATGGGGCTGGAGCTGCTTCAGGCCGAGGGCAATGCGCTTCTTCTCTTCGTCGAAGTCGAGAATAACCACATTGAGTTTCTCGTCGGGCTTGACGATGTCGGCGGGATTGTTGACACGTCCCCAAGAGAGGTCGGTGATGTGAATCAGGCCGTCTACGCCGCCAAGGTCGATGAATACGCCGTAGGCACAGATATTCTTAACGGTACCTTCAAGCACTTGACCTTTTTTTTTTTTTTCAATGATTTCCTTGCGTTGCTGCTCAAGCTCGGCCTCGATGAGAACCTTGTGAGAAACAACCACGTTGCGGTATTCCTGGTTGATTTTCACAACCTTGAATTCCATAGTCTTGCCCACGAAAATGTCGTAGTCGCGGATGGGCTTGACGTCGATTTGCGAGCCGGGGAGGAATGCCTCGATGCCAAAGACGTCAACAATCATGCCACCCTTGGTGCGGCACTTGATGTAACCCTTGATGACCTCATCGTTTTCAAGCGCTTCATTAACGCGATCCCAACTCTTGGCTACGCGGGCCTTCTTGTGCGAGAGCACGAGCTGACCTTTGTGGTCTTCCTGATTCTCAACGTACACCTCAACGGTGTCACCAATCTTCAGGTCGGGGTTGTAACGGAATTCGTTAAAGGGAATGATGCCGTCCGACTTATAGCCGATGTTAACCACTACCTCGCGCTTGCTGATTGCGATAACGGTACCTTCGGTTACTTCCTTGTCCTTAATGTGGCCAAGTGATTGGTCGTAGGTTTTTTCCAGTTCCTCGTAGGACTTGTCCTTTTGAGTTTCGCCTTTTTCAAAAGCGTCCCAATCGAAATCGGCATTGCCGACGATGGGAGAATTTTTTAATTCTTCGCTCATTAAATTAAATAGTTAATAAATAATGTTAGTAGTTCTCTCTGCGCCGCAATCAGGCCAGACCGGACGCAGCGCAAATGCAAAGGTAGATATTTTTTTTCAATGGACAATCTGCCGGCCGCAAAAATTTGGGCACAACACGTTCATTTTTATCCGATTCCGCCATTTTCGTCATCTGGCCGACATTGGTTAGCCACTTTTGTGCTACCTTTGCACCACATGCCACCTCACGGGGCTCGCCACTGGTGCCACAAAGCCTTGGACGCGCGCCGCACGGCGGCTTTTCAAAAGACAGACAAAAAGGAATCAACAACAAAACGACCAACCGTAATATGAAAGTAGTGGTGTATCCGCAACAGACTGGCAACACGGGGCTCAGCGCCAACCCGTATATCCGCGACTTCGTCAAAGCCCTGGACGAGGCGGGGGTGATGGTGGCCAACCCACCGGTGAGGAATCCGCTCATAGGCATGCTGCCGCATTGCCTCGAGGGCGATGCGCTGGTGCTTCACTGGCTCGAAAGCGTACCCGACTACAAATATGGCTTTGTGCAGACGGCGTGTGCCGTGGCCATGCTCACGGCGGCACGCCTCACGGGGCACAAGTTGGTGTGGTTTCTGCACAACAATTGCAGCCACTCGGCCTCGCACCCACGTGCCAAACAGATGATCACGCGCATGCTCATGCGCCACAGCACGCTGGTGGTGACACACGCCAGCCAGGGCATCGAGACCTTGCGCAAGCAGTGTCCAGAGCGGCGGCAGAGCGCCGTGTGGCTGCACCACCCTACCAAAAACCGCATAGCGGCAGCCCGCCAGTGCCGGCAAGAGGCCAAAGGGATTGACACCGACTTGCTGATATGGGGCACCATCTCGCCCTACAAGGGCATCGACAAGTGGCTTGAGCATATGATCTCACACGACATAAGACTGCGGGTGCGCATCGTGGGCCGGTGCGACGATGAGGCCCTGGCGGGGAAAATAGGCCGGCTGGCGCAACAAGCGGGCAGCGTGGTGTTTGAGAACCGCAGCATCACCTTCGACGAGCTTGCAGCCGAGGTGGCACGGTCGAAATTCGTGCTGGTGCCTTATGCCGCCGAGTCGATTCTCAGTTCGGGCATACTCATGGACTCGCTCTCGGTGGGTGCAAAGGTGATAGGCCCCGACGTGGGGTCGTTTCGCGACTACGCAGCCGAGCCGCTGCTCAGCGTGCACACGTTCGGCACATTTGCCGATGTTGAGCACATTGTGGCCTGCGACAACGGCCAGCCCGCCGACCTCGACAGCTACTCGCAGTTTATCGACGGGCACGACTGGAGCCACTTCGCCCGCCAGTTTGTCCGGCTTGTAGAGCAGGCATAGCACCGATAGCCACGGCACACTTCATAGAACGTGCATTTATGGCTAAAATGCCGTAACTTTGCACTGCACAACCCGCCGACCGCCTGCCACGGCAACGCCTCACGCATGATCGGCCCCCAATTGATTGAGACATGAAAGAAATAAAGATAAACTTTGTGGACTTTTGGCGCGGCTTTGAGCCCGAGAAAAGTTTCATCTACCGGTTTCTGAGCCAATATTACAAGGTGACACTGGCCGACAAGCCCGACTACCTGTTTTTCTCGTGCATGGGCCACGAGCACTTGCGCCACCCCGAGTGCGTGCGCATCTACTACACAGGCGAGAACCTCGTGCCCGACTTCAACGTGTGCGACTATGCGCTGGGGTTCCACCACATAGACTTTGAAGACCGCTACCTGCGGTTTCCGCTATGGCTGATCCACAAGGACTGCTGGGACGAGCTTCCGCGACTTGCCGCACAGTGGACACCCAATGCGCAACTTGCAAAGCGCAAGTTCTGCAACTTTGTGTACTCGCGAAGCCGTGTGCAGACCAACCCTCTGCGAGAGCGCTTCTTCCGCCGGCTGTCGGAATACAAGCGAGTGGACTCGGGCGGCCGCTACCTGAACAATATAGGCGGCCCGGTACCCGACAAGCTGGCATTCCTGGCCGAATATAAGTTTACCATAGCCTTCGAGAACAGCCAAGTGAGCGGCTATGCCACCGAAAAAGTGATCGACCCGATGCGCGTGGCGTCCATGCCCATCTACTGCGGCGACCCAAGCATTGGCGTCGACTTCAACACACATGCCATGGTGGTGATTCAAGACGAGGCCGGTGTGGAGGCTGCCATTGACGAGATAGTGCGGCTCGACAACGACGACGAGGCCTATCTGGCCAAACTCGCCAAGCCGTGGTTCGCATCGCCCGACGTGCCGCAAGTCTACGCCGAGCGTCTGCGCCGGTTCTTCGACGGCATATTCAGCCAACCGCTTGAGCAAGCCCACCGCACCACACTGTATGGCGCTGCCGGCACCTACCAGCGCGACTTGCTGCGCACAGCCCCACTGGCCACCAACTATGCATTCACAAAATGGTGCGGGCTCAAAGACCGCATCAGCAAAATAAGGAACAAGAAATGATGATCAACGCAACAAACCGCATAATGGCGCTGCTCATAAGCGGCATAGCCCCGCTAAGCCTGCTTGCCGACGGCGGTGGCACGCCGCAATGCCAGACGGGACAGGCAATTAAGGTGGCTATCGACTCGCTATATAACGGGCACCGCTATATGGAGCTGATTCCGCAACCGGGCGCCGTAGTGGACTTCAGCATCACCCGTCCTGAGACCAACGACCCCACAGTGTGCCTCGCTGTGGCGGCGGCATTCACGGGCGACGACCTCACAAGCATCTGCGGCGACCACGTGGTGGGCGGCAAACGACTCAAAGGATACCCCGACGTCACCACCACCGGGCATCTGCTCATCGACGACACGACCACCGGGCACATAAGCATCGCACCCAACTCCAGCCTCGAGGCCGATATGATCACTGCCGAGCGCACTGGCGGCCACTTGTTTCAGCAATGTCTGATAGTGGAAGACGGCGAGCCTCACCCCGAGCGCATCCCGGCCGCCATCGTTGAGCGCAAAGCCCACATAATATTCAGGGCCGCATGCATCAAGGCCAACGGTACGTTTGCCATTGTGCAAGGCGTCGACAATCAGTATGCCCACGAGTTTGTGGACGATCTTGCGACAATAGGAGTTGTCCAGGCCGTATATCTCGACATGGGCACATGGGCCTACGGCTGGTATCGCCTCGACCCCGGAGCCGACGCCGTGGAGCTGTCGCAACGGTTCGACAACACCGCCCACCAAAGCAACTGGCTCGTGGTGAGGGACAAGCGACAATAAGCACTGTTTATTTACGACACAACAAAACTGGCAATAAAAATGCTGACTAACGAACAACAAGAGCGCTACAAGCGCAATCTGCTGCTGCCGCAAGTGGGCAGCGAGGGGCAGCAACGGCTGCTCAACTCACGGGTGCTGATAATCGGAGCCGGGGGGCTGGGGTCGCCGGTGGCCATGTATCTGGCGGCGGCCGGAGTGGGCACCATCGGCATCGTGGACAGCGACCGCCTCGACCTGAGCAACCTGCAGCGGCAAGTGCTGCACACCACAGCCGACGTGGGCCGCCCCAAGGTGGATAGCGCACGCGACCACATCACCGCCCTTAACCCCGACGTGCGCGTGGTGACCTACGACTGTTTCTTCGGCCCCGACAACGCACAAAGCATCCTGGCCGACTATGAGATTGTGGTCGACGCCACCGACAACTCGCAGTCGAAATTCTTTATCAACGACGCCTGCGTAGAGGCCGGCAAGCCACTCGTGCACGGCGGCATCAACCAGTTTTCGGGCAACGTGATGACCATTTTGCCTGGCACGGCCACCTACCGCGACCTATTCGGCAACCAGCCCAAGAACCCCGTGCCAAGCTCCACCTACGGCCTGCTGGGGGCAATTCCCGGCACCATAGGCACCATTCAGGCCACCGAGGTGCTCAAGTTCCTGCTCGGCACCGGAAGCCTGCTCGTGAACCAAGTGCTGCACTACGATGCCGCCACAATGACGTTCACGCGCTTCCGCATTGCCCACAGCAAGGCCTGATGCGAGGCTTTCATGCACCTCTACGTGCGGCACTGGCCAAAAAAAACTGAAAATATTTGTTTTGTAACACCAAACCCATTACATTTGTAGTTGAAAAGAATTATTGCATAGGCACTAAGCATCTGCCGGCTACACATGTATAACCACACACAATTATCAAGCCGCACATGGCGATTGGCCTTCGCAAATATACTGCAAAGAGACATCGAAACAATTTTATTATTAACATTAAACTACTTAACGAAATGAAGAAATTTTTACTCCTCGCTGCCACCACAGCTATGGTAGCTTCGGCTTCGGCACAGGTTCCTTGTGCAGGCACACTCAAGCAAGACTGGAAAGTAACCAACGTTCCCGCATGGGCTGACGCACGTCAGGGCTTCGGCTTGAACGGCAAGTTCTACATCAACGTAAAGGGCGAAACACCCTCAATCCAAATCTATGACCAAAACGGCCTCACCAACAGCACACTGCCCGGCGGCAGCAATACAGGTATCAGCTACGACCAAGCTGGCAACATCATAGTGAGCACATCTCCTTGGCCAAGCAATGGTGCTGCAAGCATTAAAATCATCTCGGCCGACGGCAAGACCACAAAGGACATCAGCCTCGAAGGCGAAGACGGAGTGGGCGTTAAGGGGCGTTGCGACTTCCTCGGCGTGGCTGAGGGCAACTTGCTCGATGAGGAAGAAGGTGGCGCCATCTATGTAGCAGGCGCAACTAACACAGGCATCTTGGGTGTTCCTGTAGTGGGTGGCACAGTTGCTGCCGATGAAATCCTCGAAGTTCCTGTGTCGGGCGCAACACTCACGCCCAGCTCTTCTACCGTGATCAACTTCTTCCCATGCGCCAAGAGCGAAGATGAGGCTGACGCACTGCTCTATGTGACCCGCAACGCTGCTCCCGTGCTCGTGAATATCACCGATGATGCCGTAGAGGGTACAGCCATCACTCTGCCAAAGAAGAACGCAACGAACGGCGCATTCCCCTTCGTCCTTGGCGGATACACACTGTATGCTTACCCGAGCGGAACAAACTACCTCGATGGTTTCTGCATTGCTGAGAATGGCGCAGAGGCTCCCGTTGCAGAATATGCCGAGACCCTTTCCGTTAATCCTAACGGTGCTCAGGTAAACTGGGTGAATGTTGAGAAAGTTGACGACCTCACAGCCAACATCTACCAATATTGCCCCGGTGCCTACATGGCAAAATACACCTTCACTCTCGACAAGAGCATCACAGGCGTTGAGAACAACTTGGCAAACAAGACTGTGGCAAGCACCACTTACTACAACGTGGCTGGTGTGGCAAGCGCAACTCCGTTTACCGGCGTAAACGTTAAGGTGGTTAAGTATACCGACGGCACCAAGAAAGCCGTTAAGGTTATCAAATAATCATCCCGAACACAAACGGCGAACCGCTCAAGCTGTAGACCCAACTGAATAACGCAGGGCGGCACCCACGCAAGTGGCAGTGCCGCCCTCTCTTTTTTGGGCTCCATACTTTAGACAGCAGAACAGAAGAAGTTTTTTTTCGACATAAAGACAAATGATTTAGACAGCAGAACAAAAGAACAAAAGAAGTTATAGAAACATCATGAAAATCTTCAATGAAAATCTTCAGTTCTTTTGCTTTCTTTTGGGCCCCCACAGCGGCTGTATCGACTTCGGCGGTAAACTGCCGAGCCGCCTCGAGGGACTAAGCCGGTGGAGCTTCGGTGCCAGCGCAGCCACGCACACCCACAGCCAATGCCAAAGTCACTGCCAGCACTGCCATAACCACAACTGTACCCACACGCTCGTGAAGCCTCATCGAAAAGAAGTCACCAATCTTGCCAACTGCATTTGCATTATTTAGCTGGTTTGCGGATGTCAACCTTACCGGTAACCACACGAGTGGCTATGCGGCCCAAGCCGTCGCACACGGGGCACGGTTGCGGGTCGTAATAAAGGTCGAAATATCCCCCAATACCACGCACCAGCTCCGCATTGTTTTCCTTAATGGCCTTAATCATGGCATCACGGTCCGGTGCATCATTACTGATGCCTACCACACAGCGGCTGCCAGTGTTGTCGGTCATGTGAAATAGCGTAAGGTTGTATATATGCAAATAGCTGAGATCCTCCTGCATCGCGTGAAATCCCTGACTATTGTCAACTAGTGAATTAACCCGCCGATAAACCACCCCATCGTCGCAACGGTCGCAAGGCACAAAGCGGGTTTCAGTGAGTTCGCGATAAAAATGGTTTTCGCCACAGTGCGGACACACATCAGAATTCTCCGACACTTTTCCATCGCAAGTTGGGCAAATCATCAATTTAGCCATAAAAATAATTATAAAGGCATAATTAATCACGATAAACGGCTCCAGCCACACCTAGGCAAAGCCGCAAAGAATGGAACAAAGCCACCACTGCAAATTTAGCATTTTTGCCCATAAAACTGCAAAAAACAACACCAAACAAGGCACAATTTAGTGTGAATTTCATGATATAACAATCGAGATGAGTCCTATACCCTCCCATCTGTCCGTAGACACTCTCAAATCTCAACTTTAATGGCTGTGGAAAGAACAGCGAAACTTCGGCACGCGATTGGGGGGCGACAGCCTACACCCGACAAGGCGCGCCCCGGCGCGCCAAAGTCCAGGGCTATGAAGAGCATTGTGTCTTCGGCACAAGAAGTAACTTTTCCAGCTGTTTTACCATTGCGCTCCTGAGCTCCAGTTCTCCTGTTAATCAGTTCTACTGTTGTTCTTCCCATCGTCACCTACAAAAGTGAATTCCAGGTAACCATCCGAAACAAGCCGACTTGTAGCAATCTCTTCCAATCCCGAACTT
>CAVFVP010000016.1:0-35932 GCA_963625945.1 Agathobacter rectalis | reverse complement strand
AAGTTCGTGATTGGAAAAGATTGCTACAAGTCGGCTTGTTTCGGATGGTTACCAGCCAACTCCCCCCCTCCGTAAACCGTAATCTGTAAACTCTCAACTCTCAACTCCCCCCCCCAGCTGATGGCATAAAAAATGTGTCCTACACTCACGTGCAGGACACACCCCATTAAAATTTATATAATAATCCTATTGTATGTGTTTACAAAGTTAAGGTATGAACAAATAACTCGTTCGTTGTTTTTCTACAACGCTTGATTATTTGATTTTCTCATAGATGTAAACCTCGTGGATTTCCTTAGTGTAGCCCTCTTCGCTGAACGGTTGGAGAGACATACCAAGGCAAATCTGAGTGCCACGGTTGTTGAGCACGAGCAGGTCGTCGGTGTTGGGATCAACAGTCAGACCTTCGATCTCACCAGCGCGACGGAAGTCAGTCATCTCACGGAAGAGCTCCAGCTTGCCTGCGATGGCGCCGGCAGCAATCTTGCCTGTGCGGGTAACGGGCTTGCCGTTGGCATCGAGCTTAACAGAGAACGGGGTGTCTTTAACCACCTCAGTTCCGTCTTTCAGACCAGTGTAAGGAACGTTGCTCACGTCGGCGATGTAGATGCAGTCAGCGATACCGTAAGCTGATTCACCGTCGTCGGCCGAGAAGAGCATCTTGCCGTCGGCAATGTAGATACCCTGGCACCAGTAAGGAGTGGGGCGGCACTGCATCTTAGTGTAGTACTTGCCAGTCTCCAGGCTGTAGCAATATACGTAACGGCTGTCAACCCAGTCGCTCATCCAGATGAGGTTCTTCTCGCGGTCTACTGCAAGACCAGATACCTCAACTTGGCCTGACTCTGCGCACCATGGAATGTCCTTGATCCATTTCAGTGTGTTGGCATCGTAGATGCTCACGGCGATGTTCTGGCCACGGCCGAAAGCGAACTTCTCGTTGCCGGTGTAGATCTTGCCGTCGTATACGTCGATGTCACCGAAGTGGTTGGCGTTTTCAGGATTCGGGAACAAAGGATCCGACTTAGTCTGAACGCGCTTTGCAACCAGATTCCAGTTGTGGTCGTATTTGTACAGACCGCGAGTGTCAGATACATAGAAGAAGTCCTTGTCGGCAGCGATACCTTGACGTCCGGGAACCTCTACCACTTTTTTCAGACGATACTCTGTGCCCAGGTGTTGAGCATTTGCGACTGTGCCTACAAAGCAAGCGGCAGCCAAAATAAGCATTAACTTTTTCATAAAGTTTGTCTTTTGTTGTTTGTTAATAATATTGTTAAGTTAAGTGTGTGAACTTAATTTGCAATCTGTGTGTATGGTTTTTTTAGAACTTGAACAGACCCATGATTTGGAGTTGCTCGCTGCCCTTGTAGCCAACGGCTTGCTCAACTTCGCTGTTGTAGAAGAAGTGGCCGTAGTTAACCTGGAATTTCAGGTTCTTAAGCAGCTGATAAGTGCAGCCCACGAGCACGCGGTTGTAGTTTGCACCGGCAGTTTTGGTGTTCACTTTGTCCTTGTACATATCCCAGCGAACGAGGGGCAGGAACTTGCCAGCGTGGTAGCCGAGGAGCACGTATGCGCCCTGCTCGTTAACCACCTTCACGTCGTTGACGGTTGATTTTGCGAAACCGTATTCACCGCGCAGGTCAAGACCGTTGGGGTCGTTGTACCATGCGCCTGCCACGAAGCGGTGCATCGGGTTGTATTTGCCTGAGCCTACGCCCTTGCCGCCGGCCAGAGCCTCAGAAGAATACTCGCCCCAGTTGTAGGTGGCCTTAACGTTGAAGTTCTTGAACGGACGGATAGTTACGCTAGCGAAGATGTCCTTGCTGTTGTTGCGGTCGTCCTTGCAGGGGATTGAGCCGTTGGTGAGGGCCACATCGTAGTGGAAGTAGCGATAGCCTTCGCCGCTGTCGCCGATGTCACCGATGAACATGATACCCAGGTCGCGGCCATAGTCCACGAAGTTGTATTCGTAGGGGTTGCGGCATGCAATGCGGTATACGATGTTAGAGAAGTCTACTGTTTCGAGGGTTGCGGGAGAGATGTCATAGTTCTCATAGCCCATCGGAGTATAGAACTGACCAGCGCGGAGCTTGAACTCGGGGCAGATTTTCCAAGTTGCGAATGCGTCCATCACTTGGATGTTCTTCTGGCCGTTGCCGTTGGTTGAGCCACCGATGCCGTTGAAGGCCTCGATTTGCAGACGGAAGTCAACCTTCTCACCCACGTTGCCGTCCATGATTAAGCGCAGACGCTTTGCCTGGAACGATGAAGATGAAGAGTTCTTGTTGCTGGTGTAGTTCCAGCCTGTCTGCAGATAACCAGAGATCTTAGGCAGTTTTGCAAGTACCTTTTGCCATGTGCTTTCTTGGGGAGCGGGAGCTGCTGTAGCCTCAGCTGCTGCTTCGGGAGCTGCTTCGGGAGCGCTCACCTCTGTTGCCATTGCCGGGCATGCCAGCGCTGCGCAACCAATCATTACAGATAAAAATCGTTTCATAAAAAATGTAATTAATTAGGGATATAAAAATAATTTTATAGTTGTTCTTGCGATTAAAACTTGTGCGGTTTCATTGCGTAAAGATAGCACACATTTTTTGAAGTGTCAAAAAAATTAACTGTTTTTTTTGACAAAGAGTGTGCATTTTTGCTCCTTTGGGTAGTAAATGCGTGATTTTGTGGCTATTTTTTACGCGATTCCAGCAGTAGTTTGCCGAATTCTTCGATGTTGAGAGCCGTCACGTCGGGTTGCGGATCGCTTGCAATGGCGGTTTCGAGGGTGGTTTCGCCCGAGAGTACCAGCACGCCGAGCGACCCGGCGTTTTGTGCCGTCTTCACGTCGGTGTAGATGCGGTCGCCTATCATGGCCAGCTCTTCGCTCTTCAGGCCGCGCTTGTCGCGGATGCAGTAGAGCATATTGGGATTTGGCTTGCCTATCACCACGTCGGGGGTGCGCTTTGATGCGCCCTCAATGGCTTTGCATATCGAGCCGCAGTCAACCAGAATCACTTCCTGGTCGGTGGGGCACACCCAGTCGGGGTTGGTGGCTATGTAGGGAATGTCGGCTTTCGATGCCCACCAGGTGGCACGGCAAAGGCGCGAGTAGACGAGTGTGGTGTCAAATGCCACCACCAGCACGTCGGGACGGTCGGCGGGGTCGTCGTCACACAGCTCAAAGCCTGCTTTGCGGAACTCTTCCTGCATGCTTGGCGTGCCGAGCGTGAATAGGCGTTTTGCCTGCGGATAGTGCTGCTTTATGTAGTCGATGGTGGCTATCGACGATGTATACATCTGCTCGTCGGTGCACTCGATGCCCAGTTTTTCGAGCTTGGCCATGTAGTCCTTGTGACTCTTTGTGGGGTTGTTGGTCAGAAACGAGTATGTGATTCCGTTGGCTGTGAGGTCTGCAAGGAATTTTTTTGTGTAGGGAAACAGGGTGGAGCCCATGTAGATGGTACCGTCCATGTCGAGTGCCACGTGCTTTATTTTTGAGCATGCCTCCATCAGCTTTTCGTGGCTCATGGGGCTCATGTATTTGTTAAATTCCATTTTTTCGTTAAAAAGTGTCTATATATAATATGTGTGCAATGGTTCGGCTGATGATGCCGTGTGGGCGTCGGGCCGTGCCATTGGATTAAAAAATGGGGGAATTTCCGGTCGGCTTGTCGGTGCCCCGGTGTGGGAGCGTCGGCTCGGAAATTCCCCCACGTGCTATTGGTTTCGCTGCGATGTGCGGCTGCCGGTGGGGCTGTTGCCGCTCACTCGTGTGCCGTGCCGTGAGTCACCCCCTGTAGGTTGGGGCATTACTCCCGGTCCGTCGCGTGCGATTAGTCTTCGTCGTAGTTGATTTGCTGGCTGCGAGCGTAGCCGTCGCGTGGAGCGTTCCACATCGAGATGAGCACAAACATGCCGATCACTGCCACCACGATGATGGTTTCAAACACGTGTGTCCAGCCATAGCTGTCGGCCACGTAGCCCACGAGGATGCCCGAAAGGCCCGAACCTAGATAGCCGAGGATGCCGGCGATGCCGTTGGCGCGTGCCGATGCTTCCTTGGTGGCCTGGTTGCCGAGCTCTATGCCGATAAGTGCCTGCGGGCCGTAGATGAAGAATCCTGCGCCCACGAGCACGGCGGCTGTCAGGCCGAGGCTGGCGCTGTCGGGCAGGAAGCGGAAGATGGTCATGAACAAGGCTGCGCCGAGCATGCACACCACACACATGCGGTGTCCCTTGCCCTTGAACAGCTTGTCGGTGAGCCAGCCTGCCACCAGTGTGCCCACGATGCCGGCAATCTCAAATGCGGCAACTGTCCATGCGGCATCTTTGATGTTGAGGCCACGGCTCTCGGTGAGGAATTTCGGTCCCCAGTCGAGTACGCCCATGCGCACCACATACACAAAGAGGTTGGCGATGCAGAATGTCCACACCCAGCGGTTGCGCCACACCATCACCTTCTCGAATTTCTTGCGGGCTTTTGCGCTCTTGGCAGCGTCTTTCAGACCACCAAGGTTGGTGCCGGGAAGGTCGGGCAGACCCACTTCTTTGGGCTCATCGCGGAGCGACAGGAAGATGATCACTGCGCCGGCCACGGCAAGGCAGGCAGGAACGTAGAAGCAGAGCTTCCATGCGCCTATGTGCGATGCGTACGACAGCACTTGCTCGGCGGTTGCCGAGTCGCCCAGGTTGGCGGTGATGGCTTTCACCACCTCAGGGTTGTTGCTCATGTCGGTACCCATTGTGCCCATCAGGTAGCCGCAGAGAACCACTGCAAGCGAAGCTCCAACCGAGTGCGAGCAGTTCCAGATGCTCATCTTGGTGGCAAGCTCGCTGGGATGAATCCAGTGAGGCAGGATGCGGGCGCACGGAGGATAGCCCATACCTTGGAAATATTGGTTGAGGATGATGGTCACGCCCATCACCAAGATGAGTGTGCTCACCATGTCGGGGCCGTTTTCCTGGCCGGTGATCATTGCGCTCAGGTTGGCGCCGAAGCCGAATGCAAAGTTGGCAAGCGCGCAAAGCAACAGTCCCACGGCCATCACCACGCGGCCTTTCACGCGGTCTACGAGGTAGCCGTTGATAAATCTTGAGAAACCATACACGAGCGATCCGGCAAAGATAATCCAGCCGAAGCTCTTGTTTGAGATGCCATACTCTGCCGTCAGACCAGGCATTGCAAGAGAGAAATTCTTGCGGACGAAGTAGAACAGCGCATATCCAACCATTGTGACGAGGATTGTGCGCATCTGCCATCCGAGGAATTTCCTGCGGTGTTCACCAAGTGAACTATAAACGTCTTCTTTCATTTTTTGGTAGATGTTTTTGTATTAAAATGTTGTTTTGTTCTGTGTTTAGGGAAAATGGGGCAATCATAAAATAAATAAACCGGGCGGCAACGCTGCATAAGCTTCGATAGTTGTTCTAATTATGTAAAAGGGATTGGTTGCCAAGCTGCATTGCAGCCCGATTTGGTTATGAAAATGATTACAGTCCGTTTCGTGTTTCACTCGCCCTTTCAAGTAAAAGCCGTCGCCCTCTGTGGCGGCGGCTTTTATCGGTGGGGCAACGTCAAGTTACTTTTTGTTTTGAGCCAGATACTTCTCCTGGTTGTAGGTGAATGCCATGAACACAATCGAGAGCAGGCAGGCGCCCATGAGCAGGATGAAAGTCCAGCTCCAGCCGGCGTGCTCGGCCACGTAGCCGATCACGATGTTGGCCAGCACGGCGGTGCCCAGCACGTATCCCATGAATCCGGTGAGGCCGGCGGCGGTGCCTGCGGCGTTCTTCGGTGCAAGGTCAAGAGCCTGCACGCCGATGAGCATCACGGGGCCGTAGATGAGGAATCCGATGGCGATGAGGCAGCCGATCACCACGTTCAGGTTGTCGAGGTTCTGCCAGTAGACGGCGATGGCCACGATGATCAGTGCCATAAACAGGATGGTGGGCAGCGCGCGGCGTCCGTGGAACACGTGGTCGCTGAGCCAGCCGCAGAAGATGGTGCCGGGAATGGCGGCCATTTCATAGGCGAAATAGGCCCAGCCGGCGTCTTTCAGGTCGATGCCCTTCTCGGTGAGGATAGTGGGAGCCCAGTCAAGGCATCCGTAGCGCACCATGTAGACGAAGGCGTTGGCGAATGCGATGTACCACAGCAGCTTGTTGGAGAGCACAGTCTGGAAAATCTGCTTAGTGCTCAGCACTTCCTCGGCCTTGGCGCTGTAGGAGCTGCTGGCGTGTCCGCTCCACTTCTCGATCGAGGGCAGTCCGCACGATTGCGGGGTGTCGCGGATCATCAGGTAGGCGATGATAGCCACCAGGATTGCCGTGGCGGCGGGGAAGGCGTAGGTGCCGATCAGGAAGTAGTAGTCGGTGTGTTCGCCGTAGAACCACGAGCCGAACCACATTGCGCCGTATACGGCCATGGGACCCACAAGCGCTCCGCCCACGTTGTGGGCGCAGTTCCAGAAGCTCATCCAAGTGCCGCGCTCCTTGATGGAGAACCAGTGTGTCATCACGCGTCCGCACGGAGGCCATCCCATGCCGTTGAACCAGCCCACAAGGAAGTTGAGGGCAGCCATCAGCGTGATGGCCAGAGCCTTGTGCTCGGCGCCAATGAACTGCACGGGCACTATCATGAACAGCATCGACAGGGCGGCGCACACCAGTCCCAGCGGGAGGAACTTGCGGGCGTCGCTGCGGTCGCTTATCGAAGCCATGATGAACTTCGAGAAACCATAGGCAATGGCGTTCATCGACAGCACGATGCCCAGCTCGCCCTTGTCGAAGCCGAACGGGGCGAGGGCGGGGATCGCCATCGAGAAGTTTTTGCGCACAATGTAGAAACCGGCATAGCCGATGAAGATGCCCACGAATACCTGCCAGCGCAACTTGCGGTATTTGGCGTCGGCCTCAGGGCCCGTCTGTTCGGGTTTATAGGCCGGTGGTGTTAGAAAACTTGACATTCTTATTCTTGAATTTTTATTAGGGTTTAGTATAAAATTATATGTAGAGTAATAAATCCCGTTACTTGTTAAGCTCGATGGTCTTCTCCACGTCGAGGGCCTCGGCGATGATCGAGATGGGGTTCATCACCTTGTAGCCGGTCGACATCTCGATTTGCCACTTGCAGGTCTCGCAGTCGGTTGCCACCACGTCGGGGTTCACGTTGCTAATGTTCTCGAAGAGGCTTGAACCGATGGCTTGAGAAGTCTCGTAGTTCTCGCGCTTGAAGCCGTAGGTGCCCGAGATGCCGCAGCACTGCGACTCGAGCATTGTGAAGTCAACACCCGGAATCATCTTCAGCAGTTCGGTGCTGTAGATGGCCCAGCCCATGCGCTCCACGTGGCACGCTGTGTGGTAGGCCACGCGCAGCTTGTAGTCGGGTTTGAAGGCAAGCTTTATCTTGCCCTCGTCGATGAGCTTGTAGAGGAATCGGGTGGCGAGGCTCAGGCCGTCGCGCACGTCGTCGGTGTTGATGTCGAGCAGGTGCTCATACTCGTCGCGCATGGTGAATGTGCAGGTAGAGCTGGTGGTGAGCACCACGCGCTTCTCGTCCTTGAACGATTTGCGTATCGAGTCGATGTTGTTCTGTCCTTGGCGCTTGGCCTGCTTGTAGAGGCCGTTGGCAATCAAGGCTGTACCGCAGCACTTTTCCTTCTCGAGCAGATGCACGCCATAGCCCACGGCATTCATCACCTTCACGAAGTCTTTGCCCAACTGCGGGTAGTTGTAGTTCACATAGCAGCCGTGGAAGTAGCTCACGTGCTTCTTGTAGGCGTCTTGGCTCTTCTGGGCGTTGCGCTTGAACCAAGTCTCGAACTTCTGTGACGAGTATTTGGGGAACGAGCGGTGCTTGTCGATGCCCATCACGCTGTGGAGCACTGCCTTGGTCACGGGCAGGCCGAGGGTGAAGTTGGTGATTGGGGCCACCACGTTGGCCATGGTGCCCACAAAGTCGGTGTTGGCGAGCATGGTGTCGCGTAGGCTTGGCTTGTGGGTGCTGTATTTGATGCGGGCGCTTTGAATGATGTCGCCTATTTTCACTCCGCTCGGGCAAGCCACCTCGCAGCGTTTGCAGTTGAGGCACTTCTTGAGCGATTCTTCGAAGAATGCCGGATTCTTCAGACGGTAGCGCTCACCGTCGGGTCCGCTCTGTTTCGGGCCTGGGTACTCTGGATTGACTGCCGCTACCGGACAATACACTGTACAAATCGAGCATTTAAGGCACTGCTCGAAATTGTTGACGCTTATATTGCTTAATTGTGTTTCGTTTGCCATGTCGTTAGTCATTTTAAAATGTTGTTAGCAACCTGCAGTGCGGTGAGCAGCGACACTCCTGTGCCGTCGCCGAGCTTGAGCGAGTTGTGGCCGCTGAGCACCGACCCGGCGGCATATAGGTTGTCAATCACTTTGCCGTTGAGGCTCACGCGGAGTTTGTCGTCGGTCTTTACGCCATATTCCTGGTAAGCTTGAGCGTCAAACACGTTCTCGCTTGTCCAGTCGGTGCGTGTGGCCGATGCGTCGACATCAAGCCCGAACACTGTCTCCCACACCTTCTGGTAGTTGGAGCTGAGGCCGCGGCTCATGAATGAGCCTGTGGCGAGCACGAATGTGTCGGCCGTGAGCTTGGTGTCCTCAAGGTGCTCGGTCTCCACGCTCTCAAGGCGTGTGCCGTTGAACTTGCCGCCTTTCACGCTGTCGCCGGCAAGATATGTGCCGCCAAGTGCGGTGAAGCGCTTGCGCAACAGGGTCTCGGTGCGCACTCCGGGCACCGACGGGGGCAGCGTGGCCACCAGTTTCAGCGGCTTGGCCACGAGCTTGGTGAGGCTTGTGACGCCGTCGGCGTTGGCTATGCCGAGCACTGCGGGCAGCAGCACTGCGTCTTCGGTGCCGTCGAGCTCATTGTTGATGGCGGCAGCCACTTGCTCTATCTCACCAGGGCGGGCAAGCACTTTTGCAATGTTGGTGGCGCGCATCTCGCTCGGACTGCGGCGTGCGGTGTCGAGGGCCTCGGTGGTCACGGTCTTGATTGCGCACTTGGCGCCAAGGCGCTCCACGGCGTCGGCCACGAAAGCCACGGGGAAGTCGAGATATCCGTTGATGTTGATGATTGTCACCTTCATGTAGGGCAGTGTGGCTGCATCGGTGAGTGTCATATAGTCGTTGATGGTGAGCCATGCCGGTTTAACCACGCCCATTGGCGACAGGCGGTAGTGGTTGCGCTTGGCGTCGCCGGTTACTGCCAAGCCTGCGCGTGTGAGCAGCTCCTTGGCTTCGGCTGCGGTTGCGGCCACGTCGGCCACCTTGCTGTAGGGGTGGGCTTTGCCCAACTTGGCGATTGCCTCTGCGGGGGCCTCGACAGCTGCGCCTTGCTCATCGTATCCCAGCAGGTCGAACGAGCCTGAGTTAAAGTGCAGTGTGCTGTGTCCGGCTGCCACGAGAGCCACTTTCTTGCCGGCCTCGGCCAGCTTTATGCCTGCGGTGAGGCCGCTGAGGCCTCCACCTATTATAATAGAGTCAAACTTCATTTCTCAACCTCCTCCTTTTTGTCGACAAATTGGTTAAGGCCGCATAAGCCTTGGTAAATAGTAGCTGTGAGCTGTGCCTCGCGTAGGGTGTCGCCCCATGCCACCGGCATCATGCCCTTCCAGCGCTCGTTGATGAAGTCGGCCAGGTCGGCGCCGCTCTTGGCGGTGTCGCCGCTCTCCTTACCCAGCACGCAGGCTGCGCGGCAGGCGCAGAGCTCGCCTTGGCAAGTGCCCATGCCCACGCGCGTGCGCCGGCGCAGGTTGATCAGGTTGTGCACGTGCAGCTTGTTGATGGCATATTTCACTTCGCCCACGGTCACTTCCTCGCATTCGCACACCAGCGAGTCGTCTTCGCTGTTGCCGCTGGGCACCTCGGTGGTGAGTGTGCCGTGACGGCCCTCTGCGGCCTTCTGCGAGTAGCTGTAGGTCTTATATTGCTCTTCGTTGCGCGGCTCCGATCCGGGCAGCGGTGTGGTGGCCGTCTCGCACTTCTTGTCCACGTTGAGTTTCTTGCAGGCAAGGTCGGTGGCGATTTCGGCCATCAGGCGGTAGGTCATCATCTTGCCGCCTGTGATGGTGATGAAGCCGGCCATGCCGTCGCGGGTCTCGTGGTCGAGGCACACGATACCGCGGCTTATGCTGCGGCCACTGGGGTCATTGTCGCTTGCCACAAGCGGACGCACGCCTGCATAAGCGCGAAGGATGCGGGTGGTGGCAAGGCTTGGCGCGAGTTTCTCGCCTTCGGCCATGAGGATTTCCACTTCTTCGGGGGTCACTTTCATGTGGTCGCATTCCTCAAATGGCACGCGGTCACTGGTGGTGCCAATCACGCACACGGTGTCGTCAGGCACAAGGATGTCGGCGTTGGCCGGCTTGCGGCAGCGGTTGATCACCATGTTGTTCACGCGGTGGCCGAATATCAGCAGGGCTCCCTTTGCCGGGAACATGTTGACTGTGATGCCAGCCTGTTTGGCCACGAGGTGACCCCAGATGCCGGCGGCGTTTATTGTGAGGCTGGCGCGCACTTCGCTCATCTCTCCGTTGTGGTTGTTGCGAAGCTTCACGCCCACGCAGCGGTTTTGCTCGATGATCAGTTCGGTCACCTCATGGTAAGTGAGCGTGTCGGCTCCGTGCAGACGGGCGTCGACCACGTTGGCTGTGGTCAGGCGGAACGGGTCGACCGAGGCATCGGGCACGCGCACTGCACCAATCAGGGTGGGATTTACGGCCGGCTCAAGCCGACGGGCTTCGGCTGGGTCAATGATGTCGGCCCTGATTCCTGCCTTGAGGCACGATTCCACAAATTTGGCCTGATATGCCAGGTCGTCTTCCGGCAGCGTGATAAACAGGCCGTCGGTCTCGTCGACACAGTGACGCGCAATCTTGCGCAGTGTCATGTTTTCCTTGATGCACTCTTCTGCCGATTCCCCGTCGGTCACGGCATATCGTGCTCCGCTGTGCAGCAGGCCATGGTTACGGCCTGTGGCACCATAAGTGAAGTCATACCGCTCAACGAGCAGCACGCTCAGCCCGCGCATTGCACAGTCGCGGGCGGTGCCGGCACCTGTAATGCCGCCACCGATCACGATGACATCGTAATTTTTCTTTATGTTAGAACTCATCACCTAAATGTTTTTAGTTTATTCTCTTAAGGTTCTTTATATTATCCAGTTTCGCACAAAGAGGAAAGTTTACGGGTTTCTTTCGTAATGTTTCCTGTTTTGTTTCACAACAAAAGTACTTATAAATATCTAACCAGCAAAATTTTTTGTGCTTTTTAATATGTATAAAGCATGCCGCCCTGCAAAAACGTGCCTTGGCGGCGCATAGTGGTGTGAAAAGAAAAACAATGCGAAACTTTTTCGATATAATGCCAATGCCTAAAATTTCTTTTTTCGGTAAAAAATAATTAATTTTGCATTGAAACGGAAGTCCGCAATCCGCTCAATGCGCACATGATTTCTGTATGCGGACTTGTTCCTGCTCCCTTAATTCACGAATCTGTGTCGCGCCGGCCTCTTGAGGCTATCGATCAGTCGGCCCTCACGCTACTAAGCATAAATTCTACGACAATATGACCAAAGAACAGCGTCACGCCTTTATTCTTGACAACCTCCTTAAAAACGGCTCGATACTCGTGTCGGACCTTGCCAGGTTGCTCTCTGTGTCGTCGGTGACAATCCGCAAAGACCTCACCGAGCTTGAAAAGGCAGGTAAGCTCTACCGCAGCCACGGTAAAGCAATCCTGCTCAATCCGTTCACCAACAACCGCTCGGTGAACGAGAAAGAGAAGCTCTCGGCCGTGGAGAAAGACAGCATAGGCCGTGAGGCGGCCAAGCTTGTCACCAGCGACGATTCAATAATCATAGCCTCGGGAACCACTGTGCATGCCCTTGCCCGCAACATCCGCCCTCAGCACCGCCTCACCGCGGTGACGGCATCGATTGAGGTGGCGCAGATCCTTGCCCAAGACGAGAACATCGACATCCTGCAGCTGGGTGGCATGCTGCGCCACAGCAGTCTGTCGGTGGTGGGGCACTATTCCCGCATGATATTGCACAACTGCTCGTTCTCAAAGCTCTATATAGGTGTCGACGGCATCGACCTTGATTTCGGCTTCTCCACTACCGACATGCGTGAGGCCGAGCTTAACCGCGAGATGATGGCGGCCGCCCAAAAGACGATTGTCCTTGCCGACTCAACCAAGTTTGGCCGTCGCGGTTTCGCCAAAATCGGCAATATCGACGAGATCGACCTCATCATAACCGATTCGAGAGTGCCGCCGGCTGTGGTGAAGCAGATTGAGGAACTTGGCATCGAACTTATAGTGGCGCACTGAAAAGTGCCACGTCGGCTACGCCTGCTTGGCGCATGGCCACGTGTCACGCCACGTCGCAATGCGGCTTGGTCGGTGTCCTTCTTCAGCCTGAGCTTCCCTGCTTTGCAAAAAAAACGAATAATTGTCAGAAAAAGAAACGAACAAGCCCGTCATGCCTTTCCGGTCAATAATCCTCATTGTTGCGCTTTTGCTCCCGGCAATGCCTTGTGCGGCGTCGAGCGTGCAAAGCCTGCTCTCGGCCGTCGACCGCGAGTGCACGGAGTGTGGCATCAAGGGCCGGCCCGAAATGCGTGCCGTCGACTCACTCATGCACGTGCCGGCATCGCGTGTGACCCGCAAGGCTCTGCTCGAGGCTACATTCAAAACACTTTCCGCCCTCAACCGCATTCAATCCTATGGAGCGGCAATGCGCTTTGGCTCGGCTGTGGTGCCCATGCTCAGCGAGGATATGGGCGAAAGCAACGATGAACTGCAACTCTACATTTATGTGCTCGACGAGTATGGCTCGGCTTGCAGTGCCATGGGCATGCAGTCGCAACTGTGCGACACCTACATCAAGGCGCTCACAATAGCACGGGCTCACCACATGACGGCCGAGGAGGCCATCCTGCTCAACAACATGGGCACTGTCTACTCGGGAATGTCTGACTGGACCAAGGCAACCGACTGCCTTAACAAGGCCATAAAAATCAACGAGGCCGCCCGCAACACTCAGCGCCTCTTCGTGAACTACAACAACCTGTCGGGCGTGATGGTGGCCCAAGGCAAGTTTGACAAGGGTCTTGAACTTGCCTATTTGGCTCTGCATCAGCTCGATGGTGCCAACCAGCCCGACATGGAGATGCTCATGCAGCGCAACATTTGCAGCATTTACCGCAAAAAGAAGCAGACGCGCATGGCTCTCGACATGATTCATAAAATCATAAAATATCAGCAAGCCCACAGACAGCAGGTTTATCTTGCCGACTCTTACCGCTTGGCTGGCGCGCTGTATGCCGATGCCGGAAACCCTGATTCGGCACTCATTTGCTATACGCGGGCTCTTGGTGCAGCCACCCAGGTCGACCAGCGCATCGCCTTGCTCGGCGCAATAGCTGACGCGTGTGCTGTCAAGGGCAATTACCGCCGCGCCTACCAGTCGATGCGCGATAGGGCTGCGTTGCGCGACTCGGTCGCAAAGCTGGAGCAGGCAAGCCGCACCCGTGTGATGAGTGGTCTCTATGATAATGAGCAGCGCTATCTCGGTATGATCGACAGCTTGTATAAGTGGCGGTCGGGGCAGTGGTGGACGATGGGGCTCTTGGTCGTTGCCCTTGTGGGCATCACTCTGCTGTGGCGGCGCACTGAGCATCGTGCGGCTACCCGTCATCTCGAGGCCGAGCGGCAAAACACTGCGTTGGCAAAGGCCCAGCTTGTCCAGACCGAGCAGCGTCAGGCCGAAGAGATTCGCACCCTCGTGCAACGCATTACCACCTTGGAAGACGAAGCCCGCCGTGCCGCTGCCGAGTCGCTCGGGCAAAGCATCGAGGCCACGCGCAATGCCGAGTATGTGGCGGCTCTCAACGAGCAGCTTAAGGCCACGTTGCTCAAACTTAGCCCTAAAAGCACCGAGGCACGTGCCAAAATCCGCGAACTTATAGCTTTGACTGCCAGTTATGGCGACAGTGGCCTCAGCGACTTCCGCGAGGTGTTTGGCAAGGTGTATCCTTCGTTTTTCGACCACATAGTTGAGCGCTACGGCGACCTCACCCCTAAGGAGATGCGCCTGTGTGCCTTGCTCCGACTGGGGCTGTCGACCAAGAGTATTGCCGATGTCACGTTCCGCGAGGTGCGCAGCGTGGAGTCGGCACGTAACCGTCTGCGCAAGAAATTCGGCCTCAGGCAGCAGGATAATCTCATTACATTCTTACATCAATTTTAGATTGTTTTGTTTGGAATTGTTGTTTAATTGTGGATTATAATTATATTCTGCAATCATTACGCCGTTTCCATCTGTCGGCTCACGTGTTTTTATTGGGAAAATGAAACGCTTGATTATTAGGGTGATGCAATGGCATGCAGTAGTGTTTTTCGGCCATAGTTTTGGGGCTCGCAGTAGAAATTGAGTGGAAGTATAGTTGACACGTTAATAAGATTATGCCTATTTTTGCCACGATTACACGTTAAAAAATCAACTACAATATTATTTAAACATAAAAATTCATGCAGATGAAGAAATTTACACTATTGACCACAATGCTCGCAGTGTCGGCGTTATGGGTGACAGCTGCAGCGCAGCAGGCAACCCTCCAGGCCGATTTTGAGAGCGATGCCGTCACAACCGGCGGGTGGACTGAGTATCACTCAGGTACCAAAGCCCTTTGGACGGTCACGAAGTATTCTTCCGAAGCCCAGTTGAAGTCGCAACTCAGTGCCAACAAACTCGGCGCCGCACAGTGTGCCGTGTCGCGCACGGGGGGGCTCAGCGTAGTGGGCGGAGTCAATCCCAGCAACTGGCTCATCACGCCGGCCGTGACTGTTGCCAGCGGCGACTACCTTAACTATCAAGTGGCCTATGGCCCTGGCTATAACACAAGCAATGTGACCAGCGACGCCAATCGCATACGCCTCGAAGTGCTGGTGTCGACCACCACTGCCGACACCACTGCCTTCACCGACACCTTGCGTTGCGAAATCCCTCGCGAGTTTGCCGATTGGAGCTTCCGTAGTCTTGACTTGAGCAAGTATGCCGGCAAGACGGTCTACATCGCGTTCCATGACCACGGAACCCCCATCAAGAACTTTGTGTCGCAAAACCTCTTCCTCGACAACGTTGAGGTGAGCCAGTCGGCCAAGATTGACCAGGGCGTGAATAAAATCAACGCATTTACCAACGGAACACTCACATCACAGCCAGTGGTGGTGCGCCTTGTCAACTATGGCGCAGCCACCAACAACTACTCTGTGAGCTACAGCATCGACGGAGGCGAGCCTCTCACTCAAACCGAGATTCAGCCAGTGGCATCTGGCGACACGATAACACACACCTTCACCCTTCCGGCACACTTCGAGCCAGGCACCCACACAGTGAGCGCGTGGACCAACGCCAGCGATGACGCGTATGCGTACAACGACACCGTCTCTACTACTGTCACCATATTCGAAACCGACTCACTGCCTTACAAGGTGACTTCGGCAAATGCCACTACGGCACTTACTTCGTCGTACACCTACAGGTCGACCGGATGGTCTTACATGACCCGCTACAACGCATGGGTATACACCCCCGTAAGCAAGGCGTCATACCTTTACACGTCAAAGGGCATTGCCTTGAAAAAAGGCAAAGTGAAAGTTGTGGCTAATGTGACTTCGACTGCCGATGACGCTACCCTCACAGCCTATCTCACAAAGGTGAAGGGCGAGTACGACAATATCAAAGCCGGTTCTACTACTTTGGTGAAGTCGCTCAACCAGTCGTACCAGAACTTCATGATCGATGTGCCTGAGGACGGCAACTACATCATTAGCCTTGCCGCATCTACCGCCGGGCAGATAGCAATCTCTGAGCTCACATACCAAGAGCCCTACGAAGATCTGCAACTCAAGGCCGTGACAGCACCTGCCTCGGCTCTGCTCGCGCAGACCGGTGTGCCCGTGGCTGTTAAAGTCTACAACGACGGCCTCAAGACCCACTCGGCAGTCAAGGTGGCCTATCAGGTCGACGATGCCGCAGCGGTAGAGGAACAACTCGACAGCATTCAGCCGGCTACAAGCACCGACTACACTTTCAAGACCACTGCCGACTTGAGCAAGGCAGGCAACCACACCATCAAGGCTTGGGTGCACATTGACGATGACGGTGATGCAAGCAACGACACCGTGGCTTACAACGTGTATGCCTACACGGCACATCAGTTCCCCTATGCCACAAGCTTTGAAGCCACAGCCGACTCGCTTGAGTGGACCAATGTGAACCCCGACGGCGACGATGCCTATTGGGGCGTGGAGTCGACTCCCGCCTATGGCATCGACGGTACGCACACACTCTACCTCAACTTCGTGCAGGGCGTGAAGCACAACGACTATGCAGTGTCGCCCGCAATCGCCATCAACGGCGGCCAGCGCGGACGCGTGTCGTTCTATTACGGACTCACATCCAACAGCGGCTCCAACAACCTACAAATCATAATGGCCAAGGATCCTTCGGCCGAAGGACTGGCCAATGGCACTGTGCTTGGCTCCATCGCCATAACAGAAAAGGGATACTCTTATGCCAATGCATATTTTACCATCCCCGACACGGCGGCAGGCAACTACTATTTCGCAATCTATGCCAATGGCGGTTATGACCAAATCTTTGTCGACGATTTCCGCGTCGATGCCGCCAACGAGCTTGCCGTGGTGGGCGCATCATCGAGCGTGACTGGAAGCAGCTACGACCCGGCCGATGCCGACATCACAGTAGCTCTTGCCAACTATGGCGTGGGCGACTTGAGCGGAGCAAAACTCACATGCACCGTCACCGGTGCCGACCAATCGGGCAAGGTGGTGTCGACGCAAACACTCACCGACACCTATACCGGGACAGTAAAGAGCGGCGAGACCGTACAATACACTCTCAAGGACAAAGCCTCGTTTGCCGAGGCAGGCACCTATACCATTGCAGTGGCAATGACTTGCGATGGCGATGCCGACAGCAAAAACAACTCGTTCCAGACCGACGGCCCTGTAAAGTGGACCACACTCTCAGTGCCCGCCACCATCGGTTTTGAGAACACTAACGACAACAAGGCTATCCAGGTGGCCTCGAAGTGGACCGTGAGCTCTTATGTGCCCTATCAGGGAACACGCTCGTTTGCCCACAGCGGATCGGCTGCCAACGCCAGCGGCGACTGGGCATTCCTCAACCGCATCCACATTCCCGCCGGCACCTACGACGTGAGCTTCTTCTGGAAGACCATGACCGGCAACACCAAAGACACCTACAAGCAGAATTTTGCGGTGTATTTGGGCAAGGAGGCTACTGCCGACGCCATGACCATCAAGGTGGCTGAGCTAAGCGACACCCTCAATGCCGACCACAAGGCCAACAAGGAACTGGCCACCGTCACCATTCCTGAAGACGGCAACTACTACATAGGCACCAAGTGCACCACAACCAACACGCTTGGCTACCTCGTGCTCGACCAGTTCACTGTGGCTGCTCCCGCAACGGGTATAGCGGTTACTGCCGACAGTGCTTACACCGCCGACTTTGCGACACGCGAGAGCGAGTGGTATCACTATCATCCCACCAGCACTTCCAACCAGTGGAAGGCTACCACGAGTGGCGACGAGACTGTGGTCAGCGCCGACCGCACCTACACCAGCTGGATGCAGACTTGGAAGACTCCTGGTCTTTATGAGGCTCCCGCATTCAGCCTCGAGGCAGGAAAGAAGTATGAGGCTTCGTTCAGCTATGCGATAGCCGGCACCGACACCAGCAATCCACTTGACGGTGCATCGCACCTCGACCTGCTGCTCGCTTCGGTCGACAAACCCGACGCATTCGATCAACCCGTGGCTTCGGGTACTGAGACCTACATCGCAGGCGGCGCCTCGCGCGACACTGTGGCCGGCACATTCTCGGTTCCGCAAGACGGTGTGTATTATCTTGCCTTCCTCCCCGACAGCAAGGTGAGCGCCCGCTTCAGCATCTACTCGTTCGGTCTCAAGTGTGTGGAGAGCACTGGCGTAATCAGCACCGTGGCCGGAACCCAAGTGACTGTAAAGCGCGACCGTGTGGAAATTACAGGCCCCTATAACAAGTGCACTGTCTACACCGTGGGTGGAGTGGCTGTGGCTTCGGCTCAGGGCCAGAGTGTGGTGAGTCTGGAAACACTCTCATCGGGTGCTTATCTGGTGCAGGTGACCCTTCCTAACGGAAAGCAGATTGTAAAGAAGGTGGCTCTGGCACATTGATGCCCTGAGATTCACCCTGTGTAAATACCAAATTATAGCTTTTTTGCGGGTCGTCGCATGTTTTGTGCGACGGCCCGCATTGTTGTTTTTGAGACTGTTGCCGCCCCTTCTTTTGGCGTAAATTTCCTAACTTTGCCATCGGGCGTGGTGGCTTGGCTGCCGGCTCAATCCAAATCAAGGCAAATCATGACACAGCGAATATCACAAATCATAAAGCATGATTGGGGCTACTGGGCCTCCATTGCGGTTGCCACGGCAGTGGTGGCAACTCTCACGGCTCTCACCACTATCAAGGACGATGACATCATCTACACGTTTATCGACGGATCCTGCGGCCACCCTATGACTTCGCTCACCGATGTGGTGCGCTCGCATTTGAGCCACATCGTCAGCACTAACGGCCGTTTTGCCAATTTCCTGGCTCAGCTGTTTTGCGGCTATCTGGGCAAGGCGGCATTTGATGTGTGCAATGCTGTGGTTTTTGCGCTGATGTTGCATTTTGTGACAATTCTCGCTGTGGGTGACCGCCGTCCTGTGGTTGTGGTGGCATTGGCAAGCGCATTTGTGGTGTGGTCGTTCCCCAATCCCGGCGAGACTATGATGTGGCTTACGGGCAGCACCAACTATTTGTGGGCCGTGACTGCCACTCTCGCTCTTTGGGTGTGGCTGCGGCGCCAGAGCCGCAAACCGGTGGGGCTTGCGGCGGCAGTGGCGTTGTGGCTGATGGCCGCCATCGCAGGCAACATGAATGAGGCCACGTCATTCGGTTTCTTTACCGGAATGGCCATGTGGATGGTGCTCAACCGCAAGCAGTGTGGCAGGGCAACTATCATAGCCATGACTGGCTATCTTGCCGGCATAGTGCTGATTGTGGCCTCGCCTGGAGCGTGGCAGCGTCTTGCCCAAAACGGCGGCGGCATGGTGGTGGGCGGCATGGGACTTGTCCAGACGCTAATCCAGCGCTCCTACATTGTGTTTGGCCGTTCAGCTCTTTATGTGTTTCCCGCTTTGGCACTGGTGTGGGGTGTTTGGCGGTTGGTCCGCGGTGGCTTGAAGCCGGGACTTGGCATGGTGGCCCGCAGCCAGGTGTGGACCGTGTTTCTGGCCACGTTGGTGTGGATGCTGCTGCTTGGGGTCAATCGCTCGCGCGCGTTCACGTTCTATGCCGTTGTTGGCTTTGTGGTGGTAACTGCTGCCGTGTGGCGGCGTGTGGCTTTGCGTCCCAAGTGGCAGCTGTGGATGAGTGTGGTGCTGTTTGCATCTTGCGTTGTGCCCGTCTACAGAGCGGTGGGAGTGCTGTCGCGCTTCCGTGTCTACGACACCGGGGTCAAGCGGCAAATAGCACAGGCTCCTTCCGAGGCTGTGGTGGATGCAAGTGTGTTCAGGGAGGAAAACCGTTTTTTGATGCCCGTGTGTTACAATTCGGCCGGTTACTACACCTATGCGCCGTTCTACTGCTACTATTTCCATAAGACGAATGTGCAGTTTTTGCCGCCGGCTGTGATGCGGCGCTATCGCAGTGGCGATATGCTCAGTGGCGGGGTGGTGGCCGCACGGCTTCACAGCAACATGCCCGATGTGGCCAATGCTGTGTATCAGTTTCCAGGTGAGGATTTCTCGGTGGTTCCGATCGGCCGCCGCTATGTCACCACGGCTCATGTGGCCGCCACGTTTGCCGTGGCTGGTGGTTTCGACGGCCGGGAGCAGCGCCGTCGCTACTTGTTGGGCTTGGGCACGGCCAGCACGCCAGTCAATGTGTATCATGTGGTGTGTGGCGGCGTGTGCTACCTTGTGCTTCCAGCCTTGCCGCCCGATATTGCCGAAATCACGTTGCCGCTTGCGCCCGAGTCGGCAGTCGCCTCGCCGCTTGTGTTCTCTCTCCGTTAGGGCAGCCTGCCCGAAGTGGCAACCACGTTCTCCTTTTTCCTCTTGGCAATGAATGCTCTTATTTGGGCGTACTCGGTCTTGTATCTCGCCAACCGTCGGCGGTCTTTGGTTGTGGGGTGCGGCAGCCGGGTGATATCCATATTGTGCTCAAGGTCGCTGGCTTTTACTGTGCATGCCAGCA
Source organism: Agathobacter rectalis (assembly GCA_963625945.1). Classification (GTDB taxonomy): domain Bacteria; phylum Bacteroidota; class Bacteroidia; order Bacteroidales; family Muribaculaceae; genus Sodaliphilus. The sequence continues at coordinate 15,561 of CAVFVP010000016.1, read as the reverse complement.
TGCTGTGAGCCATCCGCCAAATGTAGGCCTCACGGCTTGTGGCCGTGTGTGAATTTAGCAGTTCAAGCGCCGTTTCAATCTCCCTCCAGTCGCATTCCTGCGGAACAAATGCTGTTATCGGCTTTGCCTTGGCTTTCAGCATTGCCATCACCTCGCGGGTGGTGTGGCCGGTGTCTTCGGCGGCATCGTGCAGAAATCCGGTTGTCATTTCTTTCCAGTCGCGGCCTTTTAGCGCCACAGTGGTTAGGTGTCCCTCAAAGTAGTCGAGTCCGGCCTTGTCGGTCTGTCCGTGGTGGAGGGCCTTGGCAATCGAAGCTGCTGCCGCCACAATGTCCATATGGTCAGGGTGCGCTGCCGCATAGGCCGCTTGCGCCGCGCTTAGGCGGTGGGCAATGTAGCCTGCCATTTCGGTTTCGTGGTGGGCTTGTGACATGTGTGCAAATGGGGAATTTGTTGCGTGTGTCCTTTTTTTTGGGGGGTAGGATTGGTTATTGGCCCTTTTTCTTTGGCTCGGTCTTAGGCCATTTGTCCTTGCTGAGCTGGATGGTATAGTAGAGGCTGAAGCTTGCGGCAAGGCTGCGCTCGCGGTTTCCGTATCCGGGCACATACCATGGACTGCTGTATCCGTTTTTCTTATAGCTGAGCATGTTGTGCCATTTCACTTGCCATCCGAGCGACAGATTGTTCCATATTTGCACCCTCAGACCCAGCAGCACCTCGGCCCACAGGGCGTTAGACTTCAATCCCTTGATGTCGAATTGCTGCGACTCGCCCCAGTATCCGTTGGTTATGGTGACGCCTGTCACGTCGTAGGTGAATGTGCTGGCTCCCAGTCTTGCTCCGGCCACTATCTGGTAGCGAGGCTCGTATTTGAATCTCAGGTTGTAGTTCACTCCGATGCGTGCATAGGGCGACAACTTGCCCCGGTAGGTGAAGTTCATGTCGTCGGGGGTGTTTTTAGCCATGCCTGCGCCTATTTCCACCACGGGCTGCAGGCGGTTCCACATGTTGAGGGTGGCGCTCAGGTCGATTCCGCCGTATTTTTGGCCGAAAAGCAGCAACACGGGGTCGAGGAAGTTGATTCCGAAAGTCACATCGGTGAGCAGCGGATAGCGTGGGTAGGCCCGCTTTATCGAGTCGGCGCGTGCTTCGGCCAGGGCCGATGTGGTGTCGCCGGCCAGATAGCGCTCAATCACCTTCTCGTCGGTACCCTTTGGCGGTGTGAGCACGCGGTTGGTGCTTGGCTTCACTGGTGTGATGCGCCTTTGCTCGGCATTTTGCGCAAGCGCCACCGTGCCGCACATTACCGCTATCGCCATTATCGTCAGCTTTATGATGTGGTTTCTGTAGGTCATCTGATGCTATTGGTTGTTATTGGCTTACGGGCACAAATATCTTTATCGACACCCTGTTGGCATTGGTAATCACGTTGTGCAGCAGCACCACCGAGTCGATGGCGTGGTTGGTGCACTTGTAGGAGCCGATTTCGAAATTGTACATTGCCCCACAATCTTGCGACACAAATGTGGGCACAGCGTGGTAGCGCAGTGTCAGCGTGTCGGTAGTTGATGTGGCATCGCCGTCGGTGCCGAATGTTATCGCAAAGCTTGTGGTGTCGCAGCTCATGCGCAGCGGCAGATACACTTGGCTCAACGCCTCGTTGGTGGCGATGGCGCTATCGCCTGGCGCGCCTATGCCGCGCACCGTGACGCTGGCCGGAGTCACACTGCTGCCTGTGCCGCTGGCATAGAATGATGCCAGTGGCAGGCTGCTCCCGTTGTCGGTGCATCCGTCGCTGCTGCACGAGGTTGTCGTGGTTGCCATTAGGGCCAGCGCGGCCAGTAGTGTCGTTGTCTTCGTCATAGCGTCAATATAAGTGTTGGGGTTGTGCTTAATCGCAGGCGGTATTGCCCGGCCTGATGGGCTATTTCAGCTCTTCTGAGATTTCGTAGTGGTTGCGGTCGGGGGCATTGCGTGTGACCAGCTCGCCCAGGAAACCGGTCAGGAAGAATTGCGACCCCAGAATCATACAAGTCAGTGCCAGGTAGAAGTAGGGCGAGTCGGTGACCAGAATGTAGTGGTTGCCCACATGCAGGTTGTAGAGTTTCCACACGCCCACAGTTATCACGGCAATCAGGCCCACAAGGAACATGAGGCTTCCCATGAGGCCGAAGAAGTGCATTGGCTTGATGCCGAACCTCGATTGGAACCAGAGCGTGGCCAGGTCGAGATAACCGTTCACAAAGCGGTCGAGGCCGAACTTCGACACGCCGTACTTGCGGGCCTGGTGGTGAACCACCTTTTCGCCTATTTTGTCGAATCCGGCGTTCTTGGCCAGATATGGTATGTAGCGGTGCATGTCGCCATACACCTCGATGTGCTTCACCACATCGTGGCGGTAGGCCTTGAGTCCGCAGTTGAAGTCGTGCAGATTGCCAATGCCGCTCACTTTGCGTGCCGTGGCGTTGAACAGCTTGGTGGGAATCGTCTTCGACAGCGGGTCGTAGCGTTTCTTCTTCCAGCCACTCACCAGGTCGTAGCCGTCTTCGGTAATCATCTTGTAGAGTGCTGGTATTTCGTCGGGCGAGTCCTGCAGGTCGGCGTCCATTGTGATCACCACGTCGCCTTGGGCCCGCTCGAAGCCTGTGTTGAGGGCTGGCGACTTGCCATAGTTGCGTCGGAAGCACACACCCTTCACGGCCGGGTTCTCGTTGTGCAGGCGCTCAATCACCTCCCACGACTTGTCGGTGCTGCCATCGTTGATCATCAGCACCTCGTAGCTGAAGTTGTTTTCTTTCATCACCCGCTCAATCCACGAAGCCAGTTCGGGGAGCGATTCTGCCTCATTGTATAGGGGCACCACTACTGTTATATCCATATTGCGTTGTCTTGTGTCAGTCGTTGTCAAAAAAATGTATTCTCCCGCGTGGCAAAATGCTAAAGCCCGCTGCGGCGTGCGGGAAGCCGCACGGCCGGCACGGCCAGCAGGGCGCTCAGCAGCGACCCCACGAACGATGTCATCCAGAACATCTGCACCACATATTCAATGGGTGTGGGCAGCAGCCCCTCCTGCATGGCCATGCGCATGGTCTGTACCATGGAGCTGTCGCGCAGCTCTGGCGTTTGGCTGTAGAGGTTGACGGCGGCCTGCACCTGCTCGCTGATGAAGTCGGGGCGCAGGAAGGTGATCACCACATAGGTGACCAGAGCGCAAATCAGGCTGCCGAATATCAGTGTCATCATGCCCAACAGCCATATCCCGGCATATGGGGTTGTGGGGTCGGCCTTGTGGGCGTTCCTTTGCAGGCGGTAGACGACAATGGGCAGACACACCATCAGCGCCAATGCCACAATGGGTATGAGCGATGCGCGGTCGCTGAACACCACGGCCGCCGACAGCACACTCAGGTAGATGCCTGCCGGAATGCCAAGCTTGCCTGCTGCTCTGTAGATGCTTTTAGAGTCCATTTATTGTTTTTTGTTTCTACAACTTGCAAAGATACTGCTATTTGCACAAACTTGTGGCAATTTTCACCCTTTTTTGGATTTTGTCATCCGGTGGAAAGCTGCTGAATAATGGTGAGTACGGCTGTGCTTGTGTGCTAAATTCATTAATTTTGTGCAACGAAACAAATTTCACTAAACGATACACATAATCAGCAATGGTAAAAAACGGACTCGTGCTTGAGGGCGGCGGTATGAGAGGGCTCTTCACTGTGGGTGTGACCGATGTGCTTATGGAGCACGGAATAGAATTCAACGGTATGGTGGGGGTCTCGGCCGGGGCTGCTTTCGGCTGCAACTACAAGTCGCGCCAGGCCGGTAGGGCTTTGCGCTATAATGTGCGCTACTGCCGCGACCGCCGCTATTGCAGCGTGTGGTCGCTGCTCACCACGGGCAACCTGTTTGGCGCTTGGTGCTACCATGAGCTGCCCGACCGCTATGATATTTTCGACACCGGTGCCTTTAACGCCAATCCCATGGAGCTGGTGGTCGTCTGCACCGATGTGGAAACGGGGCAGGCCGTGTATCACGAGTGCCGTGAGGCTACCCACGAGACCTACGACTGGATCAGGGCATCGGCCTCAATGCCGCTTGCCTCGCGCATTGTGCGCCTTGGCGGCCAGCTGCTGCTCGACGGCGGTGTGTCCGACTCCATTCCGCTTCAGTTTATGGAACATCGCGGTTATGACCGCAACCTTGTGGTGCTCACCCAGCCTGCCGGCTATGTGAAAAGGCAGAGTGCGCTGCAGCCTCTGTTGCGGTGGTGGATGCGCCGCCACCCCCGTTTCGTTGAGGCAATGGACCGTCGTCCGGCTATGTATAATGCGCAGTTGCAATATGTGAGGCAAAGGGCTGAGGCCGGAAACGCCTTAGTGCTCATGCCCGATGCCGCTTTGCCTGTCAACCACGTCACCCATTCGCCCGAATTGCTTCGCAACACCTATCAGTTAGGCCGTGACGTGGCTGAGCGCCGCTTGCCTGAAATCGAGGCGTTCCTGGCTGGCAAATGACGGATTGCCCTTGACTCAGCCGGACCGCTGCTCTTATTTTTGCCCGAATGTTTTTTTAGCGTCGTCGTGTAGCTGCATTGAGTGGCCGTTGTCTGCCCCGGCGGCATGCGCGGCTGGCGCATATTCCCTTATGACCATGAATCACCATCCCAACTTTTCAGATATATTGCAGGAGAACGAGCGCCGCAAAGCGGCCTCACGTGTGCGCTACGACCAACTCACCGGCGAAGGGTGCTGCGGCCCGCGGCGCCGTGTGGCTGTCGACTTCGGCAGTGGCCATGTGCCGGAGTTGTATTTGCCCGAGTCGATGATTGAGGCTTCGGCCGCATTGCGCAGCGCACTTCTGGGTTCAGGTGGCGGTCCGGTGCCCAATCCGCTTGGCTCGGTTGATGAATTCGACAGGCTGCGCGTAGCGCACGACTTTGAATATTGGTGCCGCACTTGCGTCACCATCACGTTAAAGGGCGTGGGCCGTGAGGGCCCGCTTGTGCTCAATGCGCCGCAGCGCCGCCTTGCCGCCGAACTTGAGCGGCAACGCCTTGCGGGGCTGCCAGTCAGGGTGGTGCTGCTCAAGGCTCGGCAGTGGGGCGGATCGACCCTGGTGCAGATGTATATGGCCTGGATGCAACTGGTGGTGCGCACTCACTGGAACAGTGTGATTTGCGGACACCTGCGCGGCACTTCGGCCGCCATAAAGGGAATGTATACGCGCGTTTTGCGCAACTATCCGCAGCGGTTTTTGCCCGAAGGCCACAAACCTGAATTCAAGCGGTTTGAGGGTAGCGCCAACGCGCATTTGATTACCGGACGCGACTGCTTGGTGATAACAGGCTCGGCAGTGACGCAGGAAATGGTGCGCGGCTACGATGTGAGTATGGCCCACTTGAGCGAGGTGGCCTTTTGGCCCGATACCGACCGCCACTCGCCGGGCGATGTGATGCGCAGCATTTGCGGCACAGTGCCGTTGGTGGCCGGCACACTCATTGTGCTTGAGAGTACCGCCAATGGGGTGGGCAGCTATTTTCACTCGTTGTGGCTCAATGCCTGCGCGGGCCGTGGCGGTTATGCGCCTGTGTTTGTGCCGTGGCACGAGATTGATGGCTACAGCGTCGACGTGGCCGACCCGCTTGCGCTGTGGAAGTCGCTCGACGATTACGAGCGCCGCCTGTGGCACATGGGGTGCACGCTTGAGCAGATAGCATGGTATCGTGCCAAGCGAGGTGAGTATGCCACTCACGACCAGATGATGGCCGAGTTTCCGAGCAACGACATCGAGGCGTTTGCCGTGACGGGCCGCAATGTGTTTGCCCAAGCCGATGTGGAGGCTCTTCGCCAAGGATGCCGGGCTCCCTCGTTCACTGGCGACATAGCTGCCGCCGACGGCCGCCTGGCCGGCATCGCCCTGCATCCCGACCCGCACGGTGCGCTGCAAGTGTGGCAGATGCCCCACAAGGCGGCTGTGCGCAACCGCTATGTGGTGGCTGTGGATGTGGGTGGACGCAGTCTGAAGGCCGACTATTCTGTCATCGCCGTGCTCGACCGCGGCGACGACCCTGCATGCTGTGTACCCGAGGTGGTGGCCCAGTGGCGTGGACACACCGATCACGACCTGCTTGCTTGGAAGGCTGCCCAGATGGCCCGCTTCTACTGCAATGCGCTCCTTGTGATTGAGAGCAACACGATCGAAACGGCCTCAAGCGAGGGCGACGGCTCGCGCTACATCATGCATGTGATAGGGCGGCACTATGGCAACCTGTATTGCCGCCGCCGGGGAGTGCCCGGTTTCCAGACCAATGTGCGCACCAAGCAGCAGGTGATATATGGCTTGATTGCTGCCGTGCGCGACCGCCGCATAGTTGAGCGCGACCACGAGGCGCTCAATGAGCTCAACTGCTATGAGCTGAAGCCCAACGGCAGCTATGGGGCAATGCGCGGCCGCCATGACGATGTGCTCATGACACGCGCGATAGGCCTTCACTTTGTGGAGCGGCTGAACGCCCGGGCGCAGTGCACGGTGCCGCAAGCCGAGCTCGATGCCATGACGGCGGCAGCAGTGGCTGTAGGCCGCAAGCCCGCCAGGGGCCAACTCAGCATCACCGACTTCATGTGACCCCACTTTGCACTGATTTTAATGACTTGCAAATGCAGAATCCAAATGGAAGTGCAACGTTTTTTGATGCGAAACCACCTGCCAATCGGCAAAAACCGCTAATTTTACATCTCATCTAAATGAAATGGCCATAGAATACGGAATTATGAAAAAAACAGTTTTAATTACAGGCGCCACAAGTGGCATAGGCGAGGCTTGTGCCCGCAAGTTTGCTTCTTGCGGCTACGATTTGATTCTCACGGGGCGCAATGCTGAAAAACTTGCTGAGCTGAAAAGCGCTCTTGGCAATGTGAATGTGATGACACTGAATTTCGATGTGCGCGACCGCAATGCGGCCGCAGCGGCCATAGCCTCGCTCGAGGGGCATTGGCGCGATGTCGATGTGCTTGTCAACAATGCCGGATTGGCTTTGGGACTCGACAAGGAATATGAGGGCAGTCTGGACGAGTGGGAAACCGTGATCGACACCAACATCAAGGGATTGCTCACCATGACGCGTCTTGTGGTTCCACACATGGTGGAGCGCAACAAGGGGCATGTGATCAACATCGGCAGCGTGGCTGGCGATGCGGCCTATGCCGGTGGCAACGTGTATTGCGCCACCAAGGCAGCAGTGAAGGCGTTGACCGACGGACTGCGCATCGACTTGGTTGATACCTGCGTGCGTGTGACCAACGTGAAACCGGGTTTGGTGGAGACCAACTTCAGCGTCACCCGCTTCCGCGGCGACCGTGCCAAGGCCGACAATGTGTATAAGGGCATTCACCCGCTTAATGGCGACGACATTGCCGATGTGGTTGCTTATGCCGCCAATGCGCCCGAGCATGTGCAGATAGCCGAGGTGCTGGTGCTTGCCACTCATCAGGCAAGCGGCAGCGTGGCGAGCAAAGACCCGTCGCGGGTGGAGCACTTGTCGTGAGTCCATTTTGGAAACGCTAAGGCGGGGGTGAGTGCCGTGTGGGGCACGTTCACCCCCACCTGCTTTTATGTGGTTGCGTCTATGTCAGCCCATGCGGGCGGCCGCAAGCGTGAAAATGGTTATTCGGGCTCCTGCCTGATGCAGCGCCCGGGCACACACAAGCAAGGTGGCTCCGGTGGTCACCACGTCGTCGACCAATAGCACGTGCCGTCCTCTCACGTCGGCATCGCGCCGCATCACATACAGCCCTTGGGAGTTAAGCCACCGATCGTGGGCGCTTTTGCGCGTCTGTGTGTCGTGCTGGCGCGTGGCACACAGCGCTTCGGTCACAGGCACTTGCAGCGCTTCGGCGAGTCCGCGGGCTATGTGTTCGCTTTGGTTGTAGCCGCGTTGTGCGATTTTTGACTTGTGCATGGGCACTGGCACCACGCAGTCGATGCCGTTGAATATGCCGCTCGCCATGATGTCGCCGGCTGCGCGGTGGGCAAGCCATGTGCCCAATTGCGGCATGTTGTGGTATTTGATGTCGTGCAGGATTGCCGCATAAGGGTCGGTCTTCTCGTAGTAGAAATAGGCAGTGGCGCGTTCCACGGGCACTTGTCCGGCAAAGAGCTGCTCCATGGCGTTGAGTTTCACGCCTTCAAGGCGGGTGCGTGGCAGTCTGTCGAGGCAGAGGGGACACAGAAAGGCGTCATCGGCGCCGAGTGTGTGCTTGCATACCGGGCAGCAGCGCGGCATGAGCATGTCGAGCGCCGCGCGCATCATGTGCCTCAGGCGGCTAGTGGCAGTCGTCATCGTCGGCTCCTTTCATTACCTGGTCCACAATCGGGTAAAAGATGCCGGCCTCGTAGCCGCGGCTTGCCGCCAGGCGCAGCAATGCCGCCCGTGCGGCTTGAGGGTCGCGTCCGGCGAGTGTGCGCGCCTTGGCACGCAGCAGCTTCAGCAGCGCCTGGTGGCAGTCGTCGTCGGCAATGCTTGCCGTGGCGGCACTGATTGACTCACTGCTCACGCCCTTGGCCTTGAGCATGTAGGCTATCTTTTGCCGTCCCCAGCCGTTGAATGAGAACTTGTCGCGGGCATAGGCTCGGGCATAACGGTCCTCGTTGAGGTAGTTCTCGCTCTTCAGTTTCTCGATAATGGTCTCGGCCTCGGCTCCGGTCATGCCACAGTCGAGCAGCTTGGTGCGTATGTCGCTCTCGCAACGCTCGCAGCTGGCGCACAGCGAGGCTGCCATCGAAAGGGCCTGGCCGAATTCAAGCGGCTGTCGTTTTCTTCTCATTTCGTTTTGAATCATGGTTGGTGTGGCCCGAGGCGTGTGCCTGAGGCGCAGTGCAAAATTACTCCATTATGCACAAATTGGAAATAAATGGACAGGGTAGTTTTCGTTGCCATTGGAATTTTGCTTAAATTTGCGTCCAGAATCAGAAGAATCATTAATTCACTCCCATCAATATGAAAAATTTAGATTTGTTATTGGCTGAGAAACTGCTCAAAATCAGTGCCGTAAAGTTGCAACCCGATAGCCCGTTCATCTGGGCCTCGGGATGGAATTCACCAATCTACACCGACAACCGTAAAACGCTCTCCTATCCCGATGTGCGTAATTTCATCAAGGTGGAGCTGTCGCGCCTAGTTCTCGAAAACTTCAGCGATGCCGAGGTGGTGGCTGGCGTGGCAACGGGTGCAATTGCCCAAGGCGTGCTTGTGGCCGACAATCTGGGTCTGCCGTTCGTCTATGTGCGTTCCACTCCCAAAGACCACGGCCTTGAGAACCTGATTGAGGGCAACATCAAGCCCGGTCAAAAGGTGGTTATCGTGGAAGACCTCGTGAGCACGGGCAAGAGCAGCCTCAAGGCTGTGCAGGCTGTGCGCAACGCTGGCGCCGAGGTGGTGGGAATGGTGGCCATATTCACCTATGAGTTCCCGGTTGCCACCGAGGCTTTTGCCGCCGAAGGCGTGAAGCTGCTCACCATAAGCAACTACAGCTCGATGGTGAAGGCTGCCGTGGCCACTAATTACATTAAGGAGGAAGACGTGGAATGCTTGCAGCAGTGGCGTGAGGACCCGTCGGTGTGGACTCCGCGTGGTGTCAACATCGACTGACGGCTTGCCGCCTGCCATTGTCAACGACAAAACAAATAAAAGGAAACAAAACACATCAATCTCAATTATGGAAACTTATAAAAGCGACGTTGCGCAGATAGCCGCCGGCATTGACCGCGTATTTGAGCGTCTGTCGCACCCTGGCACATTCAACGATGCGCTGAAGTCGCAAGTGCAGGAAGCTGCCGACAAACTCCCGCAAGACGTTCTCGACAACTTGAAAAACGTGAAGTTTGAGGGCGACTCACTGAGCATCGACACTCCCATGGGCCCCATCAAACTCGGCGTGGTAGAGTCTGTGCCGCCCACGCGGGTCGTATATGGCGCATTGCGCTCTCCGGTGGCTTTCAACCTTGAAATAGAACTCGAATCGACAAGCACCGAGACCACTCAGGCTGTGGCATCGATAAAGCTCGACATCCCCAAGCTGCTCGTCCCAATGGTGGGTGGCAAGCTCAAGGAGGGAGCCAAGCAGTTTGGACGCATCTTGTCGAAACTCCCGTACTGATGCGGTAAAACCCGACTTTACACAGCGGCTTCCGGGCCGCCACACGAAACAACGCTAAACATATGCGCGGCAGTCATATTGCACGATGATTGCCGCGCCTGTTTTTTTAGCGCTTGAGCAAAGCCTGCCAGTGCAAGCTATGTGGTGTGGGCAGCTGATTGCCGCTTTTGATGAAAAGCAAGGGATGCCGGGATATGTGTCTTTGCTGGTGATTCGGGTTAAAAAGTTAAAGAGCCGGCGCTTCACAGCGTTGGCTCCTTAAAATCTACAATCTATAAAAACATATATATTTCATCAGAATAGAACCAATTCAAGTATTTTTTCATTGAAGTTATGTCAATATTATTTTTTACGATTTCAAAGATACTGCCGATGCAAAGAATTTCCAAATATTTCCACCTCTTTTTTTGAAAATAATTACATTTTTTTGTTCTTCTGAAAGCTTGATGCCACTTGCTTTTCCGTAATGTGCACGGCTGTAGTGCGTTGCCTTTTGCTTATACTTTGTCGCTGGCGACTTGCTGATGTGGCGCAACCGCACGGGCAAGAGCTAAATTAGCGCTTTTGAAACCGATAACCTATAAATTTACTGGAAATGATGAAAAACAACTCCAAATCCATGACTGGCCTGAGGGTGGTGCCGCATGCCGTGCGGCAGATGCATAACGGTGAGGCTGCGGTGGCGGGCGAGGCTGCCGTGGTCCTTAATATGCGTGAGCGCGAAGACTCGCTTCAGGTGGCTGGTACTCCGGCGGTCATTGGCTCGATTCCGGCGGGTAGCCGGTTGCTGCTTGTGCATGAAACCACGTGCGGCAGGATGATGCTTGCCGTCGACGACGGTTTTGTGGTGACTTGTGGCGGCAAGACGGTGGTCTCGCTCGATGCCGAGCCCATAGGGGCGTGTGGGGTGGGCGACTATGCCGTGGTGGCCACTAAGGGGCGCCTGTGGGTGCTGCTGGCTTCTGGCGGTGATTATGTGGTGCTCGACCCGCATGAGGCCGTGCCCGAAATCTCGTTGTGTGAGACCGATGTGGCCGATGTTACGGCCGATGTGGCCTCGGTGGATTTCGATGAGCCTTACGACTCATGGCCCGCGTCGCTGACAGTGGCCGACCGTGAGATTCTGCTTTCGCGGCTCAGGCGCGGAATTGCTGCCGCCGAGGCTTCGGTGACGGCTAAGGGGCGCTATGCCGGTGCGGTGCTTGCCCGCTACGGCGTGAGGCTGTATGACGACAGCTATCTGTTTCTCAGTGCACCGGTAATGCTCGGTTCGTCGACCCTTGCCACGGTGTCGGCCACGGTTGATGTCACCGTGTCGGGAAGCAAGTTTGCCGGTGTGCCTGCCGCCTCGATCTCATTGTCGTCTTATGCCCTTGGTATAACTGTGCATCAAGGCATTCCGGCTTGCTGGCACGGAATAGTGAAGGCTGTCGATGTGCTGGTGACCGATGCCGTGGGGGTCGCATCGTCGGGGTCGTCGCTTAGCTGTCACAGCGCCACCTCCACCACCGGCACCCGGCGCAATGTGCTTGAGTTCGGCCTGGCGGCTCCGTCGTCTTCGACGGTTGCCTCATCGCTGCTTGGCAGTATGTGGCGTGTGGTGGCCACCACGTCGCACATCGAATCCCTTGGTGATGGCGCCTTTGTGGCTGCCAATGTAGGGCGGTCGGCTTCGGTCCCGTTCCCCTCGGCAGTGACTCAAGCCCTGCTCGCCCCCATGCCGTGTGGCATCGATGTTGACACTGCACAGGCAGCGGCGGTGCATGGGAGCACGTCGCGGCTGGCTGTGCCGTCGGCCTTGACCGGACATGGCGGCAGGGCAATGGTGGGTGTGAAAGAATGGCGATGCGTGAATTGGTGGGGACTTGGACAGGTGTGCTGCGCTGGAGCGTCCGAAGGTGGCTGCGCTTGGACGGTGACTGCCACGTTGGCCACAGGTCATGGGGCATCTACGGTGGTAGCGTCGGGCCGTTTGCCGTTTGTGCCACGGGCGGTGTCGCCCTTGTTGCCGTATCCCGACGCGCGTGCCACGCATGTGCGCATTCAGGTGGTGGCCGATGCCGACGGGGCTGTCACTGCTTGGGAGTCCGACATGTGGGCTGTGCCGTCGGCATCGATGGCTGTGGCCTATGGTTCCGGGTTTGCTGCCAATGCGCTTGTGCCGGTCGAGGCAGCGGCTGAGGTGCAGGCCGCCAATGACAGCGATGCGGCACTTGGCTCGGTGGCGGTGATGGCTATGGGAAATCCTTTTGTCGCCGAGGTGGTCTGTCCGGTGGGTGCCGACACGGTGCTTGCTATCGCCTCGGCTTGCCGTCCCATCTATTCCAGCGGCTTTGGGCGTTATCCGGTCTATGTGTTCACGCACTCGGCCCTGTATGCGCTTCCTCAGCTCACATCTGGAACCTATGGCGAGGCCAGGTTGTTGCACCGTGGCGGCATCGATGAGGGTGGCCCGGTAGTGGGTGGAGACGACAGCGTGTGGTTTGTTTCGGCAGTTGACGGCAGTTTGTGCCGTGTCGTGGGAACGAGGTGTACTCGTGTCTTGCGTGGACTCGGATCGGGAGCAGGTCTTGCTTGGAACGGTGTCGAGGGCGAACTCGTGGCTCTTTCGGCCGATGGCATTATAACTGTGGTGTCGGCTCTCACCGGGCGCTCGTGGAGGCGCTCGCTCTCTGCAGCGAGTCTGTATGGCACTGGCTCGTATGCTTTTGCGGTGACATCGGGCGGCGAGGTCCTCGACTTCGGTGTCGAGAATCAGATTGCGGCCGTGCCGGTGTGCTACCGCTCGCATCCGGTGGAACTTAATCGCGGTTTTCCGTGCCGGCCTTTGATAGCGCTGTGGCGTCTTGTGTCGCAACAGGCAAGTGTGCGCCTGGCCGTCAACGGCGAGCGTGGGGCAAGTTGCCACGGCTTTGTGGTGGGTGGCGTCAGCATATCGGGCAATCTCGACGCACCGATAGCCATGCGGCTATTGTCACCGCCGGTGCGCACGGTGCGGCTTGTGCTTAGCGGCACTTTGCCGTCGGGGGCCATGCTGTTGCCGGTCACTTTGTGGGAGAGTCACAAAAAGCAACCATGTGGTTGAATGATTTTATACATTTAGCTTGAAAAGTGCATTAAAAATGTCTATTTGCGATTTTTTTGATAATAAAAGTGATATTTTTAAATCAAAACTATTGTTGTTTTAGAAAAAGTGATTATCTTTGCATCGTTATTTGATGGCAATCACATGGCAAAGGGCTGGAAAAAACGACCACAAAATCGGCTGTTTTGCCCAATGGAGAAATTGCCGCGATATATTGGAATGACAATTTGCAATAAATTCAACAGATAACACGTTTCATTAAATTTGCCGCCCAATTGTGACGGATGACCGTCGGCGATGGCAAATTTTTAAAATAGAATTCAAATAGTTGTTTTATAGATAATTGTGTATTTAAAGGAATGGGAAGTTCGAGAGAATATCCCTTTTTTTTTGCCCATAGGCGCCGTCACGGTTCCACACCGTCGCCCCGGCTTTGCTGCTGAATCTCCTTATAGCGACACAAAAAAACCGCACGGCGGTTGTCGTGCGGTCTGATGATTTCTGAGCCTCTTGTCGGATTCGAACCAACGACCCCGAGATTACAAATCACGTGCTCTGGCCAACTGAGCTAAAGAGGCATAAAAAAGGGCAAGTGGACTATATCGCGCCGCTACAACCCGCGACCCTTGCTTCGGTCAAGACCTGGGGGATTAACGGGGAGCTGGCCGTATAGGACTTACCCGACTGCAAAGGTAGGAATTTTTTTGATAATGGCAAGCATTTTGCGTGCTAAATATTAACTGCCTGCTGTAGTGCGTTGATTATCAGTTAAGTGTACAGGAGTGTTTCTTGCTGCAGACTTGAAGATGAAAAGCCGGTCACGCCCCGTTAATGCCCAAAGGGTGGCAGTTAGGCGTGAGCCGGCTTTATGGTACGGTTATGCGCGCCTGCGTTTTAACGCAGTTGCTTGACGATGCTTCGGCTGCCGTCGGTGTAGTGTGTGATCACAATGTTGACGCCCTTGGTAGGGGTGGCGCTGACCACGCCAGTGGGGCTTACGTATTCTATCCGGTCAACCGTCTTGACTTGGGCGCTGGTGGCGTCGATGCCAGTGGCTTCGTCGGTCACTAAGAATTCTTTCCACACCGGAGCGCTTTTGTAAGCCTCAACGCTGCCGGCGGGCACATAGAGCTTGCAGGCAGCCTTGTCCACGCCCTCAAACACGTCGTCCGAGATCTCTTGCGGATCGGTGCTGCGATTGTATATCACTTTCAGCGCTGTGCCCTTAAATGCGTTTGCACCTATGCTCTTGAGCGCAGCCGGCAAGGTGGCCCTGTATAGGTTGCCGCAGCCATCGAAAGCCGATGTTCCCACGCTTGTTACTTTCTCGGGCAGCGTGATTTCGGTCAGGCTCGAGTGGTAGAAAGCCGAGTCTCCAACGCTCTCGATCACATTGGGGATGATGAGAGTCTTGGCAATGGTTGAGTATTCAAAGGCGTGGTTGCCGATGCGGACGGGCACATACACCACGTCGTGGCTACTGCCGTAGCACAAGAAGGGGAGTTTTATGCTGCTGTCGATTGTGCCAATGTTCTTGTAGGCATACGGGTCGCTGCTGTCCGACACACGTTGGCGGTAGGTCACCTCAAGGGTTTGCTTGCTGCGGTCCAGAATCTTGTAGAATGCGAGGTCGTTGCCGTATCCGCCGGCAATGCACCAGTTCTGCTTGTCGATGATTCCGTAGGCCGGACCCTGGTACACTTCCTTGCCGTTTTCTTTCACTGAATATAACATGGCTGTTTCATTGATGCTGCCCGTGGGTATGAGGCGGAACGGGTCGGCAAGTTCGCCGACAAACATGCTGCCATTGCTCACCACGCCCACACCCTCAATCAGGCGCAAGAATATGGTGTCGCCTTCGCTGGTCGTCTCGTATTCATAGGTGTGCACTTTGCGCTCTGTCCCGCCTATGCTGATTGTGGCCTCGCTTATTCGCGGCATAGCCAGCAGCGAGTCGGCATGGGCAAAATCATATAATTTGATGTCTTGGTTCACGGCAGCGCCGATGCCGTTGTGAAGTGGCACATTGCCGAAATATATTACGTGTACGGCTCCGTCGACCTCACGCATGCCTGCCACAGGTGCCTCGTGACTATAAGGGTTTTCGGGCTCAAATCGATATAGTTTTTTGTAGGTCGCTCCGTTGACTGTGGTGTCGCCGCTGAAGCATTCGGTGACATTGCGCACGTAGTCATAGCCGAATGAGTTTTCGTAGCTCACGGTGAATGTCCATTCCACACCTTCGCGCACCAATGGCACGTAGTTGCTGTTGGCCTGTCCGCATATTGTGAAAGTGATTAAGGTTGCTGATAAAGCTGATAG
>CAVFVP010000015.1:29304-37126 GCA_963625945.1 Agathobacter rectalis | reverse complement strand
ATATTTTAGGCTTAAAGTTATTGCCACAATTAACAAGCATTATATTAGTTATTAAGGAAAAGATTTTTAAGAAATTAAAAAACAAAATATATATAATATGAATGTTGAAAAAGGCTACGTCGACGCACCCGTCCCACAAGGTGTAGACCTTAAGGAAGAAATACTGAGGTTGAAAAAGGATAGGAATGCCGTGATAATGGCACACTTCTATCAGCGCGACGAGATTCAGGAGATAGCCGACTACATTGGCGACAGTCTGGCCCTGGCGCAACTTGCCGCCCAGACCGATGCCGATGTCATAGTGCTGTGTGGCGTTCACTTCATGGGTGAGACAGCCAAGATTCTGTGTCCTGACAAGAAAGTGATTGTGCCCGACTTGAGCGCGGGTTGCTCTCTTGCCGACAGTTGTCCTGCCGACGAATTCAAAAAATATATAGAACAGAATCCCGGTCACACCGTTATAAGCTACGCCAACACCAGTGCAGCTGTCAAAGCCATGACCGACGTGATTGTAACTTCAAGTAATGCCCGCCAGATTGTGGAGAGTTTTCCGCAAGACGAAAAAATCATATTCGGTCCCGACCGCAATCTGGGTAACTACATAAACGGCCTTACCGGTCGCAATATGAAGGTGTGGGACGGTGCTTGCAGTGTGCATGAGAAATTCTCGATTGAGAAGATTTTGAAACTTAAAGAAGAAAACGGCGATGCCAAGATTCTTGTGCATCCGGAGTGTCCTAAGCCCATCAGGCTCATAGCCGACAAGATAGGATCAACTCAAGGACTGCTTAACTATGCAATTGCAAGCGAGAGCAAGAAGTTTATTGTGTGCACCGAGAGCGGCATACTATATGAGATGCGCAAGCGTTGCCCTGAGAAGACTTTCATTCCGGCTCCTCCCGAAGACGGTACATGTGCCTGCAATGAATGCAGCTTCATGAAACTCATCACACTTGAGAAACTTTACAATTCGCTTAAGTATATGGCTCCCGAGATTGAGGTTGATCCAGAGGTGGGCCGCAAAGCAGTGAAGCCCATTGAGAGGATGCTTGAGATATCAAAGAAACTTGGACTTATAAAATAAAAAATAAATCAAGGCAACTTTGCTTAAAGAAAGAAAAACTACAAAACATATATAATGGAATATAATTTTAGAGAAATAGAAAAAAGGTGGCAAGCCTACTGGAAGGAGCACCATACATATAAGGCAGAAATAAATGTAGAAAAACCAAAATACTACGTTCTCGACATGTTTCCCTATCCTTCGGGTGCCGGATTGCATGTGGGGCATCCACTGGGCTACATTGCCAGCGACATTTATGCGCGCTACAAGCGCTTGCAGGGATTCAACGTGCTTCATCCCATGGGATATGACGCTTATGGCCTTCCAGCCGAGCAATATGCCATACAGACCGGCCAGCACCCTGAGGTTACTACAAACAAAAACATTAGCCGCTACCGTGAGCAGCTCGACAAGATAGGTTTCTGCTTTGACTGGGACCGCGAAGTGCGCACTTGCGACCCTAAATACTACAAGTGGACTCAGTGGGCTTTCCTCAAGATGTATAAGAGCTACTACAACACTGAGCTTGACAAGGCCCGCCCTATTGAGGAACTTGTCAAGCACTTTGAGCAGAAAGGTACTGACGGATGCAATGCCCACACCAATGCAAAGGTGAGCTTCACCGCACAGGAGTGGAATGCAATGAGCGACATTGAGAAGAACGATGCGCTTATGGATTTCCGCATAGCATATCGCGGCAACACCATGGTTAACTGGTGTCCTAAACTTGGCACTGTGCTTGCCAACGATGAGGTGAGCGAGGGTGTGTCGCTGCGTGGCGGCTATCCTGTGGTGCAGAAGATGATGAGCCAGTGGTGCCTGCGTGTGAGTGCCTATGCCGGACGTCTGCTGCGCGATCTCGACACCATAGAATGGACCGACTCAATAAAAGAAACCCAACGCAACTGGATTGGATACAGCGAAGGAGCCGAGATGAACTTCAAGGTAAAAGACAGTGATTTAAGCCTGCTTATATTCACCACTCGTGCCGATACCATTTTCGGAGTTACCTTCATGGTTCTTGCCCCCGAGAGTGAATATGTGAATCAGGTGGTGACAGCCGACCAGAAAGAGGCTGTGGAAGCCTATTTGGCCGAAGTGAGCCACAAAACCGAGCGTGAGCGCCTTATCGACAAGAAGGTGAGTGGAGTTTTCAGCGGCTCTTATGCCATTAATCCCGTAACAGGAAAGGAAATACCTATCTACATAAGCGATTATGTGCTTGCCGGATATGGAACAGGAGCCATAATGGCAGTGCCTGCACACGACAGCCGCGACTATGCCTTTGCCAAGCACTTCGATCTACCCATTATACCGCTGATTGAGGGTGCCGACGTGAGCGAGGAGAGTTTCGATGCCAAGGAGGGTGTGGTTATAAATTCATCTAACGGCAAACTGGAGCTCAACGGGCTGCAAGTGAAAGAGGCAATAGCGAAAACAAAGAAATACATAGCCGAAGCCGGTATAGGACGTGTGAAGGTTAACTACCGTTTGCGCGATGCTATATTCAGCCGTCAGCGCTATTGGGGCGAACCGTTTCCCATATATTACGACGAGGCTGGACAGCCGCAACCTCTCGACGAGAGTGAACTTCCGCTTCAATTACCCGAGGTAGACAAATTCCTGCCCACCGAAAGCGGAGAGCCACCACTTGGACGCGCCAAAAATTGGGTGGCTTCCAACGGCCGTCCGCTCGAGTTGTGCACAATGCCAGGTTTTGCAGGATCGAGTGCCTACTATCTGCGCTACATGGATCCGCACAACGATGAGGCGCTTGTGTCGCACGAGGCTGATGAATACTGGCGTCAGGTCGACTTGTATGTAGGCGGTACAGAGCATGCCACAGGTCACCTTATATATAGCCGTTTTTGGAACAAATTCCTTTACGACTACGGATATGTGTGCGAGCCTGAGCCTTTCAAGAAACTTGTTAACCAGGGTATGATTCAAGGCCGCTCCAACTTTGTGTATAGAATTAAGGATACCAACAAGTTTGTGTCGCTCAACTTAAAGAAGGATTATGATGTGACACCCATACATGTGGATGTGAACATTGTGAGCAACGATGTGCTTGACATTGATAAATTCCGTGCATGGCGGCCCGAATTCAAGGATGCTGAGTTTGTGCTTGAAAACGGAAAGTACATTTGTGGCTGGGCTATCGAAAAAATGTCGAAATCGATGTTCAATGTGGTTAATCCCGACGATATTGTTGAGCGCTATGGAGCCGATACCCTTCGCCTCTATGAGATGTTCCTTGGTCCTGTGGAGGCAAGCAAGCCTTGGGACACCAATGGCATCGACGGTGTGAACCGATTCTTGAAACGCCTGTGGAATATGTTCTATGACGGCGACACACTGGCTGTGGCCGATGGCAAACCCAGTGCCGAAGAATTGAAATCAATACACAAGCTTATAAAGAAAGTGACAGGCGACATAGAGACTTTCTCCTACAACACCTCGGTTGCCGCTTTCATGATATGCTGCAATGAACTTAATGCTCTTCACTGCCGCAACCGTGAAGTGCTTGAGCAATTTGTGGTGCTCATGGCTCCATTTGCTCCCCACATTGCCGAGGAATTGTGGCATGTGCTCGGACACGACACCACAGTGTGTGATGCACAGTGGCCCAAGTGGAATGAAAATTACCTGAAAGAGGACACTGTTAAATATACAGTCCTCTTCAACGGAAAACCACGCTTCAATATTCAGGTTCCGGCTGGGACAGGAAAAGAAGAGGTGGAACGCATAGCCCTCACCGATGCCGCTGCCGAGAAATGGGTGGCTGGCAAGACACCCAAGAAGGTGATTGTGGTGGTGGGCAAGATTGTGAATGTGGTTATTTAACCACACACCGTCAATCCCTTGTAAAAAAGTCTTTATTATGGTAAAGACAAGATATGCGTGGCTGGATTATGCGCGGCTTTTGAGTTTGGTGCTCATAGTGCTGATGCATGCCCAGCCACGCATGCTTTGTGTGGCAGTGGGTGTGTTGGCCATTTTTTTCGGTTGTGCAGGTTGTCTGTTCAATCCGTGTGCCTACAGGTCATTCGGTGATTTTATGAAGCACCGTTGCACAAAGCTGTTGTTGCCCTATTTCACATTCTATGCCCTATTCTACATTTTGTGGCTTGCGGCCGGTCGCCGTCTTGATCCGGGAGTGGATGCCCTGACGCCACTTTGGCAATGGCTAATGGGATTGCCCAAGTACTACAAGCCTGTGGTGGTGGCGCCGTTTTGGTTTATTACATGCCTGTTGAGCATTCAGGTTATGTTTTATTGGATAGAGAAGTCGAAACAAGCAGGAAAGTGGATGCCTATGGGGCTGAGTGTGGCGCTGAGTGTGGCTGTGGCGCTTTGTCCGGGCAGCGAGCATTTGAATTTTTGGAACATTAATTACGCTCTGCTCTATATGCCGTTTTATGCTGCGGGATACTATTTGCGTCCGCACATAGTGAACGGAGTGAGACTGAGGTGGTGGGCCTTTATATCGGCATTGGCTTTCTCGATAGTGATGATGACTGTGGTGGCACAGCGTTTCGATTCCCCCGATTGGCGCAGTGTGATGCTGGTGGCGGGCGGCACTGCTGTGGTTTTGCCGGTTGCCTGCATTGCCACAAAGGTGGAGCAATGTGTAGGCCGACGCAAAACGGTGGAGTTTTTGGCTGTAAACGGCATCACTTGTCTGGCTCTTCAAAATTATTGCATCGGTGTTTTGCGCTTGGCCATAAGCAGGATGTGGCCTGGAGCCGACACCATGTCGTGGTCCTTATCGCTGCTCATAACGGTGTGCACTCTTGCCATAATAGGCGTTTGTGCTTGGTTTATATCGAGATATGCACCGTGGATGGTTAAGATAAAAAAGGTAGATAAAAACACTTCAAAAGTGGATTAAAAAACAAATGCATTGAAAAATGCATTTTCACTATTTGGCAATGCTTGCCATTTCGTGTAATTTTGCACTTCAAAGTAGAATCATATAAATATGAAAATAAGCAAATTACTGCCTGTGGCTGTGCTTTGGGCATGCCTGATTGCCAATTGTGCGCCAGCCGCTGCACAAATTGTGGTGCCGAAGAACAAGACTGAGTTTAACGCCGACAGCATAAGGCGCGATTTTGACAACCGTCCGTTTTTTGGCTTATATAAAGACAACTATTTCACGGTGGGCACCACGGTGGGCAGCAAGCCCACATCGGCCAACAGCGACGTTAAGTTTCAGGTGAGCATATCGCAGCGACTGACGAGGAGTGTGCTGCCGTTTCACAGTTATCTGTTCTTGATGTATTCGCAGAAGTGCATGTGGAATGTGTTTGAAAACTCGCTCCCCATGCGCGATCTCAATTTCAATCCCGGTATAGGATTGTCGAAGCTGCTTATTTCAAAAAACCGCCTGATAGGAAAAATCACTCTGCTCATTGAGCATGAAAGTAACGGCCGTGACCGCTTGGCCTCGCGCAGCTGGAACAAAATTTCATTTTGCGGAAACATATATCTTGATCCTAACCTGATGGTGCACGGCAAGGTGTGGATTCCTATCATCGACGGGCACAACAACGATGATATTCTCAAGTACAGCGGCATTTACCAGACCGGTATCCAGGCCATGAGCACCAACCGCCGCTGGGTGTTCAGCGCCACCTTCATCAAGCGTCAGGGATGGAATTTCAATGGCAACACAATTTTGGAACTCGGTTTCCGCATCCGCAAAAGCGATAACCAGTTTCTGTGTCTGCAATACTATAACGGCTATGGAGAAAATATGCTCGACTACAACAAATATCATTCACGTCTGCGCATAGGCCTGCTCATCAAGCCTAACTTTTTCAGCGATTTTTAGTGATTGCGATATGATTGAGCCGCACTCCATGCGCAGTGAGGTTTTCAATGGCATTATATAATAAAATCCGCTTGCCACAACACGCTATGGCAAGCGGATTTTATTAATTAATTCATTATCAATAGTGGAAACTGCTTCCGCCCAAGAACTCACGTAGCAGGCTTGTGCTTGGCACATCGCTTTCGGCCAGCGGCTCAAAGTAGCTTATGAATTTAAGCAACCGGTATGCTTCTGAAAATTCCAGACAGTTGGCAGGCACTTGTCGCAAAATAGGCTCTACGTAGTTGCGCATCACGGCAAGTTCGAAAAGCAGCGACGAGTTGAATGTGGCGTCGGCATTTTCTTGATACGGGAAAATCCACTTTTCCTCGCCGCGGCGCACACTACCCCACCTCGCTATGGTTTCTTGAGCCGACACGCCACGGTATTTGTGGTCGCGCACTATGCGCCTGAGCAACCGGTTGTCGGTAGTGGGAATCCAGTTATGGTCGTCGATGTTGAGTGTTGTGAGAGCCGACACGAAAAGCTTGTATTTCATGTTTTCGGGAATGGCTCTTATGAGGTCGGGATTAAGGCCGTGTATGCCCTCCATCAGCAGAACGTCGTTCTTGTCGAGTCGCAATGTGTTCCCGCGGTATTCGCGCAAGCCGGTCTCAAAATTGTAGGTGGGCAGTTTCACCTCTTTCCCTGCAATAAGGTCGCAGATGTCGGCATTAAGTTGCTCAAGGTCGAGCGCGTAAAGCGATTCATAGTCGTAGTCACCATTGGCATCACGAGGAGTGTGGGCACGGTCCACAAAATAATTGTCGAGCGAAATCACCTTTGGAATAATGTAGTTGGTGATAAGTTGAATGGCAAGCCTTTTTGATGATGTGGTCTTTCCCGATGACGAGGGCCCGGCTATGAGCACTACCCGTGCCCCACCCTCGCTGTGGCGCTGGGCTATTTCGTCGGCAATTTTGGCAAACATCTTGTTGTGCAAAGCTTCGGCCACGTTGATGAGATCGCTGGCACGATGCGTTTTCACAGCCCTGTTTAGTTCACCCACATCGGCCACGCCAATAACCTTATTGAAATTCACATAGTCGGTGAAGGCCTTGAACATTTTTTCTTGGGGCACCGGCTTGTAGGCGACATTCATGTCGTTGCGGTCGGGGCCAAGCAACAGCATTCCGTCCTTGTATGGAATAAGGTTAAACACCTTGATATGGCCAGTGGATGGTGCCAGAGGCCCATAGTAGCTGTCAATCACATTGTCGAGCTTATAGTATGTGGTGTAGACGTCGTTTTTCGACTCGAGCAGTCTCACCTTGTCGGGCATTGATTGCTTCAAGAAAATTTTAGCCACATCGGCTGTGGGGCGTTCGTGAAGCACAAAGTTGATGTCGCTTTCGGCAATCTCGCGCATGCGTTTCAAAATGCCGTCGGTCACCTCTTGAGCCACTTTTCCCGTCTCATGCTTGAATATGCAGTAGTAGCCATTGCTTATGTTGTGGTCGATGAGCAGCCGCTTGCCCGGATAAAGGTCGGCAATGGCCTTGTAGAGAATCATGCAAAGCGACCTAATGTAGACGCGGTAACCGGTTGGCGATGCGGCATTCACAAACTCCACCATTTTAGAGCGGAAAAGCGGAAAGTGCATGTCTTGAGTCACATTGTTGACCCTTGCGCAAATGGGTGTGAAGCCTACTTTTCCGCTTATCAGCCCATACACATCCTGCAGCGTGTCGCCGCCTTCTATTTTCAGGTGGTCTCCTGTGTTTTTGCAGAATATGTTGATTTTATTTTCGCAGTCTTTCATCATGATGTGTGATTTATGTGTTATAAAAAGAAAGTGAATTCAGTGGTGCTAATGTAGCAAAAAAATAAGTAACCGCATTTAAGTGAATGTGAAAAAGGCGTTAAAGTCCAATTTTAGG
>CAVFVP010000015.1:0-29294 GCA_963625945.1 Agathobacter rectalis | reverse complement strand
CTTATTTCAGCCATTGTATCACTATCTGTTTTGGGAAGTGCGTTTTTCGTTCTTTTAACAATAAAGTAAAAACAAATTCAACAAAGTTGCTTGCCGCATAATTTATTAATGCATAATTTTGCCATCAAGGAAAGAAGATAGTTAACAACACAGCCTTGTCAAAAACAAGCCATATAAGCAATAAAAACACCAAGGCTACGAGCGTATTACTTTTTAACAAGCAAGAAAGACATATTAACTATTCCCAAATTCTTGTTGTCACTCATAATTGAGTAAGAGCTAGGCAAAAGCAGTTGTAGGCTTTTGCCAAAAACATTAAGGATTGAGTTTTAGAGTATTGAAAAAATAGTATTTGTTAAAAAATCAGAGTAATTGCAGCCACTAACCGATTTCTTTTCTTACACAATTTTTTTAAGTAGAAAAACATATTAATAAACATTTAACCTACATCATTATGAAAAGATTACTTTACTTGTTGATTGTTTGGCTTGCCGCATTAGGGAGTCAGCAAGCAATGGCTCAAAGTGAAAACACATGGACCAAGGCTCAGTATGACGCCTTGGGCAAAATTGTGAAATGGACAGACTCTAATGGCGAGTCGCACACCAACCTGCTGACTGATGTGGCAACCGACCCTGCCCATATAATGGCACTGCTAAAGGAGGCTTACACCAACTCGAGCGTACCCGGTATCCTTTATGGCGGCTACGTCAGAAGAGGCAAACGTGAAGGCGAGGTTACTTATGGCGATATCACCGGATGGAACATTGAATCGGTTACCAAGCCAACCACAGAGGGCTATACCACCTTTATGGTGAAAGTGAAAAACGGATGGTCTGAAGAGAATGATAAAGAATGCACCTCAGAAAGTGATATAAAGAACTATATAGAAAGTTCCATAGAATCGGTGCAGCTGCTCACCTCTTCAATGACCGTAGGAGGCGACAATCCAGGTACGCTCTACAAGCTTTCGGGCGAAGCCAACCGCTTCTTCTTTATATCGAAAGGCCGGGCAAGAACATTAAGCAGTACACGAGCTCAACGCACACCATTCTGGGGAATGTATGAGGAATACAGTCCAGTATCCGAGTCTTCATCTGAAGGCCTCACTGATTTCTATTCAAAAATGAAGGAAGGAAATGTTTTTAAGGTTGTTCATGATTGCGGTTCAGTACTTGGCACAGGACACTATTTTGCCATGACAGGGCAAAACGGAACAGAAAACCGCGACATTACTGGGCTCACGTTCTTTTTGACCGACTACCGACTTAAATACTGGTCTGGACGCGATGATGATAGATGGAATGACAAATACATAGACTATAACCAGAGTTATGCTCCGTCGGTGTGTCTGTATAGTGTGATGCTTGAGGCAGAGGCAAAAGCAAGCACAGCCGACAAGCAATATACTGTAAACCTTGACTGGACCACCACCTTGGCAAAGGTGATAGGCAACTCAAGTACCAAGGAGATTTACCACCTCTATGTGGTAAACAGTGATGGCACGCTTGATGAGCTGACATTGGCTGATAACACTGTTGCCAGCCACAGCTACGATGTGCCGCAAAAGACACACGGCTACTCCATCACCTATGTGGTGTCGGCACAGCCTGTTGAGAATGCAGCCGAGTTAGATCCCGTGTGGTCAAACTATGCCACAGTCGACATTCCCGGCTTGGATCCCAAGGAACTTCTTGTGTTGGGAATAGGTGGGTCGGCTTACAGTAAATATGACCAAGACAAAGAAGTGAACCAATACCGCAACTCGGTGATGATGAACAACAGCGTGGGCACATTCATTGCCGCCGACAACATGGCCGTGGGCTCAAAGTTCACTTTCTACCGCACAAGCAAACTAACAGGAATGGCCTATACCGAGACCTCGGTGGCCGCAGTGGTTACCATCACATCCAAGGCCAATGCCGGATTAGAGTATAAGGTTGAGTATAAGAACCAGGCAGGAGCCGACGATACTAAATATCCGGCTAAAACAGGCACCTTCGGAGTGAAAGACAATGGCGCTGTTGACTTTAACAACTTCATTATTTGCGACCAGTTCAACGCTTCGACAGCCCAGAACGCGCAGCCCGAAAGATACACCTATCAGGTGAAATATGCCCCCGACGGCACCAAGGAGGAATTCTACAGCAACGAGTTCGACGTGAAGGTATACAAGACCTCAAGCGAGATGACCAACACCGTGACCGAGCAGGCCGCCAAGGGCGACATCGACCACAGCCTTAGCGTGACCGCCGTGCCGCAAATCAAATTCAGCGTGGAGGTAAACAATGCAATAAAGCAATACACTATGATGCGCGGCGACGCCAACATAGGCCGTGCCCAAAACCGTCCCGATGGCACCTACGGCATCTTCGAACTGTTTACCGACGGAGAGAAACTAACTGGCGAGAGCAAAGACGGACAAGCCACAGTCAACGACAACACCTACGACTTCAAAGAGGCGGGCAAATACGTCCCCATTATAAACGTGAATGTCGACAACGACAACGTGAACACCTATGGCTGCGACATCAAAGACGGGTATATGGCAAAGGTGACTGCAACTGTAGTAGGCAAAGACATAAGTATATATAAATTCAAGAACATTGACGCACGGTATTTCAAGACTACCATTGCTCTGCAGTCCTACGTTCCCGAAGGGTTGACCATTAAGGCCTACCGCCTGTGGCGTGACTGCGGTGGCAAGGCCGTAGAGGAAGATCCTGCTTATAAATGGCGCGAAACCCCGTTGACACCATGGTTCAACGGCTTTGACAACAAAAGCCGCAGTGAACAGCAATGGAGTTACGATATTGTAGGTGGTGATGCGGAAGGCGATTACCTGAAGGTGAGCGACACGTTTGGAGCCAAGACCCCAACTATGACCGATCCTCTCGATGTGAACTATGTGGTGCGCTTATATTGCTGCGACAATTCAGGACACTACTATGTGGCCGAAACCACACTGACCGTGACCTACGACAACGGCACACCCACCGGACTGACTGATGTGACCGGCGACACTGGCAATGGCTTCAGCGTGATGCCATCCATAGCCACAAGCCAAATCACCGTAAAGGGCTGCAACGGAGCCATTGTGGTGAGGAGCATAACCGGCGCCGAGGTGATGCGCATCAACGGCAATGGCGAGACGTTGCGCACGGTGAACGTGGGCAACCTTGCCCCGGGCTACTACATAGTGACTAGCGGCGGCCACAGCCAGCGCATAATAAAGAACTGACACACACAAGCAAACACAATACTACTTTTTAGTAATTACAGTCTTATTCTTAACTTTTTAATTGTGGAGGGTCCGCCGTGAGGCGAGCCCTCCTTTTTCAGATGCTCTCACCCGTGACACCTTGCGTAGCCAGGAACGCTCAAGGCCACACCACTGGGCACAAGCGCGGCGGGAGCGCGTAAAGTTAATGTGTGGTAATTAGGTCGGCTTGATTTGTCATTGAGCCTTAATTACACTAACTTTGCCACATATTGTGCACTTACGCCAAATAAACAAAACAAAATCATATAAAATCATCTTACACATCAACGATGAGAAAGTACAACATTATTAACAACACATTAGGCTGGCTGGTGTTTGTGGTAGCTGCTATCACCTACCTGCTCACCATAGAGCCTACGGCAAGCTTCTGGGACTGCCCGGAATTCATTGCCCAAGGATTCAAACTGGAAATAGGACACCCGCCGGGCAACCCCATATTCATCTTGGCGGCCCGCTTTGCCGCCAACTTTGCTGGAGGCGATGTGACGGCCGTGTCGAAGTGCATCAATGCAATGTCGGCATTGCTGAGTGCAGCCACCATTCTGCTTCTGTTCTGGACCGTGACGCACCTTGTGAAAAAGCTTGTGGTGCGCGACGGTGAGGAAGACGCTATGACACTGGCCCAATACCTGGTGGTGATGGGCAGTGGCGTGGCAGGCGCCCTGGCCTACACGTGGAGCGACACATTCTGGTTCTCGGCAGTTGAAGCCGAGGTTTACGCTTTCTCATCGTTCTGCACTGCACTTGTGTTCTGGCTGATACTCAAGTGGGAAAATCGCGCCGACGAGCCCGGAAGCGACAAGTGGCTCATTCTGATAGCCTATGTGTTCGGCTTCTCGCTTGGCGTGCACCTGCTCAACCTGCTGTGCATACCTGCCATTGCTCTGGTGTTCTACTACCGCAAGTTTACCAAGACCTCAGCCAAGGGGTCGCTGCTCACGCTGCTTGTGTCGTTTGTGCTGATAGTGCTCATCCTTTACGGACTCGAGCCCGGATTTGTGGAACTTGCAGGCTACTTCGAGTTGCTGTTTGTCAACAGCTTTGGATTGCCCTACAATAGCGGCACACTGTTCTATGCAGTGCTGCTTGTGGCAGTGCTGGCTTGGAGCCTTTATGAACTTTACAGCGGTCGCAGTGAGATGCGCATGCGCATCTCGTTCCTGCTGGGCGTGTTCCTGTCGGGCATTCCGTTCATAGGCGACAGCCTGCTGATACCGCTGGTGATACTCATTGCCCTGGCCTGGTATCTGTTCAAGTATACCAAGAAAGTGCCCGTGCGTCTGTTCAGCAATGCGGTGCTTTGCATCCTCACAATATTTATAGGCTTCTCGTCGTATGCGCTTGTACTCATCCGCAGTGACGCCAACACGCCGCTCGACGAGAACTCGCCCAACAGCCCATTTGCGCTGGCTAGCTATCTGAGCCGTGACCAGTATGGAAAGAGTCCGCTGCTCTACGGTCACACCCTTTACAGCGAAATCATGTATCAGGCCAACAACGACGGCACCATGAAGCCCGTGATCAAAGAGGGACGCACCCTCTATGCCCGCGAGGTGAAGTCGAGCGCCGACCAGCCTGATCATTATGTGGTTTCGGGCAAGGCACAGGACTATGTGTACAGCCCTGAGCAGAACATGCTCTTCCCGCGCATCTACGACCCCGGCCACGAATCGGAATACCGCCAGTGGCTCAACCTCAAGGGCACTACCGTAGAGGCTACCACAAAACTCGACGTCAATGGCAACCCCATTGAGCATCAGTCGAAGATCAAGCCCACATTCATTGAAAACCTGCGCTGGTTTATCGACTACCAGCTCAACTATATGTATTGGCGCTACTTCATGTGGAATTTCGCCGGCCGCCAGAACGACATTCAAGGCATGGGTGAAATCACACAAGGCAACTGGATTACGGGTGTTCCCGTGATTGACAACGCCCGCCTGGGCGACCAAAGCCTTATGCCCACCGATTTCACCACCGGCAATAAAGGCCACAACGTGTTCTACTGCCTGCCGCTGTTGCTCGGCATCATAGGTCTGCTGTGGCAAGCCTATCGAGGAAAGCGCGGCATTGAGCAGTTCTGGGTGGTGTTCTTCCTGTTCTTCATGACCGGTATCGCCATTGTGCTCTACCTGAACCAGACCCCGAGCCAGCCGCGTGAGCGCGACTACGCCTATGCAGGCTCGTTCTATGCCTATGCAATATGGATAGGCATGGGCGTGGCCGGACTCTACCACATGGTGATGCACTTCATCAATGGCAAGGCAAAGAGCAAGAAGAAAGGCGTGGCAGCAGCCGAGCCGGCGCAAGAAGGCAGCAAGGCCACGGCCGTGGCAGCCGTAGCAGCCGTGATAGGCCTGCTCGTGCCAATTCAGATGGTGAGCCAGACGTGGGACGACCACGACCGCTCGGGCCGCACGCCTGCACGTGACTTTGGTATGAACTACCTGTCGAGCGTCGACAAAGACGCCGTGATATTCTGTAACGGCGACAACGACACATTCCCGCTATGGTATGCGCAGGAAGTGGAAGGCTACCGCACCGACGTGCGTGTGGTGAACCTGAGCTACCTGTCGACCGACTGGTATATCCAGCAGATGCGCCGCGCTGCCTACGAGAGCAAGCCTCTGCCCATGCAGGCAAAGTATGACTCCTATGCCTACGACAACCGTCAGTATAACTACTTTATCAACCCCGATACCGTAGAGGTTCCGGTGCTTAAGAGCCTTGAGGCTCTGTATAGCCCCGACTACAAGAACAACCCCTACGGAATGCCCGAAATCAAGTATCCCGTTGTGGCCATCCCCGTGAACGCCGACCAGGCCGTTAAGGCCGGTGTGGTGGCAGAGGCCGACCGCAACCTCATACAAGACGCCATCCATCTCAACCTGCTAAGCTCTGGACAAGGCGGAATGACCTCGAGCTCAGTGATGTCGCTCGACATTATCGCATCGAGCATAGCACAGGGTTGGAAGCGTCCTTGCTACTTTGCAATGACGGTGCCCGAGTCGTTCTATCTGGGTCTCACCCCCTACATGCGCTGCACCGGTGTCGCCTATGAGGTGACCCCGCTGCTCAACAGCGAAGGTGGCGACATTACTTGCAACACCGATAAGATGTATGACAACGTGACCACCAAGTTCCGCTGGGGCGGAATGGACGTGGCCAAGCCCGGAAGCCTCTATTACGACGAGACCATACGCCGCATGGTGGCAACCAACCGCACGGCAATCATGTCGCTCGCCAACGACCTTGCCAACGAAGGCTATATGGCTAAGCACGCCAAGCAGGGCGGTGCCACCACATTCCGCGGCAAGCCAATCGACGCCTTTATTGCCGACCGCAAGGAGAAAGCTCTGAAGGTGCTGGCTCTCATGGACCAGAAGATGCCGCAGAGCGTGTGCCCCTATTCGATGGGAATAGGCCTGCAGCTGGCCAACGTGTATAATGCCATAGGCGAGGCCTTCGGCGACAAGGCGTCGCACAACAAGGCCGTGAAACTCGTGGAGGCCGAAGTGATGCGCTTTGCAACCTATTCACGCTTCTACCAGTCGCTCGACGGCAGCATGTATGACCGCCTGGCAAGCACCGACCGCTATGTGGACCAGGTGTATGTGCCCAACTTGATTGCCACTTACGACCAAATTAACCATGAGGGATTGGATGCACTGCTCAAGAAGCTCACATCGGCCGGACTCAACGTGCAGCGCACCCTCAGCTACCTGCAGGCCCGTCAAGGCCAGCAGCAGGCCCAGCCGGTTGAACAGGTGCCCGACAGTGCGGTGCCGGCAGGTGGCGACACTGTGCTTGGCTCGCTTTTCGGCAATAAGTAAGATGTCGTATTATTGTAGCAGACATCACGACAAAGATTAAAGTATAATCAACCATAATTCAGTGAGGCGGGCAACATTCAGCCGCGCACGGGCACCTCAGTCCTGGCGGCATTGATGTGTTGCCCGCCTCATCGTTTTTTAAAATAACCCAAAAAGAATCGCTATGTTAGTTGAACGGCCGCCGCTGCTCTACCGCATGCTGTTTCCCGAGACCGTGTGGCGCATCCACAAGCGTCAGCACACGGTTTATCTCACATTCGACGACGGTCCTATTCCTGAGGTTACCCCCTGGGTGCTCGACCTGCTCGACCGTTATGGCATAAAGGCCACTTTCTTCTGTGTGGGCGAAAACGTGCAGCGCAATCCCGAACTGTTTGCCGAATTGCGTCGACGCGGGCACAGTGTGGGAAACCACACGATGAACCATCTGCAGGGGCGTGATGTGACCACTAAGACGTATTTGCACAATGTGTTCAGGGCCAACGAACTGATCGACACCACGCTGTTCCGTCCGCCCCACGGCCTGCTGCGCTGGGGGCAGTCGAAAGTGTTGCGGTCGCGGTTCACCATCATCATGTATGACCTAGTGACGCGCGACTATAGCAAGAAACTCAACGGCGAGCAGGTGCTCGACAACGTGAAGCGCTATGCCCGCAACGGCTCAATAATAGTGTTTCACGATTCGCTAAAGGCGCAGCGCAACATGCAGTATGCCCTTCCGCGGGCCATTGAGTGGCTCATAGAGCAGGGATATTCATTCGACAAGATTCCAATGTAGAGGCGAGTGGCTTAATAAGTGGCAACAGGTAACGACATAGGAACCGACATAAAGCGCAAGGCGGCAGAACTTGGTTTTGAGGCCTGCGGCTTTGCTGCCGCCACTGCGGTGAGCAGCGAGGCGGCGGCACGTTACGACCGCTGGATAGCCGACGGCCGCAACGACGAGATGCAATGGGCCGCCCGCAACTGCGACGTGCGCAACGACCCGCGCCTGCTGCTTGACGGTGCCCGCACGGTGATATCGGTGGCCATGGGTTACTATCAAGCCCACACCCAGCCGCCCGGGGCAATGCGGGTGGCAATGTATGCCCTGGGAAGCGAGGACTACCACACAGCGGTAAAGCGCAGACTGTTTGAGATAGCACAGCTGATAGCCGACCGCACCGGGTGTGTGTCAAGATGCTTTACCGACACGGCCCCGCTGCGTGAGCGGTATTGGGCACAGCAGGCCGGAATAGGCTTTGTGGGACGCAACAACACGCTGATAATTCCAGGCAAGGGATCCTACTTTTTCCTTGGCGAGATAGTCACCACACTTGCACTGCCGCCCGACGAACCTTGCCACCTCACTTGCGGCGAGTGTGGCGAGTGTGTGAGTCGTTGCCCCACAGGAGCCCTCAACGACGGCAACATGGCTGCCGATGCCCGCCTGTGCCTTAGTTGTCTCACCATAGAGCACCGAAGCGACTTGCCGACGTGGGTGGCTGCCGCCATTGGCGACCATGCCTACGGGTGCGACGAGTGCCAACTGTGCTGTCCGCACAACCGCCATGCCCGCCAGTGCACGGCACCGGAGCTTCAACCTAGCGACACTGTGATGCAACTCACCCCGGCCAGTGTGCTTGCCATGACTCCAGCCGACTATCGCCACGCCTTTGCCCACTCGGCCATCAAGCGTGCCCGCCTTGATATGCTCCAGCGCAATTGCCGCTTGGCGCAGCCCAAGCGCAAACAGTAGGAAAAAGCCTCATGTCCAAGGCGCAAGTCAAAATATGAATTATACAAGAACCGGTTTTTATGAAGATTAATATTCCAGCCAACAATTTACTTTACCATTTTGTGGCATTTTTCACGGTGGCTGTTTGGGGCACCACATTTGTGTCGACCAAGGTGCTTATGCTCAACGGCCTTTCGCCCGTCACGATATTCACCCTCAGGTTCATCATAGCCTATGTGCTGATGCTGGGGTTCGACCACAAGCGTCTGTGGTGCGACTCGCTGAAAGATGAGGTGCTGATGGCTTTGCTTGGCATAACAGGCGGCTCGCTCTACTTCTTGGGCGAGAATCAGGCGATGAATTACACCACAACCACCAACACGTCGCTCATAGTGTGCTCGTGTCCGCTATTTGCCACACTGCTGTTTAGAATCATATACCGCGAGACGCGTATCAGCTCCGTCCAGATGATAGGCTCATTACTGGCTTTTGTGGGCATGGCCATTGTGGTTCTGAATGGCAAGTTTGTTCTTCATCTTTCTCCCGTGGGCGATGCATTGGCGTTTGTTGCCTGCATTTGCTGGGCTGTGTATTCATTGATAATGAAGTCGGTGAGTGGCAGCTACAGCTCGGCATTTATAACCCGCAAGGTGTTTTTCTATGGTGTGATCACCATTTTGCCCTATTACCTGTTTTACCCCGAAATGCCCACGGTCGAAGTTCTTTCGAAGCCTCAAGTGGTGGGCAATCTGCTGTTTTTGGGTGTCCTGGCCTCTTTGGTGTGCTTTCTCACATGGAACTGGTGCATCTACAAGCTGGGAGCCGTAAAGGCCACCAACTGGGTCTATTTCAACCCCATCACTACCATGATATTCGCTTCGTGGGTGCTTGGCGAAACCATCACCAAGTATTTTCTGGTGGGAGCATCCTGCATTCTGATAGGCCTGTATCTGTCAAACAAAGCCACAAAAGAGTAGAATTTGAAACCTTATGCACACAAAGTCATCCATATTGGAGTTAGGCAAGCAGAAAATGCTGCTTCAAGCCGAATATAAGGCAGAGCGGGATGAGTTCCGCCGCCAGACCGAAGCCGTGGGCGTGAGCCGCAAGGTTAAGCGCGGCGACTGCTGGTGGCCTGTGGCCGTGGGCCGCAGCCGCTACAATTCGCTCAACGACCTTGTGGTGGAGCTTACCCGTACGGCCGACGAGGAGATAGAGCACAATTTTGAGTATGGCCGTCCGGTGATGTTTTTCACGATGAAGGCCGACGGCGAGATAAGCTATTATAAATTCGGTGGCACGGTGAGCTATGTGCGCGACGGCGTGATGGTGGTCGGCGTGCCCGACCAGGCGTGTGTGGGCCAGTTGAGGGCCGATGAGGGCGTGGGTGTGCAGTTGTCGTTCGACGAAACCACCTACCGCCTTATGTTGTCGGCACTCGACCGAGTGGCTTCGGCCAAGGACAACCGTCTGGCCCGGTTGCGCGACATATTCTACACCCCACATTCGGCTACTGTGGCCCAATTGACGGCCAAAGTGAGTCTGCCATGGCTTAATGCCACACAGGAGGCTGCAGTGAACCAGGTGCTCGGCTCGCGTGAGGTGGCCATAGTGCACGGCCCTCCTGGAACAGGAAAGACAACCACTTTGGTCGAGGCCATCTGCGAGACCCTGCGGCGCGAGAGTCAGGTGCTGGTGTGCGCCCAAAGCAATATGGCGGTCGACTGGATAAGCGAGCGGCTTGTGGACCGTGGAGTGGACGTGCTGCGCATAGGCAACCCTACCCGAGTCACCGACAAGATGCTGGGCTTCACCTACGAGCGCCGTTTTGAGGCCCACGACCTGTATCCGTCGCTGTGGGCTGTGCGCAAGGCCGTGCGCCAGTTGCGTCAGAGTGGCAAGCGCCACGGCGAGCAGTGGCACCGGCAAATCGACAAGCTTCGCCAGCGGGCCACTGAACTTGAGATTGCCATCAACAGCGACTTGCTGGGTAGCACCCGCGTGGTGGCATGCACCCTGGCCGGCAGTGCCAATAGGGTGCTCGAGGGGATGACTTTCGGCACGCTGTTTGTCGATGAGGCGGCGCAGGCACTTGAGGCCGCATGCTGGATAGCGATAGCCCGGGCCCGCAGAGTGGTGCTCGCTGGCGACCACTGCCAGCTTCCGCCCACGGTGAAGAGCGTGGAAGCCCTGCGCGGCGGTCTGGGAGTGACGCTGATGGAGCGCATAGCCTCCACCAATCCGCAAGTTGTGACGATGCTTATGGTACAATATCGCATGAACGATGCCATAATGCGCTTTTCAAGCAATTGGTTCTACGACGGAAAGGTGCAAAGCGCCCCCGACGTGAAGAACCGCGGTATCCTCGACTACGACACCCCCATCACATGGATTGATACGGCCGAGACGTGTCCCGATGTGCAGGAACAGTTTGTGGGTGAGAGCCACGGGCGCATCAACCGCCCCGAGGCCCAGCTCACTATAGCCGCGCTTACCGACTACTTCAAACGCATAGGCATGCAGCGCCTTGCCGACGAGCGCATCGATGTGGGCATAATATCGCCCTACCGGGCACAAGTGCAGTATCTGCGCAGTCTGGTGCGGCACAGCGCTGAGCTGAAGCCGCTGGCAGCGGGCATCAGTGTCAACACGGTCGACGGCTTCCAGGGGCAGGAGCGTGATGTGGTGGTGATAAGCCTCGTCAGAGCCAACGACAAGGGGCAGATAGGCTTTTTGCGCGATTTGCGCCGCATGAATGTGGCCATAACCCGCGCGCGCATGAAACTCATAATATTGGGCAACGTGGCCACTCTCACTCATCACCCGTTTTACAAAAAACTGTATCAATACGTGGAATCGCTTAAAGACGGCGAAGCCTGAGTGCAAAATCAAAAATGTGGCAAAATCGTTGATTATTAGCGATAATGTTACTAACTTTGCGGTGATTTTAACTTAAAATGTTGGGAAAATTGGCTTCATACAAGTTGTCACTCCATCGTTTATCGTTTGGTACTAAGGTATTTAAGTATCACTTAGACGAGAATTTTTTCAATGAAATCGAGGCATCAGAAGTGCGTCGTGCCGATGTTGCGGCCACCCTTCAGGTGGTGCATGAGCACGAAGGAATCTATGACCTAGACTTTGATTTCAATGGCACCTTGTGGATTCCGTGCGACCGTTGTCTCGACGACATGAGCTTGGACGTAGACACCATCTGGCATTTGACGGTTAAGGAAGGCGAGCGCTATGACGACAGTTCGGATGATGTGCTTACCGTGCCGCAAAGCTGGCGAGAACTTGACTTGCAACCGCTGATGCGCGACACAGTGCTCCTCACCATCCCCATTATGCATGTGCACCTCGAAGGCGAGTGCAACAGTGCCATGATGGAGCAGCTGAGCACCCATTCGGCAATCGACCTGGCCGACGACGAGGCCATGCGCGAGGCTGCTGGCAATACCGCCGATACTGACGAGAACAACAAAGAGACCGACCCCCGCTGGGACGCTCTCAAGAAATTATTAGATAAAAACTAAAAAATTATAAAAAGAAAATGGCACATCCTAAACGTAGACAATCAAAGACACGTACAGCCAAGAGAAGAACTCACGACGTGGCTGTAGCTCCAACTATCGTACCCTGCACCAACTGTGGCGCTTGGCACGTGTATCACACAGTATGCCCCGAATGCGGCTACTACCGTGGCAAGAAAGTAATGGGTGAAGAGGCAGCCGTGTAAGCACCCCCCTACCGGGGAACGCACTACACAAGCTATCCTTTTCCACGATACTGAGACGCATGCAATGCGGTTTTGGTAAAGTGTATCCTTGAATGGGGCCACAACACCTCGCATCACCAGCAGGTCGGGCACTTAGTGCCCAGCACAGCGGTGTAGCTGGTGTAGCCGGTTTCGTTTTGGGATATTCGTGTTTTGGAAAAACTAAACGAACTTTTTTAATCATCCGTTACAATAATTATGCTTAACGCAAAAATCACAGGCATAGCCTCATACATACCCGACGACATCCTCACCAACGACGACTTGGCAAAGATTGTCGATACCAACGATGAGTGGATTACCACCCGCGTGGGAATCAAAACCCGCCACATACTCAAGAAACCCGTGGGCTCGTCGTACATGGGTATTAAGGCAGTGAACAAGCTCCTGAGCGAGACCAACACGAAGCCCGAAGATGTGGATTTGCTCATATGCGCCACATCAAATCCCGACTACCGCTTCCCGTCGACTGCGTCGATCATCATTCACCAGTGCGGCTTGGAGAGCAAGTGCTACGGATACGACATCCAGGCAGCTTGCGCCGGTTTCATTGTGGCAACTTATGATGCCAATGCCTACATCAAATCAGGGTTATATAAGAAGGTGATAGTGGTTTGCGCCGAGAAGATGTCGAGCATGACCAACTATGAGGACCGCTCAACCTGCCCGCTCTTTGGCGACGGTGCAGCCGCAGTGTTGCTTGAGCCCACCGAAGAGGAGGGCGTGGGCATTCTCGATGGTGTGTTCCACGTCGACGGCAGTGGCCTTGAGAACCTTGTGTACAAGGCTGGCGGTTCGGCACATCCGGCCACCCACGAGTCGATTGATGCCCGTGAGCACTATGTATATCAAGAGGGACGCGCCGTGTATAAGCATGCGGTGATGGATATGCTCACCTCGTCGAAAGACGTGATGCAGCGCAACGGCATCACTTGCGACGACATCCAGTGGTTCATTCCCCATCAGGCCAATATGCGCATCATCGAGGCCGTAGGTGCGCGCCTCGGCATCAGCAGCGACAAGGTGCTGGTCAACATCGAGCATACAGGCAACACCAGCGCCGCCTCAATTCCGCTGTGCATGGATGAGTTCAAGCACAAGTTCAAGAAAGGCGACAAGATAGTGCTCACCGCATTCGGTGCTGGATTCACTTGGGGAGCCGAGTACCTGATTTGGGGTTGATGCAACGGCAGTTGCGGGTATAACCCACAACTGAGAGAACAACAAAGTCGAAAAAAAGGAAACACAATTATAAAACAGGGGCAAGGAATGCACAGCCACGGCACATGCGGCCTGACTGACGTGCGTTTCTTGCCCTTGTCGGCAACGGTGCCGCATTGCGGCAACGCTCTGGCCGGCAATCAAGACACATGACAAAAAAACAATCAACGCGCCATGCATAGAGCAGGATTCGTTAACATAGTGGGTAATCCCAATGTGGGAAAATCCACATTGAGCAATTTGCTGGTGGGCGAGCGGCTGTCGATTATAACCAGCAAGGCTCAGACCACCCGTCACCGCATAATGGGCATTGTCAACGGTGACGACTACCAAATAGTGTTCAGCGACACCCCAGGGGTGCTAAAGCCAAAATTCAAGTTGCAGCAAAGCATGCTTGAATATTCCACAGGAGCCTTGGTCGATGCCGATGTGCTGCTCTATGTGACCGATGTGGTGGAATCCCCTACCAAGAACCAGGACTTTCTCGACCGTGTGGCGAGGGAGAAAATTCCGGTGCTGCTTGTCATCAACAAGATCGACTTGCTTAAAGGCGGCCAGCCTGAGCTTGAGGCAAAGATCGACGAGTGGAAGAAGATTCTGCCCAGTGCCGAGGTGTTCCCCACAAGCGCCCTTGCCAATTTCAATGTCGACAATCTGATGCGGCGCATAGTGGAATTGCTGCCCGAGAACCCGCCATATTTTGGCAAGGATGCCCTTACCGACCGCAGTTCGCGTTTTTTCGTGACCGAAATTGTGCGTGAGAAGATACTGCTCGGCTACGACAAGGAAGTGCCCTATTCCACGCAGGTGATAGTGGAGAAATTCGAGGAGAGTGACAATGGCATTCACATCATGGCAGTGATATATGTGGAGCGCGACAGCCAGAAAGGCATAATCATAGGCCACGGCGGCTCAAAGCTGAAGCGGCTTGGCATCGAAGCCCGGAAGGACATCGAGAAATTCTTTGACAAGCATGTGTTTTTGCAGCTGTTTGTCAAGGTTGAGAAAGACTGGCGCAACCAGGAGTCGAAACTGCGCCAGTTTGGTTATATCGAATAAAGTTATAAACGTGATAGAATACTGAAAACAAGATATGGGAAGATTAGTAGCAATAGTGGGTAGGCCCAATGTGGGCAAGTCGACCCTCTTCAACAGACTGACCAAGA
Source organism: Agathobacter rectalis (assembly GCA_963625945.1). GTDB lineage: Bacteria > Bacteroidota > Bacteroidia > Bacteroidales > Muribaculaceae > Sodaliphilus. The sequence goes on along the minus strand of CAVFVP010000015.1, from coordinate 14,296 downwards.
CCCGTGCCGCCATTGTCAACGACACCAGCGGCACCACGCGCGACCGCCAGTATGGCAAAATGGACTGGAATGGCATGGAGATGTCGGTTGTTGATACTGGCGGCTGGGTAGTGAACAGCGACGACATTTTTGAGGAAGAAATCAACAAGCAGGTGCATCTTGCAATCGAGGAGGCCGACGTGATTCTCTTTGTGGTCGACATAAAGAACGGCGTGACCGACCTTGACGACCATGTGGCGCAAATATTGCGTCGCAGCAGCAAGCCGGTGATTGTGGTCACCAACAAAGCCGACAACAACGAGGGCATTTACGGCGATGCCGAGTTCTACTCGCTGGGGCTGGGTACCCCCATATCAATATCGGCCGTCAACGGCAGCGGCACGGGCGACCTGCTCGACGAGGTGGTGCGCCAGATGCCCGAAAAGGCCGATGACAAGCATGATGCCGACATCCCGCGGTTTGCCATCGTGGGCCGTCCGAATGCAGGCAAGTCGTCGCTGGTGAATTCGCTGATGGACGAGGACCGCAACATCGTGACCGATATAGCCGGCACCACGCGCGACAGCATTTATTCGCGCTACAACAAGTTCGGCTTCGACTTCTACCTTGTCGACACTGCCGGCATTCGCAAGAAGAGCAAAGTGAACGAGGACATCGAATACTACTCGGTGCTTCGCAGCATCAGGGCCATCGAGAATGCCGATGTGTGCATCTTGCTCATCGACGCCACCCGCGGCATCGAGTCGCAAGATGTGAACATATTCTCAATTATCCAGAAAAACCGCAAGGGTCTTATTGTGCTTGTCAACAAGTGGGACGTTGCCACCAACAAGACACAGGAGTCGATCGACCATATGGAAGCTACAATCAGGGAGCGTTTCGCACCGTTCACCGATTTTCCCATCGTGTTTGGTTCGGCCCTGACCAAGCAGCGCATCTATAAGGTGCTGCAGCAGGCCATTGAGGTGTATGAGCACCGCAAGGAGCTGATACCTACCTCGCAGCTCAACAATGCTATGCAGGAAATCATTGGCGCCTATGAGCCACCGGCAGTGAAGGGCAAGTATGTGAAGATAAAGTATGTGACCATGCTGAAAGAGGCGCGGGTGCCATCGTTTGTGTTTTTCTGCAACCTGCCGCAGTGGATCAAAGACCCCTACAAGCGCTATCTTGAGAATCAGATAAGGGAACGCTGGAATTTCAGCGGCACCCCCATCAATCTATATTTCAGGCAGAAGTAACAGCAGCACCGCCTGCAATCTCCACAACCGCAACAATGTGCCTCGGCAGATATCATGGCACATTGTTGCGGTTTTTTGCTTTTCAGTAGGCACCCATTGACTTTGTGGGTGGAATAAAAGTCCGCAAAACGGCTGAAACGAAAACAAGAACACACAAAGTCTGTCTTGGCCGCCATGTCGCATGCCACAATGCGACAGTAATCTACGGCATGGCATATGCAAATTGCCGTTTACAAAGTAGATAACAAATAATTACATTTTTTTGTTGCACACTGTCGGCAGTCGGTGTGCATTTTATTTGCACACTTATTGTGCGAATGTGAATGATATTATAAAAAAAAGAGTCAATACGCGCAAACGGTCATTAAAATGCATATATTTGCTTTCAGACGATAATAATTTTAACATCGGTAAACAATATGAGTGACAGAGAAAATATCAAGCAGGTGGCTAGCCGGTTGCGTGGTCTGCGCGACGCCCTCGACTTGAGCGTGGGACAAGTGGCCCAGGCGTGTGGCATCGACGAGGAAACCTATGCCTCTTATGAGACCGGCTTGGCCGACATACCAATAAGTTTTGTTCAAAACCTGGCCGAGCAGTTTGGAGTTGAGGTTCCGGAACTGCTGTTCGGCTCGTCGCCCAAGATGCAGAGCTACTACGTGACGCGCAACGGCAAGGGCTCGATTGTGGAGCGCGAGAGCGCATACAGCTACGAGTCGCTTGCCGAGGGCTTTTCGGGGCGAGTGATGCACCCGTTTATGGTCACAGTCGACCCTGCCAACAATTCAAAGGTGAAACCTTGCCAGCATGCCGGCCAGGAATTCAATATGGTGATAGCCGGCCGGCTTGAGCTCACTATGGGACACAAGGCCATTGTGCTTAACGAAGGCGACAGCATAATATTCAACTCACGTCTGCCCCACAGCATGAAGGCGCTCGACGGCAAAATGGCGCGCTATCTGGCCATCATCACCCAGTGAAACTGGGGATGCCTTTACAACAAATCTGCAAATCGAAAAAAACAGTAAACATATATATGCTCGACAAATTTCTTGACAAGACCGACTTTTCATCATACGACGACTTTATGATGAATTTTCATATACGAGTGCCCGAGAATTTCAATTTCGCCTACGATGTGGTCGACGAGTGGGCACGCATTGACCCTCACAAGAAGGCTCTGCTATGGGTAAACGACCGCGGTGAGTACCGTCAGTTCTCCTTTGCCGACATTAAGAGAGAGAGCGACAAGACGGCGTCTTACTTCCAGCAGCTGGGCATAGGCCGCGGCGACATGGTGATGCTCATAATGAAGCGTCGCTACCAGTTCTGGTTTGCGATAACGGCTCTGCACAAGCTTGGTGCTGTGGTTATTCCCGCCACACATTTGCTCACGCCCGATGATATTGTGTATCGATGCCAGTCGGCCGACATAAAGGCAATAGTTGCCGCTGGCGATGAGGAGGTGCTCTGCCATATCAACGCTGCAGCCCCACTGTGTGCCACGCTGAAGAGTCTGGTATCGATAGGTCCTGAGGTGCCTGCGGGTTGGAGCGATTTCAACAGCGGCATCGAGGCGGCACCTCCGTTTGTGAGGCCCGCCCATCCCAACGACAACGAATCGACGTCGCTGATGTATTTCACCAGTGGCACCAGTGGCGAGCCCAAGATGGTGGCCCACGATTTTCTCTATCCCCTAGGCCACATAATCACAGCCAAGTATTGGCATAATCTCAACGAGAACAGCCTTCATTTTACTTTGGCCGACACTGGCTGGGGCAAAGCCGTGTGGGGATGCTATTACGGCCAGTGGATAGCGGGGGCTAATGTGTTTGTCTACGATTTTGAGAAATTCAAGCCTGTTGACGTGCTTGAAATGATACAGGATTACCGCATCACCTCGTTTTGCGCACCGCCCACCGTCTACCGATTCCTTATCAGGGAAGACGTGTCTGCCTACGACCTTAGTTCGTTGCAATATTGCACCAATGCAGGCGAGGCATTGAACCCGAGTGTGTTTGAGAAGTGGCACGAACTCACTGGAATAAAGCTGCATGAGGCTTTCGGACAAACCGAAACCACCGCAACCGTGGGCACCTATCCGTGGGTTGAGCCGCGTCCCGGATCGATGGGCAAGGCCAATCCGGGTTATGATATCGACCTGATGACAAACGAAGGCCGTCTGGCCGAGGAGGGGGAGCAAGGTGAAATAGTGGTCAAGGTGGGTAGCGAGAAGCCCGTAGGGCTTTTTAAGGAGTATTACCGCGACCCGGAATTGACCGAGGAACACTTCAGTGGCGGCATATACCACACTGGCGACATGGCTTGGCGAGACGAGGACGGCTATTATTGGTTCATAGGCCGCAAAGACGATGTCATCAAGTCATCGGGCTACCGCATCGGACCCTTTGAGGTGGAGAACGCCTTGATGAAGCACCCGTCGGTGGTGGAATGTGCCGTAACTGGTGTGCCCGATGATGTGCGCGGCATGGTGGTCAAGGCCACTGTGGTGCTTGCCAAGGAATATGCAAATACCGGTGGTGTGACTGTAAATTGCGAATATCGTGGAAAAGACGTCCCTGCCCTTGTGCGTGAGATTCAAGACTTTGTGAAGCATGCTACGGCTCCTTACAAATATCCGCGAATCATAGAATTTGTGGATGAGCTGCCAAAGACCATCAGCGGTAAAATACGCCGTGTGGAAATCCGCGACAAAGACAACAACCGGAAATAGCAATAAAGAGACACATACCCTAAGATCACGAAACGATTGTAACATAATCGGCGGAACGCTGACTGTCATGATGACAACAAGGGCGTTGCCGCCGATTTTTTTGTGTAGTCGCCAGACTATGACGGGTTGATATCGCCCATGGCACAGAGAGGTTACTATTTTTGTGCAAAAAATGCCAATGAAACCCGATGAATTGATGGCGAGCATGACCGAAGAACAGATGCTTGCCTTGTGGAAGAGTGTGCTTCACCTTGAAGATGTGCGCCGCGACTGCAGTGTGGAACGTGACGACGGTATCGACATCGACTTGCTGCTGCTCACACGCATACGTCAGTGGTATCATCATCTGCTGGCCACCGCGCCGCTGGCTTGGGTGCCCATAGATGATGTGAAGGACGAAACCGCCGTGGAGGCCGATGCCACCGGGGTGGTGACTATGCAATTACCCTTGCGTGCTGTACGCCCGGTCGAAGTGCGGCTTGGCGGATGGGAATGCGCCGTTGCCGACTTTCATGAGCCTGACGGTCGCGTGTCGAAGTTGCAGCAAAGCAGTTGGACCCGTGGTGGCTGCGCCTCGCCTGTGGCTGTGGATTACGGTGGTGGAGAACTGCGCCTCTATTCACTGCAACCGGGTAGCGACCCTGTGGTGGAGGCAGCGCGTTGTGTGGCTTGGGCGGCCGATGGCAGTTACCGCTTGGCACATGCAGCTCTCGACACAATTCCGCAGTGGGCCGACAGCCTGTGACTCATGCAAGCCCGAAACAGTCATGTCAGTTTCACACTATTTATAGCCGCCAGTCTGCAAGCTGTGTTGCAGTTGACGGCTATTTTTGGTAATTTTGCATGCATTTTTCAAGAAGTGCGCTTTAAAGGATAATTTATTGATATGCAAAGCGACAGCCAACGTCTTTATAAACTTGACAAAGCCCCCATAGGCAAACTTTTGTGGGAATACAGTCTGCCCGCCGTGGTGGGCATAATGGTGATGTCGGTCTACAATGTGGTAGACCGCATATTCATAGGCCAGGGCGTTGGTCCCGACGCCATTGCCGGTCTGGCAATCACATTTCCGGTGATGAACGTGTCGGCGGCGTTCGGCGTGCTCATTGGCGCCGGAGCCAGTTCGCGCACATCGATAGTGCTGGGCATGGGCGACAAGCCAATGGCCGAGCGTGTGCTTGGCAACAGCATTGTTATGACACTGCTCTTTGGCACTATCTACATTGCATTTTTCGGAGTGTTTCTCGACCCGATACTCCGTCTGTTCGGCGCAAGCGACTTGTCGCTACCCTATGCCCACGACTATATGGCCTATGTGATGCCAGGTTTGCTGTTCAACAACATCACCTATTCATTCAACAACGTGATGCGGTCGTCGGGCTATCCCACAAAGGCAATGGTGACCATGTTTATAGGAGCCATACTCAATGTGATTCTCGACCCCATATTCATCTTTGTGCTGCACATGGGCATAAAGGGAGCAGCCATTGCCACGGTGATATCCATGGGCATATCGATGGTGTTTGTCCTCGCCCATTTCTGCAACAGCAAGAGCGAGGTGCACTTCAAGCGCGGCATCTACAAGCTCAAGCGCAGCATACTCATGCCCATTATAGCGATTGGTGCAGCACCTTGCATTGTCAACACGGCCGGTTGTGTAATCAATGCCGTGATCAACAACACGGTGTATAACTACGGCGGCGACACCGGCGTGGCAGCCATAGGCATATTCACGTCGTATACCCAGCTCATTATTTCGTTTGTGATGGGTGTGTGCATGGGCATGCAGCCCATTGTGGGATATAATTACGGAGCCAAACGTTACGACCGCCTGAAGCGTGCGTTTTGGCTTTCATCGCTTGTGGCCACGGTGGTGTGTATCTTGGGTTGCCTGGGAGCCCAGCTGTTTCCCGAGGCGATTTCCCGCATGTTTACCAACGATGAGACACTCGTCGAGGCCAGCAACACGGTGCTTCGCCTCACCACTATGGCATTTTGGGCAGTGGGGTTCCAAGTGGTGACCACCAACCTGTTTCAGTCGCTTGGCGAAGCCGGCAAATCGATATTCATGAGCTTGTCGCGCCAAGTGGTGTTTCTCATGCCGTTTTTGTTCACGTTGCCGGCGGCTATGGGTTATAAGGGAGTGTGGCTGTCATTTCCGTCGTCAGACGTCTGTGCCACTATTGTGGCTGTTGTGCTGCTGGTGATGCAGATGCGCAAAATCAATTCCATGACGGACAAAAGCCGTCAGTAGCCTCATTTGCGGGTTATGCGGGCATGGTGCCACAGTTCGAAACTGTTGGCTATGTTCTGCCATAGAATGTAGCAACCAGGGCCCACCGAGGCAAGCGGGTTGAGGTATGCAGCAGAGATCCAAATGGCAAAAGCGGTGTTTTTCTGTCCCAGGGCCTGCCCGCAGTCTATCTTATGTCCAAACAGATGCCCCAACGATCGTCCCATTGCGAATTGCACAATGCAAAGAGTAAGGCTTTCGGCGGCGATAACAGTGAGCAACTGCCAGGTGGCGGATGCGTGCACTATGTTGCGCATGGTGCTGCCGGTCACGATGGCAAGAACTCCACCCCACAGGTAGAACGACAGGTTGGGGCGTGCCACAATCCATTCGAGTGTCTTGTGACAGTAGTGCTTTACCACCCAAGCGCAACCCATGGGCACCACAAGCACCACAAGCACCTTGTATAGAATCAGCGAGAAAGATTGGATGAATCCTATGTCGGCACTGGGATTGACAATGGGGAAAAATGCCGGAATAAGCACGGCCGTTGCGATATTGCTTAAAAAAGTGAATGTTGTCATCGATTCCACATCACCGCCGAGTTTACCGGTGACTACTGCCGATGCCGCTGCACATGGGCCTATTATGCACGTGAGCAGGCACTCCATCAGAATCAGACTGTCGCCCGTCAGCTTGGCGCAATGAATAATGGCCACAATGGCTGCCGACATGGCAAGTTGTGCCAGCAATGCCCAAAAGTGCCACCAGTGTGGTCGCATTTTTCTGAAATCGATGCGGCAAAAGGTGACAAACAGCACCAAAAACAAAGCCGCTGGCAATATTACCGAAAAAGCCTGCACCCACCATTTGCCCCACTCGTCGAGAGCCGGCACCGCGGCAAATGCGAAATACACGATTGTGCCAATTGAAATGGCCACGGGCAGAGTCCAGTTTTTACAGAAGCTGATAATGTGTTGAAACATAGCAGTCATGTGTGTCCTTTCTTTAATGGTGATACATTGCCTCGCGGCCAATGCGGCCACAAAGTTACATCCATAAAACCGAAAACAGAAATTTTTAAAATCATTTACCTCTAATGTTATTGGTGTTGTGCAATGCCACTGGTGTGCCATTTTTGAGCCAAATAGCGTGCGGTGTGCATTAGGAGTAAAGCACCACCACAAATGAGTGGGAAAAACCGAAAAAAACAGTAAATTTGCAATATATATAGCCATAGGTATAGATACTTGCGCCATAACATAACTAATTAAATACAAAACAAAATTCCTAAAAATGAAACAATTGCTATTATCAGCATTAGGCCGTGCAAAGTGTTGCATCATGGCAATGCTGGCTTTTTTGTGTGCCGCTCCAGCTGGAGCCGCCAATCCGCAGGCAAGTAAAGATGCGATGGTGGTGAGCGGCAACGCCCGGTTCACGGTGCTCACATCGGGCATGGTGCGCATGGAGTGGGATTCGGCGGCCTGTTTCACCGACGATGCCTCACTGCTGGTTGAAAACCGTCAGTTGCCCGTACCGCAATTCTCAAGTAAGGTAGCCGGCAAATGGCTGACAGTGAAGACAAAGGAAATTGAGCTGAAATATCTTGTGGGATCGGGACGTTTCGGCCGTCACAACTTGGCCATAACCTACACGCGCCCCGACGGGAAACGCGCCACATGGCATTGGGGCGACAAGCAGAGCGACAACCTGAAAGGCACTTACCGCACGCTTGACACCTACGACGGCAACTACTCGGCCCGCCATAAAATCACAGTTCCGATGGAAGACGGCCTGCTTGCCCGCGACGGGTGGACACTGATCGACGACTCGAAGAACATGCTCTTCGACACCGATCCCACCTGGAAGTGGGTGAAACCACGCCGTGATTCGGTGAATGTGCAAGACGCTTATTTCATGGTTTACGGCCACGACTACAAGCGTGCCATAACCGATTATACCCGCATTGCAGGCAAGGTGCCCCTGCCGCCCAAATACTCTTTCGGCTTCTGGTGGTCGAGATATTGGAACTATAGCGATAACGACCTGCGCACACTCGTGAATAATTTCCACCGTTACGACATACCCATCGACGTGCTTGTGATCGACATGGACTGGCATGAAACCGACAGTCTGTTCTTAAAGCCCGTGCGCAGGGATGATTCCGGAAGCAAACTGCACTGGACAGGATGGACTTGGGAAAAGCGTTATTTCACGCATCCCGACAAGTTCCTGAAATGGACCGATGCGCAACACTTGAAGACCACCCTTAACCTTCACCCGGCGTCGGGAATCCCTGCCTTTGAGGAACCCTATGGACGGTTTTGCAAGGCTATGGGCCTCGACAGCACCACTCGCCAACGCATACCCTACGAGGGAAGCAACAAGCGGTTTATGACCAACCTGTTTGAAGTGGTGCTTGATCCCATTTCGCGCATGGGTGTCGACTTTTGGTGGCTTGACTGGCAGCAGTTCCTTAACGACCGCAAATATCCGTCGCTCAGCAACACCTGGTGGATCAACTATGTGTTCTTCTCTCGAATGGAGAACACATCTGCTGAGCGTCCGCTGATTTATCACCGCTGGGGCGGCTTGGGCAATCACCGCTATCAAATAGGATTCTCGGGCGATGCCGTGGCCTCGTGGAAGTCGCTGGCATTCCAACCGTGGTTTACGGCTACGGCAAGCAATGTGCTCTACAGCTATTGGAGCCACGACATAGGCGGCCACTACCTGTATGCCGACCACCTTGACCCCGACCTTTACGTGCGTTGGGTGCAATATGGCACTTTCAGCCCGTTCCTGCGCATCCACAGCAACAAGAACCCGCGATTGAACAAAGACCCTTGGGCCTACGACAAAGACCACTTTGACGCGCTGCGCGATGCCATCGACCTCCGCTACCGCCTTGTGCCATACATCTACACCATGGCGCGCCACACCTACGACACTGGCATAGGCCTTTGCCGCCCGATGTATTACGACTATCCCGAAGCCACAGAAGCTTATGCCGACTCGTCGCAATACATGTTTGGCGAGCAAATGCTTGTATCGGCCATCGGCAGTCCGGCAGACACCGCCGGCATATTCACCGCCCACGTGTGGCTGCCAAAAGGCAACAGGTGGTTTGAATGGGACACAGGCACATTGCTCGACGGAGGCCAGTCGCTCGACCGCAAGTTCACTTTGAGTGAGTATCCTGTGTATGTCAAGGCTGGTGCCGTGATACCCATGTATGGCAGCGAGGTGAGAAATCTGCAGTCGCCCATCAATGCCTACACTCTTGCCGTGATGCCGGGAGCCGATGGCGAAGGCACCATATATGAAGATGCCGGCAACGACAAGCAGTATGCTACACGCTACGCCACAACCCGCATTACCAACCGCCATGCCGGCCGCACCCAGACAGTGACCATAGAGCCTACCCGAGGTACATTCTCAGGCATGGACTCTGAGCGCAACTACACCATAAGCCTATATGGCGCTGAAATGCCCGAGACCGTGACAGTCGACGGTGTGACTTACACCTATTCGAGCCTTGACACTACCCTCACCCGCCAATGGCGATACGATGGTGACCACCTGGCTGTGGTGATTCCGATGGGTAATGTGAGTGCCGCAATGGCGCACGTCGTGACAGTCACATACAGCCAAACCCGCCAGGCCGACATCAACACCGGCATCGTGGGCCGCTTGCGCAACTATGTGAAAGCCTATTGCGACTACAAAGCCTCGCTGAAACCACGCACCCACGGCATGAATTGGGTGACCGACGAGATTGGCCGAGTGGAAGAGACTGCCCGATTGCTTGAATATGAGCCGCAAAACTTCTACGACATACTGCTCTACTTTGATGCCCATGTGGACAACTGCCTGAGGCAGTTTACTTTTTTGCCGAGCAAGAAAAAGTAGCACGCTTTAACACACCGTAAAATAACCGAAATGCGGGCACGGGGCACAATGGTTGTCCCGGGTCCGCATTTCTGAATATTGCACGAGCTACAGCAGCCGGTGCGATTAAACTTTGGCCATGGCCGGTTGTCTAACAAGCAAATGGCTTTGCAGTTAATGATTTTTGGGTTAACTTTGCAATGACACACACTGACTATTAATTAACGAAAATCGAGAAAATGAAACATTTGCGACTAATCATGGCTTTAGCCATTATGGTTGTGGCAGGAATGGCAACGGCAAACCGCATGGATGCTCAAAATCTGCGCAATGCAAGTTATGTGCAGCTCGGCAAGATATCGGCCAACGGCACGGTGCGCAACGCACAGTTTGTGACGGTGGGATATTTTAATTCCGACGGCAGCATCAGCGACCGCAACCGCAAGAAGGTGGGCCGTATCAGCAGCGACATGCAGGTTTATGACGCTTCGGATAAGCGCATAGGCTACATAACCGTCGATGGTGCTGTGCACGATGGCGAGAGCCGTATCATAGGCCGCATCGACCGCAAGACCGGCAAGGTGAGTGATGGCGATTACAACACGGTGGGATATGCTGAAAATCTTAACATCGTGTGGATTGCCTGCTACTATTTCTTCAACTTCTTCAACTGACCCTCTGCAGGCCACAACGTGAACTGTCTCCATTTCGTTTACCCGTGTCAGTGTCTTTTTCCGAAAACCGATAATCATTAACTGTAACCCAATTGATGAAGCGAAAATTACTTTTCCTTTTCTTGGCTATGGCCTCGGTTGCCGATGTCTTGGCTGCCGGGCTTCCGGCCGACTCCGTGCTGCGCCGTTATGCGGCACAAATGCTGATGGTGGGCTTTCGCGGCAACACCGTCGACGAGCAGAGCGATGCCGCACGCTATGTGCGCGACCTCAAGGTGGGCAGCATTGTCCTTTTTGATGTAGATCTCACAGGTAGTGCCACTATTGGATCGCGCAACATCACCTCGGTTGCGCAATTGCAGACACTCACCACACAGCTCCAGAAATGGGCCGGAGGGCGGTTGCTGATAGCCGCCGACCAAGAGGGCGGACGCGTGGCGCGCCTAAAGCCACAATATGGCTACCTGCCAGTGCCGTCGGCTGAATATATCGGCAGTATCGACAAAGAAGACACTACCCGCTTCTATGGCCACCGCATAGCCACAGAAATGGCCATGAGCGGAGTAAACCTCAATTTGGCGCCCGTGGTCGATGTGGCCAATCCGCAATGCCCCGCCATAGGCAAGCTGCACCGCGGCTTCAGTGCCGATCCGGCGGTGATTGCGCGCAATGCCGGCTGGATTATCGATGAGGCGCGCAAGCAAAAAGTGGCTTGCGCCATTAAACACTTTCCTGGCCACGGCAGTGCCACCACCGACTCGCACTGGGGGTTTGTGGACGTGACCAGCACGTGGAAGCCCGAAGAGCTTGAGCCGTTCCGCAAACTCATCAAGAAAGGTAAGGTGGATGTGGTGATGACCGCCCACATATTCAACCGTCAGCTCGATGCCGACTATCCCGCTACCCTGTCGCGCAAGACTATCGAGGGGGTGCTGCGTGAGCAGTTGGGATATGACGGCGTGGTGGTGACCGACGACATGTATATGGAAGGCATAATCAAGCAATACAGCATTGAGCGTGCGCTGATACTTGCCATCAATGCCGGCGCCGACCTTATATGTGTGGGCAACAACATCAACACCGGTTTCGAGGCCGACCGCCCGTTTAAGCTCGTCGACATAATTGTGCAAGCCGTGAAGCTCGGCCAGATACCCTACGGACGATTGGTGCAGTCGCACAAGCGCATAGAGCGCCTTGTCAAGCGGTTGTCACACTGACCGCTGTAAATTAATTGTTGCCAATGAGGCAAAAGTGATGAAAAAAGTAGTAAATTTGCACCCATAATTGTCCGGAATGATTCGGCTGTAGTCATTCGGGTCAAGAGATGCCCCCGTAGTTCAACGGATAGAACGTGGGTTTCCTAAACCTAAGATCAGAGTTCGATTCTCTGCGGGGGTACAAAAAATCAAGTCGATTTAAAAATAGCCGTTGCGGCTGAAAGGGCACGGGATTGTGACCTTCCGGTCATAGGAATGCGGCAAAAACGTGTGCGCCCTCCGATGGCGCAAGTTGAAGATGCGCAAATTCAGTGCTGGCATATTGGCTTACCGGTGGGTCGACGGCCACCTGGAGGTGCTTCTGGGGCATCCCGGAGGCCCGATATGGTCACGTCGCGACCGCGGGTGCTGGTCGATACCCAAGGGCGAGTTTGATTTCGATGAAGAGACCCCGCTCGATGCTGCAAGGCGTGAATTTGCCGAAGAAACCGGATTCACACCCATAGGCAAGTTCATAGAGCTGGGCATGTGTGCAGTCAACAGTTCGAAGACAGTGTATGCTTTTGGTCTTGAGTGTGCCAACCTTGATGCTGGCAAGGCAAAGAGCAATATGGTGGACATGGAATGGCCGCCCCACACGGGTCAACGTGTGAGTTTCCCCGAAATCGACCGGTGTGAGTGGTTTGGCGTGGCAGAGGCCTTGATTAAGATTCTGCCCGGCCAGCAACAGTTTGTCAACAAGCTGAAAGAGTGTGTCGGCGAGAGGCTTGCGTAGTGTGTTTGCTTGTGCAGCCATTTATGCAACTATAATCAAGTTGAAAAAAATCACAAGATTTCTATGGCAACGGGCTGTGTTTATCATTTCTCCCCCATTTGGCCACAGCTAATAAAAAATGGATTCTACAATTTAAAGAAGAGTATATAAAGAAAATTTTATGGAAAGTTTTTTCACCAGCATAGGCGACTGGCTTGTTACGGCAAGCGATTTTGTGTGCGGCTACCCTGAGTTTTTATTACTGATAGGCGGCGGACTGTTCTTGTTTTTCTATTCAGGAGCAGTGTCGATAAGAAGACTGCCGTGGTCAATAAGGGCCCTACGGCAAAAACAGGCCGACCAAAGCGGCAAGTCAACAGGCCAAATCAGCTCGTTGCAAGCCTTGATGAGTGCAATTGCGGCCACTGTGGGAATGGGCAACATTGCCGGTGTGGCGATAGCCCTCACGGTGGGTGGTCCGGGCGTAATCTTCTGGATGTGGGTGAGTGCCATTGTGGGCATGTCGACAAAATTCTTTGAAGGTGCGCTTGCAATCATGTATAAGGGCCATGATGCCAAAGGCGAGCCTCAGGGCGGACCGATGTATATGATACTGAACGGCCTGGGGCGCAAGTGGCGCCCTATGGCCTATGCCTTTGCCATATTCGGCCTTGTGGGCACGTTGTGCTTTATGCAGGCCAATCAGTTGGTGGAGTCGGTGACAACGGTGTTCACATCTCCGGCCGGCATCGAGAACACTGTGGGGCTGCGTTTCACGCTAGGCGTGATAATTGTGGTGATTGTTGGCTCGGTGATCTTGGGCGGTATCGGCCGCATTGCAAAGCTTGCCTCGCGCATTGTACCCCTCATGGTGGTGTTGTATATGCTGCTTGTGGTGGTTATAATGGTATTGAACTATGATAAGTTGCCGGGCGTGTTTGCATCTATTTTCAGAGAGGCATTCAGTCTCAAGGCTGGTTTCGGGGCTTTTGCATTTGTGGCACTCACGGGAGCCCGCCGTGCCGCCTACGTCAACGAGGCTGGTATAGGTACCGCGTCGATGATGCATGGTGCCTCGCGCAATACCGATCCCATCAAGGAAGGCTTGATTGCAATGATTGCCCCTGCCATCGACTCGGGCATTGTGTGCACGCTCACCGCAATACCTATCCTCATTGCCGGCAATTACGCCCATCTTGGCGGCGATGTGAAGGGCCTTTATGTGGCTCTTGGAGCGTTTGGCCAATTGCTGCCTGGCGTGGGCCAATATTTGCTCATGGTGATGGTGTTCTTCTTTGCGTTTTCAACCATGTTCTCCTATAGCTACTATGGCCAAAAATGCTCTAACTTCCTGTTTGGTCCCGGCTGTGTGAAATATTACAACTACTATTATCTGATAATGATAATAGTGGCGGCTGTGATACCGCTCAAAACACTGGTCAGCCTCATGGACCTGTCGTTTGCCTTAATGGCCTTGTGCACCATGACTACTCTGGTGGCGTTGAGCCCGAAGGTGAAAGCGTTGATGCGCGATTACTTTAAGCAGTAG
>CAVFVP010000014.1:38178-41612 GCA_963625945.1 Agathobacter rectalis | reverse complement strand
GGCTAGTACCGACCACGAGGCGGGATGAGCGTAAATTCAGATTTCATTAAATAAAATGGGCCGTGGCAACGCAATCACAATTCTACCCGCCAGTTTCACTTCATTAGGATTTTTTTGTTATATTTGCCATATTGTTAAATAAAAATTCAAGGGCTATGTCACGAAACAACGACAATGTTACAATATACGGGTTAATAGGATTCCCACTCGTGCACTCATTCTCAAAAGATTATTTCAACCAGAAATTCCAGTCGGAACAAATCAATGCCGAATACGTAAACTTCGAAATCGACGATGTGAACCGCCTGACCGAGATTATAAGCGAGAATCCAAACTTGGCCGGACTGAACGTGACCCTACCCTATAAGGAACAAGTGATACCTTTCCTCGACTCGCTCGACGACGGAGCCCGCGAAATAGGAGCCGTCAACGTGATTCGCTTTGTGCGCGACGGAGCCGACAGCTTTCAGCTGCGCGGCTACAACACCGACGCCTCTGCATTTCAAAAGTCGATTGAGCCCCTCATCACCGCCAACCGAAACAAAGCCCTTGTGCTGGGTACAGGCGGAGCCTCAAAAGCCGTAGCCTATGCCTTGAAACAACTGGGCATTGAGGTTCAGTTCGTGTCGAGGCACAAGACCGCAAGCACCATCACCTACGAAGAAATCACCAAAGCCACGATGCACAGCCACAAGATTGTGGTAAACGCCACACCACTTGGGATGTATCCGCATACCGACAAATCACCAGCCATTCCCTACCGTTTTCTCACACGCGACCATTTGTGTTACGACCTGATTTACAATCCCGACAGCACCAAATTCATGCAACAAAGCGAGAAATATGGAGCCCTGGTGAAAAACGGCCTTGAGATGCTTCTGCTACAGGCATTCCAGTCCTACGAGATTTGGAATATGAAATAACCGCACCACATTAAAAAAGCCATGGACAGCCGGCAGCACATATTGACAAAAGTGCCTGTCGCACGCATTCTGATTCCTTTCATTGCAGGCATACTGCTTTGGGAACTTACTCAGCGCATTTGGATTCTTGTGGCAATGGTTGCCGCAGCAGTTGCCGTCTATGCAGCGATAAAGGCGGTGTTGCAGGCATCACCATCACCGACGACAGCCTATCGACTACGAAGGGGGCACATCTTGTATGTTGCACTATTGGCTTGCTCGCTTGGGTGGACAACGGCATGGCTACACGAGCCGACGCATATCGACACGTCCCGCTTGAACGGACACGTTGTAGTAGGCCGCATTGACCAACTTGAGTTCACAGATTTTTCGACAAGCATGCGTCTGGCACTGCAATGCGCCTGTCACGGCAACGGGCAGGCAAGCGAAATCGACTGCCACCCTACCATCAACCTCTCGGTCAAGGGGTGCAACTACATGTTGCGGTTGGGAGATTTGATAGCGTTCCGGTGCAACCTAGACAGTGTGCGCAATATGGGCAACCCCGATGAAATGGACTATGCGGGATACTTAAGGCGGCAAGGCATTGCATATAGCCAGCACGTGACGAGCATCGACTCGGCAAGAGTGGTGGGACACGTGCCGACCTTAATGAACCGTCTCGGCAATTCCCGATTGCATCTACAACGGAAAATCATAGCTTCAAGTCTTCCCGAGCCAGTGCAGAACTTCGTAATAGCACTGGTGCTTGGCGAGAGCCACTTCATCGACCAAGACACCCGACACGAGTTTTCGAATGCTGGCGTGGCACACATTCTTGCCCTAAGCGGACTGCACGTGGGCATTGCAGCAATGATACTGTGGTGGATCCTGTTGCCGCTCGATTATTTGCGGCTCAAGAGCATGCGACTTGTCATCACACTTATTGCCCTTGCGGCAGCCGATGCGTTTACAGGGATGTCGGCATCAGTGGTGAGGGCAACCATTATGACTGCATTTGTGTCAATTGCCATGATTATGCACCGCAAGTCGTCGGCAATCAATGCGCTAGCCTCAGCAGCCTTGTTCATTCTCGCATTCTCGCCAAGCGACATCTATGATGTGGGATTTCAATTGAGCTTTGTGACAGTTGGAGCAATCCTGTTTTTCGGCAAGAGGATCGAATTTATCAGCCGTCGCCGCAGAGTGGCCTATTTCTTGTATTCCACCGCCATGGTCTCAGCCATAGCCTCGGCTTCCACACTGACGTTGAGTGCCCATTATTTCCACAATATATCGCTTGTGAGCATTGTGGCAAATATGGTTATCATTCCCACATTTCCGTTTTTCATGACGCTTTGTGTGCTGTTTGCGGCACTCTGTGCCATAGGTGGCGAGAGTGAAATGCTAAACAGCCTGTTGACGGCCTACTACAGATTTATGGAGCGATTCATAAACGGACTGAATGCCTTACCCATGTCGCATATCGACAACGTATGGGTGACCGACACTGCCGTGTGGGCCAGTTTCGGCATCATGCTGTGCCTGGCAGCGTGGATGAGTTATGGCAACAGGCAGTGGCTGCTTGGTGCCACCTCAATATTGGCTTTGGCACTCATGCATTCGGCCTACGTAGACTACCGCACACCCGACAACGGCTTGGTGGTGTTTAATTCATTTGATTCCACGCCTATAGTGTGTTTCAACGACGGGAAAGCGGTGGCATGGATTCCCGATAACGAGGCTTTCGACATCAACAGATTCGTCCGTAGCAATACCGGTTTCATGGCACATTACCACATCAGGAGCTTCAAGGTGGTCAAATCGTCATGCAGCAACGGGCGAATATTCATAAAACCACCCTTCGCCTACATGGGGCATACACGGATCATGGCAATCGGGCACGGCAAATGGCGGCACATGACTAAAAACGGAAACACAAGCGTGGATCTCGGTATCATCACCAAGCAGTTTCACAGCAACATCGCCATTGCCGACACACTATACCAGATTAGAAAATATGTGCTTTCGGGTGACATTTACGGCACGGAGAGCGACTCCATTGAGAGCAAGCTGCGCCAGCTGCACCGGCCATGGCACAATGTGAAGAGCGATGGCGCCCTGATGATTTTAGGAGATAGATAAGGAAACCCCCACGCTATACCACCCGACCTCCGGCATAAAACCTTGCCGAGAAATACATGTCGTTTAAGTCACTTATCATCACGCCGCGCGATGACGACGTGTGGGCAAATTTGCCGTCTTTCAAATATATGCCCACATGGTTGATGCCACCGCCACGACCATTGTTGAAAAACACCAGATCTCCCTCGCGCAAATCGCGTCTTTTAAGCGGTTTGCAATTCATTTGATACATACGCGCTGAATTACGCTGCAAACTCTTGCCATACACCGTTTTATATACCATCATCACAAAACCGGAGCAGTCGGCACCGCTCTTGTCGGCACCGGCATACCGATATGGAGTGCCAAGCCAATCCTTGATTTCGCGATACAGACGGCGGTTATCAG
>CAVFVP010000014.1:22906-38168 GCA_963625945.1 Agathobacter rectalis | reverse complement strand
GCAGAGCAAGCATAATTATTATTTTGTTTTTCCTCGACATGGGCGCGACGTGAAAGTGAAAGCGAAAAATTCTTGTTAAAAAAAATGCCGTCCACGCTGTTTTGCCTATCTGACAGACTCCTTTGCGTGAACGGCATGTTAAGGTAAATACCGCTTGAGCGGTTGTTATCTTTGTGTAGAAATACGGGGGGCGTTACTCGGCTTTCTCTTCGGCCGAAGGCTCGGCATCTTCAGATTCCGCAAAAGCGGTAAATCCGGCCTTCACCAGAATATTGTACCACGAGATAAGCTTTTTGATGTCGGTTTTATACACACGGTCCTCATCATACTCTGGGAGAACCGACGCCATAAACGCGGCAAGCGACTCAGGAGTCTTATAGTCGGCCACATTCACTTCTTGGCCATCAAACTTCTTGTATACAGAATCGAGCACATTGCCCAATGGCACATCTTCGCCAGTGGTGTAAATAGCAATATCGCCAAGCGATATAATCTTATCGCGCGAGTGGGCAGCAAATCGTTTTTTGTCGGCAAGTCCCTCCACGATAATCATGTTCTTACCAAAAGAGATGAGCTGATAAAGTCCTGGTTTGCCCGAAATTGAAAGTATTTTCTTAAGCATAATGTAGTCTAATTATAAAAAATGTTCAATGTTATTACAAAGATAGCCATAAAAACCGAATTACCCCTCGGCGAAGCCGCATTTTTTCAGTAGCCCCATCACTTGAGGAAGTACAGCCGTGACACCATCGTTGATTATCACACACTCATGCGCCGCGGGCAATTCCTCGTTCAGCTGCGAGGCGATGCGGTTCCTTACCGCCTGCTCCGGCATTCCATTGCGGCGCATCACCCTCAGCACCCTCGTCTCTTCGGGGGCATCAACCCGCCAAACGCCGGTCACCACCCTATCCAATCCGCTGGTGCGGAGCAAAGCCGTTTCCACGAAAGCCACGCAGCTGTCGCAACGTTCGGCCCACGAGCCGACATCGTTGACAACGGCAGGATGCACCACACTGTTTAAAAAATGCAGTTTCGACGAATCGGCAAACACGATTTGCGACAAGTAAGCCCGGTCTAACATGCCATCGGCAGTATATACCTGACAGCCAAACACGGTTTTCAAAGCCTTTATGATTTTGGGCGAAGTGTTCATCAACCGCCTGGCGGCAGCATCAGTGTTATACACACCAAAGCCCATTGTGGCCAAGATGCGCGACACCACGCTCTTTCCGCTTCCTATGCCACCGATGATTGCTATTAGCTGCAAGGCCATTTTGACTAATGCTTTTCTACGATGAAGTCCACACTGTCGACAGCCAGCTCCACATTGCGGCAAACGGGAGGATAGTCGGCCACAAACACGGCCACCTTGCCCGACTTGGAAGCCCAATCAATGGAATAATAATCGGCCACTACCGATATGCTTGATATCGTGTTCTTGTATTGGCTTTGCGGTACCAGATAGGAAACCTCGACCGACGACGGGAACACAATCAGAGATTGCTTGTCGGGGACATTGCGCACCTGGATGCTCACTTGCTGGTGCTTTTGAATGAGACGCTCGACGGGCACCATGATTTTCACCGACGACGGGACAATCTTTGCGCCAACACATGGCTGAATTGTGACCGAACGCCTAAGCGTATCGGTTAGGTTGACCATCTGCGTGTGATATGTGTACACCTCGGATATCTGCGAAAGAGTCTCGTTGTCGGCATACACCAACACCGAATCGGCACTTGCCTCATATTTGCCAATTGCATATTTCAGATTGGCCTCAATGTCGAGGTCGAACCTGATGGGCACTTTCTTCCCCTCAAGGTCGGTATACTTTACCGAAACATTCTCGGGGAAAACCGACAGTACAGTAACATTACGCCCTACGGTTTTTCTGAGTTCGTCGATCAACTGGCGCGAAGTGAGTGTAATGAGTCCGCTGTTGTCGTTGCTGTATTTCTTGAAATCGACCTTTATCAACGATTGCGTCGTGATCCAGTATCTCACGAACCACGATCCCTTGTCACGCACAGTCATGGTGATGGTTTTGGGCGGCTCAGTGATATAGGTCACATTGCTCGGTTTATTGACAATCTCAAAGTTGACTTCTATCTCCTGCTGTACGTCGACATTGAAGGTGATAAAGCACCAAAACACTGCCGAAATAGCCACAAACAGCAAGTAAAGGAGCACGCCTTTGGTGGCAAAGCGCCCCGGTTGGTGTTTGCGGAGACCTTTAAACACTTGCTTGAAACGTTGTGGCATTTTCATTGTCTTGCTGCTTTATTTAACAAAGGACAATACCCATGGCGGAAATCATTCCGCCATGGCCCCGTAGCCTTTGGTGATTACTGTCGACAGCTTATTACTGCTGGTTCTTGATATCGTTGCCCGACTCAATGGCATCGTTGACCGAAGGATAAACGCAACCCTTGTCGATTGTGATTTTCACGCCGTCGGCAATCTCAAGGAGGATTGTGGTTTCCTTAATGTCGCGTATTTTGCCATAGATGCCACCGGCAGTGGTCACGCGATCGCCCTTCTGCATACCCTCGCGGAATTTCTTTATCTCTTTCTGCTTTTTCGACTGCGGACGAATCAGGAAAAAGTAAAAAATCACAATCAGGGCAATAATCATTACTATGTTTGACCAACCAGCTCCGCCTGCTGTCTCTAATAAAATTGAATTAAGCATAAAGTCTGTTTTAAAATTAATTATGTTTGTTTTTTATTCTCTTGAGCAGAATTATTTTTTAGTGATTTTTCCGTCTTGACGCAAACTCTTTATTGCCGAGTTCAGAATGCCGTTGACAAACTGACCGCTGCGGCTGGTACTGAACAGTTTGGCAATTTCAATATACTCATTAAGGCTCACATTGACGGGGACCTTGTCGAACGTCAAGACTTCGGCTAGAGCCACACACATCACAATGCGGTCCATGAAAGCAATGCGTTCGGCATCCCAACGCTCGGTGGCCACAAGGCCATCGATCAGCTTGTTGTTGTCGTCCATCAGGTTAAGGGCCGACATGAACAGTTGCTCGCCGAATATGCTGTCTTCATTGTCCTTGTATTGAGGCAATATGGGACTAGCCATGCCATCTTCAATGCGTTTTATTGTTTTCACGACAAACTGTCCCATGATGTCGAGATCCTCATCGGTCCAGTACACCGAAAGCGACTCCAGCTGCTCGAGCAGGTCGTCGTCGGGCAGAAGCACCTTCTTGAACAGTTGGCGCCACACCTCACAATCACTCGGGAAGTCGGTAGCTGGCATCTGCATATATTCGGCATAAACCTCGCTGTTGCGCACTTTGTCGAGCATCAGACGCAGAAACACATCATCGCTGCGCCACGAAAGCTTGTGCTCCTTGAGAAAATCCTGCAATTGCGGAATACCGCGCAAAGCATCGGCAAGCTCGTTGTCAACAAAACGGGTGTTGGGATTCAAATCCTCTTCAGTGGGGAGGAACTTGTGCTTGGCATCATCGAGCCGCAACGTCTCAAGGTCGGTAAGGTCAACTACCAGACCAAGCAGATGGTTATACAACTCATAGGACTTGTCGAGACTCTCGCGCAAATCGTCTTTTGCCTTGTCGATTGTCTTGCTGTCTTTGGTGAGCATGTAGGAATACAACATCTGCACCACTTTAATTCGTATTAAAACGCGATTAATCATTATTGTGTAACTCTTTTATTTTGCAAAATTAGTAAAAAACGCACATTAAAGTACAATACAGTCCCTGCTATTGCGCCGATTGTCCGTCGGCGATACGCTGGCGGACCACCTCGTAAATCATTATACCGCCGGCAACCGAGACGTTCAATGAGTTTATCTCACCAAATTCAGGTATTGCCACAAGCTCATCGCACTGTTTCTTTATCTCAGGCGATATGCCGTTGTCTTCCGACCCGAGAACAATAGCTACCGGTCCTGTGTAGTCGGATGCGGTATAGGGTGTCTTGGTCTCACCGGCAGCGCCTATCACCTTGCATCCGCTGTCTTTGAGATACTTCACAGCCTTCACCAAATTGCTTTCGCGGCACACTGGAAGGTAGTTAAGTGCTCCGGCAGATGTTTTAACAGCATCGGCAGTCACTCCCACACTGTTTCGCTCAGGAATCACAATGGTGTTAACTCCGGCACACTCGCAGGTGCGCGCTATGGCTCCGAAGTTACGCACGTCGGTAATGCCGTCGAGCACCACCACCAGCGGATTGATCCCGTCGTCGTAGAGCTGCGGAATCACGCTGTCGATGCGGCAATAGTCCACTGCGGAAAGCATCGCTATTGCACCTTGGTGATTACGCCGTGTGATGCGGTTTAGTTTCTCAACGGGCACATGCTGGACAGGCACACCGAAATTGCGCGCCACCGAGAGCAACTCCCGGCCCAAATCACCGCTGAATTCTTTTTTCACAAGCAGCTTATCGATGCTTTTCCCTGCCTCAATGGCCTCTATAACGGCATGGATGCCAAATATGAAATTTTTACTTTTATCTGTCATTGTAGTCAATTTGTCGAATTAGTGATTTTGCATTCTCGATAGCAGCCTCATCAACGTCGCGCCCGCTTAGCATACGCGCCACCTCGCCCACGTGCTGATTAAAGTCGAGAGCACGCACGCCAGTCAGCGTCTCGCTATCGGTATCAGTCTTGTATACGAGCAGGTGCCTACGCGCGTGGGCTGCCACTTGAGGCAAGTGGGTGATGGCAATCACTTGAATGCGGTGCGAAATCACATCCATTAACTGGCCTATACGGTTGGCTATGTCGCCCGACACTCCGGTGTCGACCTCATCAAATATTATGGTGGGCAAGTTCATACTCTCGGCTATTATTGATTTTATGCAAAGCATAAGCCTTGATATCTCGCCGCCAGAGGCCGAGTTTTTGACAGCCGTGAGCTGCTGTTTCTTGTTGAACGCGAAAAGGAATTCCACAACATCACACCCGGTGTGGTTACATTCACACTTGCCAAACGCGATGTCGAACTGCAGATTCTGCATTCCAAGCGACTGAGCCACAGGCATAAGCTGAGCCACAAACCGTTTGGCTGCCGCCTTACGTTTTGCCGATAGATCGGCTGCCAAAGCCAACAGATGATGCTCTGCGGCAACCAACTGTGATTGGCATTGACGCAATTCCTCGTCAGAGTTGTTGATTCGGTTGATGCGCGCGTCATATTGCCGCTGCAACTCAAGCAAATCGTCAACGCTGCCGATGTTGTGTTTGCGTTTAAGGGCATAGATGTCGTTGATTCTCGACTCCACGTACTCAAGCCTGGCCGGGTCGGCCGACAGATTGTCGTTGACGGCGCTTAGCGTAGATGCCACATCCTTAAGCTCGATTGCAGCCGAGGCCACACGTTCGGAAAGGCCCTTTATGTCCGACAAGTTGCACTCGGCACGCTCCAGCGATTGGGCTACAGAAGTGAGACTGTCGATTACCGAACCGTCATCGCCATTCAACACCGACACTGCATTCCACAGAGTCTCTTTTGATCCAGCAACGTTGGCCAGTTTGTTTTGCTCTTCGTCAAGAGTTTCGTCCTCCCCGGGCTTCAAATGCAACTCCTCAAGCTGGGCAAGTTGGAAGCGAATGTAGTCCTCCTCGGCTTTGCTTTTCTCAAATTCCTGACTCAATTCAGCATAATGCCGCTGAAGCTTGCGGTATTCGGCATAGGCCTTTTCATACCGGTCAAGCAAATCCTTGTCGGCGGCAATAGAGTCAAGAACCTCGAGCTGGAACGCCTGAGTGCCAAGCAGCATGTTGCTGTGCTGCGAGTGTATGTCGATCAGCCGTGTGGCAAGTTGTCTCAAGACCGAAGTGTTGACGGGAGAATCATTGACAAAAGCCCTCGACCTGCCAGCGGTGCTCACCTCGCGCCTTATTATGCACTCCTTCTCAAAAAAGTCGATGTCGTGTTGCGAGAAAAAATCGCCCATTCCGTAACCCGTCAAGTCGAATGTTGCCTCGACCACGGTTTTCTGGCTGCTGTCGCGCACACTGCGCACATCAGCCCTCTCTCCTAAGATCAGAGCCAGTGCGCCCAGGATGATAGACTTGCCGGCACCGGTCTCGCCGGTTATTATGGTCAAGCCGCCCTCCAAATCAATTTCCAGGCGGTCAATCAAAGCGTAATTCGAAATGAAAAGTCGTGTAAGCATAAAAGCAAAGTGGGAATCGTGATGATTATCGTTGAGAGCTCTCCTCCTTTATTTTGTTGAGGCGCGTAGTCTCGGTGGGATATAGAGGATAGAGATACTCATACACAGTCTGCTTTTCGGTAGCATTGGCCTTTGAGTAGATATTGACAAGCTCATCGAGCTTAGCGTCTTTGAACATGGATAGGCACACCGACATGGGGGCCACATCATAAACTTTTTTGAGAGTAGCTATTGCTTGTGTGATGGTTGCCCGGCCTTTGTCTACACTCACCACCATTTGGTCCAACCCTTGACGATGATATTGGTAAAGCACGTCACGAATGCCCGAAGTGGACTTGTCGGTGAATGCACTGAGCACCGCACTGCGGTTTTTGGTGTCTTCAAATGCCTTCCAGCCGGTTTCGCCCGAGCTTTGCGCCATGCGTACCACATTGGCTGCTTTCTCATAGTAAGGCGTGCCGCCTTGAGGCGAAAACGTGTCAAAATCCATAGCCAGAATCATATAAGCGTAAAAGTTGAGGATTGCGGTGAGATTGTCCTGCATGTCTTGCTCCGAGAACACCAACGGCTGGTTTTCCTGATAGGCAAAATCAATTTTCGTATCCTTGAAATTGATTATCGTGGTGGTATAAGAGCTGTTGTAGACGGGGCGCGTCGACTGCACTTGAAGATCGCCCGTCATGCGGTTTGTCCCGTCGTTGTAGGTGCTGATTGTCAGAAACAGTTTACATTCAATCTTTTCGTTGGCGCCAAACTGGGCATCGGTCCATTTGTTGGTGTTCATATAATCGGCAATGGCCTGCTGCAAGGTAGTGAAGATTTCCTTATTGGCATTCGACACCTTGTCGGAATTCACTTCGACATTGCAGTTCAGCTCCTGTGCGCCAGCCATGCTTGGTGCGGCTACTGCCATAATAAAAACAATAGCTGCGACAGATTGCGACAAAAAATCTCTTACGCTCATCATTGCTTAATGTAATCGTTTACTAATACATCTATAATATCCTTTGCCACAAGGCTCTTATGCTTACACTCAAAGTCGACAGGCTCAGCATTCCGGCGCAAGATTCTCACCTTGTTGGTATCGGTTCCAAATCCGGCATTCTTGTCGCGCAAGGAATTGAGCACAATGAAGTCCAAGTTCTTGCGCTGAAGCTTCAACGCCGCATTGGAGTCTTCGTTGTCGGTCTCAAGTGCGAAGCCTACGGTGACTTGCCCGCTACGCTTCACTGCCCCGGCATCGCTTGCTATATCTGGATTTTTTTTAAGCCTTATCACCGGTGGCTCGCCTGCCTCACGCTTGATTTTGTGGTCGGCCTCATTCGCCACGCAATAGTCGGCCACAGCCGCACAGAATATTGCCACGTGGGAATCGGGAAACCGGCTCATTACAGCCTCATGCATCTGCCGTGCACTTTCCACGTCTATGCGGTCGACGCCATTGGGAGTGGCTAAAGCCACAGGTCCGGTAACCAATGTGACCGAAGCCCCGCGCGAGGCACATTCGGCAGCAAGGGCAAAACCCATTTTGCCCGACGAGAAATTGCCGATAAACCTCACGGGATCGATTCTCTCATAGGTTGGACCTGCCGTGACAATCACGTTCTTCCCGGCAAGGTCTTGGCTGTCGTGGCTGCTGAAAAAGCCGACAAGAACATCGAGAATCTTCTCAGGCTCCTCCATCCGACCCTTGCCTATGAGGTGGCTGGCAAGCTCGCCAGCCTCAGGCTCAATGACGTGATTGCCATAGCTACGCAACAGGTTGAGGTTGCGGGTAGTGGTAGGATGCTTAAACATATCAAGGTCCATGGCTGGAGCTACAAACACAGGAGCCTTGGCCGAAAGATAAGTTGTGACGAGCATATTATCGGCTACACCTGTTGCCATTTTGGCGATTGTCGACGCCGTGGCAGGGGCCACGATCATTGCATCGGCCCAAAGGCCTAAATCAACATGACTGTTCCACTGGCCGGTATTGGCCGTAAAGAACTCGGTTATCACAGGCTTGCCACTTAACGTAGATAAAGTGACAGGCGAGATAAACTCTCTTGCATTAGGCGTCATAATCACCTGCACTTCTGCCCCTGCCTTCACCAAAAGGCGGGTCAGCACAGCCGATTTATAGGCGGCTATGCCTCCAGTGATGCCCAATATTATGTGTTTACCGTCAAGAACACGCATAATCACTACCGTCAGCCTTGCTTCATGCGCATAAAGATGCGAGTGAGCACTTTTTTGGTGTTTTGAGGAAAATCGCCACGCATCATCCAGCCGTAGTAACCACTGTCGCGCTTGAGCACTTCGGTCACCGCCTGTCCCTTGTATTTTCCGAAATTGAACACCTCTTCGTTGTTGTCATTGTAGATAATGCGCCCGGCCAAGTCCACATTCTTGTTCTGCGTCGAGAAGTCGGAAAGGAACTGCACATCGTTTTGCAGCGATGGGTAACGGTCGAGCTGAGCCTTGAGCACCTCGTAAGTGGCTCGTGTGTCGGCATCGGCCGAATGGGCGTCCTCCAGGTTTTTGCCACAATAAAACTTGTAGGCAGCCACCAGATTGCGCTGTTCCATTTTGTGGAAAATCGTCTGCACATCCACAAAGCGCCGGCGGGCAAGGTCGATATCTATTCCGGCATTGATAAATTCCTCTTCGAGCAGAGGAATGTCGAAACGGTTGCTGTTGAACCCGGCCACATCACAGCCCTCAAAAGTCTTGGCAAGCTCTTTTGCCACCATTTTAAAGGTTGGTTTGTCTTTCACATCGTCGTCAGTGATGTGGTGAATGGCTGTTGACTGTTCCGAAATGTGCTTCTCGGGGTTTAACCTTATTGTCTTCGACTCTTCGTTACCGTTAGGGAACACTTTGATGTAGGAGATTTCCACAATCTTGTCGGTTGTGATGTTAAGACCTGTTGTCTCCACATCGAAAAATATTATTGGTGATTTTAAATTCAGTTCCATTTCTGCTGGCGGGGTGAATTTGATTTATTAAGACAAGCTGCGCCCTGTGGGTTTAGAGCATAACCGGCATGAGCAGCACGAGCAGGTCGTTGCCCTCGGTCTGGTTAGCCGGCACGAAAATGCCAGCACGCACTGCGTCCATCAGTTTGATTATAACAGTATCGTCATCTATGTTGCTAAGCACGTCGATGATATGCTCGTTGTTGAAGCAAATAATCATGTCGGCTCCGTTATAGTCGCACTGAATGTGTTCCTCGGCCGATGTGCTGAAGTCAACGTCTTGCGACGATATGATTATCTCGTTGCTGGTGAGCTTCAGGTTTATCTGGCCGCCTGAGCTGGCAAACACCGACACGCGCCTTGCCGCATTGAGCAGTTGCTGGCGGTCAACGGTCACACTGTAGGGGTTGTCGGCAGGAATCACAGAGTTGTAGTTAGGATACCGTCCGTTGACGAAGCGGCAAGAGAGTGTGTAGTCGTCGACGGTGAACACTGCACCCTTAGAGTCGACGGTGATTTTCACATCGCCGTCTTTTTTGTCGAATACAGAGTTGATGATCGAAGCCGGCTTTGTGGGCAGGATGAACGAAGCGGTCACGCCCGTGTGAACATCATTCTCGGTGAAGCGCACCATCTTGTGCAGGTCGGTGGCCACAAACACCACCTTGTCGGGGGTCACATCGCAGAACACACCCATCATCACAGGGCGCAAAGTGTCGTCGCTCACGGCAAAAATCGCTTGCTGAATTCCGCACACGAGTTTCTTCACGGGCATTACTATTTCGGTTGTCGGTTCGGTTGACGGTGCCTTTTGAGGGAACTCGTTGCCATTGACGCCCACGAAATTGTATTTGCCGTTGACGTATTTGATAACGATTTCAAGATTGTCGTCGTCGATGTCGAACTCAAGGCCGATATCGGGGAGTTGTTTCAACAAGTCGAGCATAGCTTTTGCATTGGCGGCAAACTTGCCCACCCCTTCGGCGCCAGACACCTCGACACGGGTGGTTAGCGAAGTCTCTTGATCGCTACCGGTGACAATAAGCTGATTGCCATCAAGATAAAACAAGAAATTATCAAGAATCGAAATGGTGTTTTTCGAGTTGACCACCTTGCTGACTGCCGACAAGTGCGACAGTAAAAGTTTACTTTGAATGTTGAATTTCATATTTCAGTGTTTTTATTTATTTCGTGCCATTGCCCAAGAGGCATACTTTAACCTACAAATATAGCCATTTTTCGCCAACCACACAATCCGGCACTTTTAAAAAGCAAACGCCACACGTCACATTTTCAAAAAAATTAATATATCTGGGAGCTCAATGGCATACCTATAACAGTTGCGGGCACTCCGCCTTGATACAGCAGCATGCCCGCAACCAGATGATTTCTTTCGCCGTTTTTCTCTACAGGTTGTGAAGCAGGGATATCGCAGCCCGTGGGTCTTGAGCCTTAAACACATAGTTGCCCGCCACCAGCACATCGGCTCCGGCATCGGCCAACTGGCGTCCGGTCTCGGCATTCACGCCTCCGTCGATTTCCACTACTGCATCAGAACTGGTTTCATCGATAAGCCTGCGAAGCTCGCGAAGCTTGTTCAGGGTGTTGGGTATGAACTTCTGCCCGCCAAAGCCCGGATTCACCGACATGAGCAGCACCAGGTCGAGCTGGCTGACAATGTCGCGAAGCATACACACGGGAGTGGCCGGATTGAGCGTGACACCAGCCTTCATTCCGGCATCGTGGATTTGCTGCACCACACGGTCGAGATGCTGACACACCTCATAGTGAACATTCATAATGGCTGCGCCACAATCACGAACCTCGTTGATGAATTTCTGTGGCTCAACGATCATCAAGTGCACATCAAGCGGCTTGGTACACAGCTGTTGCACATATTTGATAACCGGAAAACCGAAAGAGATGTTGGGCACAAACACGCCATCCATCACGTCGAGGTGAAGCATCGACGCCTCACTGGAGTTTATCATTTCGATGTCGCGCTCAAGGTTTCCGAAATTGGCCGACAACAACGACGGTGATACTTGCATTGTAATATATTTAATCTGTTTTTTTTTCAGTCACCCCATGCGTTATGCGGGAGTCACTTTGCTTTTTTTCTTTTTCAGCGCATTGTAGGCTATGTAAAGCACAATGAAGATGGCAAGCGCATATCCGCCATAGCTCAAATAGCTGTTGTAATGCTCAAGCTGAGCCAGCAGCTGGTCTTCGGGGAACTTTGTGCTTAGCCAGTAGCCAAGAGCCGCAAGCACAGCATTCCACAATCCGGCTCCAAGAACCGTATAAAGCGAGAATTTCCAGAATTTCATGCGTGCGAGACCGGCCGGAATAGATATCAACTGCCTGATGGCGGGTATCAAGCGGCCCAGAAATGTGGATATTGCTCCATGCTTGTCGAAATAAGCCTCAGCCTTTGCCACTTTTTCGGCATCAATGAGGCAGGCGTGGCCCAAGCTGCTGTCGGCAAAACGGTAAACGACCGGGCGGCCGATGAGCAAGGCCAGCACATAGTTGATGGCGGCACCTATGAATGCGCCGAACGTAGCAAAAAAGCCAACCAAGTATATATTCAGCTCGCCGTTTCGGGCTGCGAAATATGCGGCCGGCGGTACCACCACCTCAGACGGGAACGGGATAAACGAGCTTTCAATTGCCATAAGGCAGGTGATTGTGGTGTAGTTGAGATTTCCCTTATACCACTTGTATATTTGCACCACGTCGCGTGGCATATACATTACAATCAGCACTATAACGGCAACCACGACTGCAGCCACGGCTATCAGTTGAATTGTATTCTTTTTCATTGCGGTTTTTTTTAATTATTGTTTGATGAATAACGAGCGCAAAGTTAGCCATTATTGTGCAATTGATAACCAAAGGCAACCAACATTTTGCCATAGGCTTCGGCCTTTTGGGCAAGCGGCAACGGATATGCACGCGACGACGACGGCATTCGGCACAGCTTGAAGTTGTGCCCCGCCATTGTGCAGTCAACCAGTTGGCCTATCTTGGGAACTTCGACACCTGCCATTGCGGCTATCACCGAAGTGGCTTTCTCGCCAGCCGTGACCACGCCCACGATTGTGGGATGCGCCACAAACAGCGCAGCCAAGTCGATTGGCTTCACAATCTCGAGGAACTTGTCGCTGGCATTGTCCTTCAGGCGGCGAACCTGCATGGCCGTATCCCACAATGCAATGTGATGCGCAGTGAGAAAACGCTTTATGTCGGGGAGCAGAAACGTGCGGTTGTCGGCATCCCAAAAACGGTTGGGGTCGGCATAAAAAAGCAGCCCCATTATGCGCCACATGTCGTTGATCTTATTCGGGTAATAAAACGGCATCGACCACCTTTCAGGCTTTGGCGGAAAAGTGCCAAGCATTATGATGCGGGCACCATCGGGCAAGAACGGCTCAAATGGGTGAGATTCAATTTTTTTGATATGTTCCATAGTTTAAAACATCACAAATTTACTTGTTAACCGCATTATTTACAACAAATAGTGTGTGACAAAATTTAATTTTTATTAATTTTGCCATGATTGGCGGTAATCAGCACCGCACAGTCACACTCGTGGGCAAAAGCCGGCCATCATTCCACCCCCGACTTCGCCGACCTTGGGAAAGGATATTGAGATAACACACAAAAACATTCACTTTATAGAAACAACAGCTGTTATGAAGATTCAAAAATTACTATTGCTGGCAATAATTGCCGTTATTGCAGGCAGTTGCAACACATCAAAAGACATTCCTTATGTGATTGATGCCGGCAAACTTCCGCAAGAAGTGCTACAGGCAGCTTCGAAGGCCACCGACCAGGCCATCATGCCTGGCGACTTGCTCGACATCACCGTGACAAGCTTCAATTCCGAAGCTGTGAAGCCGTTCAACCGCGGGAGCTACCGAAACACCGAAAGCGGAGTCCAGTCGCAAACTTCTGGGAACCAAGACGGGCAACAATATTACTTGGTCGACACCAAGGGCGACATCGAGTTCCCTATGCTGGGCAAATTGCATGTGGGCGGCCAAACCAAATCGGCAGTAGAGAATCTCATCGCATCGCAAATATATCCCAAATACCTGACAGAGCGTCCGGGTGTGGAGGTGCGGCTCCGCAATTTCCACGTGTCGATACTCGGCGAGGTGAACTCGCCAGGAGTGGTATCGTCGCAAAATGAGCGCCTCAACATTCTTGAAGCGATTGCCCAAGCCGGCGACCTCACCATTAACGGCAAACGCAACAACGTGCTTGTGGTAAGCACCAATGCCGACGGCAGCCGCTCGGTGCGCTATGTGAACCTTAATGATAAAAACCTGCTTGTGTCGCCCGGGTTCTACCTTAGCCAGAACGACATCATATATGTTGAGCCCAACGGGTCAAAAGCCCGCTCATCATGGTCAGTACCCCCGGCACTGACACTTACTGTGGGCTCGGTGGGCACGCTGATTTCAATCGCCACATTCATCATCACGCTCACTAAGTAACCATTTACAAGCATAAAAAGACTACGGCGGCAATGCTCCCACTGGGGGTATCGCCGCCGTTATCTATTTATGCTATTCAGCTCAACCGGTTATTTGATTATGTGCTCCAAGCCTTTTGTGTTGTTGGCAATCTCGGCATCGGGCACCTCGTAGTTAAACAAGTCGTTGGCAAAATAGCGGTCATAGGCTGTCATGTCGATTAATCCGTGGCCCGACAGGTTGAACAGAATCACTTTCTTGCGGCCCTCCTCCTTTGCCTTGAGCGCCTCACGCACTGCAGCGGCTATAGCATGAGCCGATTCAGGTGCCGGGATAATGCCCTCGCTGCGGGCAAAGAGCGTTGCGGCCTTAAACGTCTCGAGTTGCGGGATGTCTACTGCGTCGATTATTCCATCGTGCTTCAGCTGGCTCACAACCGAACCGGCTCCGTGGTAGCGAAGTCCACCGGCATGAATGTTGGCAGGCTGGAAATCGTGGCCAAGTGTGTACATTGGGATGAGAGGTGTGTATCCGGCCTCGTCACCGAAGTCATACTGGAACACGCCGCGCGTCAGTTTGGGGCAAGACGACGGTTCTGCCGCTATGAACTGCGCATCACGCTCACCGCTCAGCTTGTGGCGCAGGAACGGGAATGCAAGACCCGAGAAGTTGCTGCCGCCACCAAAGCAAGCTATCACTGTGTCGGGGTACTCACCGGCCATTTCCATCTGCTTCTCGGCCTCAAGGCCTATCACCGTCTGGTGCAAAGCCACGTGGTTGAGCACCGAGCCAAGCACGTACTTGCAGTTTGGAGTGCTCATTGCCAGCTCCACGGCCTCACTAATTGCGGTGCCAAGAGAACCCTGATAGTTTGGATTGTCGGTGATTATCTTGCGGCCGGCCTTGGTCGACATGCTGGGCGATGCTATAACCTCGGCGCCATAAGTCTGCATGATTGAGCGGCGGTATGGCTTCTGCTCATAAGAAATCTTCACCATATAAACAGCCAATTCAAGCCCGAAATGCTTGGCAGCGAGCGACAGCGCTGCACCCCACTGCCCTGCACCGGTCTCGGTCGTGATGTTGGTCACACCTTCCTTTTTGCAGTAATAGGCCTGGGCGATGGCCGAATTGAGCTTGTGGGAGCCTACGGGGCTCACGCTCTCATTCTTGAAATAGATGTGGGCGGGAGTGTCTAAGAGGCGCTCAAGACCTGTGGCGCGCACCAAGGGCGTGGGCCTCCAGATGCGGTACATCTCACGCACCTCATCGGGGATTTCGATCCAGCGGTGCTCCATGTCGAGCTCTTGACGCGAAGCCTCGCGCGAAAACAGCGGATAAAGATCCTCCTCTTTCAAAGGTTCCTTTGTGGCAGGATTGATTAGTGGACGCGGTTTGGTTGGCATGTCGGCCATCACATTGTACCATGCTTGAGGTATGTCGCTCTCATTGAGAAGAAATTTCTTTGTTTCCATAATTGCAGGTTTTTTGTGTATATTTATGTATTATTTTCGTTTAACAATGCAAATATACCACTTTCTATTTCATAAAAACAAATTTTTATGCCATTTTTTCAGCAATATAACAAAAAAAAATTACGCGACTGAAATTTTGTCACCTTTCAATAGTTGAGCACTATAGCGT
>CAVFVP010000014.1:0-22896 GCA_963625945.1 Agathobacter rectalis | reverse complement strand
AACCACTATCGCACAATTCATTATCCATCACAAGTAGCAACAGATGGCACACACTTTGCTAAACGATGGATTGAAAACACAATTCAAGAAAACAAATAAAACATCATATATTATGAACTTTGACAACTTTACTATCAAATCACAGAAAATCGTACAGAAAGCCGTACAGATTGCGCAGGGAAATAACAACCAAGCCATTGAGCCACTGCACCTGCTGAAAGCGATTCTTATAGAGGGTGACGCTGTGGTTAAGTTCATTTTCCAAAAACTTGACATCAGCCAGACAATCGTGGACCGACGTCTCGACGAAGAGCTGTCGAAACTGCCCAAAGTGAACGGAGGCAATCCATATTTGAGCAACGAGGCAAACCAAGTGCTTGAATACGCCGTCAGCTATGCCACCAAAAACGGCGACCAGTATGTGACGGCCGAGACTTTGTTTATGGGCGTTTTCAAAAAAGGTGGGAACGCAGCCACAATCCTTAAGGATGCAGGAGTGACAGAAGACATGCTGCAACAGGCTATAGAAGAGCTGAGAAAAGGGAAAAAAGCCACAGGGCAGGAGGCTGAAGAGCAATACAACGCTCTCAGCAAATATGCAATAAACCTTTGCGAAAGAGCCAGGCAAGGCAAGCTCGACCCGGTGATTGGCCGCGATGACGAAATCAGGCGCGTGCTTCAAATATTGAGCAGACGCACTAAAAAC
The DNA here is from genome assembly GCA_963625945.1 of Agathobacter rectalis. Lineage (GTDB taxonomy): Bacteria > Bacteroidota > Bacteroidia > Bacteroidales > Muribaculaceae > Sodaliphilus. The sequence continues at coordinate 22,190 of CAVFVP010000014.1, read as the reverse complement.
AACCCCATCCTAATAGGTGAGCCCGGCACAGGCAAGACCGCAATTGTCGAAGGACTGGCCCAGCGTATAGTGCGTGGCGACGTACCCGAGAATCTTAAGAACAGGCAAGTGTACTCGCTCGACATGGGCGCACTGATTGCAGGTGCTAAATATCAAGGCGAGTTTGAAGAAAGGCTCAAAGCCGTGATCAACGAAATCACGCAGTCAAACGGTGACATCATTCTGTTTATCGACGAGATTCACACCCTTGTGGGGGCAGGCAAAAGCGGCGGAGGGGCCATGGACGCAGCCAATATCTTGAAGCCGGCACTTGCCCGCGGCGACTTGCGCAGCATTGGCGCCACCACACTTGACGAATATCAGAAATATTTTGAGAAAGACAAGGCCCTGGAGCGTAGATTCCAAGTGGTGATGGTCGATGAGCCCGACGAGGACAGCGCAATTGCAATTCTGCGCGGACTTAAAGAAAAGTATGAGAACCACCACAAAGTGCGCATCCGCGACGAAGCGATAATCGCCGCCGTGCAACTCAGCCAGCGCTATATCAGCGACCGCTTCCTTCCCGACAAGGCCATTGACCTTGTGGACGAGGCCGCGGCAAAACTGCGAATTGAAATGGACTCAGTGCCGCAAGGACTCGACGAGGTGACACGCAAGATTTCCCAGCTCGAGATTGAGCGCGAGGCCATCAAGCGCGACGGCGACGAGCAGCGCATCAAGCAGATTGAGGAGCAGATAGCCAACCTCAAGGACAAGGAACGCGACTACAGCGCCAAGTGGAACGCCGAGAAAGAGCTGATCAACAAAATTCAGCAAAACAAGATTGACATTGAGCAACTCAACTTTGAGGCCGAGCGCGCCGAACGCGAAAGCGACTATGCCCGCGTGGCACAGATACGCTACTCAAGCATTAAACAGAAAGAAGACGAGAATGCGAAAATACAGAAGCAACTCAATGAGATGCAAGGCGATAAGGCCCTCATCAAAGAGGAAGTGGACGCCGACGACATTGCCGATGTAGTATCAAGATGGACCGGCATTCCAATAAGCAAGATGCTGCAAAGCGAGAAGGACAAGCTGATACACCTCGAAGACGAGTTGCACAAGCGCGTGGTGGGACAAAATGAGGCCATAACGGCCATAGCCGACGCTGTGAGGCGCAGCCGTGCAGGACTGAACGATCCGCGCCGACCAATCGGCTCATTCATATTCCTTGGCACTACCGGCGTGGGCAAGACCGAGCTGGCCAAGGCACTGGCCGACTATCTGTTTAACGACGAGAACATGATGACACGGATCGACATGAGCGAATACCAAGAGAAATATTCGGTTTCGCGCCTCATTGGCCCGCCTCCGGGCTATGTGGGCTATGAGGAAGGCGGACAGCTGACCGAGGCCGTGAGACGCAAGCCCTACTCTGTGGTTTTGTTTGATGAAATTGAAAAGGCTCACCCCGACGTGTTCAACATATTGTTGCAAGTGCTCGACGACGGGCGCCTGACCGACAACAAAGGCCGCACCGTAAACTTCAAGAACACAATCATAATCATGACATCGAATCTGGGAAGTGACTTGATTCGTGAGCGGTTTGAGCACCTCAACGACGCCAACCGCGAGAGCGTGGTGAACAAGACAAAGGCCGATGTGTTTGAAATGCTGAAAAAGACAATTAGGCCTGAATTTCTCAACCGAATAGACGAGGTGATTATGTTCAGCCCGCTCAACGAGTCAGAAATCGGACAAATCGTGTCGCTTCAGCTCAACAGCGTGGCAAGGATGCTGGCCAAAAACGGGCTCACGCTGACAGCTACTCCTGCCGCAGTCGACCTGCTTGCCGGTGCAGGATATGACCCCGAATTCGGTGCCCGTCCGGTGAAGCGTGCAATCCAGAACTTGGTACTCAACCAGTTGTCGAAAGATATAATCGCACAGCGCATCGACCGTGAAAAGCCCATAGTGGTCGATGCCGAGAATGGCAAGATAGTGTTCAAGAACTGAATGCAACAAGCGTATTAGTCAAGCGGAGCCGCCCCCACGAAAGGGAGCGGCTCCGCTGTTTTTTTCACTGGATGGCAACTCGTGGAGCCGGTCACCACCTGTTGTGGCTCAGCACTCGTAGTCTACGCATGCACGATTTTCCTTGTGGCCCTTCAAAAGCCCGGCTGCCGCCAAATGAGCCGGATGATTGGCATAGGTTGCCACGTCGGCCATGGTAGGCACCATTGCAGTGAGCACCACATCCCATTCCTCGGAAGGATTTTCGTTAAGCCCCACCTCAATGCTTTGGAGCACGCTTATCTGCTCGGGTAGCGCCTCAAGGGCGGCCTTAAAACGCTTGGCCACTTCAAGCCTTTCGGCATCAGTGCCCGTAAGCTTGAACATTACTATATGCTTTACCATATCACAGTTAAATTTTATTGGTTGTTGTAAAGTTTATCTTTCATTGCAATAATCTTCTCATCGCTAATGTAGTCGTCATAGTCCATCATCTTATCGATTATGCCATTAGGCGTGAGTTCTATTTCGCGATTGCACACAGTCTGGATAAACTCATGGTCGTGAGAAGCCATCAGCACATTGCCCTTGAAAGCCTGCAGCGTGTTGTTGAATGCCTGTATCGACTCAAGGTCGAGGTGGTTGGTGGGTGTGTCGAGAATGAGCGTATTGGCATTGATCATCATCATCTTGGCTATCATGCAACGCATTTTCTCGCCACCCGAAAGCACTGATGCTTTCTTGAGCACGTCCTCACCGCTGAACAACATTTTGCCAAGGAATCCCTTGAGGTAGATTTCGCTTGTGTCGTTGCTGAACTGCGACAGCCAGTCGACAAGATTCAAATCGGTGTTGAAATACTGTGAGTTGTCGAGAGGCAAATAAGACGTGGTGATGGTCTGCCCCCACTCAAAGGAGCCCTCATCGGGCTTGCGCTTTCCGTTGATGATCTCAAACAGGGCTGTCATTGCACGCGGGTCGCGGCTAAGGAAAACGATTTTATCGCCTTTTTCCACATTGAAATTCAAATCCTTGAACAGTATTTCGCCATCTACCGATGCCGTAAGGCCATGCACCTCAAGGATTTTGTTGCCCGGCTCACGCTCCGGCGTGAATATAATGCCCGGGTAACGGCGCGAAGAAGGCTGTATTTCCTCAACATTGAGCTTCTCGAGCATCTTCTTGCGGCTTGTGGTCTGCTTCGACTTTGCGACATTGGCACTGAAGCGGCGTATGAATTCAAGGAGTTCCTTACGCTTCTCTTCGGCACGCTTGTTCTGCTGTTGCTGCTGGCGCAGCGCGAGCTGGCTCGACTGATACCAGAAGCTGTAGTTGCCGGCATAGAGTGTGATCTTGTGATAATCGATATCGAGAGTGTGGGTAGATATTGCATCGAGGAAGTGGCGGTCGTGCGACACCACAAGCACCGTATTCTCGAAATTAGAGAGATAATTCTCGAGCCATGTAACCGTATCGAGGTCAAGGTCGTTGGTGGGCTCATCGAGGAGCAGGTTGTCGGGGTTGCCGAAAAGGGCTTTTGCAAGGAGCACACGCACCTTGGCTTTGGCTGGCATATCTTTCATAAGAGTATAATGCGACTCCTCTTTAATGCCCAGTCCGCTGAGCAGCGAGGCTGCATCGCTTTCGGCATTCCAGCCATTCATCTCGGCAAATTTCTCTTCGAGTTCCGATGCTCTCACGCCGTCGGCCTCGCTGAAGTCGGGTTTTGCATAAATTGCATCCTTCTCCTTCATCACCTCCCACAGCGTGGTGTGCCCTTGCAGCACGGTGTCCATCACAGTGAACTCATCGAACGCAAAGTGGTCCTGACTGAGTACCGACATGCGCTCACCCGGTCCCTGGGTGACCGTGCCATGAGTGGGCGTGAGCTGGCCGCTAAGCATGCGCATCAGCGTACTCTTTCCCGCGCCATTGGCTCCTATTATACCATAGCAGTTGCCTGGGGTGAACTTGAGGTTCACATCCTGGAACAGCACCTTTTTACCAAATTGAATACCTAAATTGTTAGTTATGATCATACCCTGATTTGAATATATTTATAGTGCAAAGTTACTAAAAATGAACGAAAAACCTTGCCGACGGCGCACAATTAAGCGCCACACCCAGCACTGCATGATGCTGGAGGGCGGCGCTTAACTTATGCAATTATCGAATTATCAACGGCCATTGCGGTGCCGGAGCACCATCGCCGGGCATTGAATAATTACTCAGCAACTACCTCAAAAGGAATCTCGGCAGAAACTTCCTTGTGAAGCTTAACCACGGCAGTGTATTTGCCCACTTCCTTAACGGGGTCCTTGATGCTGATGATTTTACGGTCGATATTGTGGCCAAGTTTCTCGAGAGCCTCGGCGATTTGGATGTTGGTAACAGAGCCAAAGATAGTGCCGGTGGTGCTTACCTTAGCGCCGATGGTGAGAGAAACGTCCTTGAGCGACTCGGCAACTGCCTCGGCATCAGCCTTGATTTTGGCAATCTTGTGAGCACGCTGACGCAGGTTCTCGGCCAGGACTTTCAGAGCCGAGGGAGAAGCGATGACTGCTTTGCCCTGGGGAATCAAGTAGTTGCGGCCATATCCGCTTTTAACTTCAACAACATCGTCTTTGTAACCGAGGTTGCTGACATCTTCCTTTAATATAATCTTCATAATAAAAGTGTCTCCTAATTAAAAATTATTTCATCAAATCGGTTACATAGGGCAGCAAAGCCAGGTGGCGTGCACGCTTAACGGCCTTGGCTACTCGTCTTTGGAACTTCAGCGAAGTGCCTGTGATGCGGCGGGGAAGAATCTTGCCCTGCTCGTTGAGGAACTTCTTGAGGAATTCAGGATCCTTGTAGTCGATATACTTGATTCCGCTTCTCTTGAAACGGCAATATTTCTTTTTGTTGATGTCAACTGACAGCGGGGTCAGATAACGGATTTCAGATTGAGTCTGTGCCATGATTTAAATCTCCTTTAAGAATTTGATTGTGTGATTATTCTTTAACTTCAGCATTGGCCTCGGCTGTAGCGGCGGGAGCTTCGGCTGTCTCGGCCTTAGCTTCTTCCTTCTTTGCTTTCTTGAGGCTTCTTCTCTTCACTGCATACTCTTCGGCATACTTGTCGAGGCGGAAGGTAAGGAAACGGAGCACCTTCTCATCGCGGCGGAAAGCTGTCTCAAGCTTGGCCACAACAGTGGGCTCGGCGTCAAACTCAACTAAAGTGTAAAATCCGGTAGATTTCTTTTGGATGGGATAAGCCAGCTTACGCAGGCCCCAGTTCTCTTCGTTGACAATGCTTGCGCCATTGTCGGTGAGAACTTTTTTGAATTTCTCTACCGCTTCCTTCATCTGGGCTCAGATAAAACGGGAGTTAAAATGAAAACGGTTTCGTAGTTGTTCATAAAAACTTAAAAATTAAATTATTAGTGTGATGCATTCAGAAAATGCGGTGCAAAGTTAAGATTTTTTTTTGACACTTGCAATCTTTTGCAGAAATACGGCTTTCACAAAGCGAGGCACTCCCCCACCGGCAGGTGATTGAAGCCATGTTGTGGCACCACATATTTATATATAATACTGATTATAGTTTCCCGGGGCACCAAAATTACAATTTTAAAATTTAAGGGCCTTTTGTGTTGATTATTTAATTATTTTGCCTACCTTTGCATAAACTTTTGAGAATATGACACGATTTTACTCATATTATTTTTTCTTTTACTTTTATTTTTACCGAATAAAGGCAGGATTGATATGTGGGTAGAAGCCGTAACGATTTTTTGAATAAATGGTTAAAAACAATATTAAGTCCTGCCAAGATTTCTTGACGGGACTTTTTATTTAATCAACGAAAATAAAGACAAACAATGGCACAAGAACTGATAGTGGCGATCCAGGGCGTGGCCGGATGCTTTCACGATGCCGCCGCCAGAGAATATTTCAAGGACTACGACGTGAGCACCATAGAGTGCGACACATTTTATGATGTGTTTGACACACTGCAGTCATCGCCAGCCACGATTGGTATCGTTGCGATAGAGAACACGATTGCCGGCAGCCTGCTTCAGAACCATGAGCTTCTTCGCCAAAGCGACGTGAAAATCATAGGCGAGTACCGGAAACACATCGCCCACGTGATTGCAGCCCTGCCAGGCCAGAGTCTGCACGACCTGCAGGAAGTGAATTCACACCCCATGGCACTCAGGCAATGCGACAAGTGGCTCAGACGTCACCCATGGCTCAAAGTGGTTGAGGCCAGCGACACGGCTGGCAGTGCCAAAGCCATAGCAGAGAACGGGCTGTGGGGGCATGCGGCTGTGTGTGGAAAATTTGCGGCTCAGCTCTATGGGTTGGAGATTCTGGAAGAAAACATACAGACCAACCAACGCAACTCAACCAGGTTTCTAATTGTAGCCAACAAAGCCAACGGCCGCATCGACTCACTGAAAAGCGGCATGGGGAAGTCAAGCATAGCCTTCACCCTGCCCCACTCACGCGGCAGCCTGTCGGCCGTGCTCACCATACTGTCATTCTACGGGATGAACCTCACTAAGATTCAATCACTACCCATCATAGGGCAAGAGTGGGAGTACAGATTCTATATCGACCTCACATTCGACGACGACATGCGCTACAGGCAAGCCATTGATGCAGTGCGCCCACTTATAAACGAACTAAAGATTCTTGGAGAATATGCAGAATTCACAGAACACGGCAATTAAGCCAGCACGGAGGATTGCAGAAGTAAAAGAATACTACTTTTCGCGCAAACTCAGAGAAATAGCCCAGCTTAATGCAGCCGGGGCCGACATCGTATCGCTAGGCGTGGGCGGTCCAGACCGGCCGCCGCACACCGATGTGGTGAAAACACTTTGCGACGAGGCCGCAAAATGCGATGCCCACGGATACCAACCCTATACCGGGCTGAAAGAGTTGCGGCAAGCATTCACAGACTGGTATGGCAAGTATTATGGCGTGGAGCTCGACCCCGGCAGTGAGCTTCTGCCACTGATAGGGTCGAAAGAAGGCGTGACACACATCACTCTGGCTTTTGTGAATCCAGGCGACGGAGTGCTGGTGCCCAACCCCGGCTACCCCACATACACATCAGTGAGCCGGCTGGCCGAAGCCGAGATTTACAACTACGACTTGACCGAAGAGACAGGATGGCTGCCCGATTTCGATGCATTAGAGAAGCTACCGCTCGACAGGATAAAACTAATGTGGGTCAACTATCCCAACATGCCTACCGGCAAGTGTGCATCGACGGAGACATTTGAGCGGCTCGTGGAGTTTGGTCGGAAGCACAACATAGTGATTGTAAACGACAACCCCTATAGTTTCATCCTCAACGACACCCCGCTGAGCATATTCAATGTGGCTGGTGCAAAAGACATAGCAATAGAGCTGAACTCGCTGAGCAAATCGCACAACATGCCCGGTTGGAGAATAGGCATGGCGGCTTCGAATCCCGAATTCATCAGCTGGATTCTTCGGGTGAAGTCAAACGTCGACTCGGGCCAATTCAGGCCCGTGATGCTTGCGGCCGCCAAAGCCCTGCAATGCGGCGGCGAATGGTATGAAGAACTCAACCGCGAGTACCGGGCCAGGCGAAAAGTTGCCGAAAAGATAATGTGCGCACTGGGATGCAGCTTCGACCCTCAGCAAAGGGGGCTGTTCCTTTGGGGCAAGATACCCGACGGGCAAAGCAACGCTGAAGAGTATACCGACACCATTCTCGACAAAGCACGCGTGTTTGTGGTGCCGGGTAGCATATTCGGATCCAACGGCGACCGGCACATCAGGCTTTCGCTATGCGCCACACAAAAGAAACTAAACGAAGCACTTTCACGAATCAAACAAACGATAAAATAACAGAGCACTATGAGCAACAATAACATATTCTCAGAACTCATTCCCCTGACATTCGACGGGGTAGACACCAAACGCCCGCTTGTGATTGCCGGGCCGTGCAGCGCCGAAACCGAAGAGCAGGTGCTGAGCACCGCAAAAGAGCTGCACAAAAACGGAGTCAGGATTTTCAGAGCCGGCATCTGGAAACCACGCACAAAACCCGGAGGCTTTGAGGGCGTGGGCATCAGAGGGCTACTGTGGCTGCACCAAGTGAAAAAGGAAACCGGCATGCTCACAGCCACCGAAGTGGCCACCCATGAGCACGTGGCCGCAGCCATGGAGGCTGGAGTAGACGTTTTGTGGATTGGAGCCAGGACGTCGGCCAACCCGTTTGCCATGCAAGACATTGCCGACGCGCTGAAAGGACACGAAGAAATGACCGTGCTGGTCAAAAACCCGGTAAATCCCGACATAGAGTTGTGGATAGGCGCCCTACAGCGCATCTACAACGCCGGCATACGCAGGCTTGGGGCTATACACCGTGGCTTCAGCACCTACGGCAAGCACCTGTACCGCAACGTGCCGCAATGGCACATCCCTATAGAGCTGCACCGCCGCATACCCAACATGACGCTACTGTGCGACCCGTCGCATATAGGCGGCAAGCGGGAACTCATCGCCCCACTGTCGCAGCAAGCCATGGACATGGGCTTCGATGGCCTCATTGTGGAATCGCACAACAACCCCGACTGTGCCCTTAGCGACGCAGCCCAGCAAGTGACCCCCGATTCACTCAACTTAATACTCAACACCCTCATCATCCGCGACATGAACCAGACCACAGAAAACCTCACACTGCTACGCCAGCAAATAGACCAATGCGACAACGAACTCATTGAGACGATAGGAAAACGAATGCGCATTGCCCGCGAAATAGGCCAATACAAAAAAGAGCACAGCATGCAGGTGGTCCAGACCGGCCGGTATGGCGATGTGATGCAGTCGCGCATGAAGCAGGCAAAGTCGCTAGGCCTCAACGAGACATTCATGAAAGAAGTGATGGAGGCCATACACGGCGAGTCGGTAAGGCAACAGCTCGAGGTGGTGAACCGGAAAGATTGACTACAATACACACAGACAGACAAAACCGAAACAGGTATGAAGATATTGATTTTAGGCGCAGGAAAGATGGGAAAATTCTTCTGCGACGTGCTGAGTTTTGACCACGAAGTGGCCATCTATGAGACCGACAGGCAAAAGCTGCGGTTCACCTTCAACGCCCAGCGCCTGTCGACCATAGGCGAAATCGTGGACTTTGCCCCCGACATGATGATAAATGCCGTGACGGTAAAATTCACAATCGAGGCCTTCAAGGCAATACTGCCCTACTTACCGCCAAAGTGCGTAATCGCCGACATTGCCTCGGTGAAAACCGGCTTACCCGAATTCTATTGCGATTGTGGCCATCCGTTTGTGAGCACACACCCCATGTTTGGTCCAACCTTCGCATCGCTGAGCAACTTAAGCAACGAAAACGCAATAATAATCAGCGAGGGCGACGAGGCTGGCAAGGATTTTTTCAGAAAGCTGTATGGGCGCTTGCATCTTAACGTGAAGGAATACACGTTTAAAGAGCACGACGAAACCATAGCCTATTCGCTCTCGATACCATTTGCAAGCTCGCTGGCATTTGCGAGCGTGATGCGGCACCAAGAGGCTCCGGGCACCACATTCAAGCGGCACATGACCATTGCCCGCGGACTGATGTCGGAAGACGACTATCTGCTCCAGGAAATTCTCTTCAACCCACTGACCATCGAACAACTCGACAAAATCACAGAGCAGATGTCACGGCTGAAAAGGATTATTGCCGACCGCGACAGCAAAGCAATGAAAGCCTACCTGAACGAAGTGAGAGCCAATCTGGAATAATCATTCCGCCAAGGCCTTGCGCAACAAGCGCTCAACCTCGGGCTTGAATATACCGCCTTCGTGCACCTTTTGTCCACCGATATAGAAGGTGGGCACATAATAATAGTCGTGGGCATTGGCCACATCGGGATTTTCCTCCTCCTCAACCGCATTGATCACCACTTGCAACAGTTCGTGATGTTCCGACTTCAGTTCATCAATATACCGAAAAGCCTTCTTGCAATAAGGGCAATGCTTGAGATAAAACAAAGTTATTGTTGACATGATTTTTTGCTAGTTTATTTTTTATAAAAGCCTGTTTCCGACCAGTCGGCGACAGCCAGCACCAAACAAGGCCACAAGCAAAAGTAGCACTTTTGCATCAATAGTCACGCAATGCCAACCCCATAGTTCTCCACAGGTTGGTAACCTTAGCCCCTGCAATGCTTTCAAAGGCCCAAAGCGTGACCGATTAAGTAAATTTAAATCGTTATATTTGTCTAAGCCACGCATTTTTCGCAAATTTGCACATTAATTATTCTCACAACTAATTATTGCAATAAAGATGGAGGTAACCGCAGAGCAGTTGGCCGCTCTAGTAAAAGGAGTTGTCGATGGCGATGGAACGACTGTAATTAACAACTATTCAAAGATTGAGGAAGCCACCAAGGGCTGTCTCACTTTTTTGGCTAATCCCAAATACACACACTACATCTACACAACCAAGGCATCGGCCGTGCTTGTAAGAAAAGACTTCAAGCCCGAGCATCCCGTGTCGGCCACAATGATACGCGTGGACGACCCCTATGCCACCCTTGCCGACCTGCTCAACTATGTGAACAGCCAAGCCCCGCAAAAAGTGGGGGTTGAGCAGCCATGCCACATCAGCGACGGTGTGGAGCTGCAAGAAGGAGCATACATCGGAGCTTTCGCCTACATAGGGGCAGGCGTGAAGCTCGGAAAAAACGTAAAGATATACCCACAGGTGTATGTGGGCGACAATGTTGAAATAGGCGACGACGTGGTATTGTATCCCGGCGTAAAGGTGTATCACGGATGCAAAATAGGCAACCGCTGCATAGTGCAAGGCGGCGCCACCATTGGCGGCGACGGATTCGGCTTTGCCCCACAGGCCGACGGCACCTATGAGAAGATATCACAGATAGGAATCGTGATTCTTGAAGACGATGTGGAAATCGGAGCCAACACCACCATAGACCGCGCCACAATGGGGGCCACAATCATCCACAAGGGTGTGAAGCTCGACAACCTGATACAGGTTGCCCACAATGTGGAAATAGGCGAAAACACTGTGATGGCCGCTCAAGTGGGCGTTGCCGGCTCAACCAAGATAGGCAAGAACAACATGGTGGGCGGACAAGTGGGCTTTGCCGGCCACATCACCATTGGCGACAACAACGGTTTCGGCGCTCAATCAGGTATCCCGAACAGCGTGGGCAGCAACCTGCGCATAATGGGAACCCCTGGCATAGGGGCACTCGACTTTGCGCGTCAAAATGTGTATATGAAGCGCCTAGGCGAAATGTATGGCGACATCAGCAAGTTGAAAAAGGCTGTTGAATCAATCAAAAACGACAAAAAATAATTTTAAGATAAAATGAAGCAACGCACACTAAAAGAGCCGTTCAGCGTGAGCGGCAAAGGCTTGCATACAGGCGTGCACGTAACGGCAACATTCAAGAGCGCCCCGGTCAACACGGGATATGTGTTCAAGCGCATTGACATTGAAGGCGAAAACACTGTTGAGGCTGTTGCCGAAAATGTGGTAGAAACCAACCGCGGCACAGTGATCGCCAACAAAAGCCGCAAAGAAATAAAGGTAAGTACCATTGAGCATGCAATGGCAGCTCTGTACGCAGCCGGGATTGACAACTGCCTTATTGAGGTCAACGCACCCGAGTTGCCCATTCTCGACGGCAGCGCAATTGAGTTCTGCAACCTCATCGAGACCTCGGGCTATGTGGAGCAAGAGGCCGAGAAAGAATACTATGTGGTAAAGAAGCGCATAAAAGTTGTTGACCCCAATTCAGGTTCATCGCTGATTGTACTGCCAGATGACGATTTCTCAATCGACACCATGATTGAGTTTGACTCAAAAGTCCTGCCCAACCAGTTTGCCAGCCTCGAGTGCCTCAGCAAATTCAAGGACGAGATTGCTGCTTGCCGCACATTTGTGTTTGTGCGTGAGGTGCTTCCGCTAATAAAGATGAATCTCATTAAAGGCGGTGACCTTGACAATGCCATTGTGATTTACGACACCCCGATGCAGCAAGAGGAACTTGACCAGCTTGCCGACTTGATGAAACTGCCGCACAAGCACATGAGTGATCTTGGCTACCTCAACAACAAGCCGCTTGCATTCAACAACGAGCCTGCCCGCCATAAGCTGCTCGACGTGCTCGGCGATTTGGCCCTGATAGGCCGTCCGCTTAAGGGCCGCATTATTGCCACCCGTCCAGGACACACCATCAACACAACTTTGGCAAAGACCATTCGCAAAGAGTTGAGATACCAAAACGTGCAAGCTCCACTGTATGATCCCAACAAGGCCCCAATCATGGATGTCAACCACATTCGCAAACTGCTGCCCCACCGCTACCCGATGCAGCTTGTCGACAAAGTGATAGAGATTGGCGAAAACTACATTGTGGGCGTGAAGAATGCCACAAGCAACGAACCGTTCTTCCAAGGCCACTTCCCTCAGGAGCCGGTTATGCCAGGAGTGCTTCAAGTCGAGGCTATGGCCCAGGTGGGCGGATTGCTTGTGCTGAATTCAGTCGACGAGCCCGAGCGCTATTCCACATATTTCATGAAGATTGACAATGTGAAATTCCGCCAGAAGGTGGTTCCGGGCGATACGCTGATTTTCTACCTGTCGCTCATGTCGCCTATGCGCCGCGGATGCGCAGTGATGAAGGGGTATGCCTTTGTGGGCGAAAAGATTGTTTCGGAAGCCGAATTCATGGCGCAAATAATTAAGAACAAATAAACACAGCACTCCCTTTATCGTAAACAGAACAATTATGGACATTCAACCATTGGCTTATATAAATCCCGGTGCAAAAATCGGGCAAGACGTTAAAATCGGTCCTTTTGTGACAATCGACGACAATGTGGTGATTGGCGACGGCACCGTGATTGACAGCAATGCAGTGATACACTCAGGAGCCCGAATCGGCAACAACTGCCACATACACTCGGGCGCAGTGGTGTGCGACATTCCCCAAGACTTGAAATTCAAGGGCGAAGACACAGTAGCAATAATAGGCGACAACACCACTATACGCGAATTTGTGACCGTACACCGCGGCACCGCTTCTAAGGGACAAACCGTGATTGGCAGCAACTGCCTCATTATGGCCTACTGCCACATAGCACACGACTGCAACCTGGGCGACCACATCATCATATCGAACTCGGCACAGCTGGCAGGCGAAGTGGTTGTGGGCGACTGGGCAGTGATTGGCGGCGGAGCCCTCGTGCACCAATTCACACACATCGGGCAGCACGTGATGCTGCAAGGCGGATCGCTCGTCAACAAGGACATCCCCCCCTACATCATGGCCGGGCGATATCCATTGTCGTATGAAGGCGTGAACTCGGTGGGACTTCATCGCCGTGGCTTCAACGAAGAGCAAATCAACAACATCCAGGCAGTGTATCGCCTACTCTATCTTTCAGGACTTAACAACTCGGCCGCTGTTGAGAAGATTGTAGCCGAATTGCCTGAAACCGAAGAGCGCAACATCATTGTAGATTTCGTGAAAAACTCGAAGCGCGGAGTCGTGAGAGTGGGCATCTGACCCCACAAAAAAACATACAGGCTTTAACTAAACTATATATTTTTAATTTGGCCACGTCGGGATAATCAACACCCAAGGTGGCCAAATTACTTTTTCACTAAAAGCGAAAGTGCCGTCAGCGGTCACTTGAGCATTTCAAGGAAATCGTCTTCGCCGATTATGGGCACCGCAAGCTTCTGCGCCTTTTCAAGCTTTGACGGTCCCATGTTTTCACCGGCAAGCACATAACTAGTGGCCTTTGAAATTGAGCCCACGCTCTTGCCGCCGTTTTGCTCTATCATGGCTTTGTACTCATCGCGTGAGTGCTTACTAAATACACCGCTGATTACTATTTTCTTGCCCGCAAGTTTATCGGAATGGCTTGCTGCCTCTTCGGCCGATTCCTCAAACTGAAGGCCGGCAGCCATTAAGCGCCCGACTATTTCCCGGTTTGACGGTACTGAGAAATACTCGACTATGCTTTCGGCAATCTTGGGGCCTATTTCGGGAATGGCCGAAAGTTCCAAGGCAGGCATTTCGATAAGCCGGCCAATGGAGTGAACATTACGGGCAAGCACTTTTGCCGTGGTCTCGCCCACAAACGAGATTGACAAAGCAAAAATCACACGGGCAAACGGCACTTTTTTCGAAGCCTCCAATCCACGCATGATGCGCTGTGCCGACTTTTTCTGGAACCGATCAAGCGCCATCAGGGCAGGCTCAGTCAAATCATACAAATCGGCCACGTTCTTCACCAGACCACTGTCGTGCAACTGAACGGCAACCTCTTCACCTATGCCGTCGATGTTCATTGCATGCCGCGACACGAAATGCTCTATTCGCCCCGTTATCTGTGGATGACAGCCATATTTGTTGGGGCACACCCAAGCAGACTCACCTTCTTCTCTGACTAACGGTGTGCCGCAAACCGGGCAATGGTCGACAAACTTGACCGGAGAACTGCCAGCCTGACGCTGTTTTAGATCAACACCAACAATCTTAGGGATTATCTCTCCGCCTTTTTCAACATACACCATGTCGGCATCGTGGATGTCGAGCGAGCGTATCACGTCCTCATTGTGTAGAGAGGCTCTTTTCACGATTGTCCCAGAGAGCAAGACGGGCTCCAAATTGGCCACCGGAGTTATCACACCCGTTCGCCCGACTTCGAACGACACAAACCGCAATTTAGTGCATTCACGCTCAGGAGCAAACTTATAAGCTATGGCCCAGCGTGGCGACTTGGCCGTCGAGCCCAGATTGAGCCATTGGCGTGTGGAATTGAGCTTGAACACCAGGCCGTCGGTAGCCACAGGCAGGCTTTTCCTTTTCTCGTCCCAATACTCAATAAAATCCTGAACAGCATCAATTGAAGGAAGCACCGTCATTTGCGCCGTTTTGAACCCCCACGACTTGACGGCTTCCATGCTCTGCACATGAGTCTCAAAAGGCAAATTGTCGCCAAGCAGGAAATAAAAGTAGGCGTCGAGTCCGCGCCTCGCCACCTCGGCACTGTTTTGCATTTTGAGCGTTCCGGCAGCCGCATTACGCGGATTGGCAAACAGTGGTTCCTCGTTGTACTGGCGCTCGCGGTTTAGCTTGTCAAAACTTTTCCATGGGAGCAGGATTTCGCCACGAACCTCAAACCGGTCGGGCCAATTACCGGGCTGCAATTGTAGAGGCACGCTCTTGATGGTTATCACGTTGGCTGTTACGTCATCGCCGTGCGTACCGTCGCCGCGGGTCACAGCCCGCACAAGTCGGCCATGCTCGTAAGTGACCGAAATAGATGTGCCGTCATATTTCATCTCGCCCACAATTTCCATGGGCTCACCGCCGAGCCCGTCTTTAGCCCGGCGCAAGAAATCTTGCACCTCACCAATGTTGTAGCTGTTAGACAACGACTGCATAGGGCGCTCATGAGCAACCTGAACAAATCTCTGACTCAAATCACTTCCAACCCGCTGCGTGGGAGAATATGGATCGAAGTATTGGGGATTGTCATGCTCAAGCTGCTGCAGCCGGCGCATCAAGGCATCAAATTCCTGATCGCTTATTGTGGGCTGATTAAGAACATAGTAATTATAGTTATGCCTGTCGAGCTGCTCGCGCAACTGTTTTATCTGAGACTCTATTGTTTCCATAATCGTTGAATTTTAACGCTAAGATAACCATTTTAATCCAAACGGCAGCAGAAGCACAGCCGAATGCCGTCAAAAAAATGTGCCGTGACGCATCACTCACGTGTCGGTTCACCATATTGTTTCGCATTGTCTTTTATGAATGCGTGATGGCTTGCTATTGCGTGCGAATTTCATTAATTTTGTGAAATAAAGAGAAAACCACGATGAAATTCAGTGATGTCATAGGCAACAGCAAAGCCATAGACCAAATACGACACCTAGTTGACGAAGGGCGTATGCCACACGCCTTGCTGCTGCATGGCGAGCCTGCCGTGCCCAAACTGTCACTGGCTTTGGCCACCGCCCAATATATACACTGCACCCACCGCACTCCCGGCGGAGACTCGTGTGGCGAGTGCCCTGCATGCATACAGCACCAGACCCACAACCACGCCGACACCTATTTCTCATATCCGATTGTGAAAAAAGGGAATGCCACAAGCGACGTGTTTGCCGAGGAGTGGCGCCAGTTTCTGACCGAAAGTCCCGTTGAGGACTACAGAAAATGGCTGGAATTGCTTAAAAGCGAAAACGCAAAGCCCATGATTTATGTGACCGAGAGCAACAACATCATTCACAAGATGAGCATGGCTGCTTTCTCGGCCGACTACAAGGTGATGATAATGTGGCTTCCCGAAAAGATGAATGAGGAATGTGCCAACAAGTTGCTGAAAATAATCGAAGAGCCGTCATCCGACTGCATTTTCCTGCTGGTGAGCGACAATGCCAAAGAGATATTGCCCACAATACTGTCGAGGCTTCAACGCATAGAATTGCACAAGCCATCGACCGACGAGGTCGCCGGCTACTTGTCGAAACGTTACGGCCTGGACCGGCAAGACGCTCTGGCGGTGGCAGCTCCTGCCGACGGCAACGTGGTCAAGGCCGAGCTGAGCCTGCAGCGTGGCAGTGAGGCCGAAACGTTTCACGAAGAGTTTGTGAAGCTGATGCGCATGGCTTATGTGCGCGATCTGAAATCGCTGAAAGACTGGAGTGAGGACATTGCAGGAATGATGCGTGAGAAATCGTGCCGCTTTCTTGACTATGCGTCAAGGATGATCAGAGAAAACTTCATATACAACCTGCAAATGCCGCAGCTCAACTATCTGAACCGCACCGAACAGGCCTTCAGCAGCAAGTTTGCGCCGTTTATCAATGCAGGTAATGCCGAGCAAATGATGGAGCAATTTGAGCTGGCCAGAAAACACATTCAAAACAACGGCAACGCGCGAATCGTGCTTTTCGACATGGCCATTAAGATTACCATCCTTATTAAGCGATAAACAAAACAGGCCATAGAGCCAACCCAGAAAAATACATCAATATTATGAGCCAACAGCACACTCCGTTCCTAAAACAAGTGGCCGGTTACTACAAAGACAAACAAAACCTGGCCAACTATTGCTTTGTGTTTCCCAACAGGCGAAGCGGGCAATTCTTTGCAATGTATCTCGACGAACTGCGGTTCAGCGAAGAGAAACCTGTGATACAGCCGCAGATCACGACCATTAGCGATTTCGTGTCTGATTTGGCCAACGTGGCCACACCGAGCGTCATCCAGTCGCTGTTTCTGCTACACAAGGCCTATACATCAATCAGCGGAAACGAGGACTACCCTTTTGATAAGTTTGTGTATTGGGGCAACGTGATTCTCAGCGACTTCAACGATGTAGACATGTATCTTGTCGACCCACACGACATTTTCAGCAACATACGTGAATACCGCGAAATAGCCACCGATTTCCTTCCCGAGGAGCTGAAACAGGAGCTAAGCAAATACCTCAACATCAATAGGGGCGAAAACGAAGATGACCGATTTTGGCGGCACATCAACGGAAAAGCCGATGATGCCGAAAACGGAGAAGTGAAACGGAGCTACATGCGACTATGGCAACAACTGCTGCCACTCTATGAGGCATTCAATCAAGAGCTTGACGCATCGGGATTAAGCTACACCGGCAAGACATACCGAAAGGCGGCACAGATTGTCACCACAAAGGGATGCGAGGCATTGAAGCACGAGCGATATGCCTTTGTGGGTTTCAACGTGCTGAACAATTGCGAGTTGGCTATATTCAATCAGCTGGAAAAGGCCGACATGGCCGACTTCTTTTGGGACCATGAATGGCCGGCAATGAACAACACCGACAATCTGGCCACAAAGTTCATCAGTTTCTACTCCAAGCATTTCCCCGAACCCGACGGTTTCATCAGCGACCCGATAGGCGATGACGAATGGCCCGAAATGCACACCATAGCCATCCCATCTGATTTCGGACAAAGCAAATGTGCTTTCAAGATAGTCGACAAGCTGATTGACAGTGGATATACCGACCCACAAAATGCGATAAACACAGCCATTGTGCTTCCCGACGAGAACCTGTTTACCCCACTCATCAACTCGGTGAGCCCCAACGTGAAAAGCGTCAACGTCACCATAGGATATCCGCTCAGAAATGCCGACATAGTGTCGATGATGCACACCGTGGCCAAAATGCACCGGCAGGCTTCGTGGAACGGCAGCGAGTGGCGGTTTTATCGTGAGGATGTGCGAGGTGTTCTGTCACATCCCATAATAAAATCGGTATTTGCGGCAGACGCATTAAGTATTGCACAAATCATCGACAACCGTAACGACTTCAATGTGCCCGAGAGCCTGATTGACGGGAATAACGCGCTTAAGCCATTGTTCGACACCATCAGCAGCAATTCAAAAACAGCCGACGTAATGGCATATCTTGACAGACTGACGGAATTTGTGGGCGGCATATACCGAGCAATAGCAGGTATCGACAGCGATAAGGGCAACGTCACCGAAGACAACAATGACAATGACAACAGCATACCGCTGCAGTGTGCGTTCATAAGCCAATATATGCTCATAATGCAGCAGGTGAAAAGCTGCATTGAGACTTATGGCATTCCGCAATGCGAGTCGACCATCTTCTATCTCACCGACAGACTTACGGGGGCATATACAATTCCCTTTGAGGGAGAGCCGCTTAACGGCTTGCAAGTGATGGGAATGCTTGAGACCCGTTGCCTGGACTTCGACAACATAGTATTGCTGTCGATGAACGAGCGCATATTCCCGCGTAAATACCACTCACGGTCGTTCATTGCCGACAGCCTGCGCCACCACTTCGGCATGGCATCTGCCGAGCACAAGGAGGCAATGACAAGCTACTACTTCTACCGTTTGCTGGCCAGAGCCAAACGGGTGTATATGCTCTACTGCACACAGCAGCAAGGCATCGGTTCAAGTGAGCCATCGCGCTACATCGCACAACTCACAAAAATCTACAACTTGCCCATCAAGCACCATTCAGTGAACAGCAAACTAGTCCCCTCATACGACTACACGATCAATCTTCCCAAAGACGACTACTGCCGACAGAAAATCGAGAAATATCACTCCGACGACACCGACACCGGATATCTATCGGCCAGCTCAATCAACGAATTAATCGCATGCCAGCTGAAATTTGCCCTACACCACATCTACGGCCTTAACGATGAGACCGACAAAGGCGACTTTATGGATTCCGGCACAATGGGAACAATAGCGCACGACACACTTAAAGAGCTTTATTATCCTGATGGTACAGAAGGTCCCTACATAGTTGACGAACAGATGATAAAATCGTTCAGGGCCAATCTTGGCGATGAGGTGACACGCCAAATCAACAAGACTTATCTGCACTTGCCCGATGAAGAACTGAACACAACACTGTCAGGCGATTCCAAACTACAAAAAGTGACTATCCAGCTGCTTGTGGAACAGGTAATCGACTACGACTTGAACCTTCTGAAAAAACACCACGAGAAGTTTTTTGAAGTCATTGAATGCGAGGCCACACACTACGTGAGGCTAAAGGCCGATGACGTGGAATTCAAATTCCAGTTCCGAGCCGACCGCATTGACCGCATTGGAGGTAAAGGCCCGGTTAGAATCATAGACTACAAGACTGGTAGCGACAAGACATCAGCAACCAATGTCGAAAGTCTGTTCAACAACGCAAAAGGCCGCGAACGCCCCAAAGCCATTGTGCAGCTCATTCTCTATTGCATGGCTTGGGAAAAGGATTCACCTTTATGCGACACCGACGTGATTCCTGTGATTTACAAGTTGCAGAACATGAACGATTCGGGGGCGAAATTTAGCAACAAACAACGTAAACCCCAAGAGCAGATAACGCTAAAATCCATGCGTGCTGACGGGAAACTTGACGAATTTTGCGAATATTTGGGCTCGCAGTTGCGCATCCTTTTTGACAGCGAGGCCAAATTCAACCAATGCCCGCCAGGCATCGACACGTGTAACTACTGCCGCTTCATCAGCCTTTGCAAGCGGCAAATCAAGGAAAATAAATACTGATGACATTGAGGCTAAGCGCAACACACCAATAGAGGAACAAGCAACTTATTGCGGGAAAGACAATTTTGCATTAACTTCGCAATACAGTTTCACAAGTGATGACGAAAACAACAAATAACAGCAATGACAACGGCATAAAGCCCAAGGGCGACACCAGAAGGCAAATGGCTTACCGCTTGGCAATAAGCCTGCTTTTGACATTGCTCCTGTTACTCTTCCATTCGGTGCTCTACAAAACTATTATATTGATGGGGTTGTTTGGCTTGTGGCGAAACAAATTGGCATCGCGCATCGCGCCTAACCGACGTCCATGGTTCAAGCGCGCCATTTGGTGCGTATTGGTGATTTCGCTTTGGATGGCCATGCCGCGCTGGCGCACCGGATGCACCGACCGCGTGCGGCTTTTCTATTTAGGCGATTCAGGAAATGTCAAGCACCCGCCTCTTAGTCAATATTTTGCCAATGTCATTGTCCCCGAGAATGAGCTAATGAACTTCGGACTGATTGGCGTGAGGCTTTCGCTATTTGACAACGGAACATCTGGCTTAAGCAGCGGCTTGATTAACCAAGCACGCAAAATCATTGACGATGGCAATGCCGGCAACTTCTTCAAGCCCTACTTTATGGGAACAAGCAACCCCATGTCGGGGATTTGGGCACAAGTGTTCAATGAGGCTTTCGGTGAAAACAACCGGGCCATGTATTTGTGCAAACCGATGGCCTACACCAGCAACTGCGAATACCCGCTAATCGTGTTTTGCCACGGATATCTAGGCAATTGGAGATTGTACCAAGGCATTCTAAAAGGATTCAACGACGCCATTGTGATCAGCATCCCCACCCACGGCCTCGACGGAATTTTCACAACCGCCAATATCAACGAGATTTTCACAATCTATATTCCCTCACTCGAAAAGTTAGGGTTCAACATCGACCACCGCCAAATTCATCTTATTGGACTGTCTAACGGCGTTTCGGCAATCAATAGCGCTCTGAACTCGGCACACTGCAGCGACTTCAGCAGCCTGACGGCAATATCAGGCAACATTCAGCGAGTGTGCAAAGTGCCATGCAAAATCAACCTTGTAGGAGGAGGCAAAGACCTGGCATGCAAAAAAATGCCTTTTATATGCACTAAATTGAAATCGATAGGCGTGGATGCAGAAATGCTTTTCAATAAAAAGGAGAACCACTTCATGCTAATCAATGAGACGGACGACATCATTAAATTCCTGACTTCAAGAATGCTTTTAAGGGTCAACAATGAGCCCGACCCCGAATAACAATCAAAGTTCCAACTAAAAAACAACATCTGGACTTTGCGTTAACGGGTGTATAGGCCAGCCCATATTCCAACCATTCGGCATCCATAACGCGACAGAGGATTTTCCTTTCTTTCTAACAATTTTTCCATCAGCATCATATAAAGCGGCAGCAACCCAATTGAGTTGCTGCCGCTTATTTTGAAGGGGACGGTGTTGCCGCCACCATTTTATGTTGCTTTTTGACCGTTGTGGCCGTGCCAGTATTATTTCACAACCACCACTTTGCTGCCCACAACGTATGTGCCGCTTTCGAGTGTGTGCTTCACCTCGCTGGGACGGATCTGCTTGGCCACCAGTTTGCCCGACAGTGTGAACACGTCAACCGGAGCGTCGTCAGCGCTGTCGATTGTGGCGTCGTCGATGCCAGTGGGGATTGAGTAGTGATAGTTGGGCGACATGCCTGACACATCGTTCTCCACCTGTTCAGGCCTGTACCGGTCAATTATGCTGGTGACCTCAATGCGGAATTTATATTGTGCCATGTCGGCCGGGATGGTGACTTTTTGGGTGCCCTCGGCGGCCGTGACTGCGAAACTGCCGATTTCGGTCCATGTGTTGCCGCCATCGGTCGACAACGAAATCTCGGCGTTGCTGCGGCAGGTTTGATACAAGTCGTCGTTGAATACATATCCGATTGTGGGCGAGAATGTCTTTGCCGACTCATCGCGGTTCTCATCAATGCTGCCATTCAGATATATCAAGTCTACACTGGGCGAGTAGGTCACGGTATACAGGTCGGAGG
>CAVFVP010000013.1:0-44813 GCA_963625945.1 Agathobacter rectalis | reverse complement strand
GATTGCTTAACTAATTAACCTTCTAATACCATTAACATAAACCTTAAACAATGAAAAATCTTAATCGTCATCCCGACGATACCGATTTCCTAACCTTAAAAACTAATACCATGAAAACCGATACAAAAGTAGTGCTTTTATGTTATTCAACATAATTAGATGGCATAAAAATCGCGCCCTTAACTAATTTTTAACCAAAATGACATGTTTAGTTAATAATATTAACAAATACGTCGGGTAAAAAGATGTGTTTCCGTCCTTTTGTACCTATTGGCTTGGCTGGCTGATTGTGTGCGCAAAAAGAACCGGCAAAAGCCTCGCTTTAGACTCTTGCCGGTTAGGTATTTGTCGCACAGATGCGCACGGCTGCGTGCTTGTCTGCTTTGTAAATCATGTTGCTTGTCAGCCCTTCTTTTGCTCCTTGGCCCAACTGTCTTTCAGGCCGATTGTGCGGTTAAACACAAGGTGGCCCGGCTTCGAGTCGGGGTCAACGCAGAAGTAGCCTATGCGCTGGAACTGGAATTTGTCGCCTTCCTTGGCCACTTCGGCAAGGTAGGGTTCTATCTTCACGTCGGTGAGCACTTTCAGTGAATCGGGATTGAGCATCTCGCGGAAATCACGCTCGGTCTCGGCAGCCGGGTTCTCTACTGAGAACAGTCGGTCGTAGAGGCGCACCTCGGCTTGGGCGCAATGCTTGGCCGACACCCAGTGCAGTGTTCCTTTCACCTTGCGGTTGCTGCCGGGCATGCCGCTGAGGGTCTCGGGGTCGTAGGTGCACTCTATTTCGGTCACGTTGCCGTCGGCGTCTTTCTTGCATCCGGTACACATTATTATATAGCCACCCTTCAGACGCACTTCCTTGCCCGGAGTGAGACGGAAGAATTTCTTGGGTGGGTTTTCCATAAAGTCGTCGCGCTCTATGTAAAGCTCGCGGCTGAACGGCATCTTGTGTGTGCCTGCGCCCTCTTGCTCGGGATTGTTGTCCATGTCGAGCATCTCCACCTTGTCGTCGGGGTAGTTGGTGATGACCAGCTTCACGGGGTTGAGCACTGCGCACACGCGGCCGGCATTCTTGTTCAAGTCTTCGCGGATTGAATGCTCGAGCAGGCTGATGTCGTTGAGCGCCTCATATTTTGTGTAGCCTATGTCCTGAATGAAATTTTTGATTGACTCGGGCGTGTAGCCGCGGCGGCGCAGACCGCACAGGGTGGGCATGCGGGGATCGTCCCAGCCGTTGACCAACCCCTCTTTCACAAGCTGCAACAGTTTTCGCTTGCTCATCACGGTATAGGTGAGGTTGAGGCGGTTGAACTCAATCTGTCGGGGACAGTAGCTCTCGTCGGCAAGCATTTTCACGAAATATTCGTAGAGCGGGCGGTGGGGCACAAACTCGAGTGTGCATATCGAGTGGGTCACGCCTTCAAAATAGTCGCTCTGGCCGTGGGCGAAGTCATACATGGGATACACCTTCCACTTGTCGCCTGTGCGCCAGTGTGGGCGCTTGATTATGCGGTACATTATGGGGTCGCGGAAGTGCATGTTGTCTGAAGCCATATCGATTTTGGCGCGCAGCACGCGGCTTCCCTCCTCAAACTCGCCGCGGTTCATGCGCTCAAAGAGGTCGAGGTTTTCTTCCACCGAGCGGTCGCGGTAGGGGCTGTTGGTGCCTGGTGTGGTGGGCGTGCCTTTCTGCTGGGCTATCTGCTCGGCTGTCTGGTCGTCGACGTAGGCCTTACCTTCCTTTATAAGTCTGATTGCAAAATCGTAGAGCTGTGGAAAGTAGTCCGACGCATAGTAGAGCCGGTCGCCCCAGTCATATCCGAGCCAGTGGATGTCGCGCTTGATGGCCTCCACATATTCGTTGTCTTCTTTGGCCGGGTTGGTGTCGTCGAAGCGCAGGTTGCATGTGCCGCCAAACATTTCGGCTACACCGAAGTCCATGCACACGGCTTTGGCGTGGCCAATGTGTAGATATCCGTTGGGCTCGGGCGGGAAACGGGTGTTTAGCCGTCCTCCGTTCTTGCCGGCTTTGAGGTCGTCGGCCACCAGTTGCTCAACAAAGTTCAGGATCTTCTTTCCCTCGCCTTGCAGTGTTGTTTCGTTAGTGTTTTCAGCCATAATCATATGTTGTGTTCTGACGTTGTGTGTTGAGTTCTCTCTATGTGTGCTGACGTGTGCCCGTATCGCACTGTCGCTGTGCCGGCGAGCGGTCAACATCAAAGTGCAAATTTAGGGATTTTTCTGCTAACTTTGGCTCTGCCTTTTAAAAATGTAACTTCTTTTTTGCCATAAGATGCCGATTTATTAATTTTGTAAATTAAAACGAACACTGAATCACATGGACAATAAGGAACTTGTGGAGCGTCTGGCTGCAAAACTGGGGCGCGATAAAAAAGACATTAACAAGCTGCTCGATGCTTTTTCGGGCGTGGTGCGGAGCAGGAGCTGTGAGCTCGACTGTATTGCCATACCCGGTTTCGGCACGTTTGAGGCCAAGAAGAAAAATGAGCGCATAGTGGTGAATCCCAGCACGGGCAAACGTATGCTGGTGCCACCCAAAATCACGCTGGGCTTCAAGGTGAGCAATGTGCTTAAAAGCAAACTCAGGTGATATCCCCCCATGTACAACCCTTTTCCCTTTCAAGCAAACGCAAATATCTCATATTAACGCAAAGCAATGAACAACAAGATTACACTCCCCGAACTCGTCGACCTGGTGGCTCAAGCCACAAATTCATCCAAGCGGGTCAGCGAATTGTTCCTCAAGGAACTCTTTGCCACTATCACACAGACTTTGGCTGATGGCGACAGCGTGAAGGTGAAAGGTCTGGGGACCTTCAAACTCACTGAGGTGAGTCCGCGTAAAAGCGTGAATGTGAACACTGGTGAGGCAATCGAGATCCCGGGTCACAACAAGCTCACGTTCATTGCCGACAAGGAACTGGCCGATGCGGTCAACACTCCGTTTGCCCAATTTGATACCGTAGTGCTCGATGATGGAGTGACCGATGAGGCCTTGCGTGCCATCGACAATGGTGGGCCTGTGCCCGATGAGGTGATATGCTCCGTAGCTGGTGAGCCTGAGGATTCGGAAGCGGCTGGCGATGCCGAAGAGGCCGACGGATTGCAGGCTGATGACCAGGCAGAGGCCGCTGACGTGCCTGATGCCGATTCTGCCGCAAGCGGGGCCACTGTGACACCGCCGCCATTCTCCCTGGTCGATGTGGAGTCATCGTCCGACGAAGCTGTGCCAGAACAATCGGCCGAGTCTGTGGTGTCGCCTCCGCCATTTGTGCCTGTCTTGCCAGATGAAAATCCGGTTGATGATGCCGTCAGCAGCGATGCCTGCAGTGTGGCTGAGGCCGAATCTGGGACTGAGGCTGCTGAACTCGCCGCGCCCGACGGCGACACAAGCACTACTGCCGTAGCCGATGACGATGCCGACAGTGCCGAAGAACCTGAACAAAAAGCTGAAATTGAAACTGAGGATCTGCAAAAAGCAGACAATGTCTCTCAGCCGGAAACTCAGCCCCTGCATGATGAAAAATCCGTGGGTGGTCTTGCCGCAAGTAGGCTCGACTATGAGGAATATATAACCGACGACGAGATAGTGGCGCTCGAGAAGAAAGCCACGCTAAAGGGGTTCCTCTGGGGCGTGCTCGTGGGAATTATCCTTTGTGCCGTTGCGGGATATCTATGGACAATGGCAGTGCCCGACAAAAAAGTGGAGCAGGCCGAGGTGTTGGGCGATACCGTAGCGGCCGATTCTGTGAAGTCTGTTGATGCTGCCGTTGCAAAAACCGACACGGTCAAGGCCTCACAGGCCACCAAGGCCGCCCCGGAACCAAAACCGCAGGCCGAGCCGGCTGTCGTCTATGAGACCGTCACACCCAGCAACGTACCTGCCCGAATGGCGCGCAAGCATTATGGCAAGGAATGCTTTTGGGTGTATATCTATGAGGAAAACAAAGGCAAGATAAAGAATCCCAACAACATCAAGGAGGGTACCCGCCTTGTGATACCTCCCAAAGAGAAATACGGCATCGACATGAAAAATGAGCAAAGCGTAAAGAAGGCCCAGCGGTTGCTCTACGACTTGCAGAAGCAGGCTGAGAATAAGGAAAAGTGATTTTTCCGCCGTACCCAATTTGGTCGCAGGCAGGTGTGTGCCTTGATGCTTGATGCGAAATCGCCCGTGTGCCGGAACTCAACGGCGCGCGGGCGATTCCGCGTTTCCAGGTGCTTGACGACCCACTTTTTTAGTGCCGTAAAAATCCATATTGTGATTTTTAGGCATTTGTTATTTGCAATGTGGACGAAATGTGTTATATTTGCCATTGCCAATAGCATTAAAACCTGACGGCACGGCTAATGTTGACCATGCCATTATCAAAATACTAAGGCGCTACTTGAAAATTGGATTGATACACAACAATACTAATTATCTTAATTTGTTTAACTAAAAAACCAAACAATGAAAAAGACTTTACTTTTAGCAGGGCTTTGCGCATTGGGCCTCACGGCTGCCGCGCAGAATCCTTATGCCTACGGCTTGAACGCCGAAGGCTTGACCAATGGCAATGTCGACACTAAGGCTACCGCCCTCACGGTGAACTACACCCTTAACACTGGGGCCGACGCAGTGACTATCGACGTTTACGATGGCGAGACACTCGTGAAATCATTCCCTGTGACCGATGGTGCAACTGTGGGCGCTCATGCAGTGGCGCTGCCTTTGACCGACCTCCCCAAGGAAAAAGTGCTCACATGGAAGGTGAATGTTAAGTCGGCTATCCCCGAATCTCCGAGTGCTGTCGACAAGAGCTATACTTTCTGGTCGCCTTACGGCATCGCTGTTGACAACAACACAGAAAGCGACTATTTCGGCCGCATCCTTGTTACCGAGACTCAGTCTAACATGGGCGATACTTACTGGACCGCATCTGAAGGCGTGAAAGCCGGTGTATATGCGTTCGACCCACAACTTCAGCGCATCAAGAACAGTGAAGGCACCTACGGCTACCGCTTCGGCCTCAATTTCACCCACTTCCTTTATCCGAGCGGAAACAAGGCTTTTGGTCCTAAGAAAATCCGCATTAGCAAAGACGGCCGCATCTTCCTCGGCATCCAGGACTGTCTGCATAGCCCTATCTATGAAATCAACCCCGACCTCAGCGCTGCAACACCCGTATTTGTGGGTACCATCGCTGCCGACACTACCGGCGTTGTGAGCGATGCCCAAGGCAAATTCATTGCTGGTGCAAGCGCTGCCTTCGACGTGACCGGCGAGGGCGACAACCTCAAGCTCGTGAACCTCTCGTGCAAAGGCGGTCAGGTGTTCACTTATGGCGCATATCAGTGCTATGAATACAATCTTGGAAAAGCAAAAACCATCGAGACTGCCGTGACCGACGAGCAGGAAGTAATGGCCTACAGCATGCAGTATACTATCTCGGCACAAAGCGTATCGCTTGCCTACGACAACAAAGGCGGCCTGTGGTATTGCCAGTATCGTGGCGCTCCAAGTGATGCGCAGCCTGCTGTTAAGCACATCAACGCCAATGGCGACGAAGACTACAGCGACATCACCACAGTGGCCCGTGGCGGCGGTATTGCTTTCAACCGCGATTTCTCGATGCTTGCAATGCCTATTGCCAGCAAGCAAATCGGTGTGTTCCAGGTTGATTATGACGCAGACGACAAGCCCACCCTCACCAAGATCTATACAATCGACGGCAAAACAAATGGCTGCAACGACATCGCGTTTGACTATGCCGACAACCTTTACACTTGCTGCAACAGCAATGAGCTGTTCGTGCAGTATCGCATTCCGCGCCTCGATGAGAATCTTGCAACTCCCGCAGCTGCAAAATATGCATTCACCATCCCCGCAAGCACTGGCGTTGCCGACAACGTGGCAGGCAAGGTGGTTGCCGGTGTGAAATACTACAACGTGGCTGGTGTTGAGGCTAGCAAGCCTTTCAGCGGCGTCAACGTGGTTGTCACCAACTACACCGACGGCACCAAGACTGTGGCTAAGGTAGTGAAATAAAGCACATATAGCGTCCTAGATGCTTGCCCCGCTCATTTACTAGACGGCCGGGCATGCGTTAGGCGCACTTGATAAACTCAGGCAGGCTTCCCGAAAAACCGGGAGGCCTGCCCGCTTTTCAGTGGGTGTGAAAACGGTTGCCACACGCGCACCGGTACAAGCCACATCGGCCGCCCCCATTAAAGAAAAAAAAGCATAAATAATGTGAGCGTTACGGCTGATATGATTTTTTTTGAGTAACTTTGAACGCTAAATGTCGGCGGCATTTATTGCTGCTGGAGCCAACTATTAGAATTGGGAAAAACTTACTATTAAATAAGTACTATTTAAAAACAAACTATTATGGTTTATTCACAAGAAGTACAGAACATGTGCTGCGTAGCAAAGGGTGCCAACCACCCTTCAGCTCCTATCCCAGAAGAGGGAAAATGGGTTAGATCAAAAGAAATCAAAGACATTTCGGGCTTTACTCACGGCATTGGCTGGTGTGCTCCTCAGCAGGGTGCCTGCAAGCTGTCGCTCAACGTAAAGGACGGCGTGATTGAAGAGTGCCTTATCGAGACAATCGGTTGCTCAGGTATGACTCACTCGGCTGCTATGGCTGCTGAAATTCTGCCAGGCAAGACTGTGCTCGAGGCTCTCAACACCGACCTCGTGTGCGATGCCATCAACACCGCCATGCGCGAGCTCTTCCTGCAAATCGTCTATGGCCGCACCCAGTCGGCATTCAGCGAAGGCGGCCTCGTGGTGGGCGCATCGCTCGAAGACCTCGGCAAGGGCCTGCGCAGCCAGGTGGGCACCATGTTTGGCACTCGTGCCAAGGGTGTGCGCTACCTTGAGATGACCGAAGGCTATTGCACCCGCATGGCCCTCGACGAGAACAACGAAGTAATCGGCTATGAGTTCCTCAGCCTTGGCAAATTCACCGATGCCATGAAGAAAGGCAAGACACCCGAAGAGGCACTCGCACTTGCAAAGGGCCACTATGGCCGTTTCGAAGAAGCAGCTAAATATATCGACCCACGTAAAGAATAATGTAAGGAGGATAACATCATGATAAGAAAAGTAAATTTTGAATCTCAAGACCGTCGCATCGACCAAGTGCTCGCTGCGCTGAAAGCCGTGGGCATCAATAGCATTGAGGAAGCCAACGAAATTTGCGACAAGTATGGTATCGATCCTTACAAGACTTGTGAGGAGACTCAGGGCATTTGCTTTGAGAATGCAAAGTGGGCCTATGTGGTGGGCGCCGCTATCGCTCTTAAGAAAGGTTGCGCCAATGCTGCCGATGCAGCTGAGGCAATCGGCCTGGGCCTGCAGTCGTTCTGCATCCCCGGCTCTGTAGCCGACGACCGCAAGGTGGGCCTCGGCCACGGCAATCTGGCTGCCCGTCTGCTTCGCGACGAGACTAAGTGCTTCGCATTCCTCGCAGGCCACGAGTCGTTTGCTGCCGCTGAAGGCGCAATCAAGATCGCCGGCGCTGCCAACAAGGTGCGCAAGGAGCCTCTCCGCGTAATCCTCAATGGCCTCGGCAAAGACGCCGCCAAGATTATCAGCCGCATCAACGGCTTCACTTATGTGCAGACCGAGTTTGACTACTTCACCGGCGAACTCAAGGTGGTCAACAAGACCCCTTACAGCAACGGTGAGCGTTCCAAGGTGAACTGCTATGGTGCCGACGACGTGCGCGAAGGCGTGGCCATCATGTGGCACGAGGGCGTGGATGTGTCAATCACTGGCAACTCTACCAACCCCACCCGCTTCCAGCACCCGGTGGCCGGTACCTACAAGAAAGAGCGCGTGCTCGCCGGCAAACCCTACTTTAGCGTGGCTTCGGGCGGTGGCACAGGCCGCACACTGCACCCCGACAACATGGCTGCCGGTCCCGCTTCTTACGGCATGACCGACACCCTGGGCCGCATGCACAGCGACGCTCAGTTTGCAGGCTCTTCTTCGGTGCCCGCTCACGTTGAGATGATGGGCTTCCTGGGCATTGGCAACAACCCCATGGTGGGCTGCACAGTGGCCGTTGCCGTCGACGTGGCTCAAGCCCTCGCTAAATAACAGCGATTCACATCACTGGATGCCGGCCGCATAGTCCGGCACCGGCATAATATGCAAGCAGACTTATGCGCCAAGCATGATTGGCAGCGTAAGTCTGCTTTTCGGTTTGCGTGTGCATAATGCTGCTGTGGGCTGATGGAATCCATTGCCACGATGTGGGCGAAATTTCCCGCATAAGTGTCGCTTTTGCCCTATGGTGTTAGGCCAATTTGCATATTGCGCGTTTTTCGACTAACTTTGCCAAATTGTAATTAACTAAAAATCGAGATTTATTCATCAAGATGACTGACATTTGCTGCATCGGGCACATAACGCTCGATAAAATAATAACACCTGCGTCTACCGCCGAACTCAATGGCGGCACGTCGTTCTATTTCTCTTATGGCATCAGCCACCTTCCGGGCGTGAGCTACAAACTCGTGACTTCGCTTGCCGAGGCCGATATGAATGCCGTGGAGTCGATGCGTGCCCAAGGCATAGATGTGGATGTGATACCAAGCCGCCACACGGTGTTCTTCGAGAACAGCTATGGCGAGAACATGAACAACCGCCGCCAGCGCGTTCTGGCAAAGGCCGATCCGTTTACCACGGCCAACCTTGCCGGCGTTAAGGCCCGTTTCATCCACCTGGGGTCGTTGCTGGCCGACGATTTCTCGCTCGATACCATCAAGTCGCTTTGTGGCCGTGGCACTCTCAGTGTCGACGCACAGGGCTTTTTGAGATATGTCGACGGTGAACAGGTGCGCCCGTGCGACTGGGCCGACAAGGAGGAGGCTTTGCGCTACGTCGACGTCCTGAAGGTCAATGAGCATGAAATAGAGTCGCTCACCGGCTACAGCGACCTCGAGTCGGCCGGCCGTGTGCTTGCCGGTTGGGGGCCGCGCGAGGTGCTCATGACGCTTGGCAGCTACGGGTCGGTGATTTATGCCGACGGGCAGATGCACCGCATTCCGGCCTACAGTCCCAAGCGGCTTGTCGATGCCACTGGATGCGGCGACACTTATGCCACCGGCTACCTGTATATGCGTAGTCGCGGGGCCGGATACGACGAAGCCGGGCGCTTTGCCGCGGCAATGGCCACACTGTGCCTTGAGCGCACTGGCGCGTTTAATGGCACCGAGGCCGATGTCGAGGCAGTGCTCAGTCGTGGCTGATAGCTTTGGCCGAAGGGCATTAGAAACACAAAAAGGAGGAAATGCTATTATGAGAAGATTCGTTATTGCAATTGTGGCGATGATGGCGGCACTGGCTGCAATGGCCGATGCGGGTGCCGACTCTCTGTTTGTCTACCGCTCATGGCAGTCAATCTTCAACCAGCGGGCCGACACCGTTGTCGTCAATCCCGACTTTGAAGTGCGTTCGCCGTTCGACTTCGACTTTGTCCCCGACGAGAAGCCTGTGCGCAACATGCTCAAGCAGTCGGCCGTGGCCGTAGCGGTTGGCGACTCCACATGGTATATAAGCAGCCACTGGATAAAACGCAACTTCAAGGGCGACTGCTCGCATTTTTCGCGTTTTGTCCCGCTGTATTTTTCGGCCAAAATAGCATTTGTGCAGTTCTTGCGCAACGGACCCACGTTTGGCGGCGTGTTGCTCAACGTGCTTGTCGACGGTTTCACAGGGCTGGATACCGGTGTGGGCATGGGCGACATGTATAATGGAAAGCCTGCTCCCTTCTATCATCTCGACTTTGCCACAATGATGGTGCACAAAGTTGACAGCGACTATCTGCTGGGCTTGCTTGACGCTTATCCCGACCTTAAGCGCCGCTACGTGATGATGAAGGACTACACCGAAACATCGATGACCAACGAGTTTTTTCTCGAATATGTAAACCGTTTGGGTGTCGATGAGTCGGTGCCTTATCTGTTTTGATAATCAGTGTATTACGCTCCAACTTGAGTGAACGCGCAAAAAAATATTCCGAAAAACGTTTTGCAGTTACAGATTTATTGGCTAACTTTGCAACGCAAAACAAAAAAAGCACTGGCCCATTAGCTCAATTGAATAGAGTGTTTGACTACGGATCAAAAGGTTATAGGTTTGAATCCTATATGGGTCACTGAATGATGGAAGCTTTTAACAGCTTCCATCATTTTTTTACGCCGTCTGCAAGGCTGCGGGGCGGCGCGACAGCATCAGCACCTTGCTCCAGCCCTGCGACTTGTTGCGGATGCACACTCTCGCCATCCCGGCGAATTTGCCAGCCAGGAGGTAGATAGCCTTGACCACTTCACCCACGCTGCCGAAGTTCATTGCGCTCAGTCGGGCTATTATTTGTCCGTTGGCCTCAAGTGTTGCAAACACGAGGTCGCTGTTTCTTATTTCGAGTGTTGCTGCATTCATTGTGTTGTCCCTCCTGCTGATTGTACTGTTTTTGTTTTCTGATGCAAAGGTATTTTTGCGCCGTGCAGCCAAATTGCCCAGCTGGCGTAATTTGAGTTAATTGTCAAAGTTGTGGCGATGTAAGTGCTTGTAGGGCAGCGGCCGATGGTGGCTGAATGATGCAGTGTGTCGCGTCGGAACACCGATTTGGATCTTCGGCTTCTTGTGGTGGTGTGTTTAGCATGGAGCTTGTCGTATTAAAAAAGTAAATCCCGGACATCAACGTCCAGGATTGCTTAACTAATTAACCTTCTAATACCATTAACATAAACCTTAAACAATTAAAACATGAGCGTCATCCCGACGCCATCAAATCTTAACCTTAAAAAACTAATACCATGAAAACCGATGCAA
This sequence comes from Agathobacter rectalis, assembly GCA_963625945.1. GTDB lineage: Bacteria > Bacteroidota > Bacteroidia > Bacteroidales > Muribaculaceae > Sodaliphilus. Next base: position 33,958 of record CAVFVP010000013.1, on the reverse strand, counting down.
ATATATAACCAAATATGCCAATGGACATGATAATTCGATATAAAATGACGTGTTGTTAACAATAATTCGCAACTAAGGCATGTATGGTTAATGGCATTAACCTATTTAAACAGAAACAACAGCCTCAATTGTCACCGTGAGCGATGCTGCTCTTGTTTGCCGCCTATTTATGCTTGACGGTTGACTGCGTGTTGCATATGTCCAAAAAAAGCAACCGTCACCGGCCCTGTTGGGTGGCGGTGACGGTTGCCATATGTGGAGTGGGGCATAGCCCTCACAATGCTATTCCTCTTCTTTAAAGGCATTCCAGCCTTGGGCGCGAATCTCAATCTCCTCGCCGTTGTCGTCGCGTGGCACCATGTATGCCCCAAGCTCGGGACGGGTGATACGGCCTATCAGTTTGGCTGTGGTCATTTGCTGCACCTTGTCGTGGTCGGCGAGTGGTACAGTGAACAGCAGCTCATAGTCCTCGCCGCCATTCATGGCAGCCGTCACCAGGTTCATGTTGAGCTCTTCGGCCATCACGGCTGTCTGGTAGTCGATGGGGATGCGCTCCTCATAGATGCGGCAGCCCACATTGCTGTCGTGGCAAATGTGCAGCAACTCGCTCGACAGGCCGTCGCTCACGTCCATCATGGCGGTGGGCTTGATGCCGAGTTTGTGCAGCTCTTCAATCACGTCGCGCCTGGCCTCGGGCTTAAGTTGCCGCTCAAGCAGGTATTCGCGGCCCGAGAAGTCGGGCTGGAAGTCTTCTTGCCCTGCTCCGGCCTCACGTTCCCGCTCAAGGAGCTGAAGACCCATATAGGCTGCACCGAGGTCGCCGCTCACACACACCAGGTCGGTGTCGTGTGCGCCGCTGCGGCGCACTATCTCGCCTTCTGCCGCCTCGCCTATGCAGGTCACACTAATCAGCAGGCCGGTAACCGATGCCGATGTGTCGCCGCCCACCAAGTCCACACCATAGCGGTTGCAGGCTGTGAGGATGCCGGCATACAGCTCGTTGATGTGCTCAACCGTGAACCGCTTGCTGATGCCGAGCGACACGGTGATCTGCCGTGGGGTGCCTCCCATGGCATACACATCGCTGAAGTTGACCACGGCAGCCTTGTAGCCTAGGTGCTTGAGTGGGGTGTAGGTGAGGTCGAAGTGGATGCCTTCAAGTAGCAGGTCGGTGGTGACGAGGGTGCGCTTGCCGCTGTCGCTGTAGTTGAGCACGGCGCAGTCGTCGCCCACACCAAGCTCGGTCGAGGTGTTCACGGTGCTGAAGTCGCGCGTCAGCTCGTCGATGAGGCCAAATTCACCCAGTGTCGAAATCTCGGTTTCGCTCGTGTTTGCCATTCTTTAAAGTTCCTCGAATTGGTTGATGATTTCTTTCATGATAAACGACATGCGGGGCTCGGCTGCTGCAGCGGCCTTCTGCACTTCTTCGTGCGACACTTTCTCAATCACGCCGTCGATGCCAAGGTCGGTGATTACCGACATGCCGAACACTTCCATATCGCCATGGTTGGCCACAATCACCTCGGGCACTGTGCTCATGCCCACAGCGTCACCGCCTATCACGTGGAAGTAGTGGTATTCGGCCGGAGTCTCGAATGTGGGGCCTTGGGTGCCCACATACACGCCTTCCACCAGCCGTATGTCGTTGGCTTTGGCAATCTCCTTGGCCTTTGCGATGAGGCGCTCGCTATAGGCGTGTCCCATGCCGGGGAAGCGGGGACCAAGCTCGTCGTAGTTCTTTCCGTGGAGCGGATGCTCGGGGAAGAGGTTGATATGGTCGTTGATTATCATCAAGTCACCGATTTTGAAGTCGGGGTTCATGCCGCCTGCGGCGTTCGACACAAAGAGGGTCTTCACTCCCAATGCCTTCATCACGCGCACCGGGAATGTTACCTCTTTCATCGAATAGCCCTCATAGTAGTGGAAACGTCCCTGCATGGCCATTATGTATTTGTCGCCAAGGTTGCCGAAGATGAGGCGGCCTTTGTGGCCCTCTACGGTCGACACCGGGAAGTTGGGTATTTCCTCATAGGGTACGGCTGTCTTGATGTCGATATGCTCCACGAGCTCGCCGAGGCCGGTGCCAAGAATGATGGCGGTCTTCGGCAATTTCTCCACTTTCGATTTGATGTAGGCTGCGGTTTCGTTGATCCGCTCGAGCCAGTTGATGTTTTCAGTCATGATTGCTGTGTTGTTAATTGTATTTCTTATTAGTGTTTTCTATAATTGACATATATGACGGGGCAGGGCAGTAAGCTCCGTGTGAGGCTCTTGTGGTCAGGCCTCTATTTGGCGCATGACCTCGCCTATGAAGTCGAGCCCGTTGTCCTCCTTCAGAAAGCCCACCTTGATGGGCACATAGTAGATGCATTGGCGCATCGTGGGCGGAAAGTACGGATTGTTGAGGATGCGCACGGCATCTTTTTCGGTGGTGATCACATACTTGCGCTTGCCCTCAAGGCCTTCCAGCACTTTGAATATGTATTTGAAATCGTCGCGTGTATACTTGTGGTGGTCGCCGTAGTGTATCACTTTCAGACGGGTGCCGAAGCTTCTCAGGTATTTCAGGAAACTGCGGTGGTTGGCTATGCCGGTCAGGCCGAGTATCAAGTCGTCGCTTCCCAGTTCTCGCAGACTTGTGATTGATGGCGACCTGAGCGGGAACACTGGCAACGGCTCGGCATACTTGATGTTGCTGAAGAATATCTTGTGCTCGGCGGCCACATAGCGCTCTACTTTCTCGCGGGCCATGCGCACGTCGAGCCGGTTGATGTTGCTTGGGCACTTGGTTATCACCACAATGTTGCTGTCGTAGAGCCTGTGGGCTGGTTCGCGCAGCGATCCCAGTGGCAGCAGGTGGTCGTCGGCCGGTTGGCGGCTGTAGTCGATTAGTACGATGTTCACCTTGGGCTTCACGTAGCGGTGTTGGAACGCATCGTCGAGCAGAAACAGGTTGATGTCCGGATTCACTCTCAGCATCTCGCGTATGCCTTTGCGGCGGTCCTCGCACACGGCCAGGGTGATGTAGCTGCCATACTTGTGGTATATCTGGTAAGGCTCGTCGCCGATGTCGTTGGCCGACAGGTTGCTGCTGGCCAGGATGAATCCGCTTGTGTCGCGCTTGTAGCCGCGGCTCAGCACGCCTATGTGGTAGTGCTGGCACAGGTGCTCAATCAGGTACTCCACGTGTGGCGTCTTTCCGGTGCCGCCCACGGTGATGTTGCCCACGCTCACCACAGGCACGTCAAACGCCACTTGCTTGAGCAGTCCGGCCCTGAATGCAAAGTTCCTTGTGGCCACGCCGGCCCCGTAGAGCCATGACAGTGGCGTGAGCATAGCGTCGACTATTGCTTTGCGTTGCTGCCGGGATAATATTTTGTTGAAGTCAATCAATTTGCGTCGTCTTGTGTCGTTTGAGGGCTGCATGTGTGCCCTGGTGTGCGGCGATGGGGTTATCTGATCTCAAACTCGGGCATCAGGCAGAGCACGTGGTCGCGGTTGAGTATGGCCTCGAGCTGGCTATAGCTGGTGTAGAACAATCCCATTTCTTGTTTCAGCTTCTCTTCGGTCTGGTTTGCTCCGAGCTGCATCAGCATCTGCTTCCAGCTTGTTTTCAGCTCGGGATAGCAGTTCACGTGATAGTCGCTCTTTCCCAGTTTTGCTTTCGATGCCACATATGCCACGGCCTCGTCGATGCCGCCAAATTCGTCCACAAGTCCTATCTTGATGGCGCTTTGGCCTTCCCATACGCGTCCTTCGGCAATTGTCTTGATGGAGTCTTGGCTCATGTGTCGTCCATCGGCGCAGCGCTTGGTAAACAGCTCATAGCCGCGGTTGATCACGCTTTGCATCTTGGCCGTCTGGCTGGCGGTGAGGGGAACGTACATTGTGCCGAATTCTGCGTTCTTGTTGGTTTTCACCACGCTGAAGTGCACGCCTAACTTGTTGGCTGTGCCCTCAATGCAGGGAATCATGCCGAAGATGCCTATGCTGCCGGTGATGGTGGTGGGCTCGGCAAAGATGCGGTCGGCTCCGCTCGATATATAGTAGCCGCCCGAGGCTGCATAGTCGCCCATCGACACTGCCAGTGGCTTGCCGCTTGCCTTGAAGTCCTCAAGAGCTTTCCATATCTGCTCCGAGCCGTAGGCGCTGCCGCCGGGTGAGTTCACGCGCAGCACCATCCCCACCACGTCGTCGTCGTTTTGCAGCTCCTCGATTTGTTCTATCAGGTCTTTGCTCTGAATGCCGCCTCGCTTGCCGTCAATCTCGCCCACGGCATAGAGCACCGCTATCTCGCTCTTTCCATTGTGCTTGGGCTTGCCCGAGGCAGCCATGTCTTGCGGCTCAACTAATGGCAGGTCGTCGCCCTCGTTCACGTCCACTGTTTTGCGCAGGCGGCTTTTCATCTCGCTCTCGTAGCATATCCCGTCCACGATTTTGTTGGCTTTAAGCGACTCAATCGGCAGGCAGTAGAGCAAGGTGTCGGCCAATGCCTGGATTTTCTCAGGCGCAATGCTACGGCTCGTGGCCATTGCTCCCGACATGTCTTTCCATATGTTGCCCAGGTAGTGCATCTGCTGCATCCTGTTTGCAGGGCTGATGCTGTCGAGCATGTAAGGCTCAACCGCGCTTTTGAATGTGCCCACCCTCAGCACCTGCATCTTCACATCGAGCTTGTCGAGCAACCCTTTGTACGACGGCTGCACCGATGCAATGCCGTGGAGGTCGACTCCGCCCACCGGATTGACAAAGATGCTGTCGGCCACAGTGGCCACGTAGTAGTCGGTCTGATCATATGCCTTGCCGTAGGCATATATGAACTTTTTCGAGTCTTTCTTGAATTTTTCCAAAGCCTTGCGCAGCTCATAAAGTGTGGCCGGTGCGGCATCGGCACCGTTGCACTCAAGGTAGATGCCTTTTATCTTGTCGTTGTCGGCTGCATATTCTATGGCTTGTTTCAGTGTGGTCAGGCTTGGGCCCTGTTGCTCTATGTTGCCTCCGTTGCTCACAAGCGACATCAGGTCGAGGTCGCTGGCCTCGTCACGCTCCGGGATGTCGCCGTCGAGTGTGATGTGCAGTATGGAGTTGTCGCCTATTGATTTTGATGCGGTCGATGCTCCCATCGAGGCCATGATTGCTAAGCTGATAATGACCGATGCCACTGTGAACAGCATCAGGCTCAGTGTGACGCCCACAAACGAACCGCACACAACAAGGATAAATTTCTTCATCATAATTTTAAGCAAAAAATGTCTTTAAAACTAACGGAGCCGGTAACTCTCGACCCGTGTTTGCATTACTTTGGGGATGCCATGCCTGCTAGCACCGTTTCAGGCTGGTACCAGGTGGCAACTGCCTATGGCGACCCATTAAATACACAAAGTTAGAAAATAATTTTTCAAAATTGCGCGCGTAGTTAAAATTTTTGCGCAAAAATGTTTTAGACTGTGCCTGGCTTTAATTTAACGCCTAAATTAAGTATATTTGCAAATTATTTTAGCATAAAATGAAGAAGAAAGAAAACATACAGGGCGTTGACTTTGCTTACTCGGTTGAGGGCGAGGGCCTTCCGGTGATTCTTATGCACGGCTGGGGGTGCAATCGCACCACTGTGGCAAGCATCGAGAGGCAGCTTGTTGACTCGTTTAGGGTCTACAATGTGGATTTCCCCGGTTTCGGCGAGAGCACCGAGCCCGATTCGGTGTGGGGAGTCGACGACTATACCCGTCTCATCGAGGAAATGGCCCGGCGCGAGGGTATCGACAGCCCCATCCTCATAGGTCACTCTTTCGGTGGCCGCGTGGGCATCCTGTATGCCTCGCGCAACCCCGTCAGCAAACTCATCCTTGTTGATGCGGCTGGCATAAAGCCCAAGCGCACAGCCCGCTACTACTTCAAGGTTTATTCCTACAAGGCCTATAAGCACATCATCTGGGCCGTGATGGGGCGCAAGCGCGGAGAGCAGTGGCTCAACCGCTACCGTGCAAAGGTGGGGTCGAGCGACTATTCGCAGGCATCGCCACGCATGCGGGCCATCATGAGCCGTGTGGTCAACGAGGACCTCAAGCACTGCATGCCGTCGATCAAATGCCCCACGCTCATGATTTGGGGCGAGAACGACACTGCCACACCGCTGAGCGATGCCAAAACCATGGAGCGCTTGATTCCCGGCTCGGGACTCGTGTCGTTCCCCGGTTGCGGGCACTACAGCTTTCTCGATAACCCCGTGCAGTTTGCTGCCGTGCTCAAGAGCTTTGTCAACAGCTGACGCACCATGCAGGCCATACGGTTGCGTGCGCTTTGATATGAATGATTTTTTAAAAAAACTGAATACATCACAAGACTATAATGACACTTGAACTGATTGCAAATTTGATTTTGATGGCAATGTCGGCTATAGGCTTTGCCGTAATGCTCAAATGGGACATGCAGATGCTGCAGCAGAACAGCTACCGCAATGAGCGCTACACGGCATGGCTAAAGGAAAGCGGCGACTATTATTCGGTGCAGAGGCTGCTCGATGTGGCCGTGCTGGTGATCTCGCTGTCGACATTTGCCAAGCAGTCGTTTTACGTGGTGGGCATCCTGGCCGTGGCTCTGCTGGCCCAGGCAGCCGCACTGCTACGGCGCAAATACAAGAAGCCACTGGTGTTCACCAAGCGGGTGCGCCGGCTCTACTTCACCGAGCTGCTGCTGGTGCTGGCCGTTATGGCTGTTGCCGCATCCACAGGTGCCGACGCCATCGACGGTGTGCGTGCCGCCTCATCGGTCGGCCTTGCCGCCCTTGCATTCTCTTGGGTTGTCACCTTGGCAGCCAACTTGCTCATGAAGCCAGTTGAGACCCACATAAGCAACGGCTTCATAAAAGATGCCGAGCGGCGTTTGGCGCAGATGCCGCAGCTCACGGTCATAGGTATCACAGGCAGCTACGGCAAGACGAGCACCAAGCATTACCTCAACCGCATCCTCAGTGAGCAGTTCTCGGTGCTCATGACTCCCGGCAGCTTCAACACCCCGATGGGCGTGGTGCGCACCGTGCGCGAGCTCATGCAGCCCTACAACGAAATTTTCATTTGCGAGATGGGGGCCAAAAACGTTGGCGACATCAAGGAAATTTGCGATATAGTGCATCCCAAGTACGGCATCATCACAGCCGTGGGGCCGCAGCACCTCGAGTCGTTCAAGAGCATCGAGAATGTGCAGCGCACCAAGTTTGAGCTGGCCGATGCACTTCCGGCCGACGGCCTTGCCGTGGTCAACGACGACTTTGAGTATGTGGCCAACCGCCCTGTCGACAACACCCACGTGCTGCGCTATTCGGTCGACCCGTCAAAAGGCACCGACTATTACGCCCGCGACATTGCCTACAGCAACCGCGGCACCACATTCACCGTGGTGGGCCCGGGCAAGGAATTGCAGCTCAGTACCCGCCTGGTGGGCGAATGCAACATCTCTAACCTTATTGCAGCGGTGGCAATGGCCGTGCACCTGGGTGTGCCCGACGACAAGATACGCTACGCCGTGAGCAAAATCGAGCAGGTAGAGCACCGCTTGAGCATCAAGCGCACAGCTTCGGGCATTACAATCATCGATGATGCCTACAATTCCAATCCCACCGGTTCGCGCATGGCTCTCGATGTGCTCAGCCACATGACGCCTGGAAAGCGCATTGTGATCACGCCTGGAATGATTGAACTCGGCTCAAGGCAGAAGGAACTCAACGAGCAGCTGGGCGAACATATCGCCGAGACGTGCGACGTGGCCATCGTGGTAGGGCAGTACAACCGTGAGGCAATAGTGAGCGGCATCAACCGCAAGGGCATGGATAAAGCCAACGTGCACACGGCCGACACCTTCAACGAGGCGCAGCAGCTCATGCTAAGCCTTGCCGTGGCTGGCGACACAGTACTCTACGAGAACGACCTGCCCGACACTTTCAAGTGACACGCGGCATCAGTGACAATAATTGGAAAATCAGGAAATAAAAACATTATATAATCAAAAGACGATAGATGAAGACGAATATCGGCGTGTTCTTCGGCGGACGTTCCACCGAGCACGAAATCTCAGTGATCTCGGCATCGCAGGCAATGCATGCGATTGATAGGGAAAAGTATAACGTTACGCCCATTTACATAACCAAGAAGGGTGTTTGGTACACTGGCGATGCTCTTTTCGACGTGGCCAACTACCGCGACATCGACGCGTTGCTCAAGCAATGCGAGCAGGTGTATATGAAACCAATCTTCGGCGACTACAATCTCTATAAGGAACACAAATCAATGTTTAAGAGCGACGTGCTTACCCATCTCGATGTGGTGATTCCCGTGCTCCACGGCTCAAATGGCGAGGACGGCACATTTGAGGGCGTGATTGAAACCATAGGCATCCCCTATGCCGGATGCAACACGCTTGCCAGCGCCAACGGCATGGACAAAATCACCATGAAGATGATTCTCCGCGAGGCTGGCGTACCTGTGGTCGACTACGTGTGGTTCACCGACAAGCAGTGGTTCAAGCAACGTGGCAAGCTCATTGCCGCCATTGAAAGCAAAATAGGATATCCCGTGATAGTGAAGCCCGCCAACCTTGGCTCAAGCGTGGGCATCGGCAAGGCAGCCAACCGCGAGGAGCTCATTGAGAAAGTGGATGCTGCCGAGGTTTACTCCACACGCATCATTGTCGAAGACCTCGTTGAAGACCTGCAGGAAATCAACTGCTCGGTGCTGGGCGACTGCGACGACTATCAGATGAGCGTGCTCGAGGAGCCTATTAAGACCGGCGACTTCTTGAGCTATGAGGACAAGTATATGGGCGGCAGCAAGGGCGCCAAGGGTATGCAGGCTTCGTCGAAGCGCATTCCTGCCGAGCTTCCCGCCGAGGAGACCGAGCGCATTCAGTATCTAGCCGGCGAGACTTTCCGCGTGCTTTCGTGCCACGGTGTGGCTCGTGTCGATGTGATTGTCGACCGCAAGACGCGTGATATATACGTTAATGAAATCAACACCATCCCCGGCTCGCTCTCGTTCTACTTGTGGGAAGCAACGGGCATCAAGTTCGACGAGCTTATGGACCGCCTTGTGAATCTTGCTCTGCGCCGCCAGCGCGAGCTGTCGAGCAAGACTGTGTCATACGACCACAACATTTTCTCGCTCGGCGCAGGCCTTAAGGGTGGCAAGATTGGCACTAAAAACTGATTGGCAAGCGCGTGGCACGGTCGTGGCTGGTGCCACTTGAATTAATTACACAACGAATCAATTCCTACACTTTGACAGATGAAGAAATTTAAAGAATATAGCAAATTCAATCTCAGCGACATCAACAAAGAAGTGCTGAAAAAATGGGATGCCGAGAATGTGTTCACTCAAAGCATCGAGGTGCGCGACGGCGCACCCGCATTTGTGTTCTACGAGGGGCCGCCATCGGCCAACGGCATGCCTGGCATCCACCACGTCATCGCGCGCTCGATCAAAGATATCGTGTGCCGCTACAAGACCATGAAGGGCTTCCGCGTGCTGCGCAAGGCCGGATGGGACACTCACGGACTGCCCGTGGAGCTTGGCGTGGAGAAGAAATTGGGTATAACCAAGGTCGACATCGGCACCAACATCAGCGTGGAGGAATACAATGCCACTTGCCGCAAAGAAGTGATGAAGTTCACCGGCGAATGGGAAGACCTGACCCACAAGATGGGTTACTGGGTCGATATGAAGGATCCCTACATCACCTATAAGAACAGCTATATCGAAACCCTGTGGTGGCTGCTTAAGCAGCTATACAACAAGGGGTTGCTATATAAAGGATACACCATCCAGCCTTATTCACCGGCTGCCGGCACCGGCTTGAGCTCACACGAGCTCAATATGCCCGGTTGCTACCGCGATGTGAAGGACCAGACCGCCACCGCGCAGTTTGCCGTGGCTGACGACGGCAATGCGCTGGTGGCCGACATCCTTTCGAAGGCCGATGCCGATTTCGCTAAAGCCGGTGTGTACTTCCTGGCATGGACCACAACACCGTGGACCTTGCCGTCGAACACGGCTCTTTGCGTGGGTCCGAAATACGACTATGTGGCCGTGGAGAGCTACAATCCCTATACCGGCAAGCCCGCTATCTATGTGTTGGCCAAAGCACGCCTCAATGCCTACTTCAAGGTCGAGGGCGCTGAGCTTCAGCTCGACGCCTACAAGCATGGCGACAAGATTATCCCCTACAAGGTTATTGCCGAATTCCGCGGTACCGACCTCGTGGGTATCCATTACCGCCAACTGTTCCCCTGGGTTAAGCCCGTCGACAAAATCGACGGCAAGATTGTGGGCAACGACAACGGCTTCCGTGTGATTCAAGGCGACTATGTGACCACCGACGACGGTACCGGCATTGTGCACATCGCACCGACTTTCGGTGCCGACGATGCCTTTGTGGCACGTGCCGCAGGTATCCCGTCGCTGTTCATGATAACCAAGAAGCTCGAGACCCGACCCATGGTTGACCTCGAGGGAAAATATTGGAAACTCGACGAACTCGACCCCGACTTTGTGGCTAAATACGTCGATGTTGACCTTTATAAGGAATATGAGGGCGCTTATGTGAAAAACGCCTATGATCCCAAGTATACCGTCGACGGAAAATACAACGAAGAGGCAGCCACCAAGGCCGAAGACCTCAACGTGTATATATGCGTGCGCATGAAGCAAGACGGCAGCGCGTTTAAAATCGAAAAGCACGTGCACAACTATCCGCACTGCTGGCGCACCGACAAGCCCATCCTCTATTATCCGCTCGACAGCTGGTTTATCCGCTCAACGGCTTGCCGCGACCGCATGGTTGAGCTCAACAAGACCATCAAGTGGAAGCCTGAGCACACCGGAACCGGCCGCTTTGGCAAGTGGCTCGAGAACCTCAACGACTGGAACCTGAGCCGAAGCCGCTATTGGGGCACTCCGCTGCCCATTTGGCGCAGCGAAGACGGCGAGGAAAAGTGCATTGGCAGCATCGAGGAGCTGTATGGCGAGATTGAGCAGAGCGTGAAGGCCGGCTTCATGACAAGCAACCCCTATAAGGACAATGGTTTTGTGCCTGGCGACTACAGCAACGCCAACTACGACAAAATAGACCTTCACCGTCCCTACGTCGACAATATCGTGCTCGTTTCGCCCACAGGCAAGCCCATGAAGCGCGAGACCGATCTCATCGACGTGTGGTTTGACAGCGGCTCAATGCCCTATGCCCAACTGCACTACCCGTTTGAGAACAAGGAGCTGATTGACAGCCGCAAGTTCTATCCGGCCGACTTCATCGCCGAGGGTGTGGACCAGACGCGTGGTTGGTTCTTCACTCTCCACGCCATTGCCACCATGGTGTTCGACAGCGTGGCCTACAAGTCGGTAATCAGCAACGGACTCGTGCTCGACAAGTTTGGCAACAAGATGAGTAAGCACAAAGGCAACACCGTCGATCCGTTTAAGGCCATCGACACTTATGGCACCGATCCGCTGCGCTGGTACATGATCAGCAACTCTTCGCCGTGGGACAACCTGAAGTTTGATGAGGCCGGAGTGGTGGAAGTGAGCCGTAAGTTCTTCGGCACGCTCTACAACACCTATTCATTCTTTGCCCTTTATGCCAATGTCGACAACTTCGACCCATCGGCACCACAAATTCCGGTTGCCGAGCGTCCCGAAATCGACCGCTGGATAATCTCGCTGCTCAATTCGCTCGTCTCCCAAGTAGACAGTGAGCTGGCCGACTATGAGCCCACCAAGGCTGCCCGTGCCATCAGCGAGTTTGTGACTGAGAACTTGAGCAACTGGTATGTGCGCCTCAACCGCAAGCGTTTCTGGGGCGGTGAAATGGATGCCGACAAGCTTGCCGCTTACCAGACGCTGTATCAGTGCCTCACCACAGTGTCGTTGCTCATGGCGCCAATTGCACCGTTCTACAGCGACCAACTTTACCGCGACCTTACCGGAAGCGGGCAGTCGGTTCACCTGGCTCTCTACCCGACGTCTGATGCAAGTGTCATCGACAAGGCTCTCGAGCAGCGCATGCAGATGGCGCAAAGCATCACATCGATGGTGCTGTCGCTCCGCCGAAAGAAGAATCTCAAGGTGCGCCAGCCGCTCACTGCCATTATGGTCCCTGTGACCGACGATGCTCAGCGCAAGGCTATCGAGGCCGTGAGCAACCTTATTATCAATGAGGTCAACGTCAAGGAAATCAAGTTTGTGGGCAACGATGAGGGCATCCTTGTGAAGCGCATCAAGCCCGACTTCAAGAAGCTTGGTCCCAAATACGGCAAAATCATGAAGGATTTGGCCAAGGCTCTTGCCTCAATGCCCCAAGCCGGCATTATCGCGCTCGAGAACTCGGGTAGCTGCACGCTCGATGTGGGCGGACAGCAGGCTGTGGTCACTCTCGACGATGTGGAAATCATCAGCGAGGACATCCCGGGATGGCTCGTGGCCAATGAGGGCAACCTCACCGTGGCCCTCGACATCACAGTCACCGACCAACTTTTGCAGGAAGGCATGGCCCGCGAGCTCGTTAACCGCATCCAAAACATCCGCAAGAGCAACGACTACGACATAACCGACAAGATTGTGGTCACTATCGACCACAATGAGCACACCGACAAGGCTGTGGCCGCCTTTGCCGACTACATCGCCAAGCAGGTGCTTGCCGTCGGCGTGACAGTGGCTGCGGTAGCCGAAGGCGAGCCCAATGTGTCGGTGCTCGACATGGACGACTATAAACTGAACGTGAAAGTGGAGAAGGCGTAATCACGCATCAATCCCGCCTGCCTTCACTTTCTTTGAACTGGAAAAATCATTAAAGAAAGGAATGCCATATGAGTGACAGTGCTGACAAAATCAGATATTCCGACGAGGAACTGATGGAATTCAAACGGGTGATTCTCGAAAAGCTCGAGACGGCCAATAGAAACTACGAACAGCTCAAGGCCGTCATCCAGTCAGAGGATTCGCATCCCACATTCGAAATCATCGAAGACGGGACCAATACCCTTCACCGCGAAGAGGCCGGACAGCGGGCTCAGCGGCAAATGGAGTTCATTAAGAAACTGCAGGCCGCACTGGTTCGCATCGAAAACAAGACCTACGGCGTGTGCCGTGTCACAGGCAAGCTGATTCCCAAGGGACGGCTCATGGCTGTGCCTCACACCACGCTGTCGGTCGAAGGCAAGGAGATGGAGCAGATGCAAAAGAATAAAAAACGATAAATGAATAAAATATCCAACGGGAAACTTGCAGCAATCATCATCGTGATTGCCATCGTTGCCGACCAAGCCCTGAAAATTTGGGTGAAGACCCATTTTTATTATGGCGAGGAGCTGTGCATCACCAGTTGGTTTAGGTTGCTGTTTATTGAAAACAACGGCATGGCCTTCGGTATGGAGATGGGGAGCAAGCTGTTTCTCACACTGTTCCGGGTGCTCGCAGTGTGCGCTTTCTGCTACTATCTGTTCAAGATACGCCACCGCACCGACCTCGACCGCGGATATGTGGTGTGCATGGCGCTGATAACGGCGGGTGCCGCCGGCAACACTATCGACTGCCTCTTCTACGGTCTCATCTTCAACGACCCCGTAGGGGGCATAGCACAGCTTTTCCCGCCCGACGGAGGCTATGGCACACTGCTTCACGGCCGTGTGGTCGACATGATTTATTGCCCCATAGTCTCGTGGGACTGGCCTTCGTGGATGCCCGTGGTGGGAGGTGAGCACTTTGTGTTTTTCCAACCCATCTTCAACTTGGCCGACGCATGCCTCACGGTGAGCGTGATTGTGCTGTTGTTGTTCTATCTTAAAAACACAGCAGGCCTGGCCGAACCGGCTAAGCCGGTTGATGCCGACGGGCAATCTGATTCTCACGGCTCGCAAAGCGAGTGAAAAATCTAAATGGTAAATTGAACAGTTTCTGCCATCACATATTATCACGCCTCTTGCGCCGCCACTGGCTTTTGCCTGTGATGGCCGCTTTGGCGCTGTGTCTTGTGGCCGCTTCTTGCGACAAGGCTCCGCGCGGAGTGATAGGCGAGCGGCGCATGGCCGACTTGCTTGTCGATCTCGACAAGGCCGAGTCCTACATATGCCAGTATCCCGACAAGTTTCCCGATGATTCGGCAAAGCAAGCTCTAAAGCAGTCGATTTTCGCACGTCACGGGGTTACTCAGGCCGACTACGACTCGTCGATGGTGTGGTATGCGCATAATATCGACGTATATACCGATGTGTGCGACAAGGCGCTCAAAAAACTCAACTCCGACCTCTCAAGCCTCAAGAAGCAGGCCGAGAAGGGCGGACTGGCCTCAACGTCCGATGATGGCGATTTGGAGTCACCTGCCAGCCAGGCAGTGCGCCGCCGCACCTATCAGGGCCGCGGCGACACGGCCGACATATGGAGCGGATTGAGGGCATGGATGCTCACCCCGGTGTTGCCTAAAGGGTATATCACCTTCGACTTCAAACCCGATGCCGAATATCGCGATGGCGACCGCTATCAGCTCAATTTCAAGCTTATAGGTGGCGGTGCCCGCTTTGTGGTGCTTATCGGTGCCGACTACATCGACGGAACGTCTACCGTGGTGCATCGCAATTCTTGCCCCGATGGGTGGACCGAGTTTGAACTTCAGGCCGACCGCAAGCGCGTTGTGCGCCGCATCTACGGATATGTGCGCTACGACATGAGCCGGGCTTCTACGGTGGCTTTTGTCGACAGTTTGATGTTGCTGCGCACTCATGTCGATGATGCTAAGTATTCCACTATGGGCCTGCAGCGCATCTTCGACCGTACAGTGGTCACGCAGCCCTTACCGTCGGCTCCGCTTCGCCCCCAGTCATCTGCACAGTCACATAAGGCGGCTCTGTCGGCTGGTTTCACGCCCAAGCCTGGTGTCAACAAGTCGAACCATTCGCTTCATGTGGGTCACAGTGTCAACAATGCGCATCGTGGCAGGTGAGTCAATGTCTTTTTCGCATCAAAAAACAATATTAGCGTTATGCCCCGACATAAGTTTATAGCCAACTACACAATAGCCTGTGGACGTGAGTGGATTAACCACATCACCACCGTCGACGGCGATGGCCGTCTTGAATCGGTTGTGCCTTTGACTGGCGAACTGGCTGCCACGCGCTACGTGCCTGGTGTGCTTGTGCTGCTTCAGGCTGCCAGCGGGTCTCGTGGCATGGAACTTGCCGGGCAGGCTGCCGACCGCAACGCTCTCTGTGCCGCCCTTGCTGCTGAAAGTGCTGCCGTGGGCCAGACCGTGACTGTAGTTGAGCGCGACTTTGCCGAGGGCGTGACACGGCGGCTGTTATAGCCTATCGTGGTTTCATGACACTGCAAAACATAACTTTTTTTGACAAATGAGTATAGCTATAGTGAAATATAATGCCGGCAATGTGTTCTCGGTGTCATGCGCCATGAAACGCATAGGTGCCGATGCCGTTGTTACCGACGATCCTCATCTGCTCGCCTGTGCCGACAAGGTGATTTTCCCAGGAGTGGGCGAGGCGGCGTCGGCCATGGAGCATTTGAGGGCCACTGGCCTCGATGCGGTGATCAAGAGCCTCACGCAACCGGTGCTTGGCATCTGCATAGGCATGCAGCTGTTGTGCCGCAGCAGCGAGGAGGGCAATGCACAGTGCTTGGGCATTTTTCATGACGTGGACGTGCGCCGTTTCGACAATTCGTCAAATCCCGGGCTCAAGATTCCGCACACGGGATGGGACACCGTCAGTGTCACCGACCCGGCCAACGGTATCATCGGCCCCGACCTCGACGGAAGCCACCTTTACTATGTGCACAGCTACTACGCACCGCTGTCGCAGTTCACAATAGCCACAACCGACTACCTGTTGCCCTACAGCGCCGCCTTGCGTTGCGGCAACTTTTACGGCACTCAGTTTCATCCTGAGAAGAGCGGCAGTGTGGGCGAGTCAATATTACGCAAATTCATTTCATTATGATAGAGATTATTCCTGCAATCGACATAATAGGAGGCAAGTGCGTGCGTCTGAGCAAGGGCGACTATGACACAAGCAAGGTCTATAATGAGCAACCGCTCGATGTGGCGCGTGCCTTTGAGGATGCCGGATGCCGCCGCCTGCACTTGGTCGACCTCGATGGCGCCAAGTCGAGCCACATCGTCAACTGGAAGGTACTTGAGCGCATCTCCGGCCACACGGGACTTACGGTTGACTTCGGTGGCGGGCTGAAGAGCGACGATGATGTGCGCATTGCCTTTGAGTGCGGTGCAAGCATGATCACCGGCGGCAGCATTGCGGTCAAGGACCATGCCACTTTTGAGGCCTGGCTCGGCCGCTATGGCAGCCAGCGCATAATCCTAGGCGCCGACTCTCGCAACGGTCGCATATCCACCTGCGGGTGGCTCGACGACAGCGATGAGCTGCTTGTGCCGTTCATCAGCCAATACATGGACAAGGGTGTGACTCAGGTGATCAGCACCGACATCGACCGCGACGGCATGTTGCAGGGTCCGTCGGTGGAACTCTACAGGCAGGTGCTTGAGCAGCTTCCGGGATTGCACCTCACTGCCAGCGGCGGCGTGGGCTCAATGGCCGATGTTGAGGCTCTCGACGCCATATCGGTGCCCGATGTGATTGTGGGCAAGGCCATTTATGAGGGGCATATCACGCTCCGTGATTTGGAACAATTCAACAAACAATTCGACTCATGCTCGCAAAACGCATAATTCCCTGTCTCGATGTCAAGGACGGCACCACTGTGAAGGGTGTGAATTTCGTCAACTTCAAAAATGCCGGCGATCCTGTGGAGCTCGGCAAGCGCTATAGCGATGAGGGAGCCGACGAACTGGTATACCTCGATATTACCGCGTCGCTTGAGGGACGCGACACGTTTGTATCGCTCGTCAGGCGGGTGGCCGAGCGCATCAGCATCCCGTTCACCGTGGGCGGCGGCATAGGTTCTGTCGATGATGTTGACCGTCTGCTCAATGCCGGAGCCGACAAAATCTCAATCAACTCATCGGCTCTGCGCAATCCGTCGCTCATCGACCAAATAGCGTCGCGCTTTGGGCGTCAGGTTTGCGTGGTTGCCATCGACGCCAAGCAGATTCCTGGTTCCGACGAGTGGTTGTGCTATGTCAAGGGCGGTCATGAACCCACCAGCCGCCATCTGCTCGAGTGGGCACGCGAGGCTCAGGAGCGCGGCGCTGGCGAGATCCTGTTTACCAGTATGGACCATGACGGCGTGAAACAAGGCTTTGCCTGCCATGCGTTGCGACAGCTCCACGATGCGCTCTCGATTCCGGTAATTGCCTCGGGGGGCTGTGGCTCAATGCAGCACTTCAGCGATGTGTTTACGCAGGGCATGGCCGATGCGGCCCTGGCTGCAAGTGTGTTTCACTTTGGCGAGATAGGCATAGCGCCTCTCAAGCAATATCTGGCAGGGCAGGGCATAAGCGTGAGGCGCACCTGACGGCCTCTGCCCTGCCTATCACTGCCTCACCGTCAGTTCCTTTTGAACTTTTTTGATTAACAAGACACAAAACTCATTCATATATGCAACTCGATTTCAACAAAATGGGCGGCCTTGTGCCTGCCATCGTGCAAGATGCGCACACCAAAAACGTGCTCATGCTTGGATTCATGAACCGTGAAGCCTACGAAACCACTCTTGCCACGCGTAAGGTGACCTTTTGGAGCCGCACGCGCAACAAACTGTGGACCAAAGGCGAGGAAAGCGGTCACTTCCTCGACCTCGTGAGCATCACCGACGACTGCGACCATGACACTCTGCTCGTGCAGGCCATTCCAAACGGCCCTGTCTGCCACACCGGCTCGCCCACATGCTTCGCTCCCGCCAACGACTATGGAGTGCAATTTCTGAGCTATCTGCAGCAATTTATCGACCAGCGCCACCACGAGATGCCTGAAGGCTCCTATACCACTTCGCTCTTCAACAGCGGCATCAACCGCATCGCCCAGAAAGTGGGCGAGGAGGCTCTCGAAACTGTAATCGAGGCCGTCAATGGCACCAATGGCCGCATGATATATGAGGCAAGCGACCTCCTGTATCACCTCATTGTGCTGCTCTCGGCCAAGGGAATAACCATCGAGGATGTGGTCAACGACCTGGCTTCGCGCCACCTCAAGACCAAAGCGCAATACAATGCCCACAAGGGTGAGAAGTGATTCCCGTCACCCGGCGTCAAAGTCCATTTAATACAACTCCCATAAAATAATTCAACACACATTATACTATGCTCCGATTCTCACTGGAGTCATTCAAGCAGACTCCCACTCCATTCTACTACTACGACCTCTCGTTGCTCAACAAGACACTCGATGCCATCAACGAGCAAATCAAGGGTTTCCCCTATGTTGTGCACTATGCCATCAAGGCCAACGGCAACCCCGTAATCCTCAAGGAGGTGGTGAAGAAGGGACTGGGTGTGGATCTGGTGAGCGGCGGCGAGATAAAGGCTTCGCTCGCTGCTGGTTTCGATCCCTCTAAGATGGTCTATTCCGGGGTGGGAAAGACCGATTGGGAAATCAACTTCGGTCTTGACCACGACATCTTCTGCTTCAATGTGGAATCGGTGCCCGAGTTGAGGGTTATCGACGAGCTTGCCGGCAAAAAAGGCAAGGTGGCCAACGTGAGCATCCGCGTCAACCCTGACATCGATGCACACACTCACCGCTACATCACCACAGGCACGGCCGAAGACAAGTTTGGCATCAACATCGAAATGCTTGCCCATGCTGTAGAAATAGCCAACTCGCTGCCCAACATCCATCTGCGCGGTCTCCACTTCCACGTGGGGTCGCAAATCACACGCATGAAGCCCTATGCCATGCTGTGCGAGTCGGTCAACAGCCTACTCGACTACTTCGACCGCCACTCGGTGCACTTCGAGATGATAAACGTGGGTGGTGGCCTCGGCGTGGACTATGATGAGCCTGACGTGAACTCGATTCCCGACTTTGCGCATTTCTTCGACACTTTCAAGAAAAACCTGAAGCTGCGCCGCGGGCAGCAGCTTCATTTCGAGCTTGGCCGTTCGATTGTGGCACAGTGCGGCTCGCTGATATCGCGAGTGGTGTTTGTCAAGGAAAACCGCAACAAGAAGTTCATCATTCTCGATGCCGGCATGACCGACCTCATCCGCCCTGCGCTCTATGAGGCTCACCATGTGATTCAAAACCTCACCTCGGCCGACACCGCCAGCGATGTCTACGACGTGGTGGGTCCCATCTGCGAGTCGAGCGACGTGTTTGGCCGCGACGAACATCTGCCGGTGTCGCGCCGTGGCGATATCTTCGCCATCCGCTCTGCCGGAGCCTACGGCGAGACCATGGCATCGCACTACAACATGCGACCGCTCGCCAAGAGCTACTTTTTCAAGAAAAAGGAAGGCTGATTGCGGGCAGCCTCCTGTTGACAATTTACCGTTACCACAATAATTTATTCTCAGACTTGACTTATGAATGATTTTGAACAAATTATCGGAGCATCCCGCCCGGTTCTTGTTGACTTTTTTGCCACTTGGTGCGGGCCGTGCAAAATGATGCACCCCATCCTCGAGGAGGTGAAGGCCACCGTGGGCGATGCCGCGGTGGTACTCAAGATTGATGTGGACCAAAATGAGACGCTTGCCATGAAATATGGCATTCAGGCCGTGCCCACGCTCATCATTTTCAAACAAGGCCAACCGGTGTGGATGGCTCAGGGAGTGCAGACAGCTGCAACTCTCGTCGACCAGCTCCGCAAGTTTGCCTGACCGCTCCCATGCCGGCAGTTCCGGCCTGTGTGCATATTCAAACCAGGCTCCACGCGCTGTGCTCCGTTAAAACCCACAATGCCGAGCATACAAAAAAAGAGGACTATGTGAGTGCATAATCCTCTTGGTGTTTTTGCTCTATGTGTGATCCGGCTGGGACTCGAACCCAGAACCCTCAGCTTAGAAGGCTGATGCTCTATCCAGTTGAGCTACCGGACCAGATTCCTGTGATGGCGCGCCTACCCCTTAGCGGGAACAAGGCTATCCATCAAAAGCGGTGCAAAGTTAATGCTTTTTTTGTTCTTCTCAAAAAAAGTTTATTATTAAAGCGACACAATCTGTCGATTTGCACGCCCGAAGCGGAGCTTGGCATGGGCTCCAACGGCAAGTGCTGCGCCAATGACGCTGCGGCATTATCGGCTTGAGGTGCCTTGCTTTGTGCCCATGTCATTGCGGTAGACGGTGGTTCCGCCCGACTGCGACGACGTGCCGGTCTTGCGTCCCAGGGCGTCGCGGTAGGTCACGTTGCCGCGGTTGTCGGTGCTTGATGTGCCGGTCTTGCGTCCCAGTTCGTCGCGGTAAGTCACATTGCCGCGGTTGTCGGTGCTCGATGTGCCGGTTTTGCGTCCCAAGGCATCACGGTAGGTCACGTTGCCGCGGCTGTCGGTGCTCGACGTGCCGGTTTTGCGTCCCATTGCGTCGCGATAGGTCACGTTGCCGCGGCTATCGGTTGTGGCGGTGCCGGTTTTGCGCCCCAAGGCATCGCGGTATGTTACAGTGGTGTTGCTTTGCGCCCAGCATCCTATGGCTGCGGCAGCAAGTAGTGTTGTTGCCAGAAGTCGATGTGTAAGTTTCATGTCAGTATGCTTTTTTATAGGTTTGACTTTCAAATTTCGTGCCCAATGCGCTTTCGCGGCACGGCGCGTGGCGGCGCGTGGTCTCTTTTGCCCTGAAGCCCATCCCATTATTGGCAAAGATAAGTCATAATTTGCTGATTTCAAAATGCCAAGTGCCATTGTTCCAGGCAAAGTCACCC
The DNA here is from genome assembly GCA_963625945.1 of Agathobacter rectalis. Taxonomy (GTDB): domain Bacteria; phylum Bacteroidota; class Bacteroidia; order Bacteroidales; family Muribaculaceae; genus Sodaliphilus. Next base: position 13,137 of record CAVFVP010000013.1, on the reverse strand, counting down.
TGAGACATTCCCAACAAAGAAGCGCAAGGCGGTGGGAGCTGTGGCCATTGCCCGTTTTGCGCTCACATTGTGTGGCCGCGCCTCGCACACTGCCTTGCTTTGCCGCACGTCCGATTATGCTTCGGCCCGCTGTCGGAGCCAAAGCTGCTGTTAAACTGAAATCATTAATCTTTGTATTAATTAACGTGATAGCCGTGCCGTAGATGACTTTAAAAAATTACCTTTGCACAAATAAAAAATCATTATCGAAAACAACAAAGGAAAAATATTGCTAAACTATGAGCGAATCTGTGAACATCAGAGAGTTAAACGACTTAATCGCAAGTAAGAGTAATTTCGTGAATTTGGTGACCCAGGGCATGGATCAAACCATTGTTGGCCAAAAGCATTTGGTCGATTCGTTGCTGATTGCTCTGCTGGCCAACGGCCATATCCTGCTTGAGGGTGTGCCTGGATTGGCCAAGACTTTGGCCATCAAGACATTGGCGCAAATTATCGACGCCAAGTACAGCCGCATTCAGTTCACCCCCGACTTGCTGCCGGCCGACGTTGTGGGCACAATGATCTACAGTGCGCAAAAGGAGCGTTTTGAAGTGAAGCCCGGCCCGGTGTTTGCCAACTTTGTGCTGGCCGATGAAATCAACCGTGCCCCGGCCAAGGTGCAGAGCGCACTGCTCGAAGCCATGCAGGAGCGTCAAGTGACCATCGGCGACCAGACTTTCAAGCTCGACGACCCGTTCCTGGTGATGGCCACCCAGAACCCCATCGAGCAGGAAGGCACCTATCCGCTGCCCGAGGCGCAAGTCGACCGCTTCTTGATGAAAGTGGTAATAGGCTATCCCAACAAGGCTGAGGAGCGCCAAATCATACGCATGAACATCGACGGCCACAGCACCAAGGTGCAGCCGCTCGTCAGCCCGAAGGAAATTATAGAGACACGCTCAATCGTCAACCGCATCTACATCGACGAGAAGATAGAGCGCTACATTGTCGACATCGTGTTTGCCACACGTTTCCCGTCCGACTACAATTTGCCCGACCTTACCAACATCATCTCGTTCGGAGCGTCGCCACGCGCCTCAATCAGCATGGCTCTGGCTGCCCGCGCCTATGCGTTCCTGCGCAGCCGCGGCTATGTGATTCCCGAAGATGTGCGTGCTGTGTGCCACGACGTGATGCGCCACCGCATAGGACTGAGTTACGAGGCCGAGGCCAACAACATCAGCGCCGACGAGGTTATCAGCCAAATCCTCGACAAGATTGCAGTGCCCTGATACGCCAGGCCCACACTCTTGCCGGACCACAATGGCTTATGGCTCCTCACACCGTCAAGGCGCGTGAGGTACAAAAGCCTGCTGTGGCAGAGTGAGGCGGGTATGGGCAATTTTAATCAATCATCATGATTATGGATTCCAACGAACTGCTCAAGAAAGTCCGCAAAATTGAAATAAAGACCAAGGGACTGTCGCAAAACATTTTTGCCGGCGAATACCATTCGGCCTTCAAGGGCCGCGGCATGACGTTCAGCGAGGTGCGCGAATACCAGTATGGCGACGATGTGCGCGATATTGACTGGAATGTGACTGCACGCCACAACCGCCCCTACGTCAAGGTCTACGAGGAAGAGCGCGAACTCACTGTGATGCTGCTCATTGATGTGTCGGGCAGCAAGAACTTCGGTGCCATGGGCGTGGCAAAGAGCGACATGATTACCGAAATCGCGGCCACGCTGGCTTTCTCGGCCATTCAAAACAACGACAAGGTGGGCGTGCTCCTGTTCTCTGACCGAATCGAGAAATTCATTCCGCCACAAAAGGGGCGCAAGCACATATTGCTTCTCATACGTGAGCTGCTCAACTTCGAGCCCCAAAGCCGTGGCACAAGCATCAGCCTTGCCCTCGAATACCTCACCGGAGCTATCAAGAAGCGATGTGCGGCGTTCCTGGTGTCGGACTTCATCGACGGCAACGACTATTACCGAGCCATGTCGATAGCCGGGCGCAAGCACGACCTCACAGCCATCCAAGTCTATGACAAGCGTGAGGCGCAGATGCCCGATGTGGGTCTGATGAAGGTGGCCGATGCTGAGACAGGTCTTGAGCGGTGGGTCGACACCGGCTCAAAGCGTGTGCGCCAAGCCTACGACAAATGGTGGTATCAGCGCCAGCTCAACATGAACGAGACTTTGCAGCGCTGCAGGGTTGATTTGGCTTCGATATCCACAAGCGACGACTATGTGAAGTCGCTCATGGGACTGTTCCAGCGCCGTGGCGTGACCCGCTGAGGCCACACTGGCCAGGGCTGAGGGGCCCTCAATAGAATTATATAGAATGACAATTATGAACGAAAGATACATCAGACTGCTGAAACGCCATGCGATGGCCTTGGTGCTCATCTTGACCGGAGCCGGAGCTGCCCATGCCGCTCCAGCCACGCTCAAGGCCCGCCTCGACACCACCGTGATGATGATGGGCCGTACATCCACGCTCAGCCTTGAACTGGTGCAGGACAAGGGCGCAAAGGGCTTCTTCCCTCTTGATGCCTCCGACACCATCACCTCGGCAGTGGAGATAGCGGCACGGCCCAAGCCCGATACCGTGGACATAGGCAACAACCGCATACAAATCACCAAACGGCTCATCGTGCAGTCGTTCGACTCGGGCGTCTACGTGTTGCCGCCGGTGCTCTACATAGCTGGACACGATACCGTGGCTTCCGACCGCGTCACGCTCAAGGTGGTGCCTGTCAAGGTGAAGCAGGGCGACGAGATTGTCGATTTCAAGCCCGTTGAGGAAATCAAGGCGAAATTGCTCGATTGGCTCCCTGATTTCGTGACCGACTACTGGTGGGCATTCCTACTGGCGTTTCTCGTGGTGGCATGTTGCGCCGCGGCCTATGGCCTGTGGTGGCGCAAGGGCATAAACCCGCTGAAGCCCGAGAAGAAGCGCTTGCCTCCCTATGAGGAGGCTGTGCAGCGCCTCGATGCGCTGAAACAGCGCCAGTTGTGGCAAAACGGCGAGGAAAAAGAATATTACACTGAGCTCACCGACATCTTGCGCGACTACATCTACAGGCGTTTTGAAATCAATGCCGTGGAGATGACGTCGACACAGATTGTGGCCACGCTCAAGAAAAACGAGGAAACCAAGGCCGTCAATGAGCAGCTGAGCGAAATTCTGGCCATGGCCGACTTTGTGAAGTTTGCCGCTGTGAAACCCATTGCCGACGACAACGAGATGGCTTTCACGCGCGCCTGTCAGTTTGTCGACCACACGCGCCCAGTCGAGCCTGCCGCCGAGGCGGGCAAGGCTGAGAGCAAGCCGGCCGCTAAGAAGCGGGGAGAGGAGGCTGTCCGATGATGGAACTGATGCACCCGGGACTGCTGTGGCTGTTTTTGATTTATGTGCCGCTCATAGCATGGTATGTGTGGAAGCACCGCGTGGCACAGCCCTCGATGCGGCTATCGACCACCCAACCGTTCTCTGCACTGGGCACTTGCTGGAAGGCAGTGCTTCGCCATGTGATGTTCGGCGTGAGGCTGCTCGCCATAGGCTGTCTCATAATAATATTGTGCCGTCCGCAGTCACGCGACAGCTGGTCAACGTCTGAAACCGAGGGCACCGACATTGTGATAGCCCTCGATGTGTCGACTAGTATGCTCGCCAAGGACTTCAAGCCCGACCGTTTCACAGCAGCCAAGGAAGTGGCGTCGCAGTTCGTCACCGAGCGTCCGAGCGACAACATAGGCCTTGTGATATTTGCCTCTGAGGCTTTCACCCAAGTGCCCATGACCACCGATCAGGCGGCCATTGTCAACGCTATCAACAACATCTCGATGGGCGTGCTTGAAGACGGCACGGCCATTGGCGACGGCATAGCCACGGCCATCAACCGCATCAAGAGCGGCAAGGCCAAGTCGAAGAGCATAATCCTGCTCACCGACGGCAGCAACAACACCGGCGTGGTGGCTCCCGTCACCGCTGCCCAGATAGCGCAAAAGTATGGCATAAAAATCTACACCATTGGCGTGGGCACCAACGGCAACGCTATGTGTCCCGTGGCCATGTACAACGGGGTGCTGCAATACCAGTCGCTCCCTGTGGTGATCGATGAGGCCACTTTGCGCAAAATAGCGTCGACCACCGGCGGTACCTACTTCCGTGCCACCAACAAAGACGTGCTCAAAAGCATATTTAAGGAAATCGACAAGCTCGAGAAAACCCGCATGGACGTGCGCAACTTCAGCCACACCGAAGACGCCTATATGCCATGGGCTTTGCTCTTGCTGCTGCTAGTGGCTCTCGACCTCACAGTCAAGTACACCGTGCTCCGAAATGTGCCTTAGGTGCTGTCGCTCATTATTTGTTTACTGTAATGAATCATAGAGGATAACAAATGTTTAGTTTCGCAAATCCCGAATATCTATACTTGCTGCTGCTTGTGCCGCTCTTTGTGGGCTTGTTCCTGCTGTCGAGATGGCTGCGCAAGCGCAGTCTCAGCCGCTTCGGCCGTCAGGAACAGGTGGAGCAGCTCATGCCCGACGTGTCGCGCTACAAGCCATGGATCAAACTTGCAATCGAGATGCTTGTCCTGGCCATGATTGTCATTATCCTGGCCCGCCCACGTGCCGGAGCCACTAAGACCACCTCTAACCTTAACGGCATCGAGGTGATGATTGCGGTCGATGTGTCGAACTCAATGCTCGCCTCGAGCACCGACGACGCGCAGGGCGTGAGCCGCCTGCAGCAGTCAAAGCTTATTCTCGAAAAACTCATCGACCGTTTCAACAACGACAAAGTGGGCCTGATAGTGTTTGCCGGCAATCCTTACTTGCAGATGCCGCTCACTGGCGATGCGCAATCGGCCAAGCTGTTTCTCAACGACATCAGCACCGGCATGGTGCCCACGCAAGGCACTGCCATCGGTGCTGCCATCAACATGGCAATGAAGGCTTTCCCGCAGCACAGCAAGGCTCAGAAGGCAATCATTGTGATAACCGACGGCGAGAACCATGAGGACGATGCCGTGGCTGCCGCCTCCGATGCACGCAAAGCCGGCGTGCAGGTGAGCGTGATGGGCGTGGGTTCGGCCAAAGGCGCACCCATACCTGTCGACGGCAACGGCGGCTATCTGCGTAACGATGAGGGCGAAGTGGTCAACACTGCGCTCAACGAGGAAATGGCGCGCAAAGTGGCCGAGGCCGGCAAGGGCATTTATGTCAACGGCAACGACGCCGATGCCGTTGAGACTCTCACCGAGGCCTTGTCGAAACTTGCCAAGACAAGTCTGGCGCAAGTGAGCTACACCAAGCACGACGAGCAGTTCCCCGTCTTTGCCTGGATTGCCCTGGTGCTCATGGTGGCGGGCATCTTAGTGCTCGACCGCAAGAACCCGTGGCTCAAGAAATACAACTTTTTCTCAAAAACAGAAAAAAACAACAGCAAATGAAACGCCTCAATATTTTGCTCTCGGGCCTGTGCCTGTTAATGGCCGCCACGGCCGCTTCGCCCGCGGCAGCACAAGCTGCCGGCCAGCAAGCCTCGGTGAAGCAGGAGCGCAACCACATACGCAGCGGCAACAAGCTCTACAACGCAAAAAAATATGCCGAGGCCGAGGTCGAATACCGCAAGGCTCTGCAAGCCAACCAGCATTCGGTTATCGGACAATACAATCTGGCCTTGGCCTTGATCCGACAAGCCGGTGGCGATGCCAACGGCAAGGATAACCCTGCTGTGCAGGCCGCACAGTTGTTTATGAATGTGATTAAGGCTTCCGACGGCAACAAGCCGCTGCAGTCGCGCGCTTTCCACAACCTTGGAAACATCGCCTATGGATCTCAGCGTTATGATGAAGCCATTGGCTATTACAAGGATGCGTTGCGGCGCAACCCCTACGACGAGGATGCCCGCTACAATCTGCGCAAAGCCCAACTCAAGCTGCAAGAGCAAAAGCAGAACAAAAACAACGACAAAAACAAGAACAACGATAAGAAAGACAACGACAAGCAGAAGCAAAACCAGCAAGACAAGTCGAAGCAAAACCAGCAGGACAAGCAACAGCAGCAACAACAGCAGCAACAGCAAGGAGGAATGAGTCAGCAGAACGTCGACCAAATCCTCAAGGCCATGCAAGACGAGGAGCGGGCCACACAGCAGCGCATGAATGCCGCACGCCAGCAAATGCAGCGCGGCGAGCGTGAGCGCACGCGCAACAAGTGGTGAGCCGTGGGCAACCTGTCACGGTGCTTTGCCGTGATATCACGGCCTAGGCTGCCCGGTAATCGCTGACTTCTGCCAAAACGCAAACTTATTATGTTATGAAAAGAATTGTATTTTTAATAGTGTCGGTCATCGTCATCATGGCGGCTTTTGCTGTCTCGGCCGCCACCACATTCACGGCACACGCTCCCGAGAAGGTGGCTGTGGGCAATGCGTTCAATGTGGTGTTCGTGCTCGAGAACGGCAGCGGCAGTGGCTTACAGACTCCCACCGTGAGCGGCCTTAAATTACTCTTTGGCCCGGCTGTGTCGCAAGGATTCTCTTCGGTCACGGTCAATGGCCGCACCACCAGCAGCACCACTGAGGAATATACCATGACCTATATGGCCAAGTCGCCTGGCACCTATCACATAGGAGCTGCGTCGATTACTGTGGGTGGGCGCCGCATGACCACACGTCCGCTCACCGTCAAGGCGGTGGGGCAGGGGCAGTCTACAGCTCCGTCGAGTCAGGCCGTCCCCCAGGGGGCTCCGTCGGGCATGCCGTCGCTCAGCAACCCCATGACGCAGTCGGCCGGCAACGAGGTCAAAGGCAGCGACATTTTTGTGCGCATCACCATGTCGAAGCCACAAGTCTATGAGCAGGAGGCTGTGGTGTGCACCATCAAACTCTACACCAAATATCAGGTGTCGTCGTTTATGGCCACAAAGCAACCGTCGTTCAACGGCTTCCTTATCGAGGAGCTCCCGCTGTCGCCCACGCTCAACAAAGTGGAGCGGGTCGACGGGCAGAACTATATGGTTGCCGAGCTCAAGAAATGCATCCTCTATCCGCAACAGTCGGGACAACTGTCCATCACCTCGGGCAACTATGATGTGACGGTGGTGCAGTTCGACACTTTCCACACTCAGTGGGGCAGTGTGTCGCAGCCGGTCGAGAAGAAGTTGCAAGTGAAGAGCAACCAGGCTTCGGTGAAAATCGATCCGCTGCCGCAGCCACGTCCTGCCAACTTCAGTGGTGCGGTGGGCGACTTCACCATCACCTCGTCGGTCGCTCCGCAGTCGCTCAAGACCTATGCGCCAGCCACTTATAGCCTGGTGGTAAGCGGCACCGGCAACCTTAAGTACATCAAGGGCCCCGATGTGAAGTTCCCGTCGCAATTCGACACCTACGATCCCCAGAGCAAGATATCGGTTTCGCCCAATGGCTCCAACGTGAGCGGCACCGTGAAGTTTGACTATATGTTTATCCCGCAGTTTGTGGGCAATTTCGACATTCCCGGCTTCGACTTCACATACTTCAACACCAAGACCCGTTCCTACCAGACTCTTCACGTGCCTGGCCACAAGCTGGCCGTGGCTAAGGGCAGCGGCAAGCCGTCGAGCCACTATAAGTTGCAGAATGCCGACATCCACAAGCCTTTCCCGGCATCGGAGCTGAATCTCAGCCGCAGCCACTCTCACTATGTGACATCGGTTGTCTATTGGATGTGCTTTGTGTTGCCGCTGGTTGCATTTGTGGCGCTACTGTTGTTCTACCGCAAAATGCTGCGTGAGCACAGCGATGTGTCGCTCATGCGCACGCGCCGAGCAAGCAAGGTGGCTCAGCGCAGGCTCAAGGCTGCCCGTCGCTTTATGGAGAAGGACGACCGTAACGGCTTCTATGCTGAACTGCTGAATGCCGTTTGGGGATACCTCAGCGACAAGATCGGCATTCCGGTCTCGGAGTTGAGCAAGGACAACATTCAAGCCGAATTGTTGCGCTACGGCGCGCAGTCCGACCTGTGTGACCGTGTGCTTGGCTTGCTCGACAAGTGCGAGTTTGCACAATATGCTCCCGAGCTCGCCAGTCGCGACATGCAGCCTGTGCTTCAGGAGGCCGCCGAAATCATGGACTCGCTCGAGGGCACAAAGCCCGCAAAACAGTAATCACAGATACATCTTTATCACGATATGAAACAGTTAGTAATCATCATCATAGCGCTGTTGTCGGCATGGCTGCCGGCTATGGCTTCCGGCAATGCGGCAACTGAGGCAGGGGAGGCATATGCGCGGCAAGACTACAATCGCGCATTGAAACTGTATGAACAAGTGGCCAAGACCGAAGGCGTGTCGAGCGAACTTTACTATAACATAGCCAACACATACTATAGGCTCAAGGAGCGCAGCAAGGCAATAATCTATTACGAACGCGCACTCAAGCTCGACCCGTCGAACTCGCAGGCGCGTGCCGACCTTGAATTTGTGCGCGAAAAGGCGCAAATCGATGCCGAGGCCAATCCATCGATTGTGGGCGGCATTGTGTCGGCCGTGGTGGAGCGCACGTCGAGCAACACTTGGGCCGCGGCCGGCGCGGTGGCTTTCCTGCTTGCGCTGCTTTTGGCCGGTGCCTATGTTGCCGCCCAATCGATTCCTGTGCGCAAGGTGGGCTTCTTCGGGTCGGCGATTATGCTTGTGCTTGCGGTGTTTGGCGTGGGGTGCGCCATTTACATGCACAACCTCTCATCCAGCCACGACACGGCTATAGTCACTGTCCAGCAGGCTTCGCTCAGCAAGGCTCCGCGTCAGCCTAAGGGTGCCAGCGAGGTGGCTTTCCGCCTCAAGGAGGGAAGCAAGGTCACCTTGACCGACTCGGTGAAGGTGCGCAATGGCCTTGTGACCGACAAGTGGTATAACGTGGAAACCACCGACTCCCGCAATGCCTGGATCAACTCAAAGAACTTAACCATAATATAACAATCAGCATGCTCGATATTTTGCAGCAAATCGATGCCTCGGCCCTGTGTGCCATCAACGGTGCCAACTGCCCATATGCCGACAGCCTGATGTGGCTCATATCGGGAAAGCTCGCATGGATTCCCATGATTATAGCCCTCTTGTGGGTGCTGTTCAGGCAGGGGTGGCGCAAGGCGCTTCTCGTTCTGCTCGCCGTGGCTCTTACAATCGCGCTTGCCGACCAAGTGTCGTCGTCGGTTATAAAGCCGCTCGTGCAGCGCTTGCGTCCGTCGCACAATCCGGCCATAGAGTCATCGCTTCACATCATTCGCGACTACCGGGGGGGGCTGTATGGATTTGTGTCGAGCCATGCCGCCAATTCGTTCGGCGTGGCGGCGCTGATGGCTCTTATATGCCGTCGGCGCAGTGTGGCCGCCGCTTTCGTCGGCTGGGCAGCCCTGGTGTGCTACAGCCGTATGTATGAGGGCGTGCATTATCCGGGCGACATCTTGTGTGGCGCCTTGGTGGGCGTGGCGGCTGCTTGCCTCGTGTGGCTGGCCTATCGCAAGGCCCATGCGCGTTTGTTGGCTTCCGACCCCGAGCCGATGGCCGCGACCGATGCAAAACTGCTCGTTTTTGCCGTCTTGTTTAACTTATTGATATTGGCTGTTGTAGCAATTTTTTATAAAATTTAGTCTGAAAATCATTGTCGCATATTTGGTCAAGTCGAAGTTAATTCCTAAATTTATGGCATAATTAATCCCATTTTATTAAACTTTAAAAACAGGATATTATCATGCCCAAGACAATTTCATTCAACGAGCTCCGTCGCATCAAAGACAGCTTGCCAGAGGGTTCAACCCACGTGATTGCTGATAAGTTGAACGTAACAGTTCAAACAGTGAGAAATTATTTTGGAGGATCGAACTATGACTTTGGTTCCCACATGGGCGTACACATTGAGCCCGGCCCCGACGGAGGAATTGTGATTCTCGACGACACCAAGATTCTTGATATGGCGCTCGAAATTCTCGAGCAGGCAAAGAAGAAAAAGGAACAGCCAAAAGAAGAAGTCTGATTCGGGCAAACCCCGACCAGACACACAATTCAAAGCTGACAAAAGGTTTTTTCGACGCGGAGTCGTGAGAGATGCGCCTGTAGTGGCTGTAATGCTTTCCGTTCCGCGCCGATTTTTTTATGCAGCCCGCACTGAACTGTGCAAATGCTCATATCGAACAATTTTGATTTACACTCACAAAGCAAACTATGACTAACAACAAAAGCAACGACCCCGACAGGCTTATCACCCTTGCCATCCACACCTACGACCGTGCCATGCTGCTCAAGGGCCGTCTGGCCGAGTCAGGGATAAATGCCGTGTTGCACAACGTCAACTTGCAGGAGCAGGTACCGGCATCGGGGGTGCGGGTGCGCATTCATGAGCGCGACTTGCCCATGGCTCTGAAAGTGGTTGAGAGTGTGGCCGACCAGCCACGTCAGCCGCGTGTGGGTTGCGTGCTTATTCCGGTCGACTTCAGCGAATATTCACTCAAGGCTTGTAAAGTGGGGTTTGAGTATGCCCGCAAGATTGGTGGCTCGGTGATTCTGCTGCATGCCTACGTCAACGAGCGGCACCGCTTCATGATGCCGCTGACTCCGGGCGATGGAACCGACGACAGGCAGATGCGCGTGATTGCACGCCAGCAGATGGCTCAGTTTGTGTCCGACGTGCGCTCACGCATAGCCGATGGCCAGCTGCCTCAGGTGGGTGTGGAGTCGGAGGTCACCGAGGGTATTCCCGAAGAGTGCATCCTCAATTGCGCCAGCAAGAACGACGTGGTGCTTATCGTGATGGGCACGCGTGGCATCAACCATAAGGAGCACGACATGCTGGGCAGCGTCACGGCCGAGGTGCTTGATGCCTGCAGCTTCCCCATCTTCACGGTGCCCGAAAACATCACGCTTAGCCACATCACGGCCATCAGGCACGTGGCGTTTTTCAGCAATCTCATTCAGCAAGACCTGATTTCGTTCGACATCTTCGCGCGGCTGTTCTCGGGCAATGAGATGCAGGTGACCATAATCCCTGTGGTCGACAAAAAAGACAGTGGACAGATTGACAAGTCGCTGCGCGACCTCACTTCCTATTGCAAGGGTCACTACAGCGGTTGCAACTTCAAGACCAAGCGGTTGAGCCGTCAGCGCTTCATCGACCAGTTTCAGCAATATGTGGTCGACAATCACATTGACCTCATCGTAATCCCCAACAAGAAAAAAAACATTTTCACGCGCCTCTTCAATCCAAGTATAGCTCATCGGGTGCTCTTCCAGAGCGATACCCCAATGCTTGTGGTGCCGGTGTGATGCGCTCCACAGACCGGTCTTGTTTAACCCCTAAGAAACAAATCTGCAATTATGTCGAAAAAGGAATATGCCGCCCGCAACATTGAGTGGCTCAAGGCCAAGGCCGCTGAGCCTGGCGTTACACCGTTAGGCGGTGGAGTGTTTTGCCGCATCATGGCAAGCGGCAGTGCCGATGCCCCGCAGCCGAATTTGGGCAGTGTGGTCGTGGTAAACTACACCGGACGCACTATCGACGGACGGGTGTTTGACTCAAGTCACGGCGAGACTGTGCCCCCAGCCATGCGGTTGCGCGACCTCATCGAGGGTTGGGTTATAGCCCTCACGCGAATGCACGTTGGCGATAAGTGGGAAATCTATATCCCAAGCGACAAGGCTTACGGTAAGCGCTCACAGCCGGGCATACCCGGAAATTCTACTCTTGTGTTTCAGATCGAGCTGTTGGGTGTGGGCTGACGGCTGCGCGTCAGCCTGCGGCAATCAGTCCTATCGCAACCCAAGTGAGCCCCAGTATTGCGCACAGCAGGGCTATCATTAGCATTTGGCGGCGTATATGCTTGTGTTTCTGATTCAGAAATTGCGCGTAAGCCAGCATAAATGCCGCCATGAAAAGGAAAAAGTCATCGGCGAGGCCCATGATGCCGCTGTGGGAAAAGTCCCATCGTGCCACTGTATAGACAATGGCCGCAATCACGGCCGCAATGCCTGCGGCGCGTTTCATTGTAGTGCTCATAGTATGATAGCTTATTTCAAAGGCAACACCTCAATCCAGTAGCCGTCGGGATCTTCCACAAAATATAGGCCCATGGCCTCGTTCTCGTAGCACACGCATCCCATCGCCTTGTGGTATTCACGCCACTGGGCATAGTCGCCGGCCACACGGAGGCACAAGTGAAACTCGCACTCGCCGAGGTCGTATTTTTGCGGATGATCGCGCAGGTAAGTCAGCTCAAGCAGGAATCCGCTGTCGTTGTCTGTCAGGTAGACAAGTGTGAACGAGCCGTCGGAAGCCATCTTGCGATGGTGTTCGGTCAGCCCGAATGCCTTGTGGTAGAAATCGATGCTTTTGTCGAGATCGCTCACATTAAAGTTGAAATGGTCGAATCGTGCTTTCAGTTCCATTGTGTCGCTTTTTTTGAGTGTTTCTGTTTTCTTGTATTAACGGCTTTCGCCACGTTCTTATTGCATAGAAAATTATTACATTTATAGGGGGCTTTTACAAAAAATCCGCTATTGGAGCGGGTTTTGCGATGCCGAAACGTTTGGACATCAAACAATCGAGGGCGCATGTTCACGGATAGTGCACTTTATTGCCGTTTGCCGCCTTTTTTTGAAGTTCCAACAATGAAGACACGTAAGGCAATGCTTGTTGGGCAATGGCGCCGATTTTTACCCGCAAAAGCCATTTCAAGCTCTTTTTGCTCGGCCACGAGCTTTTTAATGGCCGCCACATCCTCATCGCTGGCATTCATGCGCTGCATCATGACAGTGGCCAGCTTCGTGTTGGCCACTTCAGCATTGGCAGCACCCTCCGACAATCCTTTTAAAGCACCTTGAAGCTTGGATAAAGAGTCGGCCGCATTATCTAATGCCTGGACGGTTTGATTGAGCCGTAATAAAGACGATGTAAATTTTGCAGTCGAGCTCTTTGCGCCCTCAACAGCCGCCTGAAGGTCTTTTGTTGAAGCGACTGCCTGAGCAACGTGGGCTTTGCCGTCAACAGTAAGTTTTATATTAAATTTTACGTCTTTTGCCATTTTGTTTGCCTAATTTCAAAAAAACAAATTATATTTGTGGCCAAAGTGAGGTAACAATGGAGCTGAATAATTCAAAAGAACCGATAA
>CAVFVP010000012.1:0-46366 GCA_963625945.1 Agathobacter rectalis | reverse complement strand
GGCAACATAGTGCAAGCCGAGCGTGGGTAGCAAATCAAGCTTGCTTGAATTTGCATTGCCGAGGCGCCGCCTGATTTGGCCGAAAAGTGACAAATCTTTGCTATGCACAAAACATGTCGCCACACATTGGATTTTGATTGGCAAATGTTCGTGATTTGATGAAAAAAAGCCGTTTTTATTACAGAAAGTGCGTTAAAAGCCCATTTATATTGATGATTAACACCGAATATAGTGCCGAATACAGATATATTGTTAATCTTAAAATGTTAAATCGATGTTGTATATTAACATACCGCAAGTAACGATTACAAGGGTTAAACACTTGAAAATTAGATTTAAATGCGAAAAGTGATTTTTTGACCAAAAAAGTTCTAAAAAACACCATAAGTGGCTGATTAGGTTAAAACCAACAAATAATTTGGCTTGAAATGTATAAGAATAGTAATTTTGCGGTCACAAAAAATTATAAAATAACATCGTTTTAGGTTTTTTAATTTAGAATCAGAATCAAAAGTTACTTGTATTAAGTTTTTCGGCAGAAATGCTGTAGGAAGAATCGGGAAGCTCTCTCCCATTAAAAGAGAGCAAGACGGCAACTTGTGCAATTGTGATTACTGCCATGTGCCTGATATCAGTGTTTAATTATTAAAGTTACAATCTATGAAGAAGTTAGTTTTTTCATTGCTTGCAGTGGGCTCGATAGCCGCAACTGCACATGCCGACCAGACGATCACCGGGCATGTGACTTATGAGGGCGACAAATCGCCGCTCATTGGAGCAACCATCCAACCCGTAGGCGGAGGCCAAGGAGCCGCAACCGACCTTGATGGAAACTTTACCATCACAGTTGGCGACAACGTCAAGTATATCAATGTGAGTTATGTGGGTCTGAAGACCAAACAAGTGCCCGTGGGCAAGAATATTTCGGTGGAGCTTGCCGATGGCGGAGCACAACTCGACGAGGTGGTGGTTACGGCAATGGGTGTGAAGCGTGAGCGCAAAGCCCTTGGTTATGCCTCTCAAGACTTGAAAGCCGAAGAACTCAACACAAATGGAACAACCAGCCTGGCAGGCGCCATACAAGGCAAGCTCACAGGTGTGGAAATACGCCAGTCGTCGGGCGCTCCGGGCGCGTCATCGCAAATTGTGATTCGCGGTGCCCGCTCATTCGACGGCAACAACCAGCCTCTTTATGTGGTCGACGGTATGCCCATCAACACCGAGGGCGACTTTGGCGACACATTCAACAGCGGCGGTATCGTGGGCGCCGACCACCCCAACCATGCTCTTGACATCAACCCCGACGACATCGAGTCGATCAACGTGCTTAAGGGTCAGGCTGCATCGGCTCTTTATGGTATCCGCGCCAGCAACGGTGTGGTTGTGATCACCACCAAGCGAGGCAATGCGCAAAGCAGCCGCCCGGTGATCACTCTCAGCACCAGCATCAGTGCCGAGAGCGTCAGCCGCAAATTCAAGCACCAGACGGTGTACTCGCAAGGCAACAGGTTCGCCACTTATGACGATGGCACGGTGAGTGGTTTCGACCCCACGGCTTCAGGCACATGGGGCCCGAAGATTACCGACCTGCCCAAGGACCGCAACTACGGATACGGCGGTGTTGCAACCCCTGCAGGCACAGGAGCAGAGGGACAATACTACAATCCCAAATATGCCCTTGCCGGACTAAGCGGCTGGACTACGCCACAAGTATATGACAATGTGAGCGACTTCTTCCAAACAGGCATCACAGAAAACACCAACTTCGGCATCAGCCAGAGAAAAGACAACCTAAGTTACTCTTTCGGTGTGAACAACAGCTACCAGAAGGGTATTGTGCCGTCGACAGGCATGACACGCTGGGGCGCACGCGGCCTTGTGGACATGGAAATCAGCAAGGAATGGAAGACCGGATTCAGTGCCAACTACTCCAGCAGCAAGGTGACTGCCGCTCCTGGTGCCAACTCTGGTATTATGAACGTTGTGTATTCGGCTCCTGCCGAATATAACCTCAAAGGCACACCGACATCGGTTCCCGGTTCACCGCAAGATGTGGTTTTGTTTCGCTACAGCAACTTCCGCAACCCCTATTGGTTTGCTGAAAACGACCAGTATCTGCGCCACACCAACCGTGTGTTCGGAAATGCATATCTGGAATACCACCCCAAATGGGCCACTGGCGAGAACTATAGCCTTTACTTCCGCGAGCAGGCCGGTATCGATGCCTACACAAGCGACAACAGCGATGTGGCCGAGACCTATAGAGATGCCAACACAGGCCGCCAGCAGCAAAGTGGCTCGGTTGAGAACTATGGTATGAGCACCAACACGTTCAACAACCTGTTTACAATCAATTTCAATGCTAATTGGAACGACCGACTTTGGGACTTGAGTGTGCTGCTCGGCAATGAGATAAACCACGAAAACGACCGTTATTGGGATTATGTGGGCACGGGCTTCAACTTCTACGGCTTCCCCACATTCAGCAACACCGTCAGCCAGACGGGTGAGGAATATAAGGCAAAGGGTCGCACTGTGGGCTTCTTTGGCCAGGCAACCCTGTCGTGGAACAGCGAGCTGTTCCTCACAGTCACAGGCCGTCAGGATTATGTGTCGTCGATGCCTCACGGCAACCGCGGCTTCTTCTATCCCTCAGTGTCGCTCGGCTGGGTGTTCACCGAACTCCCCGCACTCAAGGGCAACAAGCTGCTCAGCTACGGTAAACTGCGCGCATCGTGGGCTCAAGTGGGCCAGGCAGGCCATTACTATAAGAACTACTATACAGTTCCCTCGTATGGCGGCGGATTCTACACCTATACTCCTATTTCATTCCCCATCAGCGGTGTGTCGTCGCTCATGCCCTACTACATTCTCTATGACGATAAATTGAAGCCACAGAACACCAGCAATGTTGAGTTTGGTGCCGACCTTAATTTCTTCAACAACCGTCTGCGCTTAGAATACACAATGAGCTACCAGAACGTCACCGACCAAATCTTCTCTGTGCCCATCTCGGGCTCGGCGGGCTATCAGGAGCTTCTTACCAATGCCGGCAAGATGACCACATGGTCGCACGAGCTGTCGATCAACGCGGCCATTCTGCAAAACAAGGACTACTCTCTTGATTTTGGTGTGAATTTTACCCGCGTGTGGAACTATGTGAACGAACTCGCCGATGGCGTTGAGTCAATCTCTCTCGGCGGCTTCGTTGAGCCTCAAGTGCGTGCCGAGGCCGGCAGCACCTACCCCATCATCTACGGTATCGGCTTCAAGCGCGACTCTGAGGGCCGACTCCTGCTCAGCAAAGGTCTGCCCCAGGCCACAAGCACAAGCATCAACCTCGGCCAGTGCTCACCCGACTTCACTCTTGGCTTCAATCTGGGCGGCCGCTACAAGCGAGTATCGGTATCATCGACTTGGGACTTGAGCGTCGGCGGCAAAATGTATAACGGAACTCTGCTAGTGCTCAACTACTTCGGCGCTACAGAAGAGTCGCTGCCCTATCACGAAGGCACCATTGTGGTCGACGGTATCGACGAGGCAACTGGCAAGCCCAACACCACCGAGGTGAGCCGTCAGCTCTACTGGCAGACTTGCCACAACTCAATAACCGAATCGGGCATCTACGACCGCAGCTACCTCAAACTGCGCGACGTGACACTGAACTACGACCTGCCCCGCATTGGCAACCTCAACATCAGCGTCTATGCTTTTGCCCGCAACATACTCCTTTGGTCGAAGCTCCCGTCGCTTGATCCTGAGTCATCGCAAGGCAGCGGCAACATGAGCGGCTATTTCGAACGCTTCTCGGTTCCGGCAACCAAGAGCATCGGTGCCGGATTCAAGATTCAGTTCTAACAGCCGGAGCCACGATAAAGAGAAAATCAAAAAACAGGTTTATTAAGTCAACAACAACGCATCAATTATGAAAATAAGCAAATATATATCATTGGCACTTGTGGCACTGTTTGCCACGTCGTGCACTGAGGGCTTGATGGACGACATCAACAAAAACAATGGCCAACCCTCGGCCGACGTTGTCGACGGCAAGTTCGCATTGTCGGGAGCGATTCTCTCTACCGGATTCTCCACAGTATCGGGCGACTATGCCTTCTATACATCGAGCTACACCGAGCAGGAATTCGGAACAGGTATGCTGCAAATGGCAAACGCCGAGGTGCGCTCCAGCAGTGAGACAGCAGCAAGCTCCACGTTCAACAATGTGTGGAACAGCACCTATAGCACACTGCGTGCCATGAAGGAGGTCATGGCCAAGTGCGACAGCGGCGGCGTGAATGCCGGCCAGCACGATGTGCTGGGCATTGCACAGACTCTCACGGCTCTGAATCTGGGTGTCCTCACCGACATGCACGGTGATGTGCCCTATTCCGAGGCTTTGCAAGGACAGACCAACCTCACCCCAGCCCTCGACTCGCAAGAAGCAATATACAAACAGATATTCAGCCTGCTCGACCAGGCCATCTCAAATTTCAGTGAGGCAAAGAACGGCAGAGAGTCGAATGTGGGCTCACAGGACATCCTGTTTAACAACGACAATGGCCAGTGGCTCGGCTTTGCCTATGCCCTGAAGGCACGTTACAAGCTCCACACACAGTTCCGCAACCAAAATGCCGTGGCTGAGGCCCTTGAGGCCGCTGAGGCCGCCGAGGCTGCCGGATTCAGTGGCGCAGAGCTCAGCGTGTTCGATGACAATAACAACAACCCGTGGACGGCTTTCTTCTGGAGTCGTGAGTATACAGCCTCGTCGAAGACCGTGGCCGACCTTTTTGAGGAGCGTAACGACCCGCGCCGCGGTGTGTATGTGTGCAACTTCTTTGGCTACGACGATGTGGGCACGCCGGGCAACTACGACCAGGCTATGGAAAATGAGTCGCTTGCAGCTCCGGCCTGGCTCGACAATGCCAGTGCAACCGTGCACTTGTTCAGCGAATCAGAGTTCCGCTTCATTCTTGCCGAGTGCAAGGCCCGTCTTGGCCGCGATGCCTCAAGCGACTTTGTGGCAGGCGTAAAGGCTTCGTTTGCCGATTATGCCAATGCCGACGCTGGTATCACCGGATTCAGTGCAGAGACTGCCGATGCCTATGCTGCTTCACGCCCGGTCACCCTCAAGGAAATCTTTGTGCAGAAGTATCTGGCTCAGGCTCGCGACGAACAAGTGGAAACCTACAACGATATCCGTCGCTGCAAGGCCATCGGTGAGGAGTATATCAAGCTCACCAATGTCAACAATGGCTCTGGCCAGAGCAACGCATGGCCGTTGCGTCTGCCCTATGGCGAAAGTGATGTGCGCTCTAACCCCAACGTGCGCAACGCATTCGGCACCGGGTCGTCGGCCGGCAACTACGTGTTCACCGAAAATGTGTGGTGGGCCGGTGGTAGCCGTTAAGCATGAGACTTGATAATAAAAACTGATATTTTTGTAAGGGGCTGTGTCCGATATGGGTGCAGCCCCTTTTTCGTTACTCCGACTATCAACAACAAAGGCAGCGCCGTAATGTCCAAGATTACGGCGCTGCCTCTATATTCTCTTGTGGCACAGCCACTACTGCCCTACTTTGCCGCTTCAATGGCTTTCCTGTACACTGCCATAAGCGCATCGGCCATCTTGTGCCGGTTAAAGCGTTCGCTGTGGGCGTGGCCCTGCTCTGTCATGCGCTTGCGCAAATCGCTGTCGGTGAGCACGCGGTTGATGGCAAGCGTCATCTCCTCTACTGAATCGGGATTCACATAGATGCATGCCTCACCACCGGCCTCCTCAAGGCATGATCCTGTGGCTGCGATGACCGGTGTGCCGCAGCACAGGGCTTCTAGTATGGGGATGCCGAAGCCTTCGAAACGCGACGGATACACGAAAGCCTCGGCCATGTGGTACACGGCCGGAAGATGCTCAGTGCGCACTCGGCTTGAGAAGATGCGTCGTCCCAAGCCGTGCTTCGATGCGTAGCGCATGATTTCTTTGTAGTATTTGGTGTGATGTCCCACCAGCACGAGGCGAATCTCCTGATCATCGATATGCTCGAGGGCCTTTACGGCCAGCAGTGCGTTTTTGCGCTCCTCGATGGTACCAACGCTTAAGATGAACCTTGACGGGAGTCTGTATCGGGCACGCACATCGTTGATCTCATCGTTGTCAACCGGCTTGCGGAATATTTCGTTGCACCCCTGGTATACCACGTCTATTTTCTCGGCTGGAACGCCATAGAAGTGCATTATTTCGCGCTTTGTGCACTCGCTGATGGCAATGATGCGTGTGGCGTCGCGGCAGGCCCGCCGAAACTTGAAGTTGTAGATCATGCGGTCGATGGGCTTGTAGTATTGGGGAAAGCGCTTGAATATGAGGTCGTGCACGGTGAGCACGCTTGGTATGCCGCTCTTGGCTATATCGAGCGGAAGCTCGCCGCTAAGGCCGTGGAAAAGCCTCACGTGGTGGCGGTGGGCATCATCCATCATTCCGCTCACCGAACGCCAGTAGGCGCCGCCTAAATTGGCCTTATAGGGCAATTTGAGGTGCACGTCGGGCCGGCATAGCAGCGATGTGAGCTCTGGGTTGTCTTGTGCCTTTGGTGAGTAGAGTATGTAGTGCTCATGCGGGTAGAATTCCGACAGCACGTCCACTACCAGGCGTGAATAGTTGCCCAGTCCTGTGGCGTTGAACACGGCGCGTTTGCCGTCAAATCCGATTGTCATAATGCTTGGAAGTGTTCTTTTGTTTTTTTGTTGATGTTTCGTGTCGGGCGGTGTGTTAGCGTTGCGGCCCGTGGGTCAGGCCCCGGTCGTTGAAGTCGAAGTATGAGCTGCGGTCGAGGTTGCGGTAGCTGATGGCCTCTTGTATGTGTGTCGCATTCACGCGCTGCTCGCCGGCAAGGTCGGCTATGGTGCGCGCAACCTTGAGTATGCGGTCGTAGGCACGTGCGCTCATGTTCATGCGCTCTATGGCGTCTTTAAGGCGCTCCAGGCCCGCTTTGTCGGGCTCGGCGAAGCGGTGTATCATCGAGGGTGTCATCTGCGCATTGCAGTGTGTGCCTGGAAATTCGGCAAAGCGGCGCATCTGTATTTCGCGTGCCGACACCACACGGTCCCTGATGGCAGCGCTCGGCTCGCCCGGCGATGCCGACGACAGCTCGTCGAAGTTGACGGGCTGAACTTCAACTTGCAGATCGATGCGGTCGAGTAGCGGCCCTGAGATTTTACTCAGATAGTGTTGGCGCTGGTAAGGGCTGCAGCAGCATGGCTTGGTAGGGTGGCCGTAGTAGCCGCATGGGCAGGGATTCATTGATGCCACAAGCATGAACGAGGCGGGGTAGTCGGTGGTGTATTTTGCACGGCTGATGGTGATGTGGCGGTCTTCGAGTGGCTGTCGCATCACTTCGAGCACGTTGCGGTTGAATTCAGGCAACTCGTCGAGAAACAGCACGCCATTGTGGGCGAGGCTGATTTCGCCGGGGGTGGGGTAGGTGCCTCCGCCCACGAGAGCCACGGGCGATATGGTGTGGTGAGGCGAGCGGAAAGGGCGCATGCTCATCAGAGTGGTGCCGCCTGGCAGTTTGCCGGCCACTGAGTGGATTTTAGTGGTTTCGAGTGCCTCGCCTAAGCTAAGAGGCGGCAAAATTGAAGGCAACCGCTTGGCCATCATTGATTTTCCTGATCCGGGACTGCCCACGAGCAATATGTTGTGCCCGCCGGCGCAAGCCACTTCGAAGGCTCTTTTCACGTTGTCTTGACCCTTGACTTCGGCAAAATCAAACGGATACATGCCCTGTGCACGTGCAAACTCGGCACGGGTGTCGACCACCGTGGGTTCGAGTTGGGCATTGCCGTTCAGGAAGTCGATAACTTGGGTGATCGTGTCGGCTCCATACACGTTAAGCTTATTGACCACTGCGGCCTCTCTGGCATTCTCGCGCGGCACTATAAACCCGTCGAGTTGCAGCTCGCGGGCAAGTATAGCCATAGGCAGAGCGCCCTTGATTGGGCGCAAGGTGCCGTCGAGCGACAGTTCGCCCATCATCATGTAGCGTCCTAACGGTGCGGTGGGAATCTTCTCGTCGCTGGCCAGTATGCCTATTGCTATGGGGAGGTCGTAGGCCGAGCCTTCCTTTTTGATGTCGGCTGGCGACATGTTGATTACCACTAGTTTGCGTGGAAACTCGAATCCGGCTTGACCTATGGCGCAACGCACTCGCTCGGCACTCTCTTTCACGGCAGTGTCGGGCAAGCCCACCATGGTGAATCCGGTTCCCCATTCCACGGCAACTTCTATGTTGACCAGTAAGGCGTCGATGCCGTGAACGGCTGCGCCAAAGGTTTTTGATAGCATAAAAACTTTATATCTGTGTGGGCATTGCAGTCCAATGAGGCGCGATTCCTATGCCCGTGTGGTTTATTTCAGTTTATTTAGTTGGGCCTCGGCCATTTTTGCCGCTGTCGAGCAATCGGTTCCGCGCCACAGCACGCGGCCGGTCGAGTCGGCCAGCATGGCAAGTGGGGTAGAGGTGATGTGTAGTGGTTTGATATCGATGCCCAGGGGGCCTTCTGGCACCCAGAATTGCAACCATTGGACACTGTCGCGGGTAATGGTGCTTCGCCAGAACGAAGAGTCTGCCTCGAGTGAGATGTCGGCTATCTGCAGCTGTTTGCCGCTTGCTGCCGAGCGCAGGGTTTTCAGCCTGTCGATGTCGGCCTTGTGTGCCTGTTCGTTGTCGTTGCCCCAAATGTAGAGCAGTGTGAGGCTTGATGCGTTATACCTAAGTTGTCCGAATTTCCCGGTCTGGGCATTGATCATTAGCAGCACTGGCAGCACGCCTTCGGCCTGGCTTTTGCCTATTGTTGCCGTGAGAGCCTCAAAGGCGCAGATTATGCTCAGTGGCTTTGCGTTGGTGCTGATGCCGCTCAGCAATTTCTTTGCGCGTCCGGGATCGCTGCCGCTGTCGTAGTTGGCGAGCAGCAGCATTGTAGATGTTATGTCGTCGGGGTTTGCTTTGACGTATTTTTCTATGGCTGCATTTGTGGCTGCCTTGTTGCCGGCCTCAAACTGCTTGGCATGCTCGTTGAGGAAGCCGCTCCACCTTTCGTTGGTTTCGGTTCCCTTGACTGTGAGCTGATAGCGCTTGTTGGGCGTACCGCTAATCTCAATGGCATCGCCGTTTTGCACCTCAAGGCAAGCAATAACCTGCGACTGAGTGTCGTAGATGACGGCCATGGTGGGATCGGCGCTTTCTCCGGTGAACTCAAAGGCTCCGTTGTCGTGGGTTGTTACCCAGGCGTCTTTCACACCGTTGACCGTGTAGTATGCGATATGCAAGTTGGCCGATGCAATGTCGCTCAGCTTGCCGCTTATCTTGAATTTCCCGCTGCTGCAGGCATTCATGGCTACCGCCAGCAGTGCAAGCAGCAAAAGAGGGATTGATATCTTGTGTTTCATAAAACCGTATAGTATTTCATGCTATCACAAAAGTAGCAAAAATGCTGCTACAAACAAAAAAAAGGACTTATAAGGTAGTTGCCGCGTTTTAAAAATGCGTGTGCGCTTTGGTATACCGAAAATTTATGCTACCTTTGCATCGCTTAAGGCAACGGGTAGATACCAGAGTGGCCAAATGGGGCAGACTGTAAATCTGCTGTCTTACGACTTCGGTGGTTCGAATCCATCTCTACCCACGACTGAAAAAACAATGAGGCTCTTACGCTGATGCGTAAGGGCCTTATTCGTTATATATGGCCATGGGACTTGAGTCAGTCGGCGAACAGGCTGCGGTAAAGCTCGCTCATCTTCATGTAGAAGTGACTGTAGTTCAAATGATTGTCAAAGTCGGTTTGTGCTTGCTTGCCCATACTTGTGCGCAGGTCGGGATTGTCGATAAGCGTCTTTATGGCATTGGCCACGGCGAAATGGTCGCCAGGAGGCACCAGCAGGCCGTTGCTGCCGTCGTTGATATATTCGGGCTGGGCACCGTTGTTGGTGGTTATCACGGCTTTGCCCTGCATTATGTATTCAAGGGTGGAGATGCCCATCGATTCTGGTGTTACTGATGGCACAACACCGATGTCGCATTGTCTGATAAGGGGTTGCACGTTTGGCTCAAACCCCAGAAAAGTCACATTGCGCACCATTTGATTGGCCACAATGAATCCTTTGAGGTGCGACACGAATTTGTTTTGCCCCTCACCAATCACCACCATGCGGTAACTGCTTTTGTCGAGTTGCGTGAGTGCCCGCAGTGCCACGTCGACACCTTTTTCATGGCACAGGCGGCCGTGAAACATGATAAGGGCTTGCTCGGGCTTTATCCCTAGCCGGTGACGAAGGTCAATGGCATTGCCGGCAGGCTGTGGTGAACGTAGCACGCTTTCCCTGATGACGCGTGCCTTGCTGATGGCTATTTTTGACGCATGGCCCATGTAGCAGTTAAATGCCTTTTGCGAGCCGAACACAAAACGGTCTACCTCGCGATACACTTTGCGGGTGATGTAGTTAAGGCGCGGCTTTGTTAGCCCGTGTACCGTTATCACAATGCGCACGTTGCTGTTTTCTGAGATGTGCTTGGCCAGCACTGCTGTGAATGCGTCGTGGAATGAGTGCACGTGCACCACGTTGTTGCCATGCTTCAGCAGTCGGGCAAGGCGCACTGGGCTGTCAAGGTCTGTGAGTCCCTTGAGCGGCAGTATGGAGATGGGCACTTCTAGTGAGCGGAACCGCCCTAAAATGTGTTCGTGTTTTCGGCATACCACCTCGACGTAGAAGTCATCGTCTTTCAGGCGCGAGATAAGGTCGTGGGCATATTGCTCGGGACCTCCCCAAGCCTTGTCGGATACTATGTGGAACACGTTGGTCATGGCGGTTTGCTATTAATGATATCACGAAGATATATAAATTTTGGTAATTTCCCGCCTTGCTGTGTGCTTTTTTCGCCAAGAAATTGCGCTAGATGCGCTTTTCGGTGATAATGGAGTGGTTATAAAGGTGAAAAGTGTAAGTTTTTCAGCAAAAAGGGTACGTCTCTTTGTGGTCGGCCAACGTAAATTTGTGCCATGAAAAATATTAAAAGAAATATCATGGCCGCTATCGGCTCCCTGGCGTTGCTGACAGGTGCTGCGGCCAATACAAATGAATCAATGCAACAATTGAATTTGAAACAGCAAAGTATTGTTGCCGTGGCGGCTAACGAGGCCACTGGCAACTTGGTGGCACTTGAGGGTGCCTTGAATGAGGCTTTTGACAATGGCCTCACATTGAATCAGCTCAAGGAGGAACTGTCGCAACTGTATGCCTACACGGGGTTTCCGCGCAGTCTGAATGCATTGGGCGTACTGCAAAAGGTGGCAGAAAGACGTAAGGCTCAGGGTAAACCTATGCCGGAAACCGCTGAGCCTGATCGTTTTAAGCAGGGGTATGATGCACTGAAGCAGGGCACTGAGGTGCAGTCCCGCCTCACCGGCAAGCCGTATAAGAATGAGTTTTGCGATGCGGTTGACTATTATTTGAAGGCGCACCTATTTGGCGATGTCTTTGCCAGTGAGGTTTTGAGCTATCCAGAGCGTGAACTGGCCACCATTGGTGCGCTAAGCTCGCTTGAGGGCGTGGAGCCGCAATTGGTGTCGCACGTGAGTGGCTCGCGCAATATGGGTGTAACCGATGCCCAGCTCCGTGGTGTGCCTGCCGTGCTTGCCGCCAAAGTGGGCAGCGCGGCTGCATATAGGGCGCAAAATGCTGTGGCTAAGGTGCTTGGCGATAGTGTGCCAAATGCTGGTGTGCCCACTGATTTGCCGTTCGAAGTGGGTGAGGCAAACACGGCTTATGCCAAATACTTTATAGGTAACAGCTACTTGGCCCTTTTGGCTACGGGTGAGGGCAAGTTGCCGTTGTCGAATGTAACATTTGAGCCTGCTTGCCGCAACAATTGGCACATTCACCATGGTGGAGGCCAGATTTTGATTTGTGTCTCTGGGCGTGGGTGGTATCAGGCTTGGGGAGAGCCTGCAAGGATGCTTCGTCCGGGTGATGTGGTCGACATTCCTGCCGATGTAAAACATTGGCATGGCGCTGCGCGCGACAGTTGGTTCCAGCACATTGCACTATCGGTGCCTGGCGATAACAAGTCGAATGAATGGCTTGAACCAGTAACCGACGAGGAGTATAACAAACTGCCTTGAAGCTAGGTTTTAGTTTTTTGATATTACATCTATTGCGCTTGCTGTTTTTTCCGGCAAGCGCTTTTGCTTTTGATGCACATACTCGGATGTGGCAGTGGGGGAGGGGAAGTGGTTAATTGGTCTGTGAATTGACTTGTGGTCAGAATTTCTTGTTCTGGTTTATGCTCATCAGGAAGTGGCTCAAGTTCTTTATTGGTGAAATTCAGAATTAATTTTCATCCCTGTAACACAGCTTATACTCGACTTTCTCTCTGTTTGTTTATGATGAGATATAAATAAAGTAATTGATTGTGATGGTGATATTATGGATATGGTTTTTTATTACGCTTGCTGTGTTCTTTTTCTTTGATTGTGTGCTAGTTGTCCGTATTAGAAATAAATCAGGGCGACAACCTACATTGTTTCACGTGTAACAAAGGCTGAATGTGGTAAAAAAAGGCCATAATCTAAATTTGGATTATGGCCTGCAATTATGTTGTTTAACTACGTTTAGCTTTCTTTGAATAGGTCTTTTATGCCGCCAATCGACCCCATAAGATTGGTTGCCTCATATGGAAGGTAGACGGTCTTCGTCTTGTCGCCATTGGCTATTTCGCCAAGCATGCTGATGTATTTTTGAGCGAGTAGGTAGTTGGCCGGATTGCTCGTTTTGCCCACAGCCTCAGTGATTTTGTCGATGGCAATTGCCTCGGCCTCGGCTTTGCGTATTCTTGCCTCTGCTTCTCCTTCGGCCTTAAGAATAGCGGTTTGCTTGTCGGCCTCGGCACGATTGATGCGCGAGGTTTTTTCGCCTTCCGATTCCAAAATTGCGGCGGCTTTTTGGCCCTCGCTGGTGAGGATCATAGCACGCTTGTTACGCTCGGCCTGCATCTGTTTTTCCATTGCTTGCAACACGCTCTGTGGAGGCGTAATATCCTGTAGCTCAACACGGTTCACCTTTATACCCCATTTGTTGGTGGCATCATCAAGCACGGCGCGCAGCTTTGTGTTGATGGTGTCGCGTGAAGTGAGTGTCTCGTCAAGTTCCAGCTCGCCTATTATATTGCGAAGGGTGGTTTGTGTGAGTTTTTCGATAGCATTGGGCAGATTGTTGATTTCATACACAGCTTTAAACGGATCCACTATTTGAAAATAAAGCAGAGCGTTGATTTGGGTCTGCACATTGTCTTTTGTGATCACATTTTGCTTGTCGAAGTCATACACTTGTTCGCGTAGGTCGATACTGTTGGTGTAGCGATAGCGTCCGTTTGTCATAGTAACAATCACCTTTGCCTTGTCGATGAAAGGGATTATTACGTTGATGCCAGGCTTGAGTGTAGCATGGTATTTTCCAAGCCGTTCGATGATTTTTGTCTCGCTTTGCGGTATTATCACGAGGCTCATTTTCACCACGATGAGAGCCAAAACCACAATAGCTGCCAGGATAATAATTGTTACGTCCATAATGATATTGAATTTGATTTGTTGATTGTATTCTGTTGATATTCCGTTGTGTTATGCTTTGGACACTGTGACGATAATGCTTTCGCGTCCCACTATTTTCACCTTGTCGCCCTTGGCGAAATGGGCTTCCGGGCTTTCGGCTTGTGCCTTCCAGTCGTCACCGTCGAGCGCCACCCGTCCATATCCGCCAGCAATAATGTTTTCGCTTACTATTGCCGTGCGGCCTATGATAGCGTCGGCATTGCTCACTCGGGCTTCTCGGTTGCCATGTAAATATTTGAGCGCTACCGGGCGGACAAAAAAGATGCATAGGGCAGAGCATAGGGCAAATGCCACAATTTGTGTGGTGAATCCAAGGCCGGCTGCTGCCGCCAGTGTGGCAATTAGTGCACCTATCGAAAAGCACATTATGAAGAAGTCGCCGGAGCTTAATTCTAAAATTAAGCATAGGATGCTCACGAAAAGCCAAACTTGCCAAATATGGGTTAAGATGTAATCAATCATGGAATTTGTAGTTTTTTTATTCTTGTTGTGTAAAGATACATATAAAATATCGTTTTTGTTGAGAAATCATTTTTTTGTTTTGGGCGCTTAACACTCATGCTTATTTTGATATGCTTTCTAGCAGTGGGTATCTCTTGCCAAAAAATTGTGCAATTTTTATGCCAAATGCGTTAAATATCCTTGGCAATTTACAAGCTGTGGTGCGAATTTTTAATTCTCGCGCGCTTAAAAATCGGTCAATGTATTGAATAACAGTGCTGTAAACGGTATTTGCCTGTCTTGGTAAAGTCTTCAGAAAAAATGGTGGTGGCTATTTTTATGCCTTTTTCGGGCTGATTTAAATTAATTAGATTATCTTTGTATTCTGATAGATACGGCCATGATAGAAATCAACTATATCTGCGAAAAAGTTGAAATGCCGAATTTCAACCCCGCTGCGGTAGAGCAGTGGATTGAAGAAGTAGCCCGCACTCATGGGAAGAATGTGGGGCGTCTCACGTATATATTCTGTGACGACGACTACATTTTGGAAACAAACCGAAAATATCTGGGACACGACTACTATACCGACGTCATCACTTTCGATTATTCGAACCGTCACCGCATTAGCGGCGACATGGTGATTTCACTCGACACTGTGCTTACAAACAGCGAACAATTTGCCCACAGCTACAATGAGGAACTTATGAGAGTGGTGGTGCATGGTGTGTTGCACTTGTGTGGCATTAACGACAAGGGTCCTGGTGAGCGCGAGGTGATGGAACTTTGCGAAAACGATGCTTTGGCCTTGTTGCCCGATAATGTATTTCCAAAACAATGAGATTTGATTTTGATGTAATAGTGGTAGGAGCCGGCCATGCCGGTTGCGAGGCTGCTTGTGCTGCGGCCAATCTCGGTTCGCGCACTTTGCTCATCACTATGGATATGAACAAAATTGCCCAGATGAGTTGCAATCCCGCCGTTGGCGGAATTGCCAAAGGCCAAATTGTGCGAGAAATCGACGCACTTGGAGGGCAAATGGGCATAGTCACCGATAGGTCGTCAATACAATTTCGCATGCTAAACCGCAGCAAAGGGCCGGCTATGTGGAGCCCTCGTGCACAGGCCGACCGCACCCGTTTTATCGAAGAGTGGCGTCACGTAATCGACTCTACTCCAAATTTGAGCGTGTGGCAAGACGTTGTGGTTGAGCTACTGTTTTCAGATGGCCTTCTAAGAGGGGTTAAAACTGCTTTCGGCACCGAATTCACCGCAAAATCCGTGGTTTTAACCGTTGGCACATTCCTGAATGGACTGATGCATGTGGGCCGCGTGAAGCTCGAGGGTGGGCGAGTGGCCGAGCCTTCTTCCCACGGAATAACCGAACAATTGGTGTCGATGGGCTTCAAATCCGGCCGTATGAAAACTGGTACACCGGTGCGCCTAGATGCTCGTTCAATCGATTTTTCCAAGGCTGAAATGCAGGGAGGTGACAATGATTTTCATCATTTCTCGTTCCTCCCCACCGTGAAGCGAACGCTCAAACAGCGTCCTTGCTGGATCGTTTATACAAACCCTGAAGTCCACCAAATATTGCGTAGCGGGTTGCCCGATTCGCCCCTTTTCAACGGCCAAATAACCAGTATCGGCCCCCGTTATTGCCCCAGCATAGAGACTAAATTGGTCACTTTCCCCGACAAAGAACAGCATCAGTTGTTTATTGAGCCGGAAGGGGAGTCGACACATGAGATGTATCTCAACGGCTTTTCTTCGTCTATGCCCTGGAATGTGCAGTTTGAGGCGCTTTCGAAGATTCCCGCATTTGCTCATGTACAAGCTTATCGCCCCGGTTATGCGATAGAATATGATTACTTTGACCCCACACAACTAAGCCATAACTTGGAGACAAAACTGATAAAAAACCTCTTTTTCGCCGGTCAAATCAATGGCACTACTGGTTACGAAGAAGCCGCAGGGCAGGGTCTTGTCGCTGGAATTAATGCCCACCAAAGTGCCGTGGGTGCTGAGCCCTTTGTGCTTGGCCGTGATGAAGCATACATAGGAGTTTTAATCGATGACTTGGTCACAAAAGGTGTTGACGAGCCCTACCGAATGTTCACTTCGCGAGCCGAGCATCGCATTCTTTTGCGCCAGGATGATGCCGATCTGCGCCTCACAGCCCGCTCTTATCGTCTGGGTTTAGCAACCCAAGAGCGCTATGATTTGATGGTTGAAAAGCGTAATTCCATTGAAAAATTGATTGGTTTTTGTCGTGAATATTCGGTGAAATCTGCGATGATTAATCAGGAATTCGAACGTCGCTCACTGCCTCTGCTCAAGCAGGGCACCAAGCTTTACGACTTGATTTTGCGTCCGCAACTCAACATAAATATGCTTTCAACTATGGTCCCCGCGCTTGCTGAATTGATTGAAAATATAGATGCCGAGCGCCGCGATGAGATAGTTGAAGCCGCAGAAATCAATATAAAATATCACGGTTATATCGAGAGAGAAGAGCAAATTGCCGCTAAGATAGGACACCTCGACAAGGTAAAATTACGCGGTAAATTCGACTACAAAAAGCTGACCCAAATCTCCATTGAAGCACGTCAAAAACTCGATAAAATCGACCCTGAAACGCTTGGACAAGCTTCGAGAATACCGGGTATTTCGCCCAGCGACATCAGCATATTGCTCTTGCTATTAAACAAATAGAGCGATTTTGTTTCACGTGGAACAATACTAAGACATTATACAGATATGAAAAAAGAAGATTTGGAATTTCTGAAAAGCGTGGTGCGCAATGTGCCCGATTTTCCCGCAAAAGGTATTCAGTTCAAAGACCTGACAACCTTGTTTAAAGACCCCAAGGCATTCAAACTAATGAACAATGAACTCGTGAATATGTATCGCGACAAAGGTGTTACCAAAGTCGTGGGAATTGAGGCTCGCGGTTTTATCAGCGGTGCAGTGCTTGCCAACGAGCTTGGCGCCGGTTTCGTGCCTCTGCGCAAGCCCGGAAAATTGCCGGCTATCACAGTGAAGAAAACTTACACCAAAGAATACGGCACCGACACTATCGAGATACACAAGGATGCAATCAACGTCAACGACGTGGTGCTCCTTCACGATGACCTCCTTGCCACTGGCGGAACAATGCTTGCCGCTCTTGACCTGGTGCGCACAATGAATCCTAAAAAAGTTTACATCAACTTCATTTGTGGACTCAGTTTCCTCAAAGGCCGCGAGCAATTCCCGGCCGACGTGGAGGTGACAACCTTATTTGACTTTTAAGGGCAGGCTTCATTAAGCCGGCATACTACACAACGCAATGGGGCAGTGCTTCGGCACCGCTCCATTTTACTCTATTAAGATATTTCATTTTGACCGAAGAACTGAAACTTAAAATCAGTTTGTTGCCCGATTGCCCTGGCGTCTACATGTACCTCAACCGTGAAGGTGCTGTGATATATGTGGGCAAGGCAAAGAAACTGAAGCGCAGGGTGAGCTCTTACTTCAACAAGGTTCACCCCGTGTTGCGCACCAATATGCTTGTGCGCAACATTAGCGACATGCGCTACATTGTGGTCAATAGCGAGGAAGAGGCGCTTGATCTCGAGAACAGCCTCATTAAGGAATATCAGCCGCACTACAATGTGCTTTTGAAAGACGACAAGTCATATCCATGGATTTGTGTCACTCGCGAAATGTATCCCCGCGTATTCATCACCCGTGAAGAGCATCAGCGTGGTGCGAAATACTACGGACCTTATCCCAAGGCCGAGGTAGCCCGGGCACTCATTGATGTGCTTAGGCAACTCTACCCGTTGCGTAGCTGCAGACACCCCATTACGCCCGACCGTGTGGCCGAACTCAAATGGCGGCTATGTCTGCAATATCATATTAAAAACTGTGAGGGCTGTTGTAGGGGATTGGTGAGCGAACAACGTTATGGACAGTATATTTCGGCTGTTCGCCAAATTCTTAATGGCGACACAAAAGCTGTGAGCGATTACTTGATGGCCGAAATGCAGCGGCTGGCATCGGAATTGAAATTCGAAGAGGCTCAGGTGCTCAAGCGAAAATATCAGCTGATTGAAAACTACCGCGCACGTTCGGTGATAGTCAATCCAAGCATCCATAATGTGGATGTGTTTGCCATAACGCGCGATGAATCAGCTGCTTACGTCAATTATATGCACTTGCGCAACGGTTCGGTTGTGCAAAGCCTAACGCTCGAATACAAATTTCAGGCCGTTGACACCGACGAGACCGATGCGGAGTTGATGACCGAGGCTGTGCGTGAAATACGCACGCGTTTTCAATCTACATACAGTCAAGAGTCTGTGCGTGAGGCGATTGTGAATGTAGTTCCCGATTTGGCTGTCGGAGGCATTGAGTATTTTGTGCCTCAGCGGGGTGATAAGCGCAAGTTGTTGGCCATATCGCTGAAGAATGCCGAGCAATATCGCATCGACAAGTACCGCAGGATGGAGAAACTCAATCCCGAGCAGCGCACCACGCGCACCCTCACCACCTTGCAGCGCGATTTTCATCTGCCCGAGTTGCCTCGCCACATAGAGTGTTTTGACAATAGCAACATCTCTGGCTCAAATCCTGTGGCAGCGTGTGTGGTGTTCCGCAACGCCAAGCCTTCAAAGAAAGATTACCGCCACTTCAATATCAAGACCGTTGACGGAGCCGATGACTTTGCGTCGATGCGCGAAGTGCTTGTTCGTCGCTACTCACGCCTTGTGGCCGAAGGGCAGGACTTGCCGCAACTTGTGGTCGTTGATGGTGGAAAAGGGCAATTGGGGGCTGCCGTCGAAGCACTTGAATCGATAGGTCTGCATGGCAAGATAGCACTGGCTGGCATTGCCAAGCGGCTTGATGAGATATATTTTCCCGGCGACAGCGTGCCGCTATATATCGACAAAAACAGTGAGTCGCTGCGTGTGATTCAGCGTCTGCGCGACGAGGCTCACCGTTTCTGCATAACCCATCACCGCCAGCGGCGCAGCAAGGCTCAGGTGCATTCTCTGCTCGACGATGTGCCGGGCATTGGCCCCAAGTCGCGCGATGCGCTACTGCGCCGTTTTAAGAGCATCAAGCGCATGGCCGAGGCCTCGGTGGCCGACTTGGCCGAGGTGGTGGGGCAAAAGAAGGCCGAGGCACTATGTGATGCGCTTAAGGACGGCGGTAAAGAACAATAGGAATTGGCCAATCGATGACTTCATTGCGTTAACAAGCTAATACTAAGAGGACTAATAAGAAAAAATATAAGCATAAAAATGAGAATAGTAATTCAAAGGGTGAGCCGGGCATCGGTGAGCATTTGCGGTGAGCTCCACAGCAGCATCGGATCGGGACTTATGGTACTGGTTGGTGTGGCAGAGGGCGACACCGAGGCCGATATGGAATGGCTCGCCTCGAAAACGGTGCAGATGCGCATATTCGACGATGCCGATGGTGTGATGAACCGTAGCGTGGCCGATGTGGGTGGCGAAGTGCTTGCTGTGAGCCAATTTACGCTCACTGCAAGCACGCGAAAGGGCAACCGTCCGAGTTACATCCATGCGGCCAAGCACGATGTGGCCATCCCGCTTTACGAGGCTTATTGCGCGCGGGTAGGGCAGTTGCTTGGACGTGAGGTTAAGCGTGGAGTGTTTGGAGCCGATATGCAAGTGGAGTTAATCAACGACGGCCCTGTCACAATCATTGTGGATTCCAAATTAAAGGAATAGCTTACGGGTCTCCGTTGCCTGTGCCCACCTGCGAATCTTTTTGAGATGGGGGCGGCACTTGCTTCTCGCTTTATTGCTGTGAATTTTACCGTTATTGATATTATTGTGCTAAATTTGCATAAAATCATTTTTTTCAGGAATGACCATTCAAGAGGCGCAGTCGCTTGTCGACGACTGGATTAAGAAATATGGGGTGCGCTATTTTAGCGAACTCACCAATATGGCCGTGCTTACCGAAGAGGTGGGCGAGGTGGCGCGCATTATGGCCCGCCGCTATGGCGATCAGTCGTGCAAGCCGAGCGACACTGGCAAAGAGCTGGCCGACGAGCTGGCCGATGTGTTATGGGTGCTTTTGTGCATTGCCAACCAGACGGGCGTGGACATGACGGCGGCTTTCAAAGCCAACATTGAGAAGAAAACCCGTCGCGACGCTACGCGCCATCTTGAGAACCCCAAGCTTAGACATAACGACAAATCAGAATATTAACATAGAAACCAAATAGATAATATGGCAGAAAACATTCCCGTTCAGGAAACTGCAAATCCTGACAACAAGTATCTGAAGGCTATTGCCGACAGTCAAGTGAACACCAATGATGCAAAGGTTGCTTCGGATGTCCAAAAAATCCTTGAAGAGCACTACCAAGAAAACTGCACCCCCG
This sequence comes from Agathobacter rectalis, assembly GCA_963625945.1. Classification (GTDB taxonomy): domain Bacteria; phylum Bacteroidota; class Bacteroidia; order Bacteroidales; family Muribaculaceae; genus Sodaliphilus. Next base: position 25,863 of record CAVFVP010000012.1, on the reverse strand, counting down.
AGGTATACCAGTTTTTGCTCAACTGCGTGGACCTCACCACATTGAGTACTACCGACAGCGAGCGAAGCGTGGCTGAGTTTACAAAGCGTGTCAACCAGTATTGGGTCAAATATCCCGACTACAAGAATGTGGCCGCCATTTGCGTGTATTCCAACTTTGCCGCTGTGGTGCAAGCCAACCTTGAAGTGAGTGATGTGGGCATAGCAGTGTGCAGTGCGTGCTTCCCCTCGTCGCAGGCTCATCTTGAGACCAAAATCGCCGAGACCGCCCTTGCCGTGAGCGATGGTGCCGATGAGGTGGATGTGGTGATCAACATGGGCTATTTCATTGATGGCGCGTATGAGGAGCTGTGCGATGAGCTCTCGGAACTGAAGGCCACTGTGGGTGATGACCGCACCCTCAAGGTTATCCTCGAAACAGGATGCCTCGAGACGGCCAAAAAGATTCACGACGCTTCGGTGCTTGCCTTGTATTCAGGTGCCGATTTCATCAAGACGTCGACCGGAAAAATGTATCCCGGCGCATCGCTTGAGGCTGCTTATGTGATGTGCCAATGCATAAAGGAGTACTATCAGAAACACGGCGTAAAGGTGGGCTTCAAGGCTGCTGGCGGCATACGCACCACTGAAGACGCAGTGAAATATTACACAGTCGTCAAGGAAGTGCTTGGTGAGGAATGGCTTACCAACGAGCGGTTCCGCATCGGTGCTTCGAGCCTTGCCAATGCATTGTTCCAGTCGTTCTCGGGCAGTGCCGAGAAGCCGTTCTGATGCTGAATAAGTAGTAGAAAAGCCAATAGCAATAGTGCCGTGTGCCTCGATGTGGGTGGTTCCGCATCGGTGCACACGGCTTTTTTTGCGTCGATGCCCATCCGGCACCGATGCAAGTGTATGGCGGGGTGGGGCATAGCCTTGAATGCGGCTACTGGAGTTGTGTGTGTTCTTTTAACTGTTTTAAGACGAGGTGTGACTGATTGTTGCCCATGCTGCTGCTAATTTTGCATTGAATCAATAAGAGAAACACACAAAAAAGAAAATCGCATATCGCAGGGCTGGCATTGTAGCGTCTACAACCGTGAGCCTACATGACGATAAAAAGCCGCGAAATAGGCAAAAAATGATGATATGATAAAAACCATGAAACCGCGCGATAGCCATGAAAAACACACTTGCATAAGTAACTCAATCGACGAAGTCAGCCGCGCCGTCAGTAAAGAGGTGTCATTAATATTCACCCTCTGGACGGCGCGGCTGGTGTCGCTTTCCCCCGTTTTGTAGATGTTGGTTGCGTTATTCCTTTTTGCCCTTATTGAGCTTGCGCTTGAAGTTTTCGAGGTCGCGGTTAATGCGGCGGCGGTGCACAATTGTGATGGCCGAGGCTATAATTATGACTGCCACCACCAACGACAATGTGGCCCACAGCCATATTGTGTGTCGGCGGGCCGTGATGTGCGACGCGGCATCATATTCGCCTTCGGCATATTTTATGATGCGCATTTGCGGCTTGTTGGCAAGCGAGTCGGTTTCCATTTGGCAAGAATCGGCCCACTGGCGTGCAAGCGTTGAGTCGCCTTTGATTGTTGCTATGTGGCTCAGGGTTGAGTAGCGTGTGATGTTGTCGTAGGGGTCTGTCGCACTGCTGGTGGCCTTGCGGGTCCAAATAAGTGCGCTGTCGGGCTTTCCGAGGCCCGCATAAGCCAATGCCATTCCGTAGTAGACATCGTTGCCCGTATGCCCCTTTCCTTGCGTCAGACATAGCCTGGCGAGGTCGAGGGCCTTGCCGTATTCACATCTTTCGGCCAAAATTCGGGCCTTGTATTCAAGATTGTCGTAATAATAGCTTTTGTTGCCAAGGTCGCGGGCCATTATTATCGCACGTTCAAGGCAACTGTCGGCAACGGCCTCATTCGACTGCCTGTATGCTCTTGCGCAAGCGCTGATGGCGGTCAGAGCAAAGCGCTTGGAACCGGCCCTGTTGTAGTCGGCCAGGGCGGCCATATACCGGTCGGCCACACGGCTAGGGTTGATACCGTAGTTTTCCTCGTAGAGCTGTGCCAGACAAAACTCCGTGATGCCGCGGTTCAGGTAGTCGTCGGCATCCACCTTGTCGTGTGCGGTGCGCAGTGTGATGGTGGCCTCTTTCACATTGCCCAGGCGTCGCTCCTTGAGGCCGCGGCACACGAGTGCCTGCACGTAGCGCCCACGCTCGCCCAGACGGTTTTTATAGTAGTCTATGGCTGTGTCGAGCAGCGAGTCGCTGGGTACGGCATTGTAGATGGTGGCCAGGCGTGCCTGCAACAACGAGTAGAGGGCATGGCTGGCATCGGACGGCAGTGTGTAGGGGTCGACTTCGCTGATGATTGCCGCCGCACTGTCGGGGGCTTCGTCGATAAGTGCGTCGGCACGGTGCAGTGCTTCGGTCGAAGAATGCCGCTCATGCAGTGTCACCGAACCGAACAATATCCCCACAACCACTATGATTGTGGCGATAATGCCAAGCTGAGTGCGATAGAGTATGATTTTCATTGTAGCGGATGTTGGAACTGTCTAGAATTGGAAATAAATGAAAGGCTGGATGTCGCTGCTTTTAACCTGAATGATGAGTATCACCATCACCACCATGGCAGCCCAGTAGGTCACTACCGGCAAGCGCGAGAATGTGCGTTTGCACCGTTGCTCCACCGAGTCGGGTACAAAGTGCAGCGCATAGCCGAGCACAATCAGTGCCACCACCTTCCAGTAGCCTGCTATCAGTTGCGGCAGCAGCTCAATGTGGAAATTGGTGAATATTTGGGTAATCATCGTTACCGAGTCGGCCATCTCGCGGTTACGGAAGAAAATCCAGCACAGGCACACAAAGTGGAAGCACAGCAGCACGCTGAGTGCTTGTGCTATGCGGCTCTTGTGTGGCACGCCGGCCTTTTGCCCGGTGAGTTGCATCCACAGCTTGTGCAGGGCAAGAGCCACGCCGTGCAAGCCGCCCCATGCCACGAAATTCCACGAAGCCCCGTGCCACAGGCCGCCCAGCAGCATGGTGATTATCAAGTTGGCATATTGGCGTATCTTGCCGTGCCTGTTGCCGCCCAGCGATATATACAGGTAGTCGCGAAGCCATGTGGAGAGCGATATGTGCCACCGCCGCCAGAATTCGGTGATGGAGGCCGACTTGTAGGGGCTGTTGAAGTTGATATTGAAGTGGAATCCCATCAGCAAGGCAATGCCTATAGCCATATCGCTATAGCCCGAGAAGTCGCAGTAGATTTGCAGTGCGTAGCCATACACGCCAAGCAGGTTCTCGATGCCGCTGTAGAGTGACGGGTCGGCAAATATGCGTTCCACGAAATTCACACTGATGTAGTCGCTTATTATGGCTTTCTTGAATAGACCGATGACGATGAACCAGAAACCCATGCCCAGCATCTCGCGGCTCACGAAAAGCGGCCGCCTGATTTGTGGGATAAAGTCGCTTGCGCGCACAATGGGTCCGGCCACCAGTTGCGGGAAGAACGACACGTAGAATGCGTAGTCGAGCAGGCTGTCGAGTGGCTTGATTTTGCCGCGGTAGACGTCGATAATGTAGCTCAGCGACTGGAATGTGAAAAACGAGATGCCCACTGGCAGGAAAATGTCCATATTGTGAAATGCCTCGCCGCTCACCTGGCTCCAAATCTGCCCGAGGAAGTTGGTATACTTGAAGTAGCCCAGCAGACCCAGATCGATGGTGAGGCTCAGTGCCACTAGCAGTTTGCGCCGCAATTTCCGGGTGGTGTTGCCCAAAACGCTTGCTATGATGAAGTCGGTGCAGGTGACCAGGGCAAGTAAGATGAAGTAGGTGCCGCTGCTCTTGTAGTAGAAGTAGTAACTGAACGCGAGAACAAAGGCCAGGCGCGGGGTGGTCTTGCGCCACAGCAGGGCATAGATTACTATGAATGCGCAAAACAGCCACAGGAAGATGCCGCTGCTGAATATCATTGGCGACTTGGGGTCGTAGGCCAACTGCTGCAGCAACTGCTGCGCGTTGACAGTTCCGGCGCTTATGGTGTTGATGATATCTCCAATCATTTCATTTCCGTTTTTTTGATTTGTCCGGTTTCCACCTGGTGGCATTGATAGCCCCAAACGATGGCGTCGGCCATAATAGAGGCGATGTGCTGTCCGCCGTTCCAGTTGATGTGGGTGTAGTCGAGGTTGGCCATGCGCGGCTGGGAATTCACCATTCGGGCGATGCTTCCCTCGCCTCCCATAGCCTCGTATAGATTCCAGAAAGCCGTGTGGCAGTCATAGGCAATGCGTTGCTGCGTGTTTATCAGGTTGAGCACGCCCCGCATGGTCTTGAACGTGCCGTCCCGTCGCTCTTCGCGGTCGCTGCAGCTCACCAACATGAAGCCCGTATTGGGCATGGCGGCCTTCATGCGGTCGATGATACCCTTCATCTTGTTGTGGTAGTGCTTGTAGTTCGACCCGCCCGAAGTGGCTACGTTGAGGCCATACATGATGATGACCAGGTCGTATCGGCGGGCAGCGTCAAAGTCGCTGAGCATTTTGTCGCTCACGTTATAGAGCTGGAATCCGCAAGCCGACCGCAGCGAGAAATTGTCGACCACAACGCCACGCTCGGGATCCATTGCGATTCCCAGATAGGCCATGTGGCCGCTTTGGCTCTCCACTGTCCATTTCACACTGCCTATGCGGCCGTTTGCCGTGGTTTGCGCCACCGAGTTATTTGCGCTGATGCTGACGGGGGCTTGCGGCACGCCATTGATGGTGGGCGTGACTGTGACAGTGCCCGATCCCATGCAATAGAACGTGGATTGAGCGCACGTGTCGAGCCTCGATAGGAAGTTTTTCACGCCCGTGGCGCTCACCCATGCCTTGCCGCCGGCCAGGAAGTAGTGGCCGGTGAGGTTGGCCCATTCGGGCGAGTATCCTGAGCGGTCGTTGCCGTTGTGGGCGGTCCATCCGCCGAACTGGTGTCTCACACTTCGCCTGAAGCCGGCCACCTCACTGCACATGGGCAAATAGCCCACGCCCACGCCGCCAAACCTCTTTTGCAACGCCTCCCGCAGGTCGGCCGTGAGTATGTCGCCCTCGATGTATGAGTCGCCCAGCACGGCAATGCGCACCGGGCGCCCAAGGGTGTTGATGCTGTCGAGGGCATTCCACAGCGGTTCCATGCCTTGATGCTCATCGCCGCTCATATCGTCGATGCACGTCATGCCCGGCCGGCACGAGTCTATTTTGTTCTCTATGTCGATGTGCTCAATGCTGTCGGCTCCGGCATCGGCGTCGGGGCGCAGGTCGCTGAGCAAGTCGGTCTTCCTCATTTGCCAGCCGCCTATTTCCAAATCGGGCAGCCAATAGGCGGCAATCAGTGCCAGCATAGTAGCGAGCACTATCCACATCACAGAGTGCAGATATCCCTTTTCCATTCTTGTCTTGTGGCGCTAATAAATCGTTTTTTCGTAATTCATGCTTGTTGTGAGTGTCTTATGGATGTGGTCCGAATGTGTGCCAATGACCCGCTGTTGCCGGCATTGTTGTGCCAGCTGTGGCGGAACGAAAAAGCACGTTTCGGGACCGTCCATAAAATTTCATTATGCAAATTTCAGTCTTATCCGTTAATTTTTCAAATTAACAGGGCTCAGATGTATGAATTATGGACAAAAATGTATGAAAAAGGCCGCTGCTGGTATGAATAAGGGTAAAAAAACGGGAAAACGATGCCGTTTATCTCTCAAGCGAGAGTGTTAAGCCCAAGGGTCGCTGTCTTGAGGCTGGCGGATGTCGGAAAGGAATGGAGTTTCCCACACAAACCACTGCCCGGTGCTCGGCTTGCGGCGGAGTTTTATAGGGCGTGGGCTATCAGCCCCCGATGAGCGCATGAACAATTTCACATAGTCTTTTTCGAGGCGTGAATTGCCGTCTTCGCTCACCTCCACGGTGAAAGGCGTCGACGGTTGGTAGTTGTTCTCGGGCGAAGTTCCTTTCAGAAACGACCTGATGATGTACATGCGTCCGCTGAGGCGGTCGCTGATGAATCTCTTGTCCATGTTGTTGAGCGGTCGCGGACCGCGCAGGAAATCCATCATCCGATATGTCTCGGCGGCATTGTGCTCAAAGTTGCATAGCACGGCCACTGTCAGTGCGGCCACGGCATACTCGTCGGTAAGGTTGGCTGCGGGCAAGGCTTGCAGTTCGCCAAGTGTGGCGGGGAGCGACGGTAGTGTCACACCCCGTGCCGTGAGCCCGGTGGCGCTCATGGCGCGGGTTACGGTTTGGGCAATGTTTTGCAGTGGATTCTGTGTTGCCGACGCTCCGGTCAGTCCGCTTGTCATACTTTGAACCGATGAAATGGCCGACGATGCGTCGACTGCTTTCTTGAGTAAATCTAATAATCCCATGGTGTTGCTTTTTTTGATAAGTGATTGATAAGTTCTATGTTGAAAAGGAACAAAGGGGATTGTGTGTGGTGCCTGTGTGGGAACGCTCATGCACGGTCCCTGTGATTCCTGTTCATAAGTGATTATGTGTGTTGGCGCGGTTGTTCCCCGCCATGTGCAAATTTAATGAAAATCACCGACATGGCAGAGGAACGTACCTGTGAAATTTGGGTTTTTTTTTGATTTGTAGACGTGCCGATGCCACCAAATTATGAGTAATTGACCGATGATATGTATGGCAATGCGGCATGGCACAATGCCGATGAGGGCATATCGCAATCGGAGCACGGTGGCGTGGCTTGGCACCAGATGCGCCTCACCTTGTAACTGTGTGGGCTATCCTTGCCAATCAAAGAGACAAAAAAGCATCCTTTCTCGCTTTGAAGGGATGCTTTTTATTGGCGGTGATAAGGTTGTTTCTCAGAATTCAACACCCACTTTCGCAAGTATGTTGTGGAAGGCTGTGTTTTTGTTGATGTAGCAGGTGCCTGAGTTGTGGTTGATGGCTCCCGGGGTGTTGCCGGTGCACCAGAACTTGTAGTTGGTGATGTGGAGCGAGTAGGCCACACCCACGTTGAACGAGAAAAATTGCCGTGACTTGAAGTGCCAGCCTATTGTGGGCGATGAGAAGAATCCCTTGTGGTTGATGAATGTCGCTCCCACCTTGAGGCTGACAAACGGCGTGTTGCGCGACTCGCTGTGCACGTTGTAGCGCCCCTCGATGTAGATGGGGATGAATGGATAGCGCCACTTGGGGTCGTTGCGCTCCTTGTCCACCTTGTCGGCGCGGTAGGGATATGAGTCGAGGCAGGCCTTGAAGTTGTGCAGCGCTATGCCTGCGCCCAGGTAGTAGTTGGGGGTGATTTGGTAGCCGAACGATGTCTCTACTGCCCAAAAGTTGTTGCGTGGCGTGCCCAGACCAGGCGCATAGCCCAAGTCAATGAATCCGCGGAACTTGCTTGTGTCATAGTTCTTGTGTGGCGCCTCGTGGCTTATGTGGTCGATGTCGGTAGTGGCAAATGTGTATTTGATGCTGTCGGCATCGCTTATGATTTCAACCCGCTCGCTGTTGCGTTGGGTGATGACTCCGCTCACAAACTGACCGTCGCGCAAGTGCACGGTTGAGTGTTTGGGCGTTTTGCCTGCAGCCAGTGCAGTGGCCGTTACGACTACGGCAACCAGTAGGCTTAATGTGCGTTTAATTCTCATGCTTACAAATGTTAATAGTGTTTATGTGTGTTATTATTGTTCTCGACGCTTGGATGCCGCCTCAATGGCAAGTCGTTCTACGGCAGCCGGAAAAAACTCATATTCAAGACCGTGAACACGGTTGGCAAGCGTTGCGGGGGTGTCGCCGGCTAGCACCGGGCAGGAATGCTGCTCCACTATGGTGCCGCCGTCGATGGCGGACGTGACGCGGTGTATGGTGATGCCCGACTCGGTGTCGCCGCTGGCGAGCACCGCCTCGTGCACGTGAATACCCCACATTCCCGGGCCTCCGTGCTTGGGAAGCAGCGACGGGTGAATGTTGACAATGCGTCCGCTGAATGTGCTTATCAGCGGTTCACGAATTATAGCCAGGAAGCCGGCAAGCACAATCAGATCCACGTCTTGCGCTTGGAGTTGGCGGCAGATGTCGGTGGGGTTCCGCCAGGCATCGGAGTCGCTGATTGTGGTCACCTCAATGCCGAGTTGTCTCATGCGTTGCACCACTGGGGCGTTGGCCTTGTTGCTTATCACTTGGGCCACGTCGACTGAGCCTCTTGCGGCAAGGTAGCGTGCGATGTGCTCGGCATTGGTGCCGTTGCCCGATGCCAAGATTGCGATTTTGGGTTTTATTGGTGTTGTCGTCATAGTGGCTGAGTTTGGAAAGTGTGCCGAATCAGAACGTCTGCATGTCCACAAGGTGCTTGTAGGCACCGCCGCGCAACATCAGTTCGGCGTGTGTGCCACGTTCGGTTATTTGCCCGTCTTGCACCACGCAAATCAGGTCAGCGTTTTTGATGGTGCTCAGTCTGTGGGCAATCACCAGTGTGGTGCGGTTGCGCATCAGGTTGTCGAGGGCTTCCTGCACCAAGTGTTCGCTTTCGGTGTCGAGGGCCGATGTGGCTTCGTCGAGAATCAGTATGGGCGGATTCTTGAGGATGGCGCGAGCAATGCTTATGCGCTGGCGTTGGCCTCCGCTCAAGTTGCATCCGCGGTCGCCTATGTTGGTGTCGAATCCGTGCTCGCTCGCCATAATGAAGTCGTAGGCATTGGCAATGCGTGCGGCTTCTTCCACTTGCTGGCGTGTTGCGTGGTCGACCCCGAAGGTGATGTTGTTGTAGAACGTGTCGTTAAACAGGATTGCCTCTTGGTTCACGTTGCCCATGAGGGCGCGCAGATCGGTCACCCGATAGTCGCGCAGGTCGTGTCCGTCGATGCTGATAGATCCCTTCTGCACATCGTAGAACCGTGGCACCAGGTCGGCAATGGTGGTCTTCCCGCTGCCGCTTTGTCCCACAAGGGCCACAGTCTGGCCGCGCTTTATGTCGAGTGTGACGCCGTTGATCACCCACTGCTCGCCATAGCGGAAGCTCACGTTGTTGAATCGGATGCCGTCGGTTATTCCGTTAAGCTCAATGGGATGCTCGGGGTCTTTGATGCTGTTTTCGGCCTGGAGAATCTTGTCGATGCGCTGCATCGATGCCATGCCTCGCTGAATAGAGTAGCTGGCTTTGCTGAAGTCCTTGGCCGGATTGATGATGCTGTAGAAAATCACCATGTAGTAGATAAACGACGGTGCCGTGATTGAGCTGTGGCCGCCTAAAATAAGCGTTCCGCCAAACCAGAGCACTATGGCAATGGTGGCTGTGCCCAGAAACTCGCTCATGGGGTGGGCGAGTTCGTAGCGGCGGTTCATGCGCCGCGAGGTGTTGCGGAATTTCTCGTTCTCGGCATCGAAGCGGTTTTTTACTTTGCCCTCGGCATTGAAAGCCTTGATTATGCGCAGTCCGCCTATGGTCTCTTCGATGTTGCTCAGCAACACGCCCCATTGGTTCTGCACCTCGAGCGACACGCGTTTTAGGCGCTTGCCCACTTTGCCCATCACCAGGCCGGCCAGTGGCAGCAGGATAAGGACAAACACGGTGAGTTGCCAACTCACCACAATCATCATCACCAGGCACACGATAATCATAATGGGGTTTTTGAACATCATGTCGAGCGACGACATGATGGAATTTTCCACTTCGGTCACATCGCCGCTCATGCGGGCCATCACGTCGCCCTTGCGCTCGTTGCTGAAAAACGCTATGGGAAGGCTCACTATCTTGCTGTAAATCTGGCGGCGCAGGTCGCGCACGACACCCGTGCGGATTCCAATCATGAAAAATGCGCTTAGATAGGCGCTGCCGGTCTTGAGGCCGGTCATCACCACAAGGGCCATGGCGATGCAGGCCAGTGCCGTAGACTGGCCATACTGGCTGATAATGCACTGCACGTAGTAGTAGAAATCGTTGATCACCACAGTTTTGACACTTGCCGTCCCCCATGCCATATACTGATATGTGGCTTGGTTGATGCCAAACAGCATTTCCAGAATGGGGATGATTAGTGCAAATGAAAACAGTGTGAGAAAAGCGGCAAGCACATTGAACAGCACGTTCAGGGCCAGAAGCTTCTTGTATGGCGGCACGAATCGTGCCAGCAGTTTGATGAATCCTTTCATTGTCAGTGGTTATAATCGCAAGGTCCTTGTGTGGGCGCAAGCAGGCACAAGCCTTAAAATGGCAAAGTTACAAAACATCTGCCACAATTGAAACGGCACTTTGTGCAAACTTGCGCCCGCTCCGATTAAATAGACCGAAAAGGGCACTTGAGGCGGTAGCAGCCACAGGTGCCAGGCGCTGCAAGTCCTTTTGTATGTGGAAATTTCTTTATAACTTTGCAACTGATTATGATAATTAGGCCCTTAGGGTGCCTTTTTACGACAAAACGACATTAAAAATTCAACAATCATAAGTTATGAATATCTCATACAAATGGCTGAAAAAATACGTCGATTTCGACCTCACTCCGCAAGAGGTTGCCGACGCACTCACTTCACTGGGCCTCGAAGTCGACGCGCTTGAGGAAGTGGAAACCATACGCGGCGGGCTCAAGGGCCTGGTGGTGGGCAAGGTGCTCACTTGTGAACAGCATCCCAACAGCGATCACCTGCACGTGACCACTGTCGACCTTGGCGACGGCGGTGAGCCGCAGCAGATAGTGTGTGGTGCGCCCAACGTGGCCGCCGGACAGAAGGTGATAGTGGCCACTGTGGGCACAAAACTCTATGATGGCGACAAGGAATTCGTGATCAAGAAATCGAAACTCCGCGGCACAGAATCATTCGGTATGATTTGCGCCGAAGACGAAATAGGCGTCGGCACCGACCATGCCGGCATCATTGTGCTCCCCGATAGCGCTGTGGTGGGCACTCCGGCTGCCCAGTACTACGGTGTGGAAAGCGACTGGATGATTGAGGTGGACCTCACCCCCAACCGCATCGACGGAGCCTCGCACTATGGCGTGGCACGCGACTTGGCCGCATGGCTCACGCAAAACGGCCATCCCACCACTGCGCACTGTCCTGCGGTAGATGCATTCAAGTCCGACCGTGCCGACGGTGCAATCCCCGTGACAGTTGAGGCCACAGAGGCTTGCCCGCGCTATTGTGGTGTCACTATCAAGGGCGTAAAGGTACAGGAAAGCCCCAAGTGGCTGCGCGACTGCCTCAGTGCTGCCGGACAAAGGCCTATCAACAACATTGTGGACATAACTAACTACATATTGCTCGGCACTGGCCAACCGTTGCACTGCTTCGACCTGAACCATATCGAAGGCGGCAAGGTGACGGTGAAGACCGTTGAAGCCGGCACCAAGTTTGTGACACTCGACGGTGTGGAACGCACTCTTACCGACCGCGACCTTATGATTTGCAACGCCGTTGAGCCCATGTGCATCGCCGGCGTGTTTGGTGGTCTCAAGAGTGGTGTCACCGAGCAGACTACCGACGTGTTCCTCGAATCGGCATATTTCCATCCCACATGGGTGCGCAAGACCGCACGCCGTTTTGGCCTTAACACCGACGCATCGTTCCGTTATGAGCGTGGAGTAGACCCCAACGGCACAGTCTACAACCTCAAGCTTGCCGCCCTGCTCGTGAAAGAGCTTGCCGGTGGCGAGATTTGCGGCGATATTATCGACATCAAGCAGCATGAGTTCCCCGGATTCCCCGTAGAGCTCCGCTACGACTATGTGACCAATCTGATTGGCAAGGAAATAGGCCGCGACACCATCAAGAGCATTGTAAAGAGCCTTGAGATGGAAATCAAGGCCGACGATGATGAGAAACTCAGTCTGGTAGTGCCCACCTACCGCGTGGATGTGCAGCGCCCCTGCGATGTGGTTGAAGACATTTTGCGCGTCTATGGCTACAACAATGTAGAGTTTGGCCATGAGGTTCACAGCAGCCTCTCCAATAAGGGCATCACCGATTTCAAGGACGATATGCAGGAGCTCATCAGCAACCAGCTCACCGCAGTAGGCTACCACGAAATAATGAACAACTCGCTCACGGCTGTAGGCTATTATAACGGCCTTGCTGCTTATCCCGAGGAGAATTGCGTGAAGATAATGAATCCGCTCAGCTCCGACTTGAGCGTGATGCGCCAGACCCTGCTCTTTGGTGGGCTGGAAAGCTTGTCGCGCAACATCAACCGCAAGAACGCCAACTTGAAAATGTATGAGTTCGGTGACGTGTACTCATTTGACCCAACTGTTGCCCCGGCTGCCGACGGCAACCACCTGAACGCATTCAGCGAGCACACGGCAATGGGCGCTTGGGTGAGTGGCAATAACCACGACGACAGTTGGGCACAGAAAGCCCGCGCCACTACTGTATACGACCTCAAGGCCGATGTGGAAAACGTGCTGACGCGCCTTGGCATCGACTCCAAGAGCATCGTGGTGGAACCCACCGACAACGATGTGCTTAGCCCGGCCTTGCTTTATAAGAACCGCGGCGGCAAGGTGATTGCCGAGCTGGGTGTGGTCACGGCCGAGGTGCTGAAACGCTTCGACATTGACCAGGAAGTGTATTTTGCCCAAATCAACTGGGATGTGGCATGCAAGCTTGCCGTAAAACGCACCATCACATACACCGACCTGCCCAAGACGCTGCCCGTGCGACGCGACTTGGCTCTCCTCGTCGATGCCTCGGTGACCTACGAGGATGTGCGCCGGGTGGTGGAGCAGAGTGAGAAGAAACTGCTCAAGGGTGTAACGCTCTTTGATGCCTACGAGGGCGCCGCCCTTAAGGCTTTGGGCAAAAAGTCTTACGCTATCAGCGTGACTCTGCAGGACAATGAGAAGACCTTGCAAGACAAACAGATTGATGCGACAATGAAGAAAATCGTTGCCAATCTGGAGAAGACGGTGGGTGCCCAGCTGCGCTGACGCACCTGACTCTGATTTTAAATGAAACAAAAATAAAAACGAAAATAAAACTCAATAACAAAACTTATGGGAAGAGCGTTTGAATATCGCAAAGCAAGAAAAATGAAACGGTGGGGCAACATGTCGCGCACATTCACCCGCCTCGGCAAGGAAATCACAATGGCCGTAAAGGCTGGCGGTTCTGATCCTAGCGGCAACTCGCGCCTGCGCGCACTCATTGCCAATGCCAAGACGGCCAATATGCCTAAGGACACCATCGACCGCGCCATCAAAAAAGCAACAGAGAAAGACGCCAGCGACTACAAGGAGGTAATCTACGAAGGATTTGCCCCTCACGGAATTGCAATGCTCGTTGAGACTGCCACCGACAACACAACCCGCACAGTGGCCAACTTGCGCAACTATTTCAACAAAAACGGCGGCCAGCTCGGCAACTCTGGCTCTGTGGCTTTCATGTTCTCGCACAAATGCTACTTCCACGTGGCTCCCAAGGATGGTGTCACTCTCGAAGACCTGGAGCTTGAGCTTATTGATTGCGGTGCCGAAGACTTTGACCAAGACGAGGAGGAAATCGTGATTTCCGGAGCCTTTGAGGCAAATGGCGATATCCAGAAGTATCTTGAGGACAACGGCTTTGAAATCAAGAGCACCGAGTTTGTGTATGAGCCTGCCGACTACAAGGAACTGTCGGAAGAAGAGGCTGCCGATGTCAACAAGCTGATTGAGGCCCTTGAAGAGGACGACGATGTGCAAAACGTGTTCTCTACAATGAAGGAAGAATCTGGCGAAGAGTGATTCAGGGCGGCTGGCTGTTTAGCGGCTGCTCCACACAATATCCCGTGCCGGGCGACTCTGCTGTAAGAAAGCAGGTCGCCCGGCATTGTTTTGTCAGGTGATGCCTGTCGAGACCGTTTGGCATCGTGTGGGGCCGTTTCTCGGCGACGGCCGAAGATTGGCTTGTGGAGCGGAAGAGCGGTCCGCAGGAACCGTTTTTTGCCTTTGTGACGCTCTGTGGAATGCGATGAGGGGACTGTGCCGCTGTTATGGCACAGTCCCCTCACTGTCGCTTTATGGGTTGTGGTTTGGTGATGTTACCTCACGATCACCTTCACCGACTTGGCGCCGGCTTTCACCACGTAGGCTCCTCCTGGAAGGTTTACTGTGGTGTCGGTCACGCTGCCGTAGGCAGCCACTTGGCTGCCGTCGATGGCGTAAATGGCGAGCGGAGCCCCGCCGTTGCCGCTTACTGCCACGGCACCGCGCATGGCCTTCACTGTGGCCTGGGGGGTGGCAATGGGCTCGACTGCCGTTGCGCGCGGCACAAACAGCAAGTTCACGTCGGCCATAATGGTGCTTCCGCTGTATCCGAAATCGGTGTTAGGGTCGAAATGACCTGTCTCCCCCTCATATTTTGAGTCAAAGCGGGTGCATTCTGCGTCGCCCCAGTTGCCATAGGTGCCGCGGAACACGATGCCCTCGCTGCTGGTCGACGGGGCGTTCTTGTAGACCATTATCGCCAAGTTGCCACCTTTGTACTCGTATGAGCCTGTGACAGGGAACGTGAGGCTGGCGTCACCGGCCGTGATGTCGACCGTGCCGTCGAACACCTTGGTGAGTGCGTTTGCGGCAATTATACCCGAGTTGAGGCTGTCGGATGCGGTCTCGCCCACCCAAACCTGGAACTTGACACCCTTGTAGGTGTGGGTGCATTCACTGTAGGGGTATGATATCATTTCAATCGTGTTGCCTTGGCTAATGCCGATGCGGCTGGCGGGATAGATGGTTTCGCTAATGGCCTCGTCGGCCATGAATGATGCGGGTACCACATAGATACCGCTCGACGACTCTTGCGGTGCTTCTATTTTCACCATTTTACTGCCTGTAGGCACCACTGTCAGCGACAGGATCTTGGTGTCGTTGTTGGTGTTGTCATCATCGGCGCCGAATTCGATGTGACCATACACGCCCACCGTGCCTGTCGACTTGTGGATATAGCTCAGGTTCACTGTGGCTGTCTGCATTGATTGCAATGCAGGACCGTCGGCCTCACTCAGCACGTTTCCGTTCTGATCCTTGAGTTGCACCTTGTAGCCGCTTGCCGTGTTCACGCCCTTGTTCATGATGCTCACGGCATAGGTCTCCTTTTCGCCCACGCCGGGATATGAGTTGGCACTGATGCCGGTTGCGGCCAGGTCGTTGTTCTTCTTGGTCACAGTGGTTATGGTGGCTTCCCATCCCTGGTCGCGGTAAATCGCATCACTGTAGAACACAAAGGTGAGTGCGCCGTCGGCATTGCTGGCTTCCACACTTTCAAGCTGTGCCGGCACGTCTTCATCGGAGAAGCTGCCGTAAAGCGGGGCGCTGGTGCTTGCTCCGTCATACACCTTGAGTGAGTCGCCGTAGATGTCGAGCGAGAATAGCGTGAATGCCGCCTTTACATAGCTGTTGGGGTTTTTCGGCACAATGGTGATGGTGTCGCGACGGTTGTTGGGGTAGTAGCCAGTGCCTGAATAGTCATAGAAGGTGTAGGTCTTTGAATCTTCAACCTCGGCTTCGCTCCCTTGACCCATCACAATCCATGATGCGGGCTTCACAAGGGTCTGTCCGGCGGTGAGTGCTGTGCCTGTGCCCTGGGCGTTGATGGCGGCAATTGAGTAGGTGTAGCGGCCAAATCCGGGGGCGTCGGTGGTTTGTGTGGTCGTTGGGTCGTTGATCTCGATGGTTGTTGTGGCTGTTGAGCCTTCGGCTTTGCGGCTGATGGTGTAGCCGCTGATGCCCGATGGGTCGAACGAACCTCCATGCTGGCCGCTGGTTGGTGCTTCCCATTGCAGGATGGCCACGTTGTCGCCCGGCTCGACTTTGAAGTTGTTCACAGTGCCAGGGGCATCATTGCCCACATAGGCTTGCAGGGCATCGGTTTCCACGCCGCCTTCGCCATTGGTGTTGACGGGAATGATGCTGTAGGAGTGCAGTCCGTCGGCAAGGTTGGCGTCGGTATACGATGTGTCTTTGCCAATTGATGCTGCGGTGGTTGTCACGGTGGCAATCACTTGGCCGTCGCGCACTATTTTCACGCTTGTGAGACTGGTCAGCGCATTGCCTTGGGCATCAATTGAGGGGTTGGTCCATTCCAGTGTCACGTTCTTGCCGTCGACAGTGACCTTGCGGTTGGTCACGCGGTCGGGGCTTCCGGTGTTCACGTTGATGTAGGGTATCATCAGTCCGCCAAGGCTGCTTGAGCTGCCGTTGTGTGCAAGGGCGCCAATGCTTGTGGCCTTGCCGGTGGCGGTGTCGAGGGTGTAGAGTGTGGCATCGGCGGCGTTAACCCAATAGAGTGTGCCGGTGCTGTAGTCGAATCCCATGGTCTGGTCATAAGCTGCATTGATGCCGGTGTAGCCCACCGGGGCGCACTTTGCCGTCGTCTTGTCGATGGTGTATAGCGTGTCGTTTGTGGCAATGCCATACAGCGTGCCGCCTTTGTCGGCCGCAAGGGCTATCATGTAGGGGGCCGAGCCGCTGCCGGTGGCGAATTTGGCAATCCGCGTCACCTCGCCAGTGGCAATGTCGAGCGAGGACAGATATTCGTTACCGTTTTGGATACCCAGCACCTTACTGGTGCTGTAGTCATAGGTCATGTCTACCAGTTTCGACCCCTTTGAGGCAACGAGTGTGCGCTCGCCGGTGGTTAGGTCGATGGTATACAGTCCCTCGAATGTTGATTGGGTTCCCGCAACCATGCCTTGGGCATACCACTTGTAGTTGTAGTAGAACCCGCTATAGCATACTCCCTTTGCCGACTGGTCGGATATCAGCTGGATGTCACCGGGGGTGTTGCTTGCAAACTTCACCGGACCGCGTTTCGGGGTGAGGGCGCCTCGTTGCCACGTCTGGTAGGCGTAAATGGTGGTTTGTGCACTTGCCGCTACGCTTGCGGCCAATGTCAAAGCTAAGAATAAGTAGTTTTTATTCATGAGGTGTGTGGTTTATTTGTTGTATTTGTGTTTTCAATATTGCAAATATACGTCATTTTGTTCTTTTATGCCTCGTCGTTTAGTCGTGAGTCGTAAAAAATATCGCACAGTCAAGTCACTTTTGTTTCGCCGTGTGTGGCACTGTTCGGTTTGGTGCGTAACCTGCCTCAATAATGGCTCATGGCCGTGGATTCAATTGGAAAAAAATCGTTACCTTTGCCATAACACGAAAAGCAATTGTCAAATGAGTGAAAACTACATAGTATCAGCGCGCAAATACCGCCCTTCGTCGTTCGACACCGTGGTGGGGCAGCACGCCTTGACGCATACGCTCAAGACAGCCATCATGAGCCAGCGCCT
This sequence comes from Agathobacter rectalis, assembly GCA_963625945.1. Classification (GTDB taxonomy): domain Bacteria; phylum Bacteroidota; class Bacteroidia; order Bacteroidales; family Muribaculaceae; genus Sodaliphilus. The sequence continues at coordinate 8,613 of CAVFVP010000012.1, read as the reverse complement.
TGCGCATGCCTATCTGTTCTGCGGTCCCCGAGGTGTGGGAAAAACCACTTGTGCCCGCATTTTTGCCAAGGCCATCAACTGTGAGCACCTAAGTGCCGATGGCGAGCCGTGTGGCGAGTGCGAGTCGTGCCGCGCCTTCAACGAGCAGCGCTCATACAATATCATCGAGCTTGATGCCGCGTCAAACAACTCGGTCAACGATATGCGCAATATCATCGACCAGGTGCGTGTGCCGCCGCAGGTGGGACGCTATCGGGTGTTTATCATCGACGAGGTGCACATGCTCTCTCCGTCGGCCTTCAATGCATTCCTGAAGACGCTTGAGGAACCGCCCGAATATGTGATTTTCATCCTGGCCACCACCGAGAAGCAGAAGATACTCCCCACAATCCTGTCGAGATGCCAGATTTATGACTTTGCACGCATTGGTGTGCCCGATATTGTGGAGCAGTTGCAGCGCATTTGCCGCAACGAGGGCATAGAAGCCGAGCCGGCAGCGCTCAACGTGATAGCCCAAAAGGCCGACGGTGCCATGCGCGACGCTCTGTCGATCTTCGACCAGATAACAGCCTCGAGTGAAGGGCACATCACCTATCAGAGTGCCATCGACAACTTGAATGTGCTCGACTATGACTATTACTTCCGCCTCGACAAGTGCTTTATAAGGGGCGATGTGCCGCAGGCTCTGTTGATCTACAAGGAAATCCGTGATCACGGGTTTGACTCGCTGTTTTTCATAAACGGCCTTGCCCAGCACTTGCGCGATTTGATGGTGGCGAGCTCGCCACAGACCGTCTCGCTCCTCGAGATGAATTCCGATGTGGCTAAGCGTCATGTGGCTGCCGCATCGCAGTTCACTCCACAGTATTTCTATGCTGCTATGGACCTGTGTAACCGCTGTGACCTTGATTATCGCACGGTGTCGAATAAGGTGTTTCTTGTGGAACTGACTCTGGTTAAGCTTTGCCAGTTGATGTCGCCGTCGCCCACACCCGGCAACACCGGAGGCCACACCACGCTAAAGCCGGTGACACCTCAGCCGCAATCACCTCAGCCGTCACCCGGCCAGGCGGCGCCGCAGGCTCCCGCCCATCCGCAAGCCGCAGCGGCACAACCTCAATCGGCGCCCACCGTGCAACGTCCAGTCCAGCCAGTGGCGGCACCTGCTGCCGCCGGCCGTACCATGAGCATCAGTGCGCCTCCGCGGCAGACGCAAACCACCGCGCCGGCCGTGGGACTGCACATAAGCCGTGCCCCGGGGCAGATAAAGCAAACCTCGGCTGCGAAGACCGCTCCTCAGGCCGCACCGAAGCATGGTCGGGCATCGTTTACTGCCGACCAGATGAAGGATGCCTGGATGCGCTACATTGAGAAGTTCCCCGACAGGGTGGTGCTGGTCAATGCCATGCGCAATTCAATGCCTATACGCATCGATGATGAGTCTTATGCGTTTGAGGTCGACAATGAGGGTCAGGTCGACATAATAGGGAGCAACATGTCGCATCTGCTTTCGTTCCTGCGGGCCGAGTTGGGCAACGAAATGGTCACGGTGAAAGTGTCGTTGCGCAAAAGCGGGCCGCGCCCAAAAGTGTGGACCGACCGTGAAGTGATTGAAAACCTTAAGAAAAACAACCCGGATTTTGTGAAAATGATTGGTGATTTTGGCCTGACTCTGTAGTAGGCCACAGGCCTTTTCAAAGCCATTTGGTTACCTCTGCGGCTTTATCCTTAATCAGTACCACTATACACAAAAAAGCAATACCGCCGTGTGTATCGCTTCTTGTTACGTTAGATTGAAATTTTTCCGATTTTTGCGCAAATCCAGAATCCTTTCCGTTACTGTTTTCTCCGAAAGTGATGACCAACTGCATCTCGTTGGTTTGTACCGTGGGCCAGCGTTCCGGAATTAGTGGTTGCACACCTTGGTTATGTCGACGGTGAAGTCGTCGGCTCCTGTGGCTGGCATGAATTTGCCGCGCTCGGCCAAGAAATCTACCAGTTCTGCTGCAGTCATACCTTCGGCCGAACATGTGTAGAAACGCTCGTCGTTGCCAAAACGCGCGATAATGGCATCAATGAGTTGCTGTTTCGATGCATAACTGTTTCCCTCCATCATGTGAAGCACTTCGTGTCCGTGTGTCATAGTCTTGTGTTTTGTCTTTTAGTGTTGATTGTTTTTGCAAAGATATGAGCCTTTTATCTGTTTCTCCAAATCAGAAAGGCGCAATGTGTGCATTAATCGCATGTGATGAGCTGTTGCTGCATGAAAAAGCGGGAGTGCTAATGCATCTCCTGCTTGATCTTTATCCGTTGAGTGAAACCTGGTTTCGCCTTCTGTGTTTTGGGTGGTGTGGCTCTCGTTCCTTGTCACACAAATCTCCAGGTGATGGTGCCTATGCCCTCGGTGGTGCGGCTTTTCTTTACACTGAATCTCGACACAAGCGACTCTTTTTCGCAGTTGCGGCGCACTTCGGGGTGCGCCCAGGCATTGCCTGAGCCGCTAATAGCCCTGGCTTCAATCACCTGGCCCCGGGCATTCACCCTCACCCTCACCACCACGGTGCCTTCCCACTGGCTGTGTGGGCGTCCCCACGATGCCAGAGTGTAGCCGTCAAGTCCGCCAATACCCGGAGTGCCGTTAAGGGCTCCGTGGCTTGCGTTGCCATTGGGTGATCCTTGTTTGCCCGATCCCGTTCCGCCCGATTTGCCAAAAGCATTCTTGGTGCGGCTTGCCACGGCCGATGCTTCGGCCTTGCGTTCTTTCTCTATCTTCTTGTCGGGGTTAGCCGCGGTTGACGGCCCCGTTTTTTCGGCTTTGTCTTGCTTCGTTTTCTCTTTCACTTTCACCTTCATGGGCGATTCCTGCTTCTGCGTGACATGGTCGGCCGGCTTTTCGGCCGGTTTGCCAGCGTCGCTGAGGTCCTCGCCTGGGGTGGATGGCTCTTCGGCGTGGGTGTCGGCCTCAGCGGCCGGAGCCTCAGCTTCGGCAGAGTTGGCCTCGGTAGGGTTGGGCGTGTCGCCCAGCATCACGTATTCGCCGCCAAACATAATTGTGTCCTGCTGCAGTTGCGGCTCAATGGCTGCATTGCCCTGCGGCGGCCACTCGCAGTGAAGGCTGGAGTAGATGAGCATAAGCAAGGCTGCTGCCACTATGACAAGGGTGGCTGCTGCTGCCATTATTTCGTTCCTGCTGTCTTGTCTCATTGATGCGATTGGGTGTGTTGCTGTTCGGCTGCCGGCAACGTCTGCTGTTCGGTTGTGGGTGCCTGTGCCGGTTTGGTGGCAAGTACCACTTTGATGCCTTGACGTGAGCCTTTGTCGAGAATTTCCACTATTTTGCCGTAGGGCACTTCCTCATCGGAATATAGTGCCACAAACTGCTGCGGGTCGCCTTGCTTCACGCTTTGCAGAAAGCCGTCGAGCTGCTCGGCCTGCAGGGGCATAGGCTCGCTCTCGCCCGTGGAGTCGGGCAGCATCTGGGTGGCATATATGTGTGAGTCTTTGTCGATGTAGATGCGTGTGCTGGGTTTTATGGCCGTCTGCTGGCTGCTTTGCGGCAGATTCACCTCCATGGCCGACGGAAAGACGAACGTCGATGTGACCATGAAGAAGATGAGCAGCAGAAATATGACATCGGTCATCGAGGCCATGCTGAACATCGACAGTGAGCTGTGTTGTCGTTTTAATGCCATGGCTGTGTTATTTGGCGGGTTCGTTGAGCAGGTCCATAAAGTCCATTGCGTTACCCTCGAGCTTGTTCATCACTTTGTTGACGCGTGATGTGAGGTAGTTGTAGGCAAACAGGGCAATAATGCCCACAATCAAGCCGGCCACGGTGGTCACCAGGGCCTCATAGATGCCGCTTGCCAGAATCGACACGTTGCTGTTGCTGCCAGCGCTTGCAAGGGCGAAGAATGCCTGCACCATACCGGTGACGGTGCCCAGAAAGCCTATCATGGGGGCTCCTGCCGCCGTTGTGGCGAGCCAAGTGAATCCTTTCTCGAGCTTGGCCACTTCCATGTTGCCCACGTTTTCTATGGCCACCAGCACATCGTTCATCGGGCGGCCGATTCGCGACACGCCTTTCTCAATCATGCGCGAGTAGGGTGAGTCGGTGCTTTTGCACAGTTTCTCGGCATCGTCGATGCGGCCCTCGTGAATGAGGGTGCGTATTTGTTGCATGAAGTTCTTGTCTTCGCGGGTCGATGCGCTGATGGCAAAGCAGCGCTCAAAGAAGATGTAGATGCTCACGATGGCAAGCAGTGCCAGCGGAATCATCAGCCATCCGCCTGCCAGCGTGAGGTCCCACACCGAAATCTCCTTTGCGGTGGTTTGAGCTGCTTCGGCGGCGGTTGTGGCTGCCGTGGCGGCGGCATTGGCCATTTGGGCGGCTGTGTCGGTGATTTCCTGTACGCTGTCGCCAGCGGCTATTTGGGCCAGTATCAAGTTTAATGGAGCCATGTTTTTGCGTTGTTTGTTGTTGAGTTAATTATGCTTTTGGTGTTCGGAATTATGCTTTTTAGTGCATTGATTGCCAATGCTATTTCAGACACTCCCTGTAGGCTTTGATGGTTTGTTCCAGCCCTAGGTAGAGTGCGTCGCTTATGATGGCGTGTCCTATCGACACTTCCTGCAGGTGTGGCATGTGGTCTTTGAAATACTTCAGATTCTGCAGGTTGAGGTCGTGCCCGCCGTTGATGCCAAGGCCCACGCTGTGAGCCACTGCGTCGGCAGCGGCAAAGGGGGCTATGGCCGCTTCGGGGTCGGTGGTGAATTTCTCGGCATACGGGCCGGTGTAGAGTTCCACTCTGTCGGTTCCGGTCTTGGCGGCCATGCGTATGTTGTCGGCGTCAGTGCCCACAAAGATGCTGGTGCGTATGCCGGCCTCTTTGAAGCGGTCGACCACTTCGGTGAGGAATTCGAGGTTGGGCGCCACATCCCATCCGCTTGACGATGTGAGCGCGTCGGGGGCATCGGGTACAAGCGTCACCTGCGAGGGTTTCACCTGCAGCACCATCTTCACGAAGTCGTCGCTCGGGTATCCCTCGATATTGAATTCTGTACGCAGAATCGGGCGGAGCGCATACACGTCGCTGTGGCGAATGTGGCGCTCATCGGGGCGCGGGTGCACGGTTATGCCTTGCGCGCCGAAGCGCTCGCAGTCTACGGCCACGCGTTCCACGTCGGGCACATTGCCGCCACGGGCATTACGCAATGTGGCCACTTTGTTGATGTTTACACTTAGATTTACCGTCATTCAGTTTCTTCAGCCTATGGTTAATAACCTTGTGATTACACTGCCGATGCCTTGTGGCTGTGGTTGGCCGTGGAGCGTCGGTGCTTGCGGATGGCAAAAAAATCGTATATTTGCCATACTCATTTTAAAGGCAAAATTAAAATGAATTAATGGAAAATAAAAGCAAATGTTTTATAAAATGGGAAATACCTGGCGCCAGGCCTAAAACCGTGCGCCGTCGTGTCCCGTCGGTTTAATCTGCAAATGTTATGAAATTGGCTATATTCGGCAATGCGTATCAGCAATGTCATTTAGACTGTGTGTCCCGCCTGCTTGAGGCTTTAGTCAACCGGGGCTTTGACCTGGAGGTGGAACGTGATTTCCTGGCTTATTTGGCTTCGGGCGGAGTGGCTGTGGGCGGGTTGCGCGAGGTGAGTGGCGACGGCCCTCGGAGTGTGGATGCCGCCTTGAGCATAGGCGGTGATGGCACTTTCCTCAAGGCCGCCCATTGGGTGGCCGGGACCGACACGCCTGTCATCGGCATCAATGCCGGGCATTTGGGCTACCTCACCACAGCGGGCATCGACGAGGCCGATGCCGTGGCCGACGACTTGCTTGCCGGGCGCTATGATGTTGAGTCGCGCACCACTCTGCAGGTGACGGCCGACATTCTAGGGGCTCCGGCCGGCAAATTGTGTGCGCTCAACGAGGTGGCAATCCTGCGGCACGACTCGTCGTCGATGATATCGATGCGCACAAGTGTCAACGGGGTGGAATTGACCACCTACAAGGGCGATGGCCTGGTGGTGTGCACGCCCACGGGATCCACGGCCTACAACATGAGCGTGGGTGGCCCCATTCTCGACCCCACAAGCTCGTGCCTGGTGCTGTCGCCCATATCGCCGCATTCGCTCTCGATGCGGCCGATAGTGATTCGCGACGACACTGTGGTGACGGTGACCACCATGACGCGTGCGCGCTTCTTCCAGGCGAGTGTTGACGGCAATGCAGTGCTGTGCCCGAGCGGCACCACTGTCACCATTGCCAAATCGCCCACTGCAATAAGGATGATACAAAGGCGTGGCCGCAATTTTGCCGAAACATTGCGTAACAAACTAAATTGGGGAGCATAAAATACCATGACTGTATTCAGATATGATGACCCTGAATTCGGGGTTGTGAAGATAAACACCCGCTCGGGCATGCGCCGAGCCTCCATGTGCTGGACCGACGGTCTGCTGTGCATAGGCATGCCGCCCGAAGTCGTTACCCGCCAAAATATAGCCGACCTCATCGACCGCAACCGCGAGGGGCTGCGCCGCTTGCGCATGAACACCACAGAGCCTGCACCGTTTGCGGTGGGGCAGCGCATTGAGTGCTATGGCTGTGCCATCACCATCAAGACGCAAGACCGCCTTCCGCGGACGCTGCTGTTCGGATACGGCGACGAACCCGAATATACGCTGAGTGTACCCGTGGGCGTTGACCTTTCCGACCGTGTGGTGCATCGTGGCGTGGCCAAGGGTCTGCTTAAGATGATGGCCCATGGAGCACAAGTGCACCTGCTGCCTCATGCACACGATGTGGCGGCACGGATTGGTGTGATGCCTATACGGTTTGAGGTGGGGCACGGAATGCGCAAACTCGGCCATTGCACCTCTGGCCGTGTGATTCGGCTGTCGTGCGCGCTGATGATGTTGCCCACCGACTTGATTGACTATGTGATTTGCCATGAGCTTGCGCACTTGTCGCACATGGATCATTCACCCGCCTTTCATGCACTGTGCAACCGCTACCTCGACGGTCGTGAGCGCGAGCTTGAACAGCGCCTGCGCGCGTTCCGTTGGCCGGTAGTCAAGTGACTTTCTATCGTAGCAATATCTGATTGCCAGGAGAGGGGGTGCAGCTGGCTGGCAGCTTGTTGAGCTTTAGCAGGTTGTCGAGGCGTATTCCGAATTGTTGCGCTATTGAGCGCATGGTGTCGCCGCTGCGCGCGGTGTAGACCTCATACCCTATCGGGGCGCGTTTCTCCTTCTTTTGCAACCACACTTTCTCGCCTTCGGCAAGTGGCTTGGGCGTGCCGCTCACATCGTTGAATTCAATCAGTTTGCTCAGTTTCATGTCGAATTCGCTTGCAATCGACTGGTAGGTGTCGCCTTTAGTGGCCACCACGTAGTGCAAGCCCCACTTCATGTGCACCGAGTGCAGCGAGGCCACGTTGCGCAGCACGTCATCGCTGCCGTCGCTGCCGTTGTCGGGGTCGTGGTCAATGTTGGGGTCGGGTGGCAGTGGCGTGCTTTGAGCCACTTTGGCCTGTCCGGCGTCGTAGTCGTTGAGGTGGTATTGCTCGATTATGCCTATTAGTTTCGATGGGTAGTTGGGATCGGTTGCATATCCGCAGTCTTTCAGTCCCTGGGCCCATCCCTGATAGTCGGTCACGTCGAGTTGGTAAAGCTTGGTATACCGTTTCCCTTTGAGGAAGCGCGCGTGGTCGTCAAAGGAGTCTTCGGCGCGTGTATATTGCCGGTAGCATTCGTGCCGCAGCGTGTCGTCGTAGGTCACAGCCTCGCCTTTCCAGTTGTGGCACTTGATGCCGAAGTGGTTGTTTCCGCGGGTCGATAGGTAGCTCGAGCCTGCAGAGCTCTCAAGCAGTCCCTGCGCAAGAGTGATGCTAGCCGGTATGCCATATTCCTGCTGGTGGCGAATGGCGATGTCCTTGTAGCGGTCGATATAGGCCAGGTGGCGTGCACTTTGGCGCTGGCCGGAGGCTGCGGTAACGCAAATGGCGCACAGCAGCGTGCAAAAAATGACTTTAAGATTGTTTTTTTGGAAAATATCAATAAATTTGCAGTCCATCATCATTGACAATCGCATTATGACTGAAAAAAACATTACCACAAAGATAGCGGTTTACTCTTACAATGAGTTGGCCGATGCCGATAAAAAGCTCGTCGACGCCGCAAAAGAGGCCACGCGAAGCAGTTATTCACCCTATAGCCATTTTTGTGTGGGGGCGGCTTTGCGCCTCGACAACGGTGTGGTGATAAAGGGCGCCAACCAGGAGAATGCGGCTTTTGCCGGCATTTGTGCCGAGCGCAGTGCCGCCTACAATGCCGGAGCCAATTATCCGGGCGTCGACATAGCCCAGATAGCTATCGCTGCCTCGTCGGGCGGACAGTTTGTCGAGGAGCCCATATCGCCGTGCGGGGTGTGCCGCCAGGCTCTTATTGAGTTTGAAAAGCGCTCGGCTCACCCGATCGATGTGCTCCTTGTTGGCCGCAATGTGATATACAGGCTGCCAAGCATGGCTTCGTTGCTGCCTCTCACGTTCAAAGACTTTTAATGCGAGTTGGAGATAAGAAACACGCTATAAAAAA
>CAVFVP010000011.1:0-50857 GCA_963625945.1 Agathobacter rectalis | reverse complement strand
CCGCAGTACCAATAAAACTATTGCAGTTTCGAAAGTTTTGTCATAGTTTTGCACTACGAAAGAGTTTTTTTGACGGAAACCGAACAAAAATTGGATTTTTGATCAAATCATTACGAGGCAAAAAGCGGTACAAAGCGGCATGGTGGGAGCCGGCAGCGTAACGACAAATCCGCAAAAGGCCAAACGGGGCGAAAGAAAATGAAGTTTATTGTAGCTGTATAATCATTTGCAAAACCACGGCAAAACCAAATGCGGCATCAATGTATGTCGATCGCAGCAACCATAAACCATTAATCGCGCTTAATCAGCAACCCAAGGCTGACATATGCAGCCTCATATATATTGCACTCAAATAAATAATAATGAAACCAAAGGAGCACATAATAAACGAGGCATTTGCGCTAATGCGGAAAGTGGGCATCCAGTCGATGACCATGGACATGGTGGCAGCCAACTGCGGCATGTCGAAACGCACCATCTACGAGATGTTCGGCAGCAAAGCCCAGCTCGTGGCCGAAACCACGGAAATGATTCATGCACAAATGACAGAGCAGATGCAACGAATCTTCGACGAGTCGGGCAACTGCTTTGAGGCTCTAATGCGCACATTCATACTGATACACAACAGCATCGAGAGCACACCGGCAGTGCTTCAGCACGACCTCAAGCGCTTATACCCCAACGTGGAAAAGCAATGCCGTGAACAAAACAACGAATATGTGGATGGATTGGCCAAAGTGCTTGCCGAAGCACAAAACGAAGGGCTTGTGCTGCCAGAGCTCAACGTTGAGACATCGGCCTTTGTGATAGTGCAGAGCATGAAATCGATGCACGAGATGACGTGGCAACGCGAAGAGCCGCTAAGCCAGATTGAAGTTTTCGACATGGCATTTGTGACACTGCTACGCGGCATAGCCACCATCAAGGGAATAACCTACATCGATGAATTCATGAAAAAAAGAATTGGGAAAACTATTAATTCACAAAAATAAACAATGACAAGAAACCATTTCAAACGATTGTGGGCAGTGGCCCTGTGTGCGGCAGTAGCCGCCGGAGCCGCCACACAAGCAAGCGCAACCCTAAGGCTCACTCTTGACGAGTGCCTGCGCATTGCGCTCAGCGAGAACCCCACAGTGAAAGTGGCCGACATGGAAATCAACCGTGTCGATTACTCGAAAAAAGAAGTGCGCGCGCAACTGCTGCCCGAAGTCACATTCAGCGGCCAATACTCGCGTACACTGGCAAAACAGACAATGTATATGGACACCGAGGGCGGAACAGCCGCATTCAAAGTGGGCAGGGACAACTCCTACACCACCGGCTTCAATGCTACAATACCAATTGTGGTGCCCACATTGTGGAAATCGATAAAACTCACCGACAACCAGCTTCTCCAAAACCTGGAATCGGCAAGGTCGTCGCGGCTCTCGCTCGTGAACCAGGTGAAAAACGCCTACTACGCACTGCTTCTTGCCCAAGACTCGAAAAAGGTGATTGAGGAAAACCACTCGACAGCCAAACTCAATGCCGACATATATCAAAAGAAATATGAACTGGGCACGGCATCGGAATACGACGCCCTGCGGGCCAGCGTGGCCGTGACCAACCTTGAGCCATCGATTCTCGAAGCCGAAAATTCGATAAAGCAGCTCACCCTTCAGTTAAAAGTGCTAATGGGAATGGACGTGAGCACCGACATTGAGCCCGCCGAGACTCTGAGCGCCTACCGCGGCACAATGTATGACAAGGCTATGGAAGTGGACACATCGCTTGTGAACAACACCAACCTGAAAACCCTTGATCTGAAGACCGACTACCTGCAAAAGGCTCTCGAAGTGCAGAAAATGAGCTGGTATCCCACATTGAGCGGGTCGGCCAACTACATGTGGAACTCAACGAGCAACGGCAACCCATTCAAAAACTTCCAGTGGTCGGGCTACTCGACAGTGGGCCTCACGCTGGCATGGACACTGTTCAACGGCGGACAGCGCTACTACAAGCAGCGCCAGGCCGAGGTGTCGCTACGCGAAATGAGATGGCAACGCGAGAACCTTACACGCTCGCTGCAAATGCAAGTGCAGACACAAATCGACAATCTGCACAAGTGCATAAAGCAGATTGAGAGCAACGAGGGCGGCGTGAAACAAGCCGAGAAAGCCAACGACATAATGCAACGGAGCTTTAAAATAGGCTCAGGCACGTTTATTCAACTGCGCGACACTGAAGACGCGCTGATGAATGCGCGGCTCACCTACTACCAGGCAATCTACGGATTCCTTGTAGCTCAAAGCGACCTGGAACTTGTGCTCGGCAACGCGCCACTTGCAAGCTATGCCACAAGCACCACATCAACCACAAAATAAACTGAAAATACTATCACTCAGATATGAACAAGTTAACATTAACACTGACAGGCGCAGCTGCAGCCTTGCTGATGGCAACATCGTGTACCGGCAAAACCGACGACAAGCAGCAGACACAAACCGACGACACCCCACTGGTGAAAGTGCAGACCGTGTATGAAGAGAACGTGCCCCAGACGAGCGAATACAGTGCAACCGTGGAGCCATTCAAGAGCAACAACATATCATCGTCGACAGGCAACCGCATCAAGCGCATTCTGGTCGACGTGGGCTCGAAGGTGAGCGCCGGGCAATCGGTGGTGATTCTCGATGACGTGAGCATCGACCAGCAAAAGATTCAGATGGCCAACCAGCTGCGCGATTTGAAACGCGCCCAAGAGCTTGTGAAGATTGGCGGTGGCACGCAACAGACCGTAGACCAACTGAAAGCCCAATATGACGCCAACGCACGCGCCCTGCGCAACATGCAGGAGAACACCGTGCTCACCAGCCCGGTAAGCGGCGTGGTAACAGCCAAGAACTTCAACAACGGCGACCTGCCACAAGGTGCAATCCTCGTGGTGGAACAGATACAACCCGTGAAAGTGGTGGTCAACGTGGTGGAGACCGAATTCCCCAAAGTGAAAGTGGGCATGCCGGTGAGCGTGAAGTTTGACGTCTATGGCGACGAGACGTTCAACGGCAAGGTATACCTCATCCACCCGTCGGTCGACCCCACCACCCGCACATTCCAGGTGGAAGTCACAATTCCCAATGCCGACCTGAGAATCAGGTCGGGAATGTTTGCCCGCGTCACATTCAACTACGGTAGCAACTTGAGTGTGGTGGTGCCCGACATGGCAGTGCAGAAGCAAACGGGCTCGGCCGTGCGCTACGTGTATGTGCTGAACGCCAACGGCACCGTCACATTCCGCGAGATTGAACTTGGCCGCCGCCTGAAAGACCGCTACGAGGTGACAGGCGGACTCAGCAGCAACACCAAGGTGGTGACAAGCGGACAATCGCGCCTGTCCGACGGAGCAAAGGTGCGCGTCGAGAAATAGGCCTATGCCCACTGGAGGTGGCATTCTACGCCGCCAAAGCAACAAAAACAATAACAGACACTAAACAACTACCAAAACTATGAGTTTATATTCAAGTGCGGTCAAACGCCCGGTTACCACCATACTGGTGTTTGTGGCAGTGTGCATCATAGGCCTGTTCTCGCTGAAGAAACTGCCTATCGACCTCTACCCCGACATCGACACCAACACAATCATGGTGATGACGACCTATCAGGGCGCCAGCGCACAAGACATCGAGCAGAACCTGACACGCACGCTCGAAAACACGCTCAACTCGGTGCAGCACCTGAAGCACATCACGAGCAAGTCGCGTGAAAACATCTCAATAATCACCCTTGAATTTGAGTATGGCTACGACATCGACGTATTGACCAACGATGTGCGTGACAAGCTCGACATGGTGTCGAGCTACCTGCCCGACGATGCCGAGACCCCAATCATTTTCAAATTCAGCAGCGACATGATTCCCATTGTGCTGCTATCGGCCCAGGCCGACCAAAGCATGCCCGGCCTGTACAAGATTCTCGACGACAACGTGGCCAACCCCCTTGCACGCGTCGACGGAGTGGGCTCGGTGTCGATATCAGGCGCACCCAAGCGAGAGATACACGTTTACCTCGACCCCATCAAGCTTGAGGCCTACAACCTGACAGCCGAGACAATCTCCACCCTCATTGGCGCTGAGAACCGTAACATTCCCGGCGGCACATTCGATGTGGGAACAGAGACCTACTCGCTCCGCGTGCAAGGCGAATTCAAAGACGCCAAAGAGATGGCCGACATCGTGGTGGGCGTGAGCAACGGCGGCGTGGTGCACCTGCGCGACGTGGCCCGCATCGACGACTCGCTTGAAGAGAGGGCCCAAGAGACCTACAACAACGGCAAGCAAGGAGCCATGATCATCGTGCAGAAGCAATCGGGCGCAAACTCGGTGAACATCTCAAACAAGGTGCGCGAGCAGTTGCCAGTGATACAGAAAGGACTGCCGAGCGATGTGAAGCTCGACTACATCGTCGACACCAGCGACAACATCCGCAACACCATCGACTCGCTTGTGGAGACCGTGCTCTACGCACTGCTCTTTGTGGTGATAGTGGTGTTCTTCTTCCTGGGCCGCTGGAGAGCCACACTGATTATTGTGATCACAATCCCGATTTCGCTGATTGCCTCGTTTATCTATCTATATGCTACCGGCAACACCCTCAACATTGTGTCGCTGTCGGCCCTGTCGATATCAATCGGTATGGTGGTCGACGACGCGATTGTGGTGCTTGAGAATGTGACCACCCACATTGAGCGCGGCAGCGACCCGAAACAGGCGGCAATCCACGGCACCAACGAGGTGGCAGTGTCGGTAATAGCCTCCACGCTCACGCTGATTGCAGTGTTCTTCCCACTCACCCTTGTGAGCGGCATGACCGGTGTGCTCTTCCGCCAACTCGGATGGATGGTGACCATCATGATGATTATCTCGACAGCAAGCGCCCTGTCGCTCACGCCTATGCTTTGCAGCAAGATGCTAAGGCTCAACCTCAACCCCAGCAAGGCATTCAAGAAGCTTTATGGCCCCATTGAGAAAGTGCTTGACAAGATTGACAACGGCTATGCGTGGATTCTCGACCATGCCGTGACCCACAGGTGGATCACCACCGGAGTGGCATTGGGCGTGTTTGTAGCATCGATGTTCCTCATGAAGTTCATTGGCAGCGAGTTCTTCCCCACAAGCGACAACAGCCGCTTGGGCGTGTCGCTCGAGCTGCCCATAGGCACCCGCGTGGAAATCGCCCGTGACGTGTGCGACCGCATCTATAAAGACTGGTCGAAGAAATATCCCGAAATCAAGGTGTTCAACTACACGGTGGGTCAAGCAAGCAGCGACAACACCTTTGCGTCGATGCAAGACAACGGCTCACACATCATGTCGATGAACATCACCCTTGTAGACCCAGCCGACCGCAAACGGTCGATTACCGAAATCGCCGCGCTGATGCGCCAAGACCTCATGAACTACCCCGAACTCAAGAAGAGCCTTGTGAACGTGGGCGGCTCGCGCGGAAGCAGCATGAGCGGACAGTCGACACTCGACTATGAGATCTACGGTTACGACTTCACCGAGACCGACAGTGTGGCACAGCGTGTGAAACGCGCATTGCAGAGCGTGAAAGGAACGGCCGACATCAACATAAGCCGAAGCGACTACCAGCCAGAATACCAGGTCGACTTCGACCGCGAGAAGCTGGCCATCTACGGCCTTAACCTGAGCACCGCAGCCAGCGCGTTGCGCACCCGCATCAACGGCTCTACGGCAAGCTACTTCAGAGAAGACGGCGACGAATATGACATAAAGGTCATGTATGCCCCCGAAAACCGCGAGAGTGTGGAAGACATTGAGAACATCATGCTCTACAACTCGCTCGGCAAAGGCGTGCGTCTGAAAGAGGTGGGCACCGTGGTGCAACGCTTCAATCCGCCGACAATTGAGCGCAAGGACCGCGAGCGCATCATCACCGTGTCGACCGTGGTGCAAAACCGCCCAATGAGCGAGATTGTGGCCGACATGCAGCCGCTGCTCGACAAGATGGACATTCCGCAAGGCATCAGCGTGAACCTGAGCGGATCATTTGAAGACCAGCAAGACTCGTTCAGCGACCTGGGCGTGCTTGCCCTGCTGATATTGATTCTGGTGTATATTGTGATGGCATCGCAGTTTGAGTCGTTCACCTATCCGGGCATCATCATGACCTCGATTATGTTTGCATTCTCGGGCGTGGTGCTCATTCTGTGGGCTACCGGCACCAACCTCAACATCATGAGCATGATCGGCTCGATTATGCTTATAGGCATTGTGGTGAAAAACGGCATTGTGCTTATCGACTACATTTCGCTCAACCGCGAGCGCGGCATGAGCGTTCGGCGTGCCGTTATCGACGGCGGCCACTCGCGTCTGCGTCCGGTGGTGATGACATCGCTCACCACCATCCTGGGTATGGTGCCAATGGCAATAGGCTCGGGCGAAGGCTCCGAAATGTGGCGGCCAATGGGTATCGCCGTGATTGGCGGTCTCACATTCTCGACAGTGCTCACGCTACTCTTCGTGCCTACAGTGTACACAATCTTTGCCTACAACGGCATGCGACGCACCCACCGCAAGAAAGCCAAAGCACTGCAAAAAAGCAATCAATCGTCAACAACCACTAAGTAACAGAAAAAAACAAGCGTGAATTTATGAAAGCTATATTCATTGCATTCGACCAAGCATATTACGACACTATAACCGAACTGCTGCTACGCAGCGGCTGCCGAGGCTTTACAGCCTGGGAACAGGTGATGGGCCGAGGGTCGGTCAACGGCGACCCACACTACGGCTCACACGCATGGCCCTCACTGGCATCGTCGATTATGACAATTGTGGACGACAAGCGCGTCGACCCGGTGCTTGAGAAGCTACACGAGCTCGATGTGACCACACCCAAGTTGGGACTGCGGGCCTTTGTGCTGAACGTGGAGAAAAGCATCTGACACATGTTGTGACACCATGGGCCGATAGGCTCAATCACAACACACATAACCACCAATAAGGGAGGGGCACCGCTTGGCACCCCTCCCTTATTATTTAACATATGGCCCCGACGAGGCAGTCGCCTTAGGTCAAGCCGGTTTCTGTGAGCGATACTGGTTTGGCGTCATACCCACATGCGACTTAAAGAATCGGGAGAAGTGCTGCGGATAGTTGAATCCCAGGCTGTAGGCCACTTCGCTGATGCTCTTTGACTCATCAAACACACGCTCTTTAGCCAGGCTCACCACATGATTCTGAATGAAATCGAGAGCCGACTGCCCAGTCTCTTTCTTGACCAAGTCGCCAAAGTAGTTGGGCGAGAGGTTGAGCTTGCCGGCGCATTGTGCCACGGTGAGCATTCCGTTGAGCTCGGGGTTGCCGTTGCGGTAATAATCGAAAACCAAGTGCTCAAAGCGTGTGATTATGTCGGAATTGGCACGCTCACGGGTTATGAACTGGCGGTCGTAGAAGCGCACACAGTAGTTGAGCAGCAGCTCGATGTTGCTCACGATGAGTTGTCGGCTGTGCTTGTCGATGGCATGATCGAGCTCCTGCCGTATGTTTGACAGGCACTCCACCACCACGCCACGCTCCTGCTGCGACATGTGCAAGGCCTCATGCACATCGTAAGAGAAAAACGAATAGTCGTGGATATTGCGCCCGAGCGATGTGCCACGCAGCAAATCGGGGTGAAAAGCCAGGCCTAAGCCCTTGGCCGGGGCCGCATTCGGGATTTGCACCACGCTGTAGACCTGGCCGGGAGCAAGAAACACTAGAGTTCCCTCTTGAAAGTCATACTTGTTGCGGCCATATAGGATGTCGGCACACTTTGTGTCCTTGAGCATAACAAGATAGAAGTCGTAGGACTTTCTAACCGACACGGCAGGGCCGACAAACTTGCTGAAGTCGACCACTGTGACAAGAGGATTGAGCGTTTCGGCATCGAATTCCGCGTTGTATTCACTAATCGTAGTAATGCGTTTGATTTCGTCTTTGCCCATTGTGTGTTGTTATTTAATCATTTATTTTTTTCTTATCTGCAAATTTAATGGTTATTCAGCGCCGGCAAATTATAGAAAGCACATTTTTAGTTACCAAAATCCACGGCAAATCGCGAGATTTGACAAAATGTGCGACAAAAAAAGCGTAAATTTGCCTATGCTATGCAATTAGTGGCATACGATGCTACGCATGGCAAGCTTTTTGTGTGCTTAAACTTTTGTAACGATCCATAGTCAAAACATAAAGGTCACTAAGGGTTGACAAGGCAGACGACAGCCACCCACGACACACAGCATCAAAACAAGGCACACGCACTTATTATAAAAAACTGGATTACAACGAGCATCGACCATGGTTTACAAACTCAAATCGCTAATATACAAAGCAATCTCAGACATAGGAGGACGGCCGCAAGCTGTGGCCATCGAGGACTTTCTGCATGCCAACAACTGCACATTCCACCATTCCACCTCACAGGAGGGGAATGAAGAGAATTACTTTTTTAAGTTTCAGGGCGGTAATTTCATTGCCAGTGTGAATTTGAAAGCCGCCGAAAGCAACCGCTTGACAATCACTTTTCCGGCCATTGTGAGCGTGCCCATGAAATACTTGAGCCACTTGCGTGCGCTGTGCAACCACTACAACCAGTCGACCTATCTGCACAAGGTGGTGTATAACTACGACAAGAGCGAAGACGAGTATACTGTCGACATTGTATACCCACTGCAGGACACCAGCGAGAATTCACTTTCAGGCAGCATGGAATTTTGCTTTACGCTTCAGAAATCGTTTACCGACGACCTGAAAGAATACATCGAAAAGCGAGGCAGCGACATTGACCCTGAAAACGACGACAACGGCGACAGCCATGAGGACTGGCTGACCCGCAACTTGGCCATGCGTAAAATAGAGGAGCCTGCACTACACTTCAAGCCCGGCGACGAGAAGCCACTCACGCTCGGCACGTTGCTCAACGCCTTACACGGCAGCAGCCGCATTCCATTGAGCATGACAGTAGCGGCAAAAGGAAAAGCCGAGGAGATTGCCGATGCGGATAAAATCATGGGCTACGACATATCGGGGGCACTGCTCTCGACCAACGGCGAAACAGGCGAAACAATGTGGGCCACAGACTCGGCCGTGATTGCGGTGACAATGGCCGACACTGTGGACAACCACAAGAGCGTGACCACAGTGACACTCACGCGCTCAGGCCAGTGCCAAGGCTCATTCTACTACGAAGTGACAGCCTGCGTGGCACGCGAGCCGGTGAGCCAGCGGCACTCTGTTGAAGCTATTAGCCTCATGGAAGAGCCCAAATGCATAGCATTCACTGCCGCACGCGACACCGACAACGCGCTGAAACGCAATCAAGAGTTTGACTATATGTGGAAAGATGCTCTCGACAAGGCAGCCGCCGGCAAGACAAGTGAGCTTAACGATGACCAAAAGATTATAGCCCACGCCACCGACGTAGACGTTGCCTACTGCGGCTACTGGGGGCACAAGATGATGCGTGCCCACCGCTATCTTGATGCAATTCAGTTGTTTGAGCCCGCATTCATCAAGCTGAAGCGCCGCTGGGGAAGCCTCAACGACCGTGCCACATCGATTTTCTACAACATCAGCCACGTCACTGGTTTGTGCTACGCCTTGGCCGGACTTAACGAGAAAGCTTACTACTACTTGAGCATAGCCGCACACGCCCATGTCACGAGCTACACCCAGGCACTCGTGGAGCTGCTTCAGCGGATGAACGACCCACGCGCAATTTCGGTCACAGACGATGTGTTCACCGACATTGGCGTAAAGGCAGAAGTGGATGAAGGCGACATGTTTGACGACAATGCGTCGATGAAAAAGTTTGTGGCCACACTGCGCTGGAACCGGGCCTTGACACTGCTCAAACTCGGCTACACCAACTCGGCCAAGACCACGTTTGAAGTTCTGCTGAATTCTCCACAATATCACGACCACGCCATCGACAAGCTGGCCGAGATAGAACAAATGAAAATCAGCAACGGCACAGGCGAAAAAAGTGGCCAAGACGGCAATCCATAACCGCCACGACCCGCCACGGCAACAGTCGCGATGCTTGCCACGGCAAGCATTAATACTTAAATTTGCAGTTACAGTTTTATAAAGCATATATGACTATGGACAATCAGACGATTCAGAAGAATGGCGGGCGGACATCGCTCAACAAATACATAGAACACGCCATAAAGGCCAACTGGAACGACCTGGCACTTACCGACTTCAACGGCGACTCTTTCCAGTATGGCGACATTGCCCGCAAAATAGAAAAGTTGCACATACTCTTCCACGAAGCCGGCATAGAGCGTGGCGACAAGATAGCCCTCTGCGGCAAGAACTGCGCCCAATGGGCCGTGGCATTCCTGGCCTCGGTCACCTATGGGGCAGTGCCAGTGCCGCTGCTTCACGAGTTCAAGGCCGACAATCTGCACTTTCTGGTAAACCACAGCGACGCCAAGCTGCTATTTGCCGACCAGTCGATTTGGGAAAACCTTGATGCCTCGGTGATGGACAAGCTCACCGGAGTGCTCAACATAGGCGACTACAGCCTGCTGTTGTCGCGCAGCGACAAGCTGACCGAGGCCCGACAGCACCTCAACGAACTGTTTGGCAAGCGCTATCCCGAGAGGTTTACCGCTGCCGACGTGCACTACCCTGAGCCCAAGCCCGACGACCTGGCTCTAATCAACTACACATCGGGGTCGATGGGATTCTCGAAAGGAGTGATGGTGCCCTACCGCGCCATAGAATCAAACTTACGGTTCGCCCTTGAGAACATACCGTTTTTCAACCGCACCGACGCAATGATATCGATGCTTCCGCTTGCCCACATGTTTGGCCTTGTGATTGAAATGCTGCACCCGTTTGTGAGAGGATGCCACGTGTATTTCCTCACACGAGTGCCGTCGCCCAAGGTGATACTCGACGCATTTGAGAAAGTGAGGCCCAAGCTCATAATCACTGTGCCACTCGTGATTGAGAAGATAATCAAGAAGCGCGTGTTCCCGATGCTGGAGAAACCGCTCATGCGGCTACTGCTTCACATGCCCTATGTGGACCACAAACTGCTTGAGAAGGTAAAAAACAAGATTTACGCCTCATTTGGCGGCAACCTGTGCGAACTGATTGTGGGCGGAGCCGCATTCAACCGCGACGTGTCACAATTCCTGCACCGCATCCACTTTCCCGTGACCGAAGGCTACGGAATGACCGAGTGCGCGCCACTTATCAGCTATGTGCGCTGGGAAGACAGCCGCATAGGGTCGTGCGGACGTGTGGTGGACCGCATGGAGGTGCGCATCGACTCGCCCGATGCCCAGAATGTGCCGGGCGAATTGTGGGTGCGCGGCGACAACGTGATGCTTGGATACTACAAAAACGAGAAGGCAACACAAGAAATCATGCGCGACGGGTGGATGAACACCGGCGACCTGGCCACCATCGATGCCGACGGCTTCATATATCTGCGCGGCCGCAGCAAGAATATGATTCTGGGACCGTCGGGACAAAACATATATCCCGAAGAGATTGAGCAGCAAATCAACAACCTGCCGTATGTCAACGAGAGCCTGGTGATCGACGAGAACAACAAGCTGATAGCTCTCGTGTATCCCGACATTGAGAGCGCCACTGCCGCCGGCATCGATCCGGGTGCCATTGGCACAACTGTGGAGCAGGCTGTGAAAGAGCTCAATAAAGACCTGCCGGGATACTCTCAAATATCGTCGGTGAAAATCTACAACGAAGAATTCGAGAAGACCCCCAAGCGGTCGATAAAGCGCTACCTGTACCAGCACTGACAACAGTAGCGCATAATCCCAAAGCGTGGAGCCGTCCGGTTTTGGCCAGGCGGCTCCACGCTTTTTTTTGGGGGGGAGGGTGGTCTATTTACCGAAATAGCGCTGCCTCAGGAGCGAATAGGCCGAAGTACGCGCCACGGCACGGTGCCAACTGTTGATGCTGTCGCACAGCGCATGGTCGGCCGGACGCAACACCCACGGCTGGAACTGCTGCATGCTCACTGCCACCGACACATCTATGTTATTGATTCTACGAGCCAGCTCCCGCGCTATGGTCCGGTTGACCACGGCATACCGCACCTCTCCGGCAGCCACCATCATCACAAGCTGTTCAGGACCGTAATCAGGGTCCGACACCACGTGAATGGTATCGCCAATTTCGCGCCCAAGACTGTAAATGCGCTCAGCCATGGGAGAATTGGCCACAATGTGCACAGTGTCGCCGGCGAGGTCGAGCTGCGACTGCACGGCACGGCCTCCGTTGCGTTCGCGCCGCTGGACAAGCACCTGGCTATCAACAAAAATGGGGTCGGTGAACAGGTATTTGCCTTTATTGGAGCGCATGAGCGGATATTGCGCCACAAGTACATCGCAAAAGCCCTCGTCGAGGAGCTTCAGCCCCGCCGTGAGCGACACGATGGAATGGAACTTAACAGGGCGATGGGAATAGGTCGAGATGAGCCGCATCAAGTCGTAGCAATAGCCGCCGAGGGTATCGGCATAAGTGTAATAGGTGACCGGAGAGTATTCGATAGCCACGTCGATGGTATCGCCGCCACTTGAGCACGCGGCTTCGGCAGCAACAGTGACCTGTTTGCCGCCACAGTGGCGCATGGCTGTCATAAGCACAACTACCGCCACGAGCAGCACGATGTAGAGCGTCAGCTGCCCTTTCTTTAGTTTGTTGACCGATTTTATCATATCAGAGTTTTTTACGTGAATAGGTTTTGCACCAACTGCTTATATGGCAGTTAAGGCAATCGGGCTTAAGTGCCTTGCACACATAGCGGCCGTGTAGCAACAGCCAATGATGCGCATGGTAACGATCAGCGGCAGCTATGTGCCGCGCGAGCGATTTCTCGACCTCGAGCGGAGTCTTGGCATCGGCCAGGCCCGTGCGGTTGGCCACGCGAAACACGTGTGTATCGACTGCTATAGTGGCCTGGCCAAAGACCGTGCCAAGCACCACATTGGCGGTTTTGCGCCCCACTCCCGGAAGAGATGTGAGACCGTCCATGGTGTCGGGCACCTGACCGCCAAAGTCGTGGATGAGTTGTGCCGCCATTGCCTGCAGGTGGCGTGCCTTGCTGTTGGGATATGAAACGCTGCCCACATAGCGAAGCAAATCGTCGACTGTGGCGGAAGCCATCGATTCGGGCGTGGGGTATGCGGCAAACAGGGCCGGCGTGACCTTGTTGACACGCGCGTCGGTGCATTGAGCCGACAGCATCACCGCCACAAGCAACTGAAAGGGGGTGCCATAGTGGAGCTCGGTGGTGGGGTTTGGCATTGCCTCTTTGAAATAGGCAAGTATGCAGTCATATCGTTGTTTGAGTGTCATAATCGCGTTGTGGGTGTGAATTAAGCAGGCACTTGGTGACAAGCGGCGGGCGGACATATTTGCCGCCTTTCACTCAGCACCAAGTGCCTGCAGGATGTTGGCAGCAGTGCCGCCAGTGATATTTTCTCAAATGCCGCAATGCCCGCACCGCAGTGGCTGCGACCGGGCGACGCTTATCAGTTTACTTAAACTCGTTGAGGAAACGCACGTCGTTTTCCGAGAACATACGCAAGTCTTTCACCATATACTTGAGGTTGGTGATACGCTCAATGCCCATGCCCAACGCGAAGCCGGAATACTTGGTGCTGTCGATGCCGTTGGCCTCAAGCACGTTGGGATCGACCATGCCGCAACCAAGAATCTCGACCCAGCCGGTGTGCTTGCAGAAGCCACAACCCTTGCCGCCGCAAAGGTGGCACGAGATGTCCATCTCGGCACTGGGCTCGGTGAACGGGAAGTAAGACGGGCGCAGACGGATCTTGGTGTCGGGGCCGAACATTTCCTTGGCAAAATAAAGCAACACTTGCTTAAGGTCGGCAAAAGTGACATTCTTGTCGACGTAAAGAGCCTCAACTTGATGGAAGAAGCAGTGTGCACGAGCCGATATAGCCTCATTGCGGTATACGCGTCCGGGGCAAATCACGCGGATTGGAGGCTGAGTGGTCTCCATTACGCGCGACTGGTCGTTGCTTGTGTGGGAACGGAGCAAGATGTTCTTGGCCACATCGTTGGGGTTGTGCTCAATGAAGAAAGTGTCTTGCATATCGCGTGCCGGGTGGTCGGCCGCAAAGTTGAGTGACGAGAACACGTGCCAGTCATCTTCGATTTCAGGACCTTCGGCAAGAGTGAAGCCTAGATGCGAGAAAATGTCGATAATCTGCTTGCGGACAAGCGAAATGGGATGACGTGTTCCCAACTCCTGCGGAGTGGCAGGGCGCGTTATGTCGATCTTGTTGGCTTCCTTTTGCTTGGCCTTGAACTCGTCTTTGAGCGAGTTGATTTTCTCAGTGGCAAGAGTCTTGAGCTCGTTGAGCCTTTGGCCAAGCTCACGCTTCTGCTCGGGAGCCACTGTGCGGAAATCGGCAAAGAGGGATGTTATTTCCCCCTTTTTGCTCAAGTATTTTATTCTCAATGCTTCGAGCTCGGCTTCATTTTGCACCTTGAGCTCGTTGATTTGCGCCTTAATGGCTTCAATTTTATCAGTCAGCATAATGATTTCTTTAACTATTTGACCGCAAAGTTACTAAAAAAGCCGGAATAAACCGAAGCCGCCAGCCATTTTTAGCCTGTGCGGGCGAAATCGGGGATTACACCGAGTGGACAAGCATGGTAAGCTCACATTGCGAAAAAAAACAGTCACAGCACACAACTGTGCCGTGATGGCAATCAGCCGGGTGCTGTGACATGCGTGGCATTTCGCGCCAGGTTAAGCCATGGAGCGAAAGCACGTGATGCTATTAGAAACGATAGCCAAATGCAATTTGAATATTCCCGTTTTTGGCATTTACGTCTTTAAACACATCGGTCATGCCCATAGTATAGCGGGCCTGCAAGAAAGCGTTTGAAGTGAGGTTGTAGGTTCCGCCAAGACCCAGAGCAAAGTCAACCGTCTTGGTGCGATCGCTCATATCGGCAGCCTTGTCAACACCCTCTACGCTGACCTTGCTGTAAACGTTGATGCCAAGTTGCGGACCGAAGTCAATGCTGAAATCGGGCGACACATAATACTTGAACATCACGGGGATGTTGATGTAGTTAGTGTTGTAGGTCAATTTCTTGTCGTGGCTGCCAATATTGATGCCAAGCACGTCTTTGGCGATGTTGAACTTGCCGCCCTGTGAGGCAAACACCACTTCGGGTGCAATAGCGAAGCTGGTGCCGGCAAAACGGTATTCCATAAACACGCCAGCCTGATAAGAAGGTTTCATTCCGTGAGGAAGGTCCTTGCCCCAGAAATTGGTCATGTCGAAACCGGCCTTAACGCCGAAAGTGGGATTGGCAGCAAAAGCTGCGCTTGCGCTCATGATGGCACCCAGTGCCAATAATAGGATTTTTTTCATTTTAATTTAACTCTTGTTTTTTATAAGAAAAATATGTGTGTGTTGTGATTTCACTATTGTTGTGGCTTCAGTGACCCTGTGCTGTCGCAGCTAAGGCCGGGTAATGAAACCGGCTCTTTGATGGCAAAGCTTGCTCAAAGTTTAATCAATTGCAGCAAATGCCGACACTGTGAACACTTGTGTTGGCATTTTGAACAACAAACCCACCGCTGCACAATTGTCGGCACGCGGCAATGTGGGCGCAGCGGCCCGACGACCGCACAGCGGCAACGGTAATTTGCCCGTGCGCTCAACTTGCACTAAATTTGCAGAACGAAAGAAAAGACATGGACTACAGCAACGACAATATATTAAAGCACGTGGACAGTCCCGTGTTCCACTTGGTGGGCTCGGCAGCCGATGAGCTGGGACGCGAGTGCTATGTGGTGGGCGGCTATGTGCGCGACATCATCCTCGGCCGGCAATCGACCGACATCGACTTTGTGACAGTGGGCAGCGGCATAGAAGTGGCAAAGGCCGTGGCCGCAAAGTTCGGCCGCAAGCATTGCTCGCTGTCGGTGTTCAAGACCTACGGCACGGCCCAAGTGAAGCACCGCGGCCTAGAGCTGGAATTTGTGGGGGCAAGGCGCGAGAGCTACCACCGCGAGAGCCGCAACCCCATAGTGGAAGACGGCACTCTTGACGATGACCAGAAGCGCCGCGACTTCACCATCAACGCAATGGCCGTGTCGCTCAATGCCGGCAGCTACGGAAAGCTGCTCGACCCGTTTGACGGGATAGGCGACATGAAGCGCCGCATCATACGCACGCCGCTCGACCCCGACATCACATTCAGCGACGACCCGCTGCGCATGATGCGCGCAGTGCGATTTGCCACGCAGCTCAACTTCGACATTTTCCCCGACACGCAAAAGGCAATCAAGCGCAACTGCAAGCGCATAAAAATAATCACCAAAGAGCGCATAGCGGTGGAACTGATGAAGATTGTGCGTGCCGACAAGCCATCACGCGGGTTCAGACTGCTTGACGAGTGCGGACTGCTTGAGCTGATTTTCCCCGAGCTGGCCGCACTGCGCGGAGTGGAGACAATGAACGGCCGCGGTCACAAGGACAATTTCGCCCACACGATGCAAGTGCTCGACAATGTGGCCGCCGTGAGCCACAACGAGTGGCTGCGCTGGGCAGCCGTGATGCACGACATTGCCAAGCCGGTGACCAAGGCTTGGGACGACAAACAGGGATGGACATTCCACAACCACAACTTCATAGGCGAGAAAATGGTGCCAAAGATATTCGGCCGCATGCGGCTGCCGCTAAACGAGCACATGAAATATGTGAAAAAACTCGTGGGGCTGCACATGCGCCCCATTGCCCTCGTGGAGGACACGGTGACCGACTCGGCCGTGCGCAGACTGCTCTTCGACGCTGGCGATGACATCGATGACCTGATGACACTGTGCAATGCCGACATCACTTCGAAAAACCAGGAAAAGGTGCGCCGCTTCCACGACAACTTCGAGCTTGTGAAACAGAAACTGGTGGACATTGAGGAGAAAGACCGTGTGCGCAACTTTCAACCGCCAATCGATGGGCAGGAAATCATGGATACCTTCGGGCTGGCGCCGTCGATGCCTGTGGGCCAAATTAAAGACGCCATTAAGGATGCCATTCTCGACGGGCTGATTGGCAACGACTACGCACAAGCCTACGGGCTGATGATGAGCAAAGCAGCCGAGCTGGGGCTGACCCCTGTGACCACAGGGCGGCTGTGCAGCACCGAAGCCGACACACCGGCCGGACGCATCACCATTGCCGCCATTGACGACGGCATTGCCGCCATCGCCTATAATTCCAGCAACACACTCCGAGCCGTAGAGAAGCGGTTGGGCTTGAAGGCAGAGACCTGCCCCACTCCGCTGCTCAATCAATGCCTGATACAGCTTAACGAATATTTTGACGGGAAGCGCCGATCGTTTCAGTTGCCACTGCACTTGTCGGGAACCGAATTCCAACTGGCTGTGTGGAACGCACTAGGCAACATTCCCTACGGCGACACGGCAACATACAAAGCCGTGGCCACCGCCATAGGAGCGCCGGGGAAGTCACGCCCAGTGGCTGCCGCCATAGGGCAAAACCCGGTTTCGATAGCGGTGCCGTGCCACCGTGTAATAGGAAGCGACGGTTCACTCACCGGTTATGCGGGCGGCCTCGACGCCAAGCAATGGCTGCTCACACTTGAAAGCGAGCATAAGGACGCTGCCGACGAACAGTCAGACCCCAATCCGAAATAGCCGAGCAGTCCTCAAGCCACAGCGCAACAACGCAAAAGCGGCTCCACCCCACTCAGTGTCTTGCACCGATACGGGATGGAGCCGTTTACCTTTTCATGCGCTTGAATTGGAAGCTGAAGCCACAGCAGCCGCCACCCGCAAGCGGCACGGTTCATTTTTCCTTAAATGTGACTGTGCGGTTATAAAAGTAATTGGCAATGGTGTAGACCACCATGGCTATAAGCATGACAATGTTCTGACCTGGCTTCTTCATTGGCAACCAATCAACCGTGAGATCTTTCATGCCCACGCCCTCGAGCAGAATCCAGCTGACAATGAGCTGCAAGCTGAGGCACAACAAGAACCCCACGACAAAGGTAACAGCCTCTCGCTTAATGTTGCCCTTGGCCTTGAACACCCATGTGCGGTTCCACACGAAGCTATTGATCACGCCAAGCACATATCCGGCCACATTTGATATGCCGTAGGGCAGGCCGAGCCATGTGTTCATCAAATAAAACACAACGAGAGTAATGAGCGTGTTCATAACGCCTATCAAGCCATATTTAAGAAGTTGGATGCCCGTTGCCAAGGCTTTTTCTTTGTCAATTTTCATCGTCTTTTTCTCAACTATCAAATCAGTGTATTTAAAGAGCAGGCGACAGCGTCACTTCATGATGGGTGCCTGCCAATTATGCTTAACGGCCAAATAACGGACAATCACAACCAGAGCCGCACACGCAAGTTGCTGCTCAATGCTCGATCCTCCTGCCAAGCCTATCACCCAATAGAGCAGTCCGCCCACAATGGGCACGGTGGCATACACCTCGCGGCGGAACACAAGCGGCTCCTCGTTGATGAAAATGTCGCGAAGCACACCGCCCATGGCACCTGTGACAGTGCCCATGATGATTGCCACCCACATGGGGAAACCCATCATCAGGGTCTTGTAGATGCCCACATCGACAAACAGGCCAAGGCCGAAAGCATCGAAAATATAGAACGTGCCCTCAATCCTAACCAAGTATTTGCGGAATACAATCACAACCACCAAACCTGCCACTGTGGCAATGCAATACCACGGGTCGAGCATCCAAAAGGGATTGACACCCAGGAACACATCGCGGGTGGTTCCGCCGCCGATGGCGGTGATGAAGCCGATGCTGTAGGCTCCGAACCAATCGAACTTCTTGGCGGCAGCCAAGCGTATGCCACTGATTGCATAGAACAAGGTTGCCACAATCTCGAGGACATACTCAAAGGTATCCATTACCTCCATAGCAGGATAAAATCAATTAACGTTTTTCAGACTGTTGTGACTGTAGACATTGGCGTGGCCACTGCCACATGCCGGCTTTGGCATATGCAGTAGCACTACTTTACATTTCCAGTGTGCAAAGATAGTCAATATCGCAATGAGCCGCAAAAATTGACGCCAATAAGTTGTGCCCACAGGCACAACAGGCACAACAGCCACCACTGGCACAAAAACAAACGGTGCAGAAGACACAGCTCATCCGCACCGTCAATTAATCAATTTTGCCGTCTGTAAGTTATCGCTTTACCATCACTTTCTTGTGATTGTGAATATAGATGCCTGAGCCCATATTCTCTGGGTTCACCTTGCGGCCCATAAGGTCGTAGTAGTTGTCGTCGGAGCCAGCAGCAGGCCGATCAGCATCAATAGCCGACACACCTGTAGGACTTTCGCCGTCAACATCGTCAATAGCCATAAAGTCATAGGCCTTTACTACCGATTTGCCGTTGAGTGTCATCTGGCGAAAATAAGTTGTAGACAGTCCATATGCTCCGATGAAGTCGATGCTGATTGGCTTAGCCGCAGGACTGACAAACAGGAACGGTTCAGAGAAATGGCCACGGTCAGAACCATATTCACTCTGCACAAGCCCCACGCCTTCAATTATGCGCAAGCCAAATTTGCAAGGAGCATCGTATAGCAAGCTGTCGTTGACATTGTACACGTTCACTCCCACATCGTAGCTTTTGCGAAGATGGCCATCGATTTCCACCATTTCTTCTTTAGTGACGGCAAAGTCGTAGTTCACATAAGGGCCTTGACTTTTTGAGTGTCGCATTTTCAGCACACTTGCCACGTCATTGAAGTCATAAATGAGCCATTCATCAAGATGGTTAAAATATTCACTATGAAGAAACGTGCAAAGTCGTCTTGAAATGCCGCATACACTTTCTTGTCCTGCTCACGGAGCAGAGCCACAAGATAATTGTTTTTAGCGCACAAGAATTGTTTATCTACATCCGACAGCACATTTTTGTGTTTGTCATAAATTTTCAGATAGCATTTCTTATATGTAGTTACTCCAATGACCGAGTCACCATTGATGTAGATTGTATAAGGGAATCCGACAGTAGTTGCATAATCCCAGCGGGCACCGTCCTGCACGAGTGGAACGTATTGGTATTCGGCAGCAGCCGAAGTGAAACTTAATGCGGTGAGTATGGCCAATGCCGTTGATTTTAAACATTTCATAATATTGCGCCTTTTAAGTGATTATAATTTGACTATTTGCTTTGTTGATACTGTTGTGCCGTCAACCACAAGGCTCACGGCAAAGTTGCCTGACGGTAGGCTGGAAAGCGACACGTCGACAGAAGTCTTGCCCTGTGCCACTGCTACTGCAGTACTTCCGAGACCGTTAAGACTGGTGACTACAATTGATGTTGCCGATGATGCCGGCGCGCTCAGTTTGACACTGATTTGCGAGGTGCACGGGTTGGGCGATACTGAGCTGATTTTTATACCCAAAGCATCTGTCGAAGCATAGGCCACTGCATTACCGCCAAGAGTGGTCACTTTCAGAATGTAACTTTGCGCTTTTTTAGCGAGATCAACTGCCAGGCTGCTCCCCGTGCCGAGGGTGTTGTGGCTCTCGTCCATCCACTTGTATGCCACAGGTTCGCTGATATTGCGTGCGGCCAATAAACCCACATTGCTGCCGCCAGGGATTTCCACGTCGATACTTGGGTCAAGCACACCTCCAGAGGTGGTGCCTTCGGCCTGGCGGATAACTCTGAATGCCGTTCCTCCTGCTACATCTCCGTCACTGTCAGTAAGAACGAGGCTGAATGTATCGTCGCACTTAACCGACACAAATGACGCGGCATAAGCCTGAACAGTCACGTATATGGTGTCGTTGCTGTTAGCAGACAAAGTCAGACCATCAACCGTGTTGTCAATGCCATTGAGATAAATGCGGCTGGGCTCTCCCGAATAGTATTTTATGCCAGTACCGGCTTTGCCGTTGGCTATCCACGTTGCGTTGAGTTTGTTTCCCAGATATAGCGTGATTTCAGAGAACTTGAACGCATCGCCATCCGAGGCCGAACCCTCTCGTTTTAAACTAAGCTGATATGTTTTCACTTCATCGCTGCTGTTGCTGATAACTACGGGAATCTTCACGCCGTCTTTTGCGTTAAAGCCATCTCCGTTTGAGATAGTTCCACAAGAGGGATTTATTACAGTAACGGCATTATGCGCAGATGTATTGTGGGCTGCGAAGTCAAAGTTGCCGATTTCCACAGCTTCGCCGTCGGCTGTGACAATTGCTGCGATATCCACGTCAAGCACTCCTCCATTGTCGGCAATTCGGCTCTGCAGATAGTCGGGCAACGTCCATTTTTGGCAGAACACCACACTCTGGCCTGGCTCTATCTGCTTGTTGAATTTTGTTGTTGATATTTTTCCGCCCTGCCGGGGTTCACTATTGTCAAAAGTACCGAAGTCGCCACCAATGTTCTTGGCAGC
Source organism: Agathobacter rectalis (assembly GCA_963625945.1). GTDB lineage: Bacteria > Bacteroidota > Bacteroidia > Bacteroidales > Muribaculaceae > Sodaliphilus. The sequence continues at coordinate 29,355 of CAVFVP010000011.1, read as the reverse complement.
CCAATAGAGGTTAAGATTGTAGCGTTGTTGGCCGTTGGTAGTATTCACGCCTTTATTATTGATGCGTGTATAGACGTAAACGCTGCCCGTGCTGTCGCCTTTGATGGGTTCACTTTCGGCATACTCAAATCCATCGGCTTGGTTGCGCATCCAAATGTCAGGACTGCACCAAAGGACGTTGCTTGAGCAATTGGGCTCTGCGCCTGTATCGCCCACATTGTCCCTTACTGTGGGCACCGAAGCGGTGGGTATGCGGTTGAACGAAAGATACGACTTTAGGGCTTGGGGGTTTGATCTTAAAGTGGGGAAATTGCCAGCATATAATTCTTTGACAGAATCATTGGCAAAATCAAAAGCTTCAGCCATCGTCACATATCCATCTTTGTCGGCATCTGCTACTGACAGTCCTTGTTTGTTATATTTACTGAAGCAACTAATCCACGTATTGGCAAAAGCCTGTTGCTGTTGTTCTGTTGGGTTGAAATGAAAATCACCAGAAGAACGAGTTGTCACCGTATTGTCGTTACCACTCAAGAAACTGTTACTCGATTGAGCTACCAGTACAACGTCATTGAAACCGGCATTTATATAATCTAGAATATCATAAAGATTTTCTGAAGTCAAATAACCATTGTATTGATTAGTTCTCTTAAAAACCAAAGGTGCTTTATCAACTTTAGCCCATTCATTATAATTAGTTTCACCTACATAAAAGAACAAATCGGTTTTATCCCTCAGTCCGCCTATGGCTTGATGTAAATTGTCAATAGTGGGCTCTCGTACATCTTCATCTACCCCATCTCCATCAATGTCGTGAGAAAGTATTTCTCCGCCTTCGTCCAAAATGGGACTACTGCCATCATCTAGTAGCAAAGAAATATTTTCTTTGGGAATACCATAAACTTCTCTGAGCATGTTATAGGCATTAGCACAAACCTGATAACGTCCATTAGTATAATCACCATAGGCATAACTCACCAGAACAGCATGAGTTTTGGCTGAATACTGATTAGATTGTGGTTGCAGGTTATAGGAAGTGCTTGATTTGAATTTTGAGACTGTTGAAGGCTTTTTTATATTTTTCTCTAACAAACACAGGTGCTTACCAGAAGGTGGTAGAATTCCCTCAACTGCAAAGACGGGTATTTCTTCAGTTTCATCATATGATTTGGGGACATAGTAATAAGTGCATTTATGTTGCCACGTGAGCAAAGGTTCCTCATTTGCAAAGACAAGCCACTTCTCCCCATCAGAGTTAAGCCACTTTAGAGCATTTGCGGCGGCGGTGTCCACAGGACAATAACCCTCATTAATATAACTTGACACAGAATCAATATAGAAGTTTGCAGTATCGACATCACTCAAATTCCTTTCGGCCTTAACCACATTGAGCGCAGTTTCCTTATCTACGCTTCTGATTCCGGCATGCCCAGTCAATGCTATGCATGCAACTAAAAAAATCATGCATGTGTTTTTAACCAAAATCGCCAAATAAAATTCAGTGGCATGACTAAGTATGTATTTGGCGTAACCGCCATTAAAACCAAATCACACATTACGGCTTCGAAAATGCTGATTCGGTAATTTTCGGGAAGGCTATTTGACCAGCATTGGCACATTTTTGCTACTTTTGCCAGCAAGATGAAAGGATTAGTGATAAAGAACACCGGAAGCTGGTATGAAGTGCGCACCACAGAGGGCGGCACAATGAGTTGCAAAATCAAGGGGAATCTGCGCCTTAAAGGCTACCGCTGCACCAATCCGGTGGCCGTGGGCGACGAGGTGACTCTCGATCCCAAGCCGGACGGCACCGCATTCATAACCGGCATAAGCGAGCGGCGCAACTACATAATTCGCCGCGCAAGCAACCTCAGCAAGGAATTCCAGATCATTGCCGCCAACCTTGACCAGGCAGCCCTGGTAGTGACCCTTGCCAATCCTGTGACCAACACCACATTCATCGACCGCTTTCTGGCAACGGCCATGGCCTACAACGTGCCAGCCTTGCTCGTGATTAACAAAGTGGACCTGCTCGATGCCGATGACGACGCTGAGCTGCTTGAGGCATTTGCCTACCTGTATGAGTCGATTGGATACAAGGTGATTTGCACCTCAACGCTGACGGGGAAAGGTATGGACGAGCTGAAAAACACCTTGGCCGGGAAAACCACACTTCTATCAGGCAACTCGGGAGTGGGCAAGACTTCGATAATCAACGCCATGATACCCGATGCCGGACTGCGTGTGGGCGATGTGTCGCAAGCCCACCACACCGGAATGCACACCACCACATTCAGCGAGATGCTCGACCTGCCTGGCGGAGGATGCCTGATCGACACTCCCGGAGTGAAGGGATTCGGCACTATTGACTTCGAGCGTGCACAGGTGGCCCACTACTTTCCCGAGATATTCAAGGCATCGGCAGAATGCCGCTACAACAACTGCACCCACACCCACGAGCCACACTGCGCCGTGCGCGAAGCCGTGGAAGACAGCCGCATAAGCCAGTCGCGCTACGCAAGCTACCTCAGCATAATGGGCGACGAGGACAACGACAAATACAGAAAACCGTTTTGACAGGCATTCAATCTGGCTCAATGACCACAGCTGTGCCCTGCCCAAAGCCAGCAAAATCACCATTTAAGGTAGGCGGCAAGAGTCAACCTATTGCCACATATGCACCATACCCGAGCAACAGCCTATATGATGATTTTTTACAACTGCAAGCCAACATTTTCAACGTTTTACTTCAATAATCTATATTTTTTTACTACTTTTGTGAAAATTTGAAGTGGAATGGCTACTGCCCTACAAGATACATTGGCACGCATTTCTGGCAAAGCTGACGTTTTGCTTGAGAAATATTATGCGCTTCTTGACGAGAAGGCTGATCTTGAGGCAGAAAACGCTCAGTTGCATGCCGACAACGACCAGTTGCGCCGTGACGTGGACAAGTTACAGTCGGACAACGACTACCTGAGGATGGCGCGCACCATAGTGCCCGACACCGCAGGACTTGCCGACAGTAAAGCCATCATTTCAAAGTTAGTGCGGGACATCGACAAGTGCATTTCGCAACTCAACGGATAGGAGAATTGCACGCAGCAACAGATATGGCAACAAACGACACTAAAAAAATAGGCATAACCGTAAGTTTAGCCGACTTGAAGCGGATTCCCATGAGCATCGACCCTGCCGATGAGAGAGAATGCCGCAAAGCCGAGGGATTGGTTAATGCCTTGTGGAACCAGTGGACAAACCTATTCAACGGCACAGCCACCTCACAGGAGGTGATGGCCAGAGTGGCATTCCAGTTTGCCCGCCTATATCTGCAAGCGTATGAGGAAAACGCCACCGTCGATGACCACTTGAAGGCTTTTGAAAAAAAACTTGATGAGCTGGTGGTAAAAATGTGATAAAAGCTGTGGCCCACACGGGCACACCCAACAAGCCATTGAGCCAAAAACGACAGCACGAAACAACTATAAAAGAGAAATAAAGAGACAAGGTTCCTGCACTACCTGAATCGGAACGTCGATACGAGCAATCGACAGCGGCACCACGCACGTCGGCCATCGGGCCGAGGGCTATATGAATGCGTGCATAACGTGCCTACACACCGGTTCGGAGGAGTGCTTTTTTATTTATTATAAATTATTTTATACAGACAATGAATATAATAGTCATCTGTACACTAACCGCGATTGTCTGCCTGGCGGCCGGCATAATCATTACCCTAGCGGTGACACGCCGCAACGCCAAGTCGCAGGCCAATACCATCATCGAGAAGGCAAAGCTTGAAGCCGAAGTGCTGAAGAACAACGAAGTGCTGAAAGGCAAGGAAGCCGGAATGGCGATAAAGAGCGAAAGCGAGAAGCAGGCCAACTCACGCCTGGCCAAAGTGCAGTCTAGCGAGGCAAAACTGCGCCAGCGCGAGTTGCAGCTCAACCAGCAGCAGCAAGAACTGCAACGCAAGCGCAGTGAGAACGAGACCCTGAAAGTGAACCTCGACAACCAGGCCAATGTGATTGAGAATCGCCGCAAAGAGGTCGACAAGATGGAACAGAGCGTACGCGAGACACTAGAGCACGTGAGCGGACTTTCGGCCGAAGAGGCCAAGGAGAAGCTAGTGGAGTCGCTAAAAGACGAAGCCAAGACTGCCGCACAGTCATATATCAACGACATAATGGACGACGCCAAGCTGACCGCCAACAAGGAAGCCAAGCGCATAGTGGTGGCCACAATACAGCGAGTGGCAACCGAGACAGCCATTGAGAATGCCGTGACGGTGTTTCACATCGACAACGATGAGATCAAAGGACGCATCATAGGACGCGAGGGCCGCAACATACGTGCTCTTGAGGCTGCCACCGGGGTTGAAATCATTGTCGACGACACCCCCGAGGCCATAGTGCTCTCGGGCTTCGACCCTGTGCGTCGCGAGATTGCCCGCCTGGCCCTGCACCAGCTTGTGGCCGACGGCCGCATCCACCCCGCACGCATCGAGGAAGTGGTGGCCAAAGTGAAAAAGCAAGTGGAAGACGAAGTGATTGAGACCGGCAAGCGCACCGCAATCGACATGGGCATCCACGGCTTGCACCCCGAGCTGATACGCTTGATAGGCAAGATGAAATACCGCTCAAGCTACGGTCAGAACCTGCTTCAACACTCGCGAGAGACAGCCAACCTGTGTGCGGTGATGGCCAGCGAGCTTGGTCTGAATCCCAAGAAAGCACGCCGCGCCGGACTGCTGCACGACATAGGCAAGGTGCCCGACGACGAGCCCGAATTGCCGCACGCACTGCTGGGCATGAAGCTTGCCGAGAAATACAAGGAGAAAAGTGACATCTGCAACGCCATAGGCGCACACCACGACGAGGAAGAGGCTACAAGCATGTATGCGCCCATCGTGCAAGTGTGTGACGCCATATCGGGCGCACGACCCGGTGCACGCCGCGAAGTGGTGGAAGCCTACATCAAGCGCCTCAACGACCTTGAGCATCTGGCTCTGTCGTATCCGGGCGTGGTGAAGACCTATGCCATCCAGGCCGGACGCGAGTTGCGCGTGATAGTGGGCGCTGACAAGATCAGCGATGCCGAGACCGAAAAGCTGTCGAACGAAATAGCACAGAAGATTCAGGACGAGTTGACTTATCCGGGACAGGTGCGCATCACAGTGATTCGCGAGACCCGTGCCGTGAGCTTTGCAAAGTAACATAACGGCACGAGAACGATGAACAACGAACAAGAGAAAGACAACAGCAAAAAAGCCATGCGAATCGACGCCGGCACACAAGCCGGATGCGTGGACTGCCCGACGCAATGCTGCGGGAGCGGATGCCACGCCACCGACTCGCGCTGCAAGCTCAACGCCACCGACTGGCTGAGCGACGTGCCGGGCGGCGGCAACGACTTCGACGTGGTGGAAGTGCACTTCAAGAACACCCGCAAGGGATTCTACCGCAACAGTGCACACCTGCCGCTGCAAGTGGGCGACATGGTGGCCGTGGAGGCAAATCCAGGCCACGACATAGGCCGGGTGTCGATGATGGGCAGGCTCGTGAAGCTGCAGATGCGCCGGGCTAACCTGCGCCCCGATTTCGAGATACTGCGGGTGTTCCGCAAGGCCAAAGCGTCCGATCTGGAACGCTACGAAGAGGCCAAAGCCAAGGAAGTAGACACCATGATACGCTCACGCAAGATAGCAGCCGACCTCAACTTGAAGATGAAAATCGGCGATGTGGAGTATCAGGGCGACGGCAACAAGGCCATATTCTATTACATTGCCGACGAGCGCGTGGATTTCCGCCAACTTATAAAGGTGCTTGCCGACGTGTTTAAGATAAGGGTGGAAATGAAGCAGATAGGAGCCCGACAGGAAGCTGGCCGCATAGGCGGCATCGGCCCATGCGGACGCCCATTGTGCTGCGCAAGCTGGATGACCAACTTTGTGTCGGTAGCCACAAGTGCGGCACGTTTTCAAGACATTTCGCTCAACCCGCAAAAGCTTGCCGGCCAATGCGCCAAGCTGAAGTGCTGCATCAATTTCGAGGTTGACGGATATGTAGAAGCCACCAAGAAACTGCCTCCGCGCGATGTGCCCCTTGAGACTAAGGACAACACATATTATCACTTCAAGACCGACATATTCAAAAAGGAAATCACCTACTCGACCGACAAGCAGATTCCAGCCAACCTTGTGACAATAAAGGCTGCGAGGGTATTTGAGGTGTTGGCGCTCAACAAAAACGGAGTGAAGCCCGACAAGCTTCAGCCCGTGGGCGAAGAACAAGTGGCTGAGCGCAAGGCATTCGGCGATATAATTGGCCAAGACAGCATCAGCCGCTTCGACAAGAAGAAAAAGAAAAAAAGCCGCAACGGCAACAACGGTGGCCAGCAGCGCCAAGACCGCCCCAAGCAGGGCGTGAAAGCCAAACCGGAAGGCAACGGCGAGCCACAGCAGTCAAAGCAGGGAGGGAACCGCCAAGGCCCCAAGAAAGGCAATGGCGAGACCCAACGGCAAGACAACGGCAAACAACAGACCGGAGGGCAACAGCAAGGAGAACAGCGTAACCAACGCAAGCCACGGCAACGCGGCAACAGGAAACCTCAACGGAATGACAACAATCAGCAGAACAGCAACGGCAAAACCCGCAACGAGCCACGCGACAACGCCACCGACAGGCAACCACAAGCCAACGGCGGCAACAAAGGCGAGAACCAACAGCAGCCACAGCAGTAATTCCTGGATGAAAGCCGCCCTGCGAGTGATGCCGGCCATACTGACATTGATGATATGCTTGGGTGCCTGTGCACCCAAGCATTCATCCTACAGCACATTCAAGACCATTCCCGCCAATGGATGGAACAAGACCCTGGTGCTTAAGTTCACACCTATATTTGCCGACTCGGCCAAACTCTACGATGTGAGTCTGGCCATACGACATACAAACAACTATGAATTCAGCAATCTGAACCTGGTTGTGGACATCATAGGCAACGACGGCAATATATCGCGCAAAACCGTTGACTTCAAAGTCGCCGACAGCTACGGCAACTGGCTCGGCTCGGGTTTTGGCGCCCTGTATCAGTGCAGCAACGTCATCGCAACAGGCGTGAGTCCCGATCAAATGAAAAGCATTGTGGTATGGCAAGCCATGAGCGGCCACGAGGTGGTGCGCAACGTGGCAGACGTGGGCGTAACAGTATCGCCATCAGAAGGCAACTGACACAACAGCGACACGCATAAAAGAGGAAAATGAATTTAGACTTAAAGCAAACCGACTCAATAATATTTGACATGGACGGCACACTATGGGATGCCACCGACAGCTATGCCGCCGTGTGGAATGCCACACTGGCCCACTTCGGCTCAGCCACACGGCTCGTGCGCGACGACCTCATCCCATATATGGGGATGTCGCTTGCCGACATACTCAACCACATACTGAGCAGCGAGGCAGAACTCGACCGTAAGGCATTCGTGGCCGACCTTGCCAAGACCGAGAGCGAGATGATGCCAAAGCTGGGCGGCAAGCCCTACGACGGCATGGCCGAAGGCATGAGAAAGCTGAGCAAGCACTACAGACTGTTTATGGTGAGTAACTGCAGCCGCGACGGGTTGCACAATTTTTGCCGGTTCACAGGCACTACTCCACTCTTTGAGGCCACCATCACCTATGGCGAGAATCCAGTGCCCAAGAGTGAAAACATAGGACTGCTCATTAACCGGCACGGACTGAGGCATCCAGTGTATGTGGGCGACACCCAAGCCGACTGCGACCAAGCCCACAAGGCTGGAGCCGCATTCGCATTCGCAGCCTACGGCTTCGGCACATGCAACAATGCCGAAGTGGAATTCGCCTCGCTGCAACAGGTATTTGACTATTTTTTAAAACTAAGGCATAAAATAAGACAAAGCGCTCTATGAGACAGAAAAATTCGTTTATCCCCTGCGGTTGGGAAGAAGAAATCAAGTTGCGTCTGAGCCGCATTTCAAAAGCATTGTCGACAGCAGGTGTCGATGCCATAATCATTGCCGATAATGCCAACCTCTACTACACGTCGGGCCGCGTGTTTGCGGGTTACACATACGTGGAAGCATGCGGACATGCACAATTCTACGTGCGCCGCCCGGTGGAGTTGGAAGGCGACTTGGTGACCTACATACGCAAGCCCGAGCAAATAGCCGAGACGCTGGGAGCCAATCCCGCCAAGCTGGCCCTACTCTACGACTCACAGACAGTGGCCGACTACAACCGCCTGTGCAAGGCATTTGCGGGCAGCGAAATCGTTGACGGGTCACAAATCATGCGCAGCATACGCGCCATCAAGACCCCATTTGAGCAAGAGTTGCTCAAGGCCGACGGCATACACCATGTGGAAGCCTACAACCGGATTCCCAAAGTGTATCGCGAGGGGATGAGCGACATAGAACTGCAAATTGAGATTGAGCACCTGCTCAGAAGCGAGGGTTGCCTGGGACTGTTCAGGGTGCACGGGCAATCGATGGAGCTGTTTATGGCCAACGTGCTTTGCGGAGCAAATGCCGACAACGCCACCCCTTACGACTTCGCAATGGGCGGAGCCGGACTCGACCCGTCACTGCCGGTGGGCGCCAACGGTACCATAATAGAGCCCGGCATGACCGTGATGGTGGACGCCTGTGGAAACTTCAACGGCTACATGACCGACATGACACGGTGCTTCTATTTGGGCAAGCTCAACGAGACAGCCGCCCGCGCCCACGAGGTGTCGGTTGCCATCAACCACAGACTTGCCGCCGAATTCCATGCCGGAAGTGAGGCCAAAGAGCTATACAACACCGCAGCGGCAATGGCCGAAGAGGCCGGACTTGCCGACTACTTCATGGGACATCACCAGAAGGCAGGATTTGTGGGCCACGGCCTGGGCATTGAAATCAACGAGGCACCTGTGCTTGCGCCACGCAGCCGCGACGTGCTTGCCGAAGGGCACGTGGTGGCAATCGAGCCAAAATTCGTAATTCCGGGCGTGGGTGCCGTAGGAATTGAAAACACCTACATAGTGCGCAACGATAACCTTGAATGCATCACCCCGGCAAAAGAGGAACTGACAGAAATCTACTAGCAGCACTGGTACACACAATGTAAAACCACACTACGGGCCAGGCCGACAGCATAAGTCACCTGGCCCGTAATTTTTCGCACTCGTTGCCATTGGCAAATGCATAGCTTTAGGCGATTCGGGCTATCACAGAATCTGCAAAAACGGCTTTTGAGGTAACAAAACGGCTAAAAATGGCTACTTTTTTTTTGTTGTTCAGCAATTAATGAATACCTTTGCCGTGATTTTAAGTGATTTATTAATTTTTTTGATTTATGAACGTAGAAACAATTGGACTTTGGGCCGGCGCCGTGTGGAACGCACTCAACGATGCCAAAGGCACACTCAACGTGAAGGGACTGCGCAAGGCCACAAAGCTTAAAGAGAAAGAGATTTTTGCCGCCATTGGCTGGCTGGCCCGCGAGGGTAAAATCAGCGTAGAATCTGATCAAGCAGAAAAAGAAGTAGAGGTGACTCTGCTCTAACGACACTTGCAGAAAAGGCGCGGCAAGCAGCCACGACTTTTTTACTGAACTAATAGATAATTAAAAGGATAGCCCAAATTCGGGCTATCCTTTTTTATTGATCAGCACTCACCCAGACCAGTGGCAGGTGGGGGTCTGTTTTATAATAAACCTTCATCTGACAGCCGAACACGTCAAAATCACTATTGCTGTTTACTATAGAGGAATTTCTCTATTTTGTTGACCGGAATGCCAAAGTTGAAGTTTGAGTTGCCCAGCTTGGCATAGTTCACAGCCACGAGGTTGCCATGGTCATCTATTACAGGGCTTCCGCTTGATCCGGGCAAGGTGGGTATATCGTAAAGAAGCCGGTCGCTGTCGGGCAGTTGGGTGATTTTACCCGAAGTGAGCTGCACTCTGATTCCACTCTTGGTGTTGGCCAGCACGGGGCCAGCATTATAGCCTATCATGTAGAGCGGTTGGGCAAGTGTGAGTGTGGCATTTCCGCCTTTTTTAAACAGCGACTCGATGATGCCCAAATCATGACGGTGAGCCGCCGTGGCAAAGAGGTGGGTGCCGGCCGGCGTGGAGTGTGAATTAAGCTGAATGAGCGCCAAATCGACGTCGTCGTCGCCCGACACGCGCACTATGGTGCACGGGTTGTTGTTGATAAACTCGTCGGACGAGTTGACATAAGTGTCATTATAGGCAATGCCGAGCTGGCACACCGAGTTGATACTCACATCAGCAGCACTTAGCCGCGAGAGATTTTCGTAAGTTGCCTGTGCCTCGCTGTACTGCGACCGCAGTGAGCTGAGTTGTGACTCTATCTCATCGAGCCTGTTTTGGTCGACGGTGTATTGGCCGTAGTAGGAGTCGTAGGTGTAGCAATTGCTTTTTTCGCTTTGAAGCTCGTCGTATTGGTTGGAAAGCAGCTGTGCATAGTCGGTCAGATAGCTCTGATATGACTGCAATATCGATTTCCAGGCTTTTTTCACCTGCTCTTTGTCGATTACCGGCTGAACTACGTGGCGATTGGTGAGAATCACCCCCTTCTCGCTCACGAAAAAACCAGTGCCGTAACTTTCCTGAAAATTGCGTTTCACCTCGTCGAGGTCGGCAGTTAGGCCGCTTATGGTACCGTTATCGTCGAGCCCGGTGAAATAAAGCGTCTTACCGGTGCCTAGGTTCATTTGATAATAGAAGCGGTTGAGGATTACCACTACCCCATTTGCGCTTTCGTCGAACAACTGCTGAGGCGTCTTGTCGGAGCTGCACGACGATGCCGACAAAACGAGGGAAAGCACGGTGAGAGCCGCCTTAATGGATGAGAATAGAGATTTCATCAGTCTGTATACAGTAAAAGTTATTGCTATTTTTTTCAAAATTAAGAAAAATCGCCGAAGACACCCATAGCTCAGCAGCAAAAAAGCCGGGCGGCCACCACACTATGAGCCACCGTTTGAGCCACAACAAGGATGCCGCCCGAAGATTAGGGCATAATCGCTGAATCAGCGCAGCATGTCGAGCACCTCGTTTAGATTGCCGTCACAGGGAGCCGGGACCACACCCAGCAAGTGGGCAACCAGCGGATATACGTCGACATTGCGGAACTTATTGGGCTTGGTGAAGCCTGCCTTGAAGTCGGGGCCTATGGCTCTGAAGCCAACAAGCATGTCGCTTGCGGTGTTGTCGTAGCCGTGCGAGCCGCCTGCCCTGACGGGGCCATCGGTGTAGAGCCAGCCCACATCGGGCAGCACCACCACATCGCCTATGCGGGCATTGGTTCCATAATGTAGGTAGGCCGGCACATCGGCACGTTTCCACGCCCTTATGTGGTCAACGCCCTGCAAGGCTGCCACCACCGAGTCGGCATACTCAGTCCTGGTCACATAAATCAACCCCGGGAGGTTGCCTTCCACACGGTCAATCCACTCTTGCTTGAGGTGCTTCATCACAGGCACCGTGCGCGAGCCGTCGGTCCAGGTCATGCCGTGGTCACCGGTTATGATCAGGTTCACCTGGTCGCCTATGGGCAGCTGACGTATAGCCGTCCACATGGCCTGCAGGAGCGAGTCGAGGCTCTCCACAGCCTTGCGTGTGGGCTTGCTCTGCGGGCCGAACGAGTGACCGCTGTGGTCGGGCTCTTCGAAATAGCACATCACCAGATGGGGGCGCTTGTCGGCGGGCAAGCTCAGAAGGCGCACCACCTCGTCTTTGCGTTGAGCGAAAGTGAGCAGCGGCTTCTTCAGATAGTCGTGCCAGTAGTTGGCATGGCCGCCATTGATGGGCACATCGCTGCCCACCCAGTAGACGGTGGCAGTGGTCACCCCCTGTCGCTTAGCCGTGAGCCAAATGGGCTCACCGCCATAGTATTTGGGATTGGTACGCGATTTCTCGTCACCCAATGAATAAACCTCGCCGGTGGTGCGGTCAAAAAAAGAGTTGGCCACAATGCCGTGATGGTCGGGATAAAGGCCGGTGGCAATGGTGTAGTGGTTGGGGAACGTCTTGCTCGGGAATGATGGCATCATCACCGCCTTGACGCCCTGGCGGGACAATTGGTCAAAAAACGGAGTGTCGTAAACTTCGGAATAGTCCCACCGGAAACCATCGAGCGAGACCACCACAGTGTAGTTGGTTCCTGTGGCTGCTGTCATAGCCAGGGCCGCAAGTGCGGCCATAACCATCAGGGTTAATCGTCGTGTCATGATTAAAAAAGTGTGTTATTATTTGATGTTGTCAAGTGAATGAGCCGCCTATGCGGCATTTGTTGCAAATTTAAGCCACAGGCGGCACACGGGCAAACGTTTTGGGCAAAGTTGCAAAAACAAAAGCGGTGTGGACCGTTATGATGGTGGTCCACACCGCAATTATTGTTTTCTTGCGTGATTCACAAGATTGTCAGTCGTGTGTCGAGTGGCACTCGATTAGAACACGAGTTTCAGACCCACTTGCGCATGCCAGCGGCTTGCGATGCTGGCCTTGGTAGGCTCAGTGTAACCGTTCCACTGATACTTGGCAGCGAGAGAGCCGTCGGCCTGCTTCTGAGTGCCCACGACTGTGAGCGGAGTCACGCTGTAAGTGTTGCCGTAGTTAGCACCCCACTTCTTGTTGAGCAAGTTGGCGAAGTTGAGGATGTCGGCTGTGAACACGATTTTGCTGCCACGATTCTTCAGCACAAAGAAAGTCTGGGCAAAGTGAACGTCGATGCGGTTCTCCCAAGGAGCCATGTTACTGTTGCGGTCGGCATACTGGCCGCGGTGGTTCTTAGCATAGTTGTCGCCTTCGATGAATTGCTCAAAGAGGTCGCGCTGCTGCTGAGCAGTCTTGGTGACCACTGTAGCGCCGTCTTGCTTGGCAGTGACATCGGTGAAGATCATGTTGCCGAGCTCTTCCTTGGTGGGGATGTAGAGCAACGAGTTGCCACGATAGCCGTCGCCGTTGAAGTCGGTGTTTTCGCTCATGGTGAGGCTGTAGCGCTGGCCAGTGTAGCCGTTGTAGGTAACGGCGATATTGGTCTGCAGGAAGCCGTTGGCATACTTGGGAGTGGTGTAACCCAGAGTGACGAGTACGCGGTGAGGCTGATCGAACGACGAGTAGCTGAGCGTCGGGTTGTTGGAGTCTACAGCGTAGTTGTACTTCCAGTTAGAGTAGGCTACCGAAGAAGTACCGTCGGTAACCGACTTAGAGTGGCCGAAGGTGTAGCTGGCCAGGAAGTCGAGACCGAAGTCGAAGTTGCGCTCGATGGTACCTGAGAACGAGTAAGTGAAGCCACGGTTGGTGTTCTCAAGATTGATGATTGAGTTGTAGCTCTTGTCGACTGAATAGTAAGGAGCTGCACTTGCAGTGGCGCCCGGAACGGCATAAATGTTGCTGCTCTGAGTGAGGGCAAGGTTGCTGAACCAAACGTTGTTGAGAGTTTTGCTGTAGAGAGCCTCGAGAGTAAACTTCCAGTCGTAAGGCAGACGCTGCTCAAGAGCGAGGTTGGCGCGGAGCACCTGAGGATACTTGAACTTCTTGTCGACAGTAGCGATGTCGAGCGGAGTGGCCTTGCCTGTAGTAAGCTTCGACACGAGGTCTTGCGGGTTGTTGGTAACGGCAGGGATGTCAGCGGCATTGTTGATGGTAGTGCCCTTGGTTTCCATGCCGGTGTTGTTATACATGTTGGAGATCCACACGAAAGGCACGCGGCCAGTGAAGAGGCCCAGACCGCCACGGAAGAGTGTATTGTGGCTGTCGTTGGCATAGATGCGGAAGCCGAAGCGGGGCGAGAGCATCACCTTGGCGCTCGGGGTCTCACCCACGTGAACGCCCAGACCGTTCTTGTCGGCATAGGTGTTGAAGTCGGGGTTGGCAGTGGGCTTGTTCATCAGGAACGGCACATCTACGCGAATACCGTAAGTAAGCTGCAGGTTGCGGCTGTAGTCATACTTGTCTTGCACATAGAAGCCGAGCTGGGCTGCCTGAGTCTCGGGAGCATAGCGGAGGTTGCCACCGCTGAGTGTGGGATCGGCACAGCGGAAGTAGAATGCGCTGGGCTGGTTGTTGAAGAATGCGTCGAGTGAGTTGTACATCCACTCACCATTGTTATACTGCATGAAGAGGTTCTTCAGGAAGAAGAACTCGTTGTGAGTACCGAAGGTGATGGTGTGTGCGCCATTGTACCATGAGAGGTTGTCCTCAACGAGGTAGATGTCCTGGTCGAGTGAGTTGGCACCAGAGCTGTACTCGGTACCGATGTTGACATTGATGTTGGAGCGGCTGCCATCTTCAGAGGCCACGTTGCGGATATAGAATGTGGGGCCCTGGTAAGGCACGTCGCGGCAGTCGCGCACACGGGTGTAAGATGCGCGCAACTCGTTGTAGAGCGAGCTGCCGAAGTTTGAGTTCAACTCAGCCACAAACGAGTTTGTGAGGTTGTTGAAACGGTAGGTCGAGTTGTTGAAGTAGTAGGTGGTGTAGCCCACGCCATACTTGTCGTCGTAGGCGTCGAGGTGCTGGTAACGAAGAGCGAGTTTGTGGTTCTGGCTGATGTTCCAGTCGACGCGGGCAAGGATATCGAAAGAGTTACGCTTCACATCGCGGCGGCCAAACGACTCCTGGATGCCTGTGAGGGCCTTGTATTGGTCGGCGATTTTCTGTGCTGTGGCAGTGCCCAGGTAAGTGTTGGTCACGCCAGCGTAGTAGCTCGAGGGATAGCTCTCGTTGTGGTTCTCGAGGTTGACGAAGAAGAAGAGCTTGTCTTTCACAATCGGGCCGCTGATGTTACCGCCCACAGTGTAGTAGTGCTGCTTGGTGAGAGGACTTTTCACGTAGTCGTTAGAGGCATCATACTTTCCATAGAAGCTCTGGTTGTTGTAGTAACCGAAGAGAGTGGCATGGAAGTCGTTGGTACCCTGCTTGGTGATGGCATTGATGCCACCGCCGGTGAAACCGCTTTGACGAACGTCGAATGGAGCGACAACGACCTGGATTTCCTGGATTGCGTCCATTGAGATCGGGTTGGCGCTAGCCTGGCCACCGTTGGTGCCCGACGAAGAAAGGCCGAACACGTCGTTGGTTACAGTACCATCGACTTGGAAGCTGTTGTAGCGGTTGTTGCTGCCGGCGAAAGAGATACCGCCGATTTTCGACTGGTTGGCGAGAGGCATGTTTTTCACAACGTCGTAGATGTTGCGGTCGATTGAGGGAGCACCCTCAATGCTTGCAACCGAGAAGTTGTGTGCAGCACCGGCTTGCGGAGCGCGGCCTTTGCCGCTGACCACGATTTCATTGAGCATCTGGCTGCCGGCGTCGAGCTTGGCATTGAGCGTGTAGGTGTTGCCCAGCTGGAGGTTGATGCCGTCGTACTGCTGAGGTGTATAGCCCACGTAAGTGATATTTACGCGGTAAGGACCACCCGTGCGCATACCCTGTATGGTGAAGTGACCATCAAGGTTGCTCACGGCATTGTACTTCGTACCCGACGGCACGTGCACAGCTTGCACTGTGGCGCCAATCAGAGCCTCGTTGTTTCCGTCGGTAATCACACCGCTCATCGACGATGTGGTCACCTGAGCGTTGAGCCCCATTGCTGTGAGCAACAGTGCGACAAACGCAAAAAATTTGATTCTCTTTAACATAAGAACTAATAAAAAAATTGATTAGTAAGATAAAATATATGTCGTTTCTATTTTTTGTTCCACATTCACTACACAGGCATAGGCAAAAGTGCGATGCAAAATTAGCGATCCTTTGTTACAAGCATATAACACCATTGCACATGAAGCGCCAGCCGCCCCTTTCGCTTACCGACAGTGTCAGTAAGAAAAGGAGCGGCTGGTGATGGCGCATGTCAAGCGATTCTTTCGGTTATGAAGATGCCGCGGCCTGGGATACAAACAGATGCTGGCATAATTAAAATAACTGTATGCCAACCGATTAAATGTAGTCCAAACAGACACTTCCAACATATTAGCCATAAAAATGCTTGACTGTCAAAATTCGTTTTATGGTGCAAAGATAGTAATAAACGGGATTTTTAACAAAAATATGTGTCATTTTAACCATTTTGACACATCTTTTTCTGAATCACGGGCAGCGCAAGCGGTTTATGGTGATGGCTACTTCACGCGTTCGGGGTGCTGGGCAATGAAAGCCTTCCACGACTGGTTGCCACGTGCCACGGCAGGCTTGCGGCTTTCGTAGTAGTGGCACAGCGCGGCGGCAAGCGCATCGGTGGCATCAAGGAAATCGGGCAACTCGTTGCGACTGAAACCGAGTTCGCGCTGGAGCATCGTGGCCACCTGCTCCTTGCTTGCGGCACCGTTGCCAGTAATGGCCTGCTTGATTTTGCGCGGCTCATATTCGGTAATGGGCACCTCGAAATTCAAGGCGGCAGCCATGGCCACCCCTTGCGCGCGGCCAAGCTTGAGCATGGACTGCACATTTTTGCCGAAAAAGGGTGCCTCGATGCTCATCTCGTCGGGCAGATATTGCTTGATGAGTCCGGTGACACGCTCAAAGATGCGGTGGAGGCGCATATAGTGGTCATCATAGCGGCTAAGCTTGAGCACCCCCATGGCAATCAAGTGTGGCTTGCCTTTCTTGATACCAAGCAGTCCATAGCCCATAACATTGGTGCCCGGGTCGATGCCTATAATTATGTGGTCCCACTCGCGCAGCGACAGCGGGGCGGCCTCATCGGCCTGAGTGTGATGAGAATCGGGGGTCATCGGTCGATTTCAATTTTTTCCATCATAGTAGAGAATCCCACTATCCGCTGACCGAATTGTGAGGTCATCTGCATGGTAAGCTTCTTGCCGGTACTCTGATACCAGCGCTGCAACGTGCCGAGCGAGTCGGCCTGCAGCTGCAAGGCATAAGTCACCCCACCCTCCTGCTGCGCCATTATGCGCATCAGCTGCGGGTTGCTGAGTCTGCCGTCGTTGAGAGCCGTGGGCAGATAGGTTGCCTTTATCCATTCCACGAACTCCTTGACGGCACTCGGTTCGACGCTGAATGTGGTGTTGTATATTATCATGATTGGTGATTGTGTGTCTTGTTTGAAAAAAAATCCATTTCGGGAGTGCAAATATAATGCCTTTAGCCGAATTTCAGAACTGTGAATGGCGCAAAATGGCTACCAAGCTACTAAGAATACCGTCGAAGAATACTGCGTATAGAGAAGGCCCGGAGAGAATCCCGCTGTAGGCTAATGCCGGACCAAATGGCGTTATCATCGCATCAATTAGGTATGCAAAATTAAAGAAACAAAGCATTTCGTACCGAAAAATAGCGATTTCACGGATTTTTAATCACATTTGTTTGCATTGTATGTTTATGTTTCTTAAATTCGTGCCACGAATAGTAGTGGAGGTTTTGCACCAAGCCCCACTGAACAGCGTCGGGATGATGCTAGTGGCAATTAGCGATTTTCTTGCCACATTATAATTAAGAAATGAAATTGTAAGTCTTTATTTAAAAAGTTAAGAACGATGAAAAGAAATTTTACTCATGCACGTTTAGTGTTTCTCTTGGGCATTGCGGCCTTGTGTCCAAAGCCCATGACTGCTGCAACGGCCACCAGTTGGGTGACCGACAATTTCAGCAGCGGCACCGTGTGGCGGGCAACCGGCTATGCCGGACTCGGCAACCAGAACGAGCCACTGGCGTGCGGCATGCTCACCGTGGGCAGCAGCAACAACCGCCCCACCATCAGCTACACACTGCTTGGCAAAGCCAAAGACTACGTGTCGCGCATCACAATATATGCGCGCAAGTATGAGAAAACAAGCCTCAACACCACCGGCAGCGGGAGCAATTATTATTTTTTCAAAGAATTTGACTACCGCGACCCGCAGGAGAAAAACGGCGCAGTGCTGCTCGCCCAAACCACCGATCTCGACGCCACAAGCCTCACATCAGAAGAGACGCTTGCCGCCGGCCAATATGTGATCTACGTGTGCGGCGACATCAGGCAAGACGTGACCCTGCCATACATAGGCGGCGGAAACCATAACTACACCAAGCTCGGAGCCAAAATCACGGCAATGAGCGGAATCAATAAAACCACCGAATATAGCAGTTACAACAACAGCAGTTACAGCGACGGTGCGCGCGTGCTCATCCCGCGCCAAAAGACGCTGTTTGCCCCTGGCGACTACTACTCTAAATACTACCGCATACCCGCCGCAGTGCGTGCCAGCGACGGCTCGATAGTGGCCTGCTCCGATGCGCGCAAAGAAGCGATATGCGACATTGCCAACAACATCGACATTGTGACACGCCGCTCTACCGACAACGGCAAGACATGGAGCACACCGGTGACCATAGCCAAAGGCACAAGCTTCACTACAGGCTTCGGCGACCCGGCACTGGCCGCCCTGCCCAACGGCAACATAGTGTGCACCTTCGTGCACGGCTACGGGTTGAGCACCAGCAACTCAAGCAACCGCACCGACAACTACTACTCGGTGAGCAAAGACAACGGCAAAACGTGGAGCGAGCCGAAATTAATCAATGTGTCGGCCATCAACAACCAACGCGGATGCATTGCCCCGGGCAACATGTGCGTGATGAGCGGCGGCCTGCTCGACGGCAAAGTGGTGGGAAGCTTCCGCTCTTACCAGACGCAAAGCGGCAGCGCCACAAGATACAACTTCATCCTGGTTTACGACCCTGCCACCGACACATGGTCGAACCTGACCAACAGATACAGTGCCGGACGGAATGAATACAATCGCGATTACTATCAAAACACACTAAGCTGGGGTGACGGTACCGATGACGAAAGCCAGGTGATTCAAATCGCCGACAACAAGTTGCTTCTGTCAATACGCTCAACATGCTCATCGAAGCGCGAATTCGCCATACTCAGCCTCACACAAGACAACGGCACGGTGAAGTATACCGCTACCAACGCCACCAACAGCGGCATGCAGCTGACACAGCCATGCAACGGCACCATGGTCAGAACCGACGTGACAACATCGAGCGGCACCAGCAACTACATACTGCACACCGTGCCGGCAAGCACAGTGGCAGAACAGGAAGGCGGAGAGACCCGTGCCAACCTGAAAATATTCACCACCACAACGAGCAGCGTGGGCTCGACAGTGAATTGGGACGGCAGCACCAACGCCTTCTGGCTGAGCGACCCCTACGGCTACACAAGCAGCAGCTCGCCCGAGACCGCACAATACAGCTCAATCATAATCCAAGACGACGGCACCGTGGGCATACTCTATGAGGGATATCCACAGGCAAAGCGCATGAGAGAACTCAAGGACGGATCGGCAGCTACCGACATGCTCATGCGCTCTCAATACGTCAATCTGCGCATGGCCGACATCTTCCCCAACGCAATCGAAGCCAGCAGCACCCAACTCGACGCACCTGTCATCACACCTGGAAGCGTAGTCTACGGCGTGAGCGGCAGCGTGCGTCCGAACCCCGTAATCAGCCAGGCCAACGAGACGTCGGGAGTGACAACCTGCTATACCGTGCTTGTGTATGACACCAACGGCAAACTCGTGAGCACAAAGGACCTCAGCAGCACCGACAGCAGCATCAAACTCACATGGGGCGAAGGCGCACTGAGCGGTATCACGCCCACAGCAGGCTATGCCGTGAAAGTGAGCGCATACTGCGAGGCAAGCGGCTACAAGACATCAAGCACCACCACCGAGACCTACTACTTCAAGCAAGCTGTGCGCAAACTCAAAATAAAAGCCGTGCCTAACGAGACCAGCGGTTCGCCCCGACTGCTTGCCAACGGAGTGAGCGCCGGAAAAGACGAGACCCTCACCGTGGGCGTGGGCGACAAAGTGCAAATATCGGGATATGCCAACGACCCCTTCACATTTGAATACTTCACCACCGAGGCCGACGGCAGCAAGCAATCGCTAACAGGGCTCAACGCCGAGGCCGACAACAAGCTCGGTTACCAGTACACAATCACAGTGCCCAGCGAGAGTGTCGTTGCCAACAACTACAACGACGAGCTGGTGATATATGCCAATTACGCAAGCCCCACACTGGGACTGATGACACGCGTAGAGACCAACTTCTTCAACAGTGCCGACAACACCTATGAGAAAGATGAGAACGGCGATGACATCATGGTGCGCCACTACTTCAACACCACATGGAGCACCAACGGCAATGAAGAATTCCCGGAAGAAGGCTCAAGCTACACCTTTGCCGAAGGCAAGACTAGCAGCCACAACACTTGCACAGGCCTCAAATACCCCACGCTTAAAGGAAAGACCTACAAGGTAGTAGGCCTCGACCTCACAGCAACGGTAATGGCCGATGCTACCACATTTGACAACTACAACGCCATTGTGGCACTCTACAACGCCACCGAAGAGCGGCTTGTGCTGCAGTCGGAACTCAACGGCAACGGCAGCAAAAAGGCAGCCAGCCGCGCCCAAACCGCCCAAAACAGCGACGACAGCCAAGCAGCATACTATGTGATAAACGGGCACTCCTACCCGCTGTCATCGACAAGCGACGTGGTCACAAGCGCCATGGGCGTGAAAGAGTGGTATACCACCGATGGCACATCGACACCCGCAAAAGTCACCAACCTCACATTCGACCAGGTGCTCGACAAGACGTCGGACTCACAGCCAAGCCTCGATGTGAAAATATATGTGGTGAGCAAGAACGAGTTGACCAACGTGGCCGACCTGGTGAACGGAAAAGCCAATTACGTGTTTGAAGTGTCGCACACCATTGCCCCCGACGGCACAATGACCGGAGTGCCCACCGTGAAAGCAGGAAACGGCGTGAGCATCATAGGCCGCCAAGGCGAGGCCCTGCTGGTTGCCGGATTGGCAGCAGCCCGCATCGATGTGCACAACGTGGTAGGCCTACGCATGGCAAGCGTGAGCCTCAAGGCAGGAGAAAGTGCCACCGTGCAGCTGCCCAAAGGCGTGTATGTGGCAGCAGGCCAAAAGTTCATAGTGCGCTAACCGCCAACAAGCGCCAAATCGCAATAATTGAGCAAGAAAGGCCGAAAAAACTTTGCCAAGTCGCAAAAAAGCGCTAATTTTGCACCGCTTTTCGTAATCTCTGGCAAGAAATATCGAGTGGCTTGTGAATATTGCGATAAGTGAAATGTAGAAAACAAAAAACAAAGAAAACAAAATGGACTTAATTAAAGTTGTTGAGCAAGCATTTGCCACAAAGAAGGAATTCCCCACATTCTACCCTGGTGACACTATCACAGTGGCCTACCGCATTAAAGAGGGTAACAAGGAGCGTATCCAGAAATACCGTGGCACAGTGCTGAAGATTAGCGGCGAGGGCGACAAGAAGCGTTTCACCGTGCGTAAAATCAGCGACAACATCGGTGTTGAGCGTATCTTCCCGATTGAGTCGCCGTTCATCGACAGCATCGAAATCAACAAGCATGGCCGTGTGCGTCGCGCAAGAATCTACTATCTGCGCAACCTCACAGGTAAGAAGGCACGCATCAAAGAGCGCCGCATCGTTACCAAGCCTGCAAAAGAGGCTTAAAAGTCGCATTTGGACAATACAATTTGGGCTGCTGCCGAAGAGGCGGTGGCCCATTTGTTTGTCAGCGGCCACAAGATTTCGATTTGCCGTCTTGGCGTCTGGGCCACACCTGCCCCATGGCGCAACCAGCTCCCGAGCGGGCGGGAAAATGTAATTTTTCTTAACCGCAAGCGCATTAACCGCGCTCAGCTATTGACTGCTACAGAGCATTGCAGTATCTTTGCACGATAAAGTGCACAATGACTCTTCAAGTCGCAACGACATTAAAGCGTGTGCCAACAAACACGACACAAAAAAGAAACGACAGAATTCAAAATAAACTTACACAACAAGATATAACATTCAAAGAATTATGGGAAAGAAAGCATTGTTGATGATTCTCGACGGATGGGGAATAGGCAACCACACCAAGAGCGACGCCATTTACTCTACCCCCACCCCTTATTGGGACAGTTTACTTAAGACTTACCCCAACAGCAAGCTGCAGGCAAGCGGAGAGAACGTGGGTCTGCCCGACGGCCAGATGGGCAACAGCGAGGTAGGTCACCTCAACATTGGGGCCGGCCGCGTGGTGTATCAAGACCTTGTAAAGATCAACAGAGCCATTGCCGACAAATCGATACTGAAGAATCAAGAGATAGTGGATGCATTCAGCTATGCCAAGCGCACCGGTAAGGCCATGCACTTCATGGGCCTCACATCGACCGGCGGTGTGCACAGTTCGCTCGACCACCTGTTTGCCCTGTGCGACATTGCCAAGGAATATGAGCTGAATGAAGTGTATCTGCACTGCTTCATGGACGGCCGTGACACCGACCCCGAGAGCGGCAAGGGATTCATTGCCGACGTAGAGAAGCACTGCGCCCAAAGCACCGGCGTGATTGCCACAGTAACCGGCCGCTACTATGCCATGGACCGCGACAAGCGCTGGAACCGCGTGAAACTGGCCTACGACCAGCTTGTGAACGGCGAAGGCCGCAAGAGCGACAACATGGTGCAAGCCGTTCAGGAATCATATGACGAGGGCGTGACCGACGAGTTTATAAAACCCATTGTGAACAGCACCGTTGACGGCCGCATCAAGGAAGGCGACGTGGTGATCTTCTTCAACTACCGCAACGACCGTGCCAAAGAGCTCACAGTGGTTCTCACCCAGCAAGACATGCCCGAGGAGGGAATGCACACTATCAAAGACCTGCAATATTACTGCATGACGCCCTACGACTCATCGTTCACCGGAGTGTACGTGATATTCAAGAAAGAGAATGTGCAGGACACCCTGGCCGAATACGTGTCGGGCAAGGGACTCAAGCAGCTGCACATTGCCGAGACCGAAAAATATGCCCATGTGACATTCTTCTTCAACGGCGGCCGCGAAGAGCCATTCGACGGCGAAGACCGCATTTTGGTACCATCGCCCAAGGTGGCCACCTACGACCTCAAGCCCGAGATGAGCGCCTATGAGGTGAAAGACAAGCTGGTTGCAGCCATAGACGAAAAGAAATATGACTTCATCGTGGTGAACTATGCCAACGGCGACATGGTGGGCCACACAGGCATCTATGCCGCCATTGAGAAAGCAGTGGAGACTATAGACAACTGCGTGCGCGACACAGTGGAGGCCGCCAAGGCTGCCGACTATGAGGTGATAATCATTGCCGACCACGGCAATGCCGACTATGCAGTGAACCCCGACGGTTCACCCAACACAGCCCACTCGCTCAACCCGGTGCCGTTTGTCTACGTGACAGCCGACAAGAACACCACAGTGGAAGACGGACGCCTGGCCGACGTGGCACCAAGCATCCTGCAAATCATGGGACTTGAGCAGCCGGCCGACATGACAGGCAAGGGACTGATAACGAAATAATAATCTATTTCATATACTCGTTTTATCGTAGCGGCTCTGCGCTGGTGTAAGCGCGGAGCCGTTTTTTTTGCGTCTACAGCTACAGCTATGGGCCTGACGGCGGGGGCACCGATAGCCAGCAACAAAAGACACAGGGCGGCAAGCTATCGACCGCCTGTAAAAAGAGGGGACAAAACTGGACCGAGCGGTTTGTCTTATTCGCAAATTTTCAGTAATTTCGTAGCTGTATAGAAAACTTAGTGAAAACATCTGATTTTTATTGACATGAACAGATTAAGCAAAATTTTAATCGCCTTAACGGCAACCGCATGCCTCACGCCACAGGCCGAGGCACAAAAGGTGGTGGTGCTTGCCACCAACGACACCCACAGCCAGATTGACCCGGCAAGCGACGGCATGGGCGGAATTCTGCGCAGACGCGCCTTGTTTGACCAAGTGCGCCGCGACAACAAAAACGTGGTGATAGTCGATGCCGGCGACGATGTGCAAGGCACCCTCTACTTTGCCCTCTACAAAGGCGCAGTGGAATATGCCTGCATCGACAGCCTTGGCTACGACATGACCATTATGGGCAACCATGAGCTTGACAACGGCATCGAGAGCCTTGCAAAATATTACAACGTGATGAAAACCCCTCGTCTGTCGACCAACTACGACGTGAGCGCATCGTGTATGGCAGGAACGCTGAAGCCCTATATGATCAAGGCTTTCGGCGACAAGCGCATGGCATTCATTGCTATCAACCTGAACCCCAAGGGAATGATAGCCGACGGCAACTACAACGGCCTGCGCTACCTCAATGCCTACGATGTGGCCGACGCCACAGCAAAATATCTGAAAGAAGTGCAGAAGGTGGACTTTGTGACAATGGTGTCGCACATAGGCTATGACTCTCTTGAGCCGAGCGAGCCCAACGACTCGATACTGGTGACACGCAGCCACTACATCGACATGGTGGTGAGTGCGCACTCCCACACCATGATCAAGCCCGGCGACCCCCGCAACAAGGTGCGCAACGCCGACGGCCGCATCATCACCATTGGCCAAAACAACAAATCGGGCAAATATGTGGGCCGCTACGACATCGACCTTGCAACCGGCGAGGTGGAATATTCACAAGTGGCCATCGACAAGAGCCTTGACGCACAAGCCCACTACCCCGCCATGGAAAAATGGCTCGCCACTTACCGCCACGGCGTTGACTCGCTCATGAACACCCCAGTGGCCACATCGGCCCGCCAAATGGCCAACCAAAGCGCGGCATTCCAAAACTGGCTCAGCGACGCCACGGTAGAAATCGTGAAAGACCTGTCGGGACAAAAAGTGGACTTCGCCATAATGAACAAAGGCGGCATACGCCAAGACATGCCTAAGGGCGCCGTGAGCGAAGGCCTCATAAACTCGATATTCCCGTTCAACAACCGCTTTGTGGTGCTTGAAATAAGCGGAGCCGACCTGCTCGACGCATTCAAGGTGATGGCCGAGCGAGGCGGTGACGCCATAAGCAAAGAGCTGAAGGTGACATTCAACGCCAAGGGCGAAATAACATCGGCCAAAGTCAACGGCAAGAAAGTGAGCCCCACGGCCACCTACCACCTGGCCACCATCGACTATCTGGCCAATGGCGGCGACTACATGGTGCCGCTTCAGCGCGCACAGCGGACATGGACCGACAACAAGCCTTACGGCGGTCACATGCTTAACTACGTGAAGGCATTAAGCGCCAAGGGCAAAATAATCAATGCCAGCGACGAGGTGCGCATGACAAAGAAATAAAAACCCCTAACATACAATGACACAAATCAAAAGAATCTTGATTTTGCTGATGGCAACCTTGGTGATGACCGAGGTTGCCGTCGAAGCAAAAAGGCCTGCCATCTTAAACCAAGCTGACGAAAAGGCCATGAACGAGTGGGTGAACGCCACCTTCTCAAAAATGACTCCCGATGAGAAAATCGCCCAACTGATGGTTGCGGCAGTGTTTCCGCAAGACAACGATGAGACCCGCGAAGCCGTGAACAAGCTTGTGGGCCAATACAAAGTGGGCGGACTCATCTACCAAGAGAGTGAGATTAAAAAGCAGGTGAGCTGCACCAACTATGCGCAGTCGATCACCCAAGTGCCGCTAATGATCACGCTCGATGCCGAGTGGGGCCTTTCGATGCGCCTTGAGAATGCACCGAAATATCCGCGCAACCTGTATTTGGGCGCGATTAACAACGACAAGCTGTTTTACGACTACGGCCGTGAAATAGCACGCCAGTGCAAGCGCATAGGTGTAAACGTGGACTTCGCCCCCGTGCTCGACGTGATTGACCGCCCCAACACCGTGATAGGCGACCGCGGCTACGGCTACAATCCCGACGTGGTGGCACGCCACGGAATCGCATTCTCGAAGGGTCTGGAAGACGGCGGTGTGCTGTCGGTGGGCAAGCACTTCCCCGGTCACGGCTGCACCACAGTAGACTCACACAAGTCGCTGCCCACAATCGACAAGAGCATGAAAGAGCTCAACATCGACGACTTGATGCCGTTCCGCCAATACATCAACGCAGGCTTGTCGGGCATGCTCACCGGTCACATCTACGTGCCAGCAATCGACAAGCGCAAGATTCCGGGCACCATGAGCGACAAGGTGGTGAACGGGCTGCTGAAGAAGCGCATGGGCTTTGAGGGACTGATATTCACCGATGCCCTCAACATGGGCGGCGCCAAGGTCGACGGGTCGGTGTGCGTGAGTGCACTGCTTGCCGGCAACGACGTGCTATTGATGCCCGTGAACGTGGGCACCGAGATTGAAGCGATAAAGAAAGCCGTGGCCGACGGCACGCTGAAGCAGAGCATAATCGACGAGCGCTGCAAGAAAATACTGCGCTTCAAGTATGCACTCGGCCTCAACACACCCCAGCACGTGGACATGAACAACGTGGTGGAAGACGTGAATGCCCCAAGCGCCACACTGATGGCACGCCGCCTGACGGCCGGTACCATCACCGTGGTGAAAAACGACGGCAACGTGCTGCCCGTGGGCAACCTGCAAAGCCAGCGCATAGCAGTGCTGACGATGGGCGTAGACAACGACACCAAATCGATGTTCCAGCGCCGCTGTGCCAGCTACGCCGCAACCACGCCATTTGACTACCGGGCCAACTTCAGCTCACGCGACAGCATTGAGCGCGCACTGAGCGCCGGCCGCTTCAACAACATAATCATTGCGATAAAGGCCGACGATGCAGCCTACCGCACCTTTGCCCAAAGCATCGCCAAGAAATTCCGCAACGTGACAGTGGCCATATTCTGCGACCCGCAAAAACTCGACAAATACAGCTCACTGATGGTCAGTGACGACGTGGACGCCGTGGTGGTGGCCTATGAGCGCACCACTGTTGCCGAAGACTACGCAGCCCAGACCATATTCGGAGGCAACGCCGCCGACGGCATATTGCCGGTGCCGGTGAAAGACAAAGCCACAGGAAGGAAATTTGATGCCGGAACAGGCATCCGCTACGCAGCCACACGCTTGGGCTACACACTGCCCGAAGAGGTGGGATTCGACCACAATCTGCTGCAAAAGATCGACTCGATTTGCAAATACGGCATAGCCCAACATGCATTCCCGGGTTGCCAAGTGCTGGTGGCCCGCCACGGCAAAGTGGTTTGCAACAGAGCCTATGGCGAAATCGACTACGGAACGGGCATCCCAGTAACTACCAACACCCTGTTCGGCCTCGCATCGGTGTCGAAGGCCACAGGCACGGAGTGCGCCGTGATGAAGGTGTATGACGACGGTAAATTCAGCCTCGACGACAAGGCGAGCACATTCATCCCGGGTCTGCAAGGGACAAACAAAGAAGACATCACATTCCGCGACCTGCTGTATCACGAGACCGGCATGCCGCCCTCGCTCAACATGTGGAACATGATGTTTGATCCGAATACCTACACAGGCCAGCTGATAACATCGACCCAAACCGAGCATAACACCGTCAAAGTGATGGACGGCGCCTATGGCAACAAGAGTGCGAAACTGCGCACCGACATCCTCTCGACCACAAAGACAAGCGAATTCAACATTCCCATTGCCGAAGGCATCTACGGCGGCAAAGTGACCTACGACTCGATTATGAACCGCATCTACAACCAGCCACTAGGCAACAAGCGCTACCTCTACAGCTGCCTTAACTTTTGCCTGCTGGCCAATGCGGTACAAAACATAACCCACATGGCGCTCAACAACTTCACAAACAACTACGTGTTTGCGCCACTTGGAGCATACCACACCACCTATCGCCCACTTGAGAAGTTCCCGTCGTCGCAGATAGCCTATACCGAAATGGACACCTACCTGCGCCGCCAGCACATTCACGGATATGTGCACGACGAGCTTGCGGCATTCTCGGGCGGAGTGCAAGGCAACGCCGGACTGTTCTCCAACGCCAACGACCTTGCCAAATTGTTGCAATTGTGGCTAAACGGAGGCACCTACGGAGGCCAACGCATCTACAAGGAATCGACGGTCAAGACCTTCACGACAGAGAAAAGCCCCAACAGCCACCGCGGACTCGGCTTCGACAAGCCCAACATGAGCAATCCCAGCTGGTCGTCGACCTGCGACGAAGCCACAGCCGAGACATACGGCCACACCGGATTCACCGGCACATGTTTCTGGGTTGATCCGAAAAACGACATGATATACATATTCTTGTGCAACCGAGTGAGTCCCACGCGCAACAACCCAGCATTCAGCCGCGTGAGTGCACGCTCACACATCCAATCGTTGCTCTACCACTCAATAGTGAAATAAGACAGACACTGCATAGGGGGGCAGCTTACAGGAGAAGGCGGGCAAAGAGCCGGCCTCACCAACAAGCCGCTCCCCTTCTTTTACACACAAAACTTCAAAAAATCAAAAAAAGCTGATTATGAAACGCATTTTCTATCCGTTTGCAGCAGCACTGCTGCTGGCATCGTGCAGCGGAGGCCACAAATATAAAATAGCCGTGACCTTCCCCGACGACACATTCAATGGCCAGACGGCCTACCTTACCAGCTACGACAGCGGCGACACCATCGACAGCGTGAAAATTGCCAACAAGTGCGCCACATTCACCGGCGAGACCGTTAACAGCTACTATTCAAGACTGATAGCAAGCGGCAGCCGCCTTGGATTCATCGTAGAGGGCGGCGACATCTCTATTCTGTGGAAAGACCACAAGGCCACAGGCACTGCGCTTAACGACGAGCTCAACAAGCTGAATGCCGAACTCGACAGCTACGACGAGCAATTCAACAAGGTGTCAGAACAATTCAAAAAGAAGGAAATCACTGAGGCGCAAGCCAATGAGGCCGGCGACAAAATAGAGAAGCAAATTGCCGACTGCCTGCAAAAAGCCTATGAAAGCAACAAGGACAACGGCATAGGCCCATGGGCATTCAACAACTACCTTTTCTATAAAAACTTCAGCAAGGAGCAACTCGACTCGGTGCTGAAAACCACCCCCGAAAGCTATTCCAAACTAAAACGGGTGCAGAAGGCACTGAGCGACGCCAACCAAAAAGAACTGACAGCCGTGGGCAAGCATTTCACCGATTTTGAGGTGGAAGCTGCCGACGGATCAAAAAGCAGACTGAGCGACTATGCAGGCAAAGGGAAATACACAGTGGTCGACTTCTGGGCAAGCTGGTGTGGCCCATGCCGTGCCGAGATCCAGGGCTCGCTCAAGAACATCTACAAGAAATATGGCAACAAACTCGACGTGCTCGGCGTGGCCGTATGGGACGATCCTAAAGACACACAGGCAGCAATAAGCGAGCTGCAACTTCCGTGGAAAGTGATGGTGGGCACCAAGAAACTCGACAAGCCGACCGACCTTTACGGAGTCTCGGCCATTCCCCACATAATGATCATAGACCCCCAAGGAACAATAG
>CAVFVP010000010.1:28529-52408 GCA_963625945.1 Agathobacter rectalis | reverse complement strand
ATTTAAAACTGATTAAAACCTTGTTGAAACCACAATAAAAAATAAAAGTTAACTTATTTGCTATTAAGCCAAAGTTGCTTACAGAAAGTTTTATATTAAAAGTCAAGTTAACTGTGTTTTTTTTATGAAATAGTTTTTATTCACAATTAACACGGTTATTAACAAGTTGTGAATAGTGGCTTTTATTGCTAATTTTGTGTTTTACTTAACACATAGTTAAATGAGAAAAAAATCAATGATCGACTTGCGGCGCATCAGCGCCGAGGAATTCAAGCAAGCTGCAAAAATACCACTGATAGTGGTGCTCGACAATGTGAGGAGCGAGATGAATGTGGGTTCAATGTTCCGCACGGCCGACGCTTTTGTGGTTGAGCGCATTGTGCTGTGTGGCATCACGGCTACTCCTCCGTTGCCTGAAATCCACAAGACGGCTCTGGGAGCTGAGGACTCGGTTGACTGGACTTACAGCGAGTCGGCATTGCAAGCTGTGAATGAATTGCGCTGCAAAGGTTATAAAATATACTCGGTGGAACAAGTGCATGGGAGCATAAGTCTTGAACAATTTATTGTTGATCCTTGTTCAAAATATGCTGTTGTGCTTGGCAATGAGGTTAAGGGCGTGAGTCAAGACGTAGTGGATGCAAGCGATGGCTGCATAGAGATTCCGCAATGCGGAACAAAGCATTCGCTTAATGTGGCCAACACAGGTGCTATAATAATGTGGAATTTTTTTAAATCATTGCATCTTTAAACTTAGTATGGTTTATGGAATCAATAAGGGAAATTTATAAGATAGGCCATGGTCCGTCGAGCAGTCACACAATGGGTCCGCGGTTTGCGGCTGAACGGTTTGCGCGGCGGGTGGCAAATAAAAGCGTAGCAAAATTTGAAGTTACCCTTTATGGATCGCTTGCGGCAACCGGAAAGGGACACCTGACCGATAAAGCTATTTATGAAATATTGAAACCTGTGGCATCCACCAGCATAGAGTGGAAGTCTGACGTGTTTTTGGAATTTCATCCAAACGGAATGAAATTCAAGGCTTATGATTCCAAAGGTAATACGGTTGATGAGTGGATTGTTTACTCAATAGGTGGTGGTGACCTTGCCGAAGAGGGAAAACCCAGCACCCGCTCCGACATTTATAAGATGCAGACCATCACTGAAATTCAGAAGTGGTGTGAAAAGACGGGACGCACTTATTGGGAATATGTTGACGAGACCGAGGGTACTAAAGGAATTTGGGATTATCTGCACACTGTGTGGTGCGCTATGGTGAAGTCGATAGAGCGCGGATTAGAAGCAGAGGGTGCTTTGCCGGGTGGACTCGGTGTGCGCCGCAAGGCCGTAAGTTATTTTATGAAGGCTTCAGGTTATGAGGGAAGCCTTAGAAACCGTGGTTTGGTATATGCCTATGCATTGGCCGTGAGTGAGGAAAATGCATCGGGCAATGAAATAGTGACTGCTCCCACTTGCGGATCGTGTGGTGTGATGCCAGCTGTGCTTTATTGTTTGTATAATTTTAAAAAATTCAGTGAGCAACGCATTCTCAGGGCTCTCGCCACGGCAGGATTGTTTGGTAATGTGGTGAAAACCAATGCTTCGATTTCGGGAGCCGAGGTAGGCTGTCAAGGCGAGGTGGGCGTGGCTTGTGCTATGGCTTCGGCCGCTGCCTGTCAACTTTTCGGTGGCACTCCGGCACAAATTGAATATGCCGCCGAAATGGGACTTGAGCATCACCTTGGACTCACTTGCGACCCCGTGTGCGGCCTCGTGCAGATTCCATGCATTGAGCGTAATGCCTATGCGGCTGCAAGGGCTCTTGATGCCAACCTTTATTCTTCGTTCAGCGACGGCAAGCACCGTGTGAGTTTCGACCGTGTGGTGCGCGTGATGAAGCAGACTGGCAAGGATTTGCCTTCGCTCTACAAGGAAACAAGCGAGGGCGGATTGGCTGCTTGGTAGGCAGCGTGGTGTTGAAACCTTTCATGCCATGAGCCGGCTTTGGCTTGGAAAAGTTTGCCGTAATGGCAGTTGCAGTCAAGTTTGGATATTTAAAATTCACAATACGCTGATTTTGTTGTAACTTTGCAAAACATTGACCCATTCCAGTCGCTTTTACGTTGAACAGTTGCGTCGATGAAATGTCGCGGGTGGGCATATCAGCAAAAGAAAAAATTGTCAAAAAACAAATATGGATAAAGAAAAGAAATTCGCACGCACACTAGTGACGGCCGCTCTGCCTTATGCCAATGGTCCTGTGCATATCGGCCACTTGGCAGGCGTTTATGTGCCCGCCGATATATATACCCGCTATTTACGCCTCAAGGGTGAGGATGTGGTGTTTGTAGGCGGCAGTGATGAGCACGGAGTGCCCATCACAATTAAGGCCAAAAAAGAGGGCGTAACTCCACAAGACATTGTGGACCGCTATCACAACATTATAAAGAAGTCGTTTGAGGGACTTGGCATATCGTTCGACGTGTATTCACGCACCACATCGAAGATACACGAGAAAACGGCCAGCGACTTTTTCCGCACCCTTTACGACAAGGGCGAGTTTGTGGAGAAAACAAGCAAGCAACTTTATGACGAGGAGGCTCATCAGTTTTTGGCCGACCGCTATGTGACCGGCACATGCCCGCACTGTGGCTTCGACCATGCCTATGGTGACCAATGCGAAGCTTGCGGAACGAGTCTGAATGCCACCGACCTCATTAATCCCAAGAGCGCAATCACAGGCAATGTGCCAGTGCTTCGCGAAACAAAGCACTGGTATATGCCGCTCGACAAGTGGGAACCTGCTTTGCGCAAGTGGATACTTGAAGACCACAAGGAGTGGAAACCCAATGTGTATGGCCAGTGCAAGTCGTGGCTCGACGATCACCTGCAGCCGCGTGCCGTGACACGCGACCTCGATTGGGGCATACCGGTGCCTGTTGAGGGTGCTGATGGCAAAGTGCTCTATGTGTGGTTTGATGCTCCGATAGGCTACATAAGCAACACTAAGGAACTGCTTCCCGACACTTGGGAAAAATACTGGAAGAGCAAGGATACCCGCATAATCCATTTCATTGGTAAGGACAACATTGTGTTTCACTGTCTCATTTTCCCGGCTATGCTCATGGCCGAGGGATCTTACCAGTTGCCTGAAAATGTGCCTGCAAATGAGTTTCTCAATCTTGAGGGCGACAAAATAAGTACAAGCCGCAACTGGGCCATTTGGCTCAATGAGTATCTTGAGGAATTTCCGGGAAAGCAAGATGTGTTGCGCTACGTGCTCACGGCAAATGCTCCCGAGACCAAGGACAACGATTTCACATGGCATGATTTCCAGGCTCGCAACAACAATGAGCTCGTGGCCATACTCGGCAACTTTGTGAACCGTGTGCTTGTGCTCACTCACAAGTATTTCAATGGCGCAGTTCCTCCGGTAGGCCAGCTGACCGAAGCCGACGAGGCTGTGATAGCCGAGTTTAAGGATGTGAAAGAAAAGCTTGGCGACAACATCGAGCACTTTCACTTCCGCGAAGCTCTGAAAGATGCTATGAATCTTGCCAGAATAGGTAACAAATACCTTGCCGATTCCGAGCCGTGGAAACTTGCGAAAACCGATATGGACCGTGTGGCCACCATCATGCACTTGGCTCTGCAGATTACAGCCAACTTGGCAATAGCCTTTGAACCGTTCCTTCCGTTCTCGGCACAGAAACTCCGCTCAATGCTCAATATGCCTGAAGTTAACTGGGACAAACTGGGCACAACCACAATCCTCGCCGAGGGCAACATGGTTGAAAAGCCTGAACTGCTGTTTGAAAAAATAGATGATTCGGTGGTCGATGCCCAAATAGCCCGCCTCGAACGCATCAAGCAGGAAAACATCATAGCAAACTTCACCCCAAGGGCCATAGGGCCAAATGTGTCCTTCGACGACTTCCAAAAGCTTGACATCAGAGTGGGGAAAGTGGTGGAATGCACCAAAGTGAAGAAAGCCGACAAACTGCTTCAATTTAAAATAGACGACGGTCTCAAAGGCCGCACCATAGTTTCGGGCATAGCCAAATACTACAATCCCGACGACCTTGTGGGTAAGGAAGTGTGCTTCATTGCCAATTTTCCGCCGCGCACATTCAAAGGTATCGAATCACAAGGAATGATTCTCAGTGCCGAGGATGCCGACGGTCGTCTGGTGATAATCGGTCCGCAAGGTGAGGTGAAACCCGGCGTGCAAGTGAAATAAAAGCATAAAAACGCATATACAGTGGCTGTGCCGATACTTTGGCACAGCCTTTTTTTAAATATAGCGAGAGGTAATGCCACTTCAAAACGGCAAGTGTGACAGCATATTAATTAATGACAATGAGTTTATGCGCAGCCTTATGGCGGCACATATGGTATTTTAACATATTTGCTGAGCCATAAAGGCAGGCAATCGATGGTTGGAAACAAGATTTTTATGTACTTTTGTACATTGGAATAATTTTTTAAACTTAATAAACTTTTTAAACCCACCACGAGTAGATGGATTACTCAATAGTTGATTTTCTGGCCCTGCTGGGAGCTGTAGGCCTTTTTCTCTATGGAATGAAAGTGATGAGTGAAGGTCTGCAAAAAGCGGCTGGCAGCCGCTTGCGCGGCATCTTGTCGGCAATGACCAAAAACCGATTCACCGGTGTGATGACCGGTGTGCTTATCACAGCCCTTATTCAAAGTTCATCGGCTTCTACAGTCATGGTCGTCAGCTTTGTCAATGCCGGTCTCATGTCGCTCGAACAGTCGATGGCAGTGATTATGGGTGCCAATGTGGGCACAACATTCACGGCATGGATAGTGTCGATATTCGGTTTTAAGGTCAACATGTCGCTCCTGCTTCTTCCTATTCTTGCTTTTGCAGTGCCCATGTTGTTTCTCAAAAACAACCAGTATAAGTCGATAGGTGAATTCCTTATAGGATTCACCTTTCTGTTTATGGGACTGGAGGCAATCGGGGCCAATGTGCCCGACTTGAGCAAGTCGCCCGAAATGTTCCAGTTCCTGCAGAGCTACACATCGATGGGATTCCTGTCGGTAATCATATTCCTGCTTGTGGGTGTGGTGGTGACTATGGTCATTCAGTCATCGGCCGCCACATTTGCCATCGTGCTGATTATGGCTACCAAGGGATGGATACCATTCGATATGGCTTGTGCAATGGTGCTCGGCAGCAACATCGGCACCACCATCACGCCTATTCTTGCTTCGCTCGGAGCCAATGCCGCCGCAAAAAAGGCCGCTGCCGGACACTTGCTTTTCAACTGTTTGGGTACAATATGGACAATGGCGCTGTATTTCCCGTTCATTGCCCTTATAGTGTGGATCACACGCGATATGTTCCATCAGGGCGATCCCACTGAATTATTCACCTACATCAGCAACCACCACAACGATCCCGCCACTGTGGCAAAGCTTCAGTTCTCGATGTCGTTCGGCATGTCGATGTTCCACACGGTGTTCAATCTTGTGAACCTTTCGATTATGATATGGTTCACACAGACCTATGTGAAGATTGTTAACTTCTTTATAAAGACGCATAACAAGGAAGACGAGGAATTCCAGCTCAAATACATATCTGCCGGTCTGCTCAGCGCATCGGAACTCAACATCACCCAGGCGCAGCGCGAAATTGTGGTCTATGCCGAGCGCGTGGAGCGCATGCTGGGCATGGTGAAGACCCTTGTACACACCAAAACCGGAACAGTTGAGTTCAACAAGCTATACACCCGCATAGGCAAGTATGAGGATATAAGCGACAGAATGGAAATAGAGATAGCCAATTATCTCAACAAGGTGGTCGACGGACGGTTGAGTTATGACGCAAAGCTTCGCATCTCGACCATGCTGAGTTGCGTGAGCGAGATTGAGAGCATTGCCGACAGCTGCAACAACATTGCCCGCACACTGGTGCGCAAGGAGGAGGCTCATGCTCACTTCAACGAAGACAACTATGCCAACATCGACACGATGCTCAAATATGTGAGCGAGGCCATGAGCAACATGATAGCAGTGCTTTGCGACATGGACAACGCCACCAGCGAAGACCTCATACGCAATTACAACAAGGAGCGTGAAATCAATAATTTCCGTAACCTGTTGCGCACAGAAAACATAGAGAACATACGTCAAAAGAAATATCCCTATCAGGCTGGCATATTCTATATGGATATCATTTGCGAGGCCGAGAAACTCGGCGATTTCATCATCAATGTGATTGATGGAGTGGAGGCTCAAATCCGCCGCCGCCACGTCGAAGATGGAGCAGTGAAACGCGAGGAGCCAGAAGAATAAAACGGAATCTCCGCTGCTGAATGAATAGTATAGGCCCTGAAACCGATTGGTTTCAGGGCCTATACTGTAAAGTTGTATTTGTGTCTGGGGTTATTTGCCTATCCGCTCTTTCAAGGCCGCAGTGTCTTCTTCGTAGCCAGGCTTGCCAAGCAGGGCAAACATGTTTTTCTTGTAGGCTTCTACGCCGGGCTGGTTAAACGGATTGACACCGAGAATGTAGCCGCTCACGCCGCAAGCTATTTCGAAGAAATATATAAGTTGGCCCAAATACTGCTCGGTGAGAGCCGGCAGGTTGATTACGATGTTGGGCACGCCTCCGTCGAAGTGAGCCAGGCGTGTACCGAGTTCGGCCATTTTGTTTACTTCATCCACGTGACGTCCGGCAATGTAGTTGAGGCCGTCGAGGTCGGCATCGTCGTGCGGAATCACTACTTGGCTGTTTTGGCTGCCCACAGTGATCACTGTTTCAAAAATGGAGCGTTCGCCGTCTTGAATCCATTGTCCCATACTGTGCAGGTCGGTAGTGTCGTCGACCGAAGCAGGGAAAAGACCCTTGTGGTCCTTGCCTTCGCTTTCGCCGTAGAGTTGTTTCCACCACTCTGCCAGATAGTGCAGGCGCGGGCAGAAGTTCACAAGAATTTCTATTTTCTTTCCGGCACGATATAGTGCGTTGCGTGTCTGGGCATAGAGCAGCGCGGCTTCGCTTTTGCTCTGTTCGGCTTCAATGGCACCGTTTACAAGAGCCTTGATGTCGAAACCGGCAATGGCTATGGGCAACAGGCCCACCGGTGTGAGCACGCTGAAGCGGCCGCCCACGTTGTCGGGGATTACGAATGTCTTGTAGCCCTCGTTGTAGGCGAGGTTGCGCAATGCGCCGCGGTGAGCATCGGTGATGGCCACGATGAGCTTTGCAGCCTCTTGCTTGCCCACTTGCTTCTCAAGCATGTCCTTGAGCAGGCGGAAAGCAATGGCTGGCTCGGTGGTAGTGCCCGATTTTGAAATCACCACAATGCCGAAACGGCGGCCGCTGAGCAGGTTCATTAGGTCGTGAAGGTAGTCTTCGCCTATATTGTTGCCGGCAAAAAGCACTTGTGTGCCTTTGTGAGTGTAGGCGGCAAAACTGTCGCTAAGGGCCTCGATAACGGCTTTTGCGCCCAGATAACTTCCGCCAATGCCTATTGCAACCACAAAGTCACAATTCTGGCGCAGATGTTGTGCCGTGGCTTCGATATCGTCAAGCATGTCGGCAGGGGTGGCGCTTGGCAAGTGAAGCCAGCCCAGAAAGTCGTTGCCCAGTCCGGTGCCGTTTTCCAGTGTGGATACTGCGCTATTAGCCGAAGCCGCCAGCGATTCAATTTCATTTTTGCCGATGGCGCAACTGGTTGCGCTCACATCGACAGTTATAGCTGTTGCCATAAGGATTATTTATAAAAATATATAGATTGTGTGTTATATGCCTTTCTTGTAGGCTCTGCGGCGCTTGTGCTGCACAAGGTCGAAGTATTGCCACTGCTGCTGCACCTTTTGGTTCAACTCAAGCTCGGGGTTGCTTTCGGCCCACTTGTAGCCGCGCTTGATGAATGGCGGAATGAGGTCGGTAAACAGCAGTGCGTTGGCACCCTTGTTTTGATATTCTGGCTTTACGGCCACCAGCATCAAGTCCACAATCTCGGTATTTCCCTTAATGGCCTTGAGCAGATGCGTCCAGCCAAGTG
Source organism: Agathobacter rectalis (assembly GCA_963625945.1). Lineage (GTDB taxonomy): Bacteria > Bacteroidota > Bacteroidia > Bacteroidales > Muribaculaceae > Sodaliphilus. Next base: position 44,369 of record CAVFVP010000010.1, on the reverse strand, counting down.
GCAGGTAGCGGCCACGTGATTTTATCAGTGCCGTAGACAGCGACGGTATCGATACGCCCACGCCCACCAGTGCATCGGTCTTGTCGACAATCAGGCACAGGTGGTCGAGCGGCAGAAACGGCAGATACAAGTCGATATAGTGCTGAATCTGCTTATCGGTGAGAGGCGAGTATCCGAACAGCGCATCATAGCTTTCGTTGATGATGTTGAATATCTGGTCGCCATACTGTTTCACGAGTTGCTTGCGGCTGGTGCAGTGCACGGTGCGCAATCCGAACCGGTTGCGCACAATGTCGGCTACGCGCAGCATCTTGTCGGGTATCTTGTCGGGAATGCTGATTTTGAATTCCACCCAATCGGCGCTTTTCTCAAACCCCATCCGCTCCATGTGCTTGGGATAGTAGGGATAATTGTATATGGTGGCTTGCGTGCTAAGTTGGTCAAATCCTTCTACAAGCATGCCCTCGGGATCCATGTCGGTGAAGCCGAGAGGTCCTTCAAGCTGTGTCATCTGTTTCGAGTGTGCCCATTTTGTCACAGCCTCAAACAGGGCGTCGACCACTTCGTCATCATCGATGAAATCAAGAAAACCGAATCGTGCTGTGCGCTCACCTGTGCGCTTGTTAACCACATTGTTGATGATTCCAGCAATTCTTCCCACAGGCTCGCCGTCGCGGTAAGCCATGAAATAGGCCCCTTCGCAAAAGTCAAAGGCAGGGTTCTTGTCGGGGCGCAGTGTGTTCACTTCGTCGAGCACCAGTGCCGGAACGTAGCAGTCGTTGTCGGCATACAGCTTGTCGATGGGAAAATGCACGAATTTGAGCAGCTGTTGTCGGGTGGGACGTAATTCTCGTATTTCTACAGCCATTTTTATCTAAAAGTTGAATAATGTATCAGGCGACAAAGATACGAATATTTGCCCATAGCACGAAATTCCATTTGCCCGCCATGGTCGTAGGCGGGTGGTACGGCACGAAAAAAGCCATTGCCGCAAAAAATGTCGCGGCAATGGCTGTGATGCGTTTAGGGGGCCAGTGGCATGCGGGCTTTGGCCGGATGACGATTAATAGTTCTCGGCCTCGATTTGGAAGTATGACTGCGGGTGAGCGCAAACCGGGCACACCTCGGGAGCCTTCTTGCCAACCACGATATGGCCGCAGTTGATGCACTGCCAGATGCAGTCGCCATCGCGCGAGAATACCACGCTGTCCTCAATGTTCTTCAGCAGCTTGCGATAGCGCTCCTCATGGTGCTTCTCAATGGCTGCCACACCGTCGAACTTGGCTGCTATTTCGTCGAAACCTTCTTCGCGTGCCTCTTGTGCCATGCGCTCATACATGTCGGTCCACTCATAGTTTTCGCCTTCGGCTGCAGCTTTAAGGTTCTCAATGGTGCTCTTGATGGCACCGCCCTCAAGCAGCTTGAACCACATCTTGGCATGCTCGCGCTCGTTGCGTGCTGTTTCCTCGAATATTGCGGCTATTTGCTGATAACCGTCTTTGCGGGCTTTTGATGCAAAGTAGGTATACTTGTTAGTAGCCTGTGATTCACCGGCAAATGCGCTGAGCAGATTGGCCTCAGTCTTTGTTCCTTTTAAATCTTTCATAATAGTAAGTGTGTTATAGTTGTTAGTCGTGTTTTTATTGTGCCACAAATGTAGTACAAAAATTCGGTCTGACAAAGTAAACAATTGAAATAATTACAAATTTGATACTATTTCACAAAAATATCGTTTTACCGGTTTTCACACAAGTGAAAAGCATGGTTGCTTAGCTCATGTCGCACAATCAGGTTCACTCCTTGATTGTCATTAAAAGCGGTAGTACTCACGGCAAATGAACCAAATTTCAGCCCATTTTGAAGAAATACCATAAAAAAACATTAATTTTGTAATTAATAGATGTTATGCTGAGCACAAAGTTCAATTAAAACGCCACATTATCTTTCGGTTCTAAATCAGAACGACATAAATATTAATCGCAATAAAAATAAAAAGACAATGACAAGAAAATTACTCCTTTCAGCAGCATTCGGCATTGTGGCAAGTCTGGCATCAATGGCTCAGACCAGCTTCACAGTCGATGGCTTGACCTACACCGTGACAAGCGGTGAGAACGTGGCTGTTACAAAGTGTGCGGCCAAAGGTGACGTGGTGGTTCCTTCGACCGTGACCGACACCGATGGCGACGGTACCACCTACACGGTGACTGAAATCGGCAATAACGCGTTCAAGAGCACATCAACAGTGACTTCGGTTACTCTTCCCGAGACGGTCACCAAGATTGGCGAGTCGGCATTCTACTTAAGCAAACTCACGTCAATCAACATCCCCAACGGTGTAACCGAAATTCCCAAGCAGGCTTTCTACAGTTGCACCAAGCTCACAAGCATTGAATTTCCGTCGTCGGTGAAGAAAATAGGCCCCAGCGCATTGAACAACTGCTCGGCGCTCGTTTCAGCCAATATCCCCGATGGCGTGACCGTAATCGACCGCCAGTCGTTCCAAAACTGCTCTAAGCTCGCATCAATCACAATCCCCAGCTCTGTGAAGGTGATTCGTGACTATGCGTTTGGCACATGCCGCGCCCTCACGTCGGTTGTGATTCCGTCGAGCGTCGACTCAATAGGCTCATCATCGTTTTATGCATGTCAGGGCTTGACCGACATTACGCTTTCACCCAATGTGACGGTAATTCCCATCTCGGCATTCCAGAACTGCGGTTTTGTGAATCTTGTTATCCCCTCGACAGTGAAGACTGTGTGCACGTTGGCATTCAAAAACTGCCCCAACCTTGAGACCATTACAATCAGCGCCGGCGTTGACTCAATAGGCGAGCAGGTGTTCAGCCAGAATGCGAAACTCAAATCGTTTACCGTAGAGGCTGGCAACAAAAACTACAGCGCACTCAACGGTGTGCTTATGAGCAAGGATCAAAAGACGCTCTACTGCCTGCCTGGCTCATTTACCGAATATGCTGTGCCCAACGGTGTGACCACAATAGGCGCTTATGCGTTTGACTACTGCCAGAGCCTTACATCGGTCACAATCCCAAGTTCAGTGACCAGCATTGGTCACCACGCATTTGAGTATGCCACCGTTCTCACCAGTGTAACAATCCCCGAGGGAGTGACCGAACTGCCCAACCATGTGTTCTTCCAGGCTAAAGCTTTGGCAACAATTAATCTGCCTAAGGGTTTGAAGAAACTGGGTGCTTACGACTTCGCTTACACCGCAATTACCGAAATGGAGCTTCCTGTGCAAATCGACACTGTGCCCAACAATTGTTTCCAGGGTTGTTCAGCGCTCAAGAGCGTGACACTGCCCTCAACGCTGAAGCACATTGGCAACTATGGATTCCAGACTTGCAAGGTGCTTGCAACATTCACCTTCCCTGAATCGCTCTCCTCTATTGGCAACTACGCGTTCAGCAACTGCGCGGCTCTTACGGAAATCAATCTTCCCTACAGCTTGCGCACAATTGGCAACAACACCTTTGCCGCTTGCTCGTCAATCACTGGCATCAAGATTCCGGAGGGCGTGGAAAGCCTTGGCAACAGCTGCTTCTATAACTGCGGCAAGCTTGAGACTGTGGAACTTCCGTCAACCCTCACCACTTACGGCACTGCTGTTTTCAACAACAGCAAGTATATAACCAAAGTCATTGCCCATGCGGCAGAACCTGCTGTGATTACCGACAAGGTGTTCCATGCCGACGTGTTTGCTGCAGCCAAGTTGCAGGTGCAGGATGCATCGGTTGATGCCTACAAGGCTGCCGACGTGTGGAAAAACTTCTCTTATATCACTGGCGGTGCTACTCCCACCGGTGTTGAAAGCGTGAAGGTCGACAATGCCGATGATGCCAACGCCCCCTACTACGACCTGAAGGGTGTGCAGATTGCCAATCCAGAGCGCGGCATCTACATCCACAATGGCAAGAAGGTGATGGTGAAGTGATCATAGGATTACAATAAAGCACAATCATAACGACACCCCTGTGGCCTTCAAGGCTGCAGGGGTGTCTGTGTAAGTATGCTCGGTAAACGAAGCGGTGAAAAATGACAATAAGTGGGTATTGCGACCGTTGTGTGCCATGGCTAACTTTGCAGTGCATGTGATAAATGGATAAAACACATAAGCAAAATTGCGCACACAGCAAACACTCATCACCAAACTAGCAAAAACTCCCATTTGGTCTTTCGGGCCGGAATGGGAGTTTTTTGCTGTCTTCAACATAGCGTCATCCAATAACGCATGCCACATTTGTTGATGTTAAAAATCAGACTCCTCAAAATTTTGCAGGGCTTTTTGAAAGAAGTGGAAAATTTGTGAGTTGAATAAGGTTTGGATTGTGCGTTTGATAGCGGCGTTGCCGGTATGGTCCTCTACAGTGAGTGGCCTTCGAATTTCTCAATGGCCTCGCGCCACGTCTGTGGTATTGGTGCTGTGGCGCCTGTGGCGCGGTCGAAATAAACGAGCACTTGTGAGCATCGGCATTTCACCTCGCCCGTGGTGGTGTTCACAAGTTGGTGCACAAGCACCATGCTTTTTTCGCCAATGTGTGTGGTCTGTGTCTCCACGGCCACAGGCTCGTAGAGGCGCGTCTGTGCCATGTAGTCGCATTCAATGTGTGCAATCATCACGCAAATGTTATTGTAGTCTTGTTTCTTTCCGGTCGCACGGTTGAAGTAGTCGGCCTTGGCAATGTCGAATAGGTTGAAATATATCGAGTTGTTAACGTGGCCTAGTGTGTCGATGTCGTTGTATCGGAGTTGCACGGGTGTAGAGCACTTGAAGTCGGCGTTAACCGTTATGCTGCCGTTGTGTTGATTGTTGTCTTTTGTCATATTTAAGTAGAGTAGGGTTGTTAGTATGATTGTTGGGGGCGCCGGATGTGAAAAGCCTAATGAAACACTATTTCCTGAATCACGTCGCGGCCTATGGCCTTGTTTATTTTTGCAATGAGCGACGACCGTGTGAGCATCATTTCGTTGCGCAGCGGCGCGCTTGAGAGAGTGACGTGCATCACACCGCCCGACACATAGCGGCGCACCGTGTAGCGGTTGATGCCGGGACCCACGATTTCGCCCCACAGCGTCAATGCCCGCTGCTCGTCGAATTTTCCCTCAAGATGCTCCTCTTTGAGGAAATGGTTGATTATGTCGCCCACTTGCTGGGCTTCGGTGCGTTTCATTGCTGTTTGTCTTCGTTGCTGTTGCTTTCCAGTATGGTGCAACAACCGTTTTCCACATTTATCAGTCTGTAATCACCGCCAATGCGTGTCACAATTTCGTTGAGGTGTGTGCGGTTGGTGTCGGTGATGAAGATCTGTCCGAACTCATCGCCAGCCACCACGTTCACAATGCGTTCCACGCGCTGGGCGTCGAGTTTGTCGAAAATGTCGTCGAGCAGCAGTATCGGCGTGGTTTCCACACTTGCCCGCAGGAAGTCGAATTGGGCAAGCCGTAAGGCTATCGTGTAGGTTTTGCATTGTCCTTGCGAACCTGTTGACCGCATTGGGTGGCCGTTGAGTTGCAGGTCGATGTCGTCGCGGTGCACGCCACGGGTGGTGTAGCCTATCACCATGTCGCGCTCGCGGTTGTCGTTGAGTATTTGCCGCATCGGCAGGTCGTTGAGCTGACTGCGGTAGCTCAAGTGCACCTTCTCTCCAGAGCCGGCAATGGCTTCGTAGTAGCGCATGAAAATGGGGGTAAACACATTGATCCATTCAGCCCTTTTGCTGTGAATAGCTTGGGCCGCCATGCACATGGCCTCTTCTACCGACTCATAAAGCAGCGGGTCGCGATACTGGTGGCGAATCATGGAGTTGCGCTGTTCCACGGCCTTGGTGTAGCGTATCACATTGTCGAGATAAACTGCATCGGTCTGTGATATTATCTGGTCCATAAGCTTGCGGCGGTCTTCGCCCGACCCTCTGATGAGGTCCCAGTCCATGGGTGAGACCATCACCAGCGGCAAAAGCCCTATGTGCTGGCTCAGGCGGGCATATTCCTTGCCGTTGCGGCGCACCGTTTTGCGCTTATTGCGCTGCATTGCAACCGAAATCTGCTCAGCGGCGCCGCGGCGGGTGTAGCACCCCTTAAGCATCATGAAGTCTTCACCATGCTTTATCACTGCGGCCCTTTCCGATGTGTTGCGGCAACTTTTGCAGAAACTCAGGTAATACACGGTGTCGAGCACATTGGTTTTGCCCATGCCGTTGTTGCCAATGAGGCAGTTCACGCCAGGGGAAAAGTCGAGCTGTGCCTCGGCTATGTTCTTGTAGTTTGCTATTGTTATGCTGTCGAGTGTCATTGTTGTGCAAAAAACACTAATCCGGTGGCTAGGCCATCGGGTGTCATTTCACGCAAAGGTAGTCAATAATTTTGTGATGCGTGCATACTTGTGGCTCAATTCGGCCTCTCAGGGCATCCACTTGATGCACACCGGCTGACTCACCGAAATGTCGGGGATGGAGGATTTTGTGAGCAGTCCCGATGTGTGGTCGCGACAGTAAGTTTCAATGGTGTTGCTGTCGCGGCAGGCCACCAGTAGCATGGTGTCGTCGGGGGTGATGGCAAAACTGCGCGGATGCAGTCCGGTGGGTTGATATCCGGCAGCTTCAAGAAGTCCGTCGCTATCGACCTTGAAGATGGCTATCCCGTCGGCCTCACGGCGCACGCTGGCATAGAGGAATCTGCCGTCGCCGCTAAGGTGCAGGTCGGCCGCGGCTGCCATTTGTCCGTTGGCTGCTTTTATGCTTTGGCGCTGCTTTAGGCAGCCGGTTTCGGGGTCGTAGGCAAATGCCATGACCTCGTTGGATTTCTCAGTGACCACATAGAGCATCGTGCCCAAGCTGTTGAGTGCCATGTGGCGCGGTCCGCAGCCGCTGGGCATTTTCATTGTGTGTTGTAAATCAAGTCGCATGGGGCCTTTGCCAGAAATGCGCATCACGTGCAGGCAGTCGTGTCCCAAGTTGCTGACCGCCACACGGCCGCCGGGTAGTGGCAAGGTGAAATGGGTGCGGCTGTTGCCTGGGTGGTGAATGTCGGCACAGTCAATCAGCTGGTGGCACTGAGCAATTGACCCGTCAGCATTAATGCCGCACATGGCAAGGTTGCCACTCCCGTAGTTGGTAATGGCCAGACATGTCTCCACAAAGGCTATGTGACATGGACTCCACCCGCACGATGGAATGCTGTTGATCAGATGCATCTCACAGTTGGCGGAGTCGATTTCAAAGGCGTTGACCAAAGAGTTGTCAGGACCGTTCTCGCTCACTGCATACAGGTGCTTTCCATCGGGGGCAATGGTGAGGAAAGATGCGTTTTCCACCTTTGCCGAGTGTAGGCGGTTGAATGCACTGCCGTGCTTGTCGAGCTTGTAGGTAACGATGCCATAGGGCGAATTGCCCGTGTAGCAGCCCACGGCCATGGTCAGCCGACTGGTGTTGGAAGAAATTTTGCTCATGATTAAGCCAATTGATTTGCGGGTGCAAGATAATCATAAAATGGCAATACCCCCCACGGAAGATGAAAAAACAGGTATAACCAGGTTGGAAAAAACGCGGGATTCACAGCCTGTGAGGCGTGAATCCCGTGATTTATGATTGATAGGTGTGTTCCGTGTTGGTTGCCGGGGTTATTTGACAAGAACCTTAAAGCGCTCAGCTCCTACAGCCACCACATATAATCCGCTGGCAGGCACAGCCAGTGTAGCATCATCGCTCAGGCGTGCGTTCCACACCACGCGGCCCGCCAGGTCGGCTACCACCACTTGTGCGCCGTTGGCTCCGCTCACTGCAATGGCTTGGCTGCCGGCTGCGCGCACAATGGCCTTCGCTCCGGCCGCAACACCGTCGATGCCAGTGGGCTGACTGATAAGTGTATAGTTAGTGATGATGCGGTAGTCGTGCACGGTGCCGCGAGAGTCGGAGTAGCTCTTGAACCAAGAGAACTCGCTGTTGGTAACGGAGCAAGCCACGCTGTCGTCTTGTGCTTTGAGGAAGGTGTATACGCCGTTTTCCACATTGTAGTCAACACCCTCTTCGAGGTCTTCATCAAAGATTGTAGTCCACTTTATCTCGCTGGGGACAACGCTATCGGTGGCAAACAAGCGGCCATAGGCATACTTGCTCATATCAATTTTGTCGCCCACATTGATGTTGGTCGGAATTTGCGGGCATTGCTGTGGCGCATAGTAGTTGGATGGGGTCTGGTAGCTCGACTTGGGCTGCATGGCCTTGCCGCGTGGCGGCAGGTCGACCAGTGTGAAGAGGTTGTTGCTGATGTCAAAATTGGTGAGGGTGTTTTCTGCGGCTTCTTGCGACAGGGTTATGTGTTCAAGCACGCCGTTGCGCAGCCATGCCGTACGAATAGATGTTAGCTTGCTCAGATCGACGCTTTTCAGCTGTGAGGCATCGCAGTATAGTATAGTGAGCGACGGCACGTCAAGTGTCAGGCTCTTTAACGGATTATTGCTGATACTAATTGTGGTCAGCTTAGGTTGGTCGGCAATGGCAAACGATTCAAAGGCGTCGTTTGTGGCGGTTATTTTTGTCAGTGCAGGGCAGTTGGCAAACTCAAGGTATGTGGCTTTGGGGCTTGTGTTGAAGGCCACATCGTTGAGCAACGGATAGTTCTCAAGCTTCAGTCCCGGAAGTTGTGAACCGGTGACGGCAACATGTGTGAGGCTGTCGTGCTTGGCAAGCGTGAGCTGGCTGAGTTGGCTCATGTTGTAGCATGTGAATGTCTTTAGCTTAGGGCACTTGCTCATGTCGAGCGAAGGAATTTTCGCACTTGATGAGATGTAGAACTCATAGGCCTCAGGCGCTTCTATCGTGAAACTGGTGGCCGATGGCATGCTGCCGAGGCGTATGCGTTGCAGCGACTGGCTCTTTATGGTCACATCGCGTAGGCGGCCGTTGTTGTTGCCCACAAGGTAGGTGAGGGCTTTCATGCCGGTAACGAAGTCAAATGAGTCGATCGAGTCGCCCTCGCATCTGAATTCGGTTATTGTGTTGTTTCCGTCTTCACCAATCTTCACGTCATAGGCGTCCATGGTGTTGAAGTTGATGAAGTTGATGGTCTTGCCGTAGATTTTCACCGTCACTTCGGGTTTGCTCACGGTCACCTTTTTATTGTAGAGCGTGTTTGCCTTGACTATGCTCAGTGGAACAATAGAGTCGTCGAAGGCAATGTAGAATGTTGTGTCGGGTACCGACGACTTCAGGTATACTTGCACGTAGCGGTCAGAGGCCTTTTCTCTGGCTCCGCGTGACGACTTGAACTGGATGGCGGGTTCGCCGAGTGTGTCGGCGGCTTCGGCCACATTCGGCTGCAGCGCGGCAGCGGCTGCAAGGAGAAGTAAAGGAGTTAAAAATTTCTTCATATCCGATATGTATTAAAAGTTTTTTAAAAAGCATGGCGGCATGTTGTTTTGCGGAATGCCGCCGTGCTGTGGATTTTTGTGTTGTGGATAGTACCGGAATCAGCGGCTATGTCGCTTAGATTTTCACCACTCGCTTAATCACGGTGCGGGAGCCCACTGTGGCGCGCAACAGGTAGACGCCTGTCGAAAGGCTCGACACGTTGACCGCATCAGTGCTCTGGGCCTTAACGGCGAGAGCGCCATCGATGGTGTAAATCTCGATCTTGTCGCAACTGCGGTTGACGTGCAGCACATCGCTCACCGGGTTGGGGGCAATCACGATGTCGGTCGAAATCTGTGCCGAAGTGATTCCCGACTGCTTCACGGTCACGTTGTCGCTGTATTGGATTTCGCTCAGTTGGTTGCCGGGGTAGATGGCTGCTATTGCATAGATGTAGTCGCCGGCGGCCAGGTTGGTAATGCTGTCGGTCAGCGCTGTGGCCTTTGTCCCCTCGGCAGTGGTGAGCTGTGTCCATTTATCTTGGTCGAGGAAGTCGTCTTCCTGGAAGCGCCACACTTTGTAGCGGTAGTCAAAGGTCTGTGCGTTTTGTCCGTACTCGTCGCCGGTGGCTCTGATGAGGTGGTTGCGCTTTACAAACGACTTGTCGATGCATCGCCACTGGCCTGTCGTGTAGTCGGTGGCCGAATAGTTGGTCAGCGGGATAAACGGATATTCGGGGTCGGTTCCGGTGTCGGTGGCAAGGCTGCTCATGCCGTTGTCATAGCTCACTCCGAGGAAGAATCCGTTGGGGGCCTCTACGGGTTGCGGTAGCTCATAGGTGTTCCACACTTCGTCGCCCTTGCTTTGCACGTGCATGGCATTGAACAGCACCTTGCTGGTGGGCTGGTGGTCGGCATCGATGTCGAAAATCCACAGGTTCATCTCGTTGTGGGGGCCTTGATAGCTCGTGGTGACCCAACTGATGCTCTTCAGCACGGCTTTCTCGGTAAACACAGCTCCGTTTACTGTCTTTGCCGTTCCGGACAGCGAGCCGAGTTGTGATGCAAATGTGCCATCGTCGTGACGGTAAATTTCGCGTGGCTGGTTCCAAGAGAGTTTCACTGCCTGGTCGTTGGCTGTCATTTTATAGTCACTCGGTTCCAGGGTCTTCGGGTCGGCTGTGTAGGTGATGGCAGTGTCGGCTGTAAGGTCGATGCTGTCGGTCACCGTTTTGTATTTGGCTTTCTTTATGGTGATGCGGTAGCCGTGGTCGCAGACGTCGTTGAAGCCAAACGATCCTTTGCTGTCGGTTATTGCTGTGCGTGTCTCGCCGTAGCCTTTGAGCGTGACTTCGGCGTTGACAATTGCCTGGTTGTTTATGTCGGCAATCTTGCCGCTGATGCTGTGGGTGGGAATGCGTGTGAGCACCACGTCGTGTGTGGTGGCTTGGTCGTTTAAGAAATCAACCGAGTCGGTGCGTGTGTTCCATTCATGTTTCGAGAACTCCACGGCATAGCGTCCAGTGGGCACAAAGTCGAGTTTGTAGCTGCCGTCGGTGGCAGTGGTATCGACTATTCCGCTGTTTGGAATGGTCACCTGCACTCCCTCAACGGGTTGCCCGGCAGTGTCGGTCACTTTGCCTGTCACCCAACCGGTGTGCTTGGTGATAATGCAGAAGTTGGTGAGCTTGATGGAGCATGAGTTATATTCGCTCACATCGTGTATGCCGATGTAGTATTCGCCGTCGGTGGTCACTGGTACTGCCACGCGGCATTGCTCAGTGATGCGTGATGCCCAGCGGTAGTCCCACACCACTTTGTGGGTGCTTAAGTCGGAGCTGCTGGTGCCCACTGTCACTTGCATGTGCTTGGGGTAGTATTCGCCGAGGCCGCTGCGGAACTGGAAGTATACGTAGTAGGTGCTGTCGGCTTTGAGGTTGACGGGCGGAGTAATCAGCCAGTCGTTGGCATCCACGCCCATTGGGAGGTGGTACACGTAGCTTTGGTATGTGTATTCGCTCCAGGTGCGTCCGTCGTTGTTTCCGTCGACTGTGGTCCACAGCGAGAATGTGCTGTCGGCTTCAAACCGGCACACAAAAGGAATGTCTTTGCCCGGGCCCGCAATTGCCTGTCTGCTTTGAGCAGTTTCGCCATAGTCGTTGGTCAACGACTGTATCTTGTAGTAATAGCGGCTCAGTTTTGTTATGGTCGAGTCGATGAATGTGGTGTTTTTGCGGTAGGTTTTTGCCACCACGGTGCTGTCGCCCATGGAGTTGAATCGGGTGATGCGGTATTTCAGGGCCGATGTGCGCAGGTATCCGCCGTGCACGCTGGCTGAGGGAGCTGTCCACTGTAGGGTGGCTATGGAGGGTGATGTGCGCTCGAGTGTGATGTCGGTCACGGCGCGTGGCACATCGTTGCCTACCCATTTCATGGCCTCGGCAGGCTCGCCGGCAAGGTCGCCGCTGTAGGCCACTACGTTCACTCTGGCATATCCGGTGGTCAGCCCGGTCAGGTCGAGCTGGCTCTGTTGGCCGGGCGTGGCATCGGTCAGTTCTTTATATGTGGCACCGTTGACTTGTATCACCACCTTGCTTATTGCAGTCAGTGGCTGTCCGTCGATGGTGGTTGCGGGATTGGTCCATTGGACTGTGGCTTTAACGGCTCCGGTGGCATCGGGTGTAAGCGTGAAGTCGGCCGGTGCTGCAGGTGCAGCGGCCTCGGGCTGGGGATATTCAATGTCGAGTCCGAAAAACTCATCTTTTTCGGTGCCAACTCTCGACACCAATGTCGACTTTCCGGTTGTTGCGTCTATTTTCACGAGCCATGAGTAGCCGTCGCTTGAGCACAGCGGCCAGTAGATGGTGTTGGTGCTCCAATCCATGGCCATTGAGCTGATGTAGCTGGCTTTGTGGCTGATGTAGTTGGCTGTTCCCACTTGTGACATGCATCCGTTTTCGGGGTTGATGCTCACGAGCTGCACGTTTTGCTGAGAGTTTTGTGTCACGGCATACAGCAGGCCGGAGCGGTTGGATGCCAGTGCATAGTAGTGTGCGTTGAGGGCTTCGCCTATTTTGCTCACTGCACCGGTTGTCAGGTCGATGGTGTAGAGCGACTCATCGCCACTGTTGCGGTCCGACCCGAGGGCATACATCTTGCCGGTGGTGTTGCTGTAGGCCATGTCGACAATTATAGGGCCGTTGCCGTCCATGGGTGCCACACCTGAAAAGGTGTATTTCTTAGTGTCGTACTTGAGCAGGGCCGATGAGTGAATCGCCCCCTTTGAGTCGGTTGTGTATTCCACTGCATATAGGGTGTTGCCGGCACGAGCGCCGGCAATTATGCCGCGGCTCACTGTGGCCACTGTGGTAACCGATACACCATTGCTCACAGAGAACGACTCGTAGCCGTTGAGCCCGAATCCATAGGCAGTGCTTGATGTTGTAGTCGATGCGGCACGTCGCTGTTCTTGCCTGACCTTGGACGTTGTCAGGGTCACCTTTCCCTTTTTTTGAGCCGCGGCCAGAGTGAGTTGATAATTTGGCACTTCGCGTTGTGACTTGTCGGTGGCAGGCTCGTCGTTGCCGAGAGTAACCGCCGGTTGTGCCCCGGTTGAAAATGCCATAAACATTAATAAAAGGATAACTGAGTAAAGTTTCTTCATTTTAATTACTAGTACTGTGTTATTGGTTGTTGAAACGTTTCTATTATTTTGGGTTATTGAAATTGATGCAAAATTATATATAATGTTATTTATTGACAAGAAATACTAACAAAAAATAAGTTTCTTGTTGAAAATAAAAACAAAATGAAAATAACCCCTATCAATTCTTGCATTGTTGCCTCAAATGGGGTAATTTTGCACAAATTTTAACACTTTAAATCATGAAGAAAGCTTTACTTCTGCTGTCGATTGCAGCATTGGGTGCATCGGCCAGCACGGCTAGCGCCACAAGCCATAAAATGGCTGCGGGTGCACGGCAAATTGAACGCATGGCTTGCGATGCGGCTGTAACTGAAGCCTTTGTCGACCATGGCATAATAGAATCGGATGCCAATGGAGAAAAATATGTGGATGTGCTTATATCTACCGATGGCTCTGATGTGGTAGCCAGTCAATTGCAGGCAATGGGAATCACACCTAGCCGACAGGTGACTGGCGATTTCACCGCTCGGGTGCCCATGGCCAAACTTCAACAGGTGGCCCATTTGCAGGGGGCCACAAAAATGCGTGTGGCCCGGCAGCTGTTTCCGCTCCTCGATGCGGCAAAGCGGGCTGCGTTTGTCAATGAGGTGCAAGCCGGCTCTGGGGGGCTCTCGGCGGCATACAACGGCTCGGGGGTGATAGTGGGCTTAATCGACAATGGCTTCCAATATGACCATCCGGCTTTTTATGACTTTGTGAACAAAAAATCGCGCATTTCCCGCATTTGGGAACAACGGTGCGACACAGTGGCATCTCTGTGCCCCGATAATTATGACTACGGATGCGAGTATGCTCCCGGCAAGGCCGAGCTGAGCAGCCGCAACTACGACCTCATCACTTCGACACATGGAACCCACGTGGCTGGTATAGCGGCCGGCGGCGACACGCGTCTGAGCAATCCGTATGCCGGAGTGGCCACGGGTAGCGAGATTGTGATGGTGTCGACCAAGGCCACCGACTTGAGTGTGATTGATGCCGTGAAATACATTTTCGACTACGCCACACAGCAAGGCAAACCCTGTGTGATAAACATAAGCATGGGTTCCAACATCGGGCCGCACGATGGCACTGGTTATGCCGACCGCGCCCTCGATTCGCTCCAGGGCGAGGGACGACTCATTGTGGGTGCCGCCGGCAACGAGACAGGCACCGACTGCCACCTGAGCAAGACGTTCAGTATCAAAGACCACTCGCTTTTGACTGGCTTGGCTTTTAAAAGCTACCGCAACACGCAAGTGGGTCAGGTGGATGTGTGGGGTGAAAAAAACAAAAAGTTCAAGGCCAGGCTGTCCGTCTACAACAAGACCACAGGCAGCACGCTTGCTTCGCTCGACGGCATTGACCCTACGGTGGAAGCCGACACGGTTTTCATGTATAAGTGGCTGCCCGACGGCGCAACCGATTCGGCAACGGTGGCCATCAATGCCGCCTCTGGCATCGACGGTATCAACGGCAAGCCCAACGTCAACATCTATGCCGCGGCTCTCAATATCGACAAAAAAAGCATATATCTGGGCATAGAGATAACGGCGGCGTCGGGCCGTGTTGACATGTGGTGCGACGGCACCTATTCGGCCTTCGACAACATGGGCAAGCCTGAATGCACGACGTCTGACGACGTGAGCACCGTATGCGAACTCGGCGGCACAGGCAAGCGCATCATCTCGGTTGGCGCTTTCTGCACTAAGAATTCCTACACCAACCTGGGCGGCGGCACAGCATCAACCGGCACCACCATAGGCAGCATTGCAAGCTATTCGAGCCACGGCCCCACAATCGATGGCCGCGTGAAGCCCGAAATAACCGCACCCGGATCGGTGTTGGTGTCGGCCTACAGCTGCTACTATGCCGGATTCAAGGCTCAATACATGGTAAGCTCTATGGGTTTTAACAATGTGACGTCATATTACGGCGCCATGCAAGGCACTTCGATGTCGGCACCGTTTGTGACAGGCGTGATGGCTCTTTGGCTGCAGGCCGACCACACGCTCACTCCCGAGAGGGCTAAGGAGCTGATTCGCCTGTCGGCCATCAACGACAGCTACACCGGCAATGTGCGCACCTCGGGAAGCGACATTTGGGGATATGGTAAAATCAATGCCCTCGACGGCTTGAAACTATGTATAGAGAGTGGCGTGAATGACATAATCGACGACACTTACCGGTGTGCCTGCACGGCATCGGGCGGTGTGCTGCGTGTCACGGCATCGGCCGATGCCTCACGCCTTGATGTCACAGTGAGCGACTTGCTGGGGCGCACCGTGGCCACGGCTTCCCGCCTCGGTGTTGCGGCATACGAACCGGTTGAGGTGACAGGCGTGCCCCAGGGCGTTTTGCTTGTCACTGTGTCGTCACCAAACGGAACACGCTCTTTCAAAGTGCTGTCGGCCAAATAAACAGTCAATAGGCTAAGGCTAATATAGCAAGCCATCGACATCTGTCATCACTCTGAGTGGTGTTGGATGTCGATGGCTTCGTTTTTTTGAGGCATGCTGATAAAACGGTACACCTCGTGTGTGTGAAACTACGGTCCGAAATGTTACCTTTGTAGTCAGTAAGTATCCTAAATGAAAACAATGATTATGAACAGTGTCAAACGTCCTCCTGTATGGTTCAGGCTGATAGTGGCCGCAACCATAGTCCCATTACTGTTGTGGCCATGGCTATTGTCGGATATTCCGTCGGCCGATGCAACGATGCGCACACTCATAGTGTGCCTGCCGGCATATGTCATGCTGAGCGCATACATCGCCCACCGCACCTACTG
>CAVFVP010000010.1:0-27910 GCA_963625945.1 Agathobacter rectalis | reverse complement strand
CAAGTTTAAAATAGAAGACGTGCAGTTGAATTACATTGGCATTTGCGACAAGTGCAGCGAATCGCAGGCAGCTGGCAGAAACTGAACACTTGTGTGGCACCGGCACGCATTGCACAAGGCATCCCGTGAAAACACTTTCAAAACAGCGTGGTAAACGTCACGAAACAGCACCATCGCCCGTGGTTGCCAAATATGGTAGCCATTACAACACAAGTAAATAACCCATTCACGTAAATGTTCTGCATTTTTAATGTGTGACATGAAAAATATTTTAATAATCTTTCATGTTTAAGTTTTATTTGTTAATTTTGCTATCCAATAAAATATAAATTTGTTACGCTTATGAAAAAAACCTTTACTTTTGTTTTAGCCTTGGCAGCAGTTGCAAGTGCCACGGCAACTTACACCAGCGACGGCTCAAAGAAAGCCTACACCTTTGAGCAACTCAGCAAAATCGACACGAGTGGTGTTGTAAAAGTAGGTAATGCCTATTACGTAAATGAAAAAATAGAAATTGCCGACGGCGACACATTGCGCCTGCAAAGCGGTGATGTGGTGAAACTCGGACACGGCGTGCAGGTGAGCATCGACGGCTTTGCCGACTTTGCTCCCGCCGACACAGCTTATGTGACACGCGACTCAGCCTCATCGGCTCCCAAAGGATTCCGTATCTATGGCGACAACGCATCGGCCGTGTTGCGCAACGTCACAATCGAATATGCCGGTGTGGCTTTTGGCAGTTCCACTGGCAGCATTAAGGTCGACAACTGCACATTCAGTAAGTATAACGGCAAGCTCAACAGCTCGGCCGCACTCAGTTTCAGCCGTTCATCGGTGGGCAACACAGTCACCAACAGCCGCTTCATTGGCAGCTATTCGGCCGCAATAGGCAACGGAGCCAATACCCCCATTGGCATCAGCATCACCAACTGCTATTTCTTCCGCAACGATACCAGCAACGCCAATCGTCCGCAGATCAATCTCACCAGCGCCGGTTCATCGAGCGCCTACGATGTGACCATCAGCAATAACCGCGTGATTGGCGGAAAGTTCACCAAATCGGGCGGCATTGGTGTGAGCAATATGCTCAGCATAGCACACAGCAATAAAGTGACCATTTCAAACAATGAGGTGCGCGACAACCGTTACGGCGTTACGGTGATAGGCCCTGTGGATGTGACTATAACTGGCAACGACCTTGTGGACAACTGCTACGAGACCAATGCCAACAATGGTGGCAGCGGCATCAGCATCTATAGCAACAGTGCATCATCTGTGGTCAGCAACAACCTTATTGAGGGCAACCTGTGGGGTGTGACTCTGATTGGCGCAAGCAAGAATATGAACTTTGGCAAAACCGGCGATCCCACCAGTGCCGACTACAATCCCGGCAATAATGTGTTCCGCAACAACGGCAACAACAATGTGCTGTATGACCTCTACAACAATACCACCGACACGGTGTATGCGCAGGGCAACACCTGGAATGTGGCCACACAAGACAGTGTGAGCATTGAGGAAGTGGTGTTCCACAAGGCCGACAACTCCAACCTTGGCCTGGTGATATTCATGCCAGCCAAAACGCCTACGGGCATAACTGCGGCCAAGGTATCGTCGCCCGCTGTTCAATATAGCCCCGCAATTGAGGCCGTTGTGCTTAACGAGCCGGCTGCCGTGACCGTGTATAGCGTGACTGGACAGCAGGCCGCCGCGTCAAATGGCACTGTGGTCGCGCTTAGCGTGGCCGACCTTGCTCCAGGCGTGTATGTGGCCCGCACCGCAGCTGCCGCAGTTAAGTTTGTTAAGAAGTGAATATGACATAGTGCTGCAATAAACAATAATCCGATGGGTGTTCCCCGTCGGATTTTTTAGTGCCGTTATGTGTGGGTGCTGTCGCAAATAATCACTAATTTAGCGAAACCAACCACACAAGTAACGTTAATTGAAAAATCAGGTTTTAAAATGCATTATCACAAAATCGCAAAAAGGCTGTTGCTCACAATCGGCGCTGTGTTGCTGATTTCGCACGCCTATGCCGACACTTTGGTTAAACCGTCGGACCGGCGCATACAATACACCGGGCGCATCAATTTCTCAAATCCCGAAAGTCCGCTTTTCGTGTTTCCGGGTACACAAATAGCTATCAATATCAGCGGAACCGGGCTTACCATGAATGCAAAGCCCGGAAGCGGGCAGTTTATGGTCACTATCGACAATGAAAAAGAGTTTAAGATCAATTTCACCGATACCGATTCTGCCATTGTCCTGGCCAGCGGGTTAGAGCCGGGGAAACACACAGTGAAAGTGATGCTGGCTATCGAGGGCTATGAGAAGAGGCCAGAATTTCGCGGTTTCGTGCTCGATGGCAACACAAAGCTGCTAAATGCGCCCAAGCGCCCAAAGCACCGTATCGAATTCATTGGCAACTCCCTCACCTGTGGCTACGGTAGTGAGGCCAAAAATCAATGGGTTCACTACAGCTACGACAATTCTAATCACTATTACACCTATGCAGCCATCCTTGCCCGCGAGCTCGATGCACAGGAAATGTGTGTGGCACGTTCGGGCATCGGTGTGTATCGCAACTACGGTGGCAAGCAGGTGGGCCAAACCATGACGCGGTGGTACGACTACACGTGCATCTACGACTCAACCCAGTTGTGGGACTTCTCTAAATTCAGGCCCGAGGTGATTTGTGTGAATTTGGGAACCAACGACTTGAGCACCAAAGGCTACGACATCAACACTTACCGCCAGGCCTACAAGCAGTTTATCGAGCACCTTGCTCAGGTGCAACCCGATGCAAAAATCGTGATTCTGTCGAGCCAGATGCTTACCCGCTCAACCAGGGTGTTGCAAATCAAAACCCTGAAAGGCATATACGAGGAGTTGAAGGCCAATGGGCTGAATGTGTATTTTGTTGAATTGCAAGAGCAGGATCCCGCACTTGGCTATGGGGCCGACTGGCATCCGTCGAAGCGTCAGCACAGGCAGACGGCCGATCAGTTGAAACCCATTCTTGAGAAGTTGCTTGAGGGGAAATGAGCCCCGAGGCGCTCATTAGTGAAAAAACTCTACACAGGGCTGTTCCTGAACGGGGACAGCCTTTTTCGTTGTGACGGCGCGAAATGCGTTGCCCGTATTTTTTTCGCGGGTGTGGGTTAGTGTCGTGTGGAATGGTGGATGTGTGCCGCTGGTTAGACTAACAAGGAATAAAAAAATTGATTGTCTCCCGACAACCAATCTTAATTAACCTTAAATCTAATACCATGAAAAACACGTTGCAAATATACGTGTCATTTCCGTTATTTTCAACGGCCATGATGTTAAAAATGCAGCGCATTAATATCTTTTAACTCAGTCGTGCTGGTTTTTGTCATATCACATAAGTAAAACACGGCCTCACGTCCCACGTTCATAAGCATGTCGAGCACGCTGAGTCCGGTTTGAAAGCCGCCAAGCCGGTCGGCCCACTGCTGGTGGTAAGCTACATCGGTTATGGGTAGCCTGTCGGGCTTCTTTCCGGCGATGCGGCCACGCAAGTCACAGGTTCCGGCAGCCGGGGGAGTGTTGCCGATAGGCCTAACGGTTGTGAGGATTGGCAAATCAAGGAAGTCGAGAATCAGCGCTTGCATCTGCTCGTTGAATTCGAGCAGGCTTTGTTGCTGGCCAAGTATCACGTCTTTCAGTTCGGGTGCAATGAAATCGAAATATGGCGTTTTGCCATAGGCGCTGAAGATAGCGCCCCAATGGCGTTGCCGCCACTCGCCATGTTCGCTTATGCGCACTTGGTCAAGCGGCACTTGCATGGCGTTTGTTGAGCCCACAAGCGGCACGGTCAGCTGTTGCACACCGTTGGGCCCAACTATGCTGTAGCGGTGGTGGCTGTGGCGCAAAGGCAGACGGGTCTCGGCGCTGTCGGTGATCACGAGTTGCGAGCGAAGCATGGCTGCGTAGCACCTCACGCTGCCGGCGCAAGTGCTGCCCATTGCCACAGGAGTGCCTGTCGAGGCTGGAAAACCTGCTGTGCCGTTTGTCATTTGTCGGGGTTGGCGCTGATGAAGATGCGGTTCCAGCGAATGCCGCCGCGGAACAGAGGTTTGTCTTTGTCGAACGAGATGATGACAAACATCGGGGTGCCCACAATGTGGTCTTCAGGAACAAATCCCCAAAAGCGCGAGTCGAGTGAATTGTCGCGGTTGTCGCCCATCATCCAGTAATAGTCCATCTTGAAGGTGTATTTGCGCGCCGGCTTGCCGTTGATGTAAATGGTTCCGCCTCGCACTTCAAGCTGGTTGCCCTCATAGTTTTTTATGCATCGTGAATACAGTGGCAGGTTTTGGAGTGTCAGGTCGATAGTAGCGCCTTTCTTGGGAATCCAGATGGGGCCGTAGTCGTTGTGTGTCCAACCGTAATTGGCGTCAAGCGGATATGTGATGTCGGCTTCCGACGGGTCGACTTGTGAGCGCGCCACGTTGAGCACCCATGGCTGTGCCTTGAGCCGCGCAAGCATGTCGGCGGTGAGCGGCAGGGCATAATCGGGAGCCTCGCCATGACGGTCTTCAAGGCTTATACCCAATTCGTCGAAGAGGTCGTCGGGAATTGATGTTCCGTCGGTGTGCACATAGTAGAAATACTGCACATTTTTAGGCTCGGGCAAGGCGCGGCCGTTGATGTAGATGATACCGCCCTTTATCTGCAGGGTCTCGCCAGGCAGTCCTATGCAGCGCTTCACATAGTTGTCGCGCCGGTCAACCGGACGGTAAATCACATCGCCGTAAGTGGCCTTGTCGGCCCATATTGCAGCACGGCCTTTTTCCTTGACTAGGGTGTAGTAGTCGGGGTTGGGGCAAAGGGTGGCCACCGTGTCGCCGGCCGGGAAGTTAAACACCACTATGTCCATGCGCTCTACGTTGCGCATTCCTTTCAGGCGGTGATAAGCCCATTGGGGATATTCAATATAGCTTTTGGTGCCTAAAATGGGCATCGTGTTCTGTGCGAGAGGGAAATGAATGGGGGTCTGCGGCACGCGTGGGCCATACACCATTTTGTTGACCCAAAGGAAGTCGCCGGTGAGCAGTGTCTTTTCGAGCGACGACGACGGTATCTGGTAATTCTGTCCCACAAAAAGGAACAGGAAATAAACAAGCACCAATGCGTAGACAATGGCATCGACCCAGCTCATCACGGTACGCAAGGCGGCGTTCTTGGTGTGCTTCCACCAGGTCCATGGGATGAATTGGGTGAGATAGATGTCGGCCAGCAATGGCCAAAATACAATCACCCACCAGCTTCCCAGCCAAGCCACCCAGGCCAGAAACAGGATGCTTACAATAGCGAAGCGGGCCCAGCGTGAGGGCTTCACGCGCGCCAAGCGCTGCTGCAGATTGCCCGTTTGCCGTTCTGTGGTGTGACGGTTGTCTGATTTTTTGTTGGTGATACTATTTCGGGTGGTATCGGTTGTTGCCATATTGCTGTGATTGAATATTTACGTTTTTATTTATTCATGTGCAAACTTACTCAAAATATGCGACATTTCACGCAGAGCCCTGTCACAAATCACCGTGCCGGCCCCATTGTGGCAGTGACTTTGCCCACAATGTGGTTTTCGGGCACAAATCCCCAGTGGCGTGAGTCGAGCGACTGGTCGCGGTTGTCGCCCATCACCCAGTAGTAGTTCATTGTGAATGTGTAGGTGGTGGTGCGGTGGCCGTTGATATATATGCAACCGTTGCGCACCTCAAGACGGTTGCCCTCATATGTGGTGATGCAGCGGGCATATAGTGGCAAGTTGCGCATTGTGAGACGCAATTTTGAGCCTTTGCACGGAATCCATATGGGTCCGTAGTGGTTGCTGCTCCATCCGCGAGGCGAATTCTGCGGATAAACCCTCGATTGCTGCACCAGTGGCAGGCGTAGCACTTCTATGATCCAGGGGAAACACTTGGCCAGGCGGTCACGGCCGGCTGCCGACAGCGGAATCTGATAGGTGGGCAACGGGTGCCCGAGGGCATCAATCTGTAGCCCCATTTGCTTGAGCGCAGTGGTGTCGTCGCACTCCACGCGCACGTTGCGCCGCTCCTCGCCGGTTATGCCCAGATTGCGCCACTCTTCGGCGCTTATGTGTCGTCCGTCGGTTTGGATTATATAGTTGTGCCGCACGCCGGGCGAGTCGGTTACTTGCCGTCCAGAGGCCCAAACGGTGTCGCCGCTGATGCGTATCCACTCACCAGGCAGTCCAGTCACACGCTTCATGTATCGTTCACGGTCGGCCACGTGTCGATATTCAATCTCGCCATATAGTCCGGAGAGTACTGCCCGCGGTTCGTAAAGTTGCTGCAGAGTGTAGTAGTCGGGATGCGGGCAGCGCGTGGCCACTGTGTCGCCGTTCGGAAAATTGAACACCAGCACATCGCCGCGGTTTATTCCCGACGTGGCCGGCAGGCGGTGATATCCCAGATTGATGCCTAGCAGACGCATAGGCAGCCTTGATCCCACCGATATTTTGTCGACCCACACACGTGTGTCCACCGGATAGGTGTCGGTCATCGACGGTGATTGCACCTTGAATGGCTGTCCCACAAAGGTGTAGACCAGCCATCCGGTAGCCAGTACGGCAACTGCCGCTATGGCGCACGGTTGCACCACACGCCATAAGCGCCACCACCATGAGTGGCTTGATGCTGTGTATCTTTTATTGGCTGTCAAAATATCCCTGTTGCGTTATAGTCCGTTTTTTAGGTGCAAACTTACGTAAAAACCGCTTATCAAATATGTGCCGCACGCTTAATGATATTTAAAAACGGCGTTTTTCTGCATCGCTGTGTTGTGTCAGTGATGTTCCGTCGCGGGTGACGCTGAGTGTGGTGGTGGCACCTATTATCAGCGGCAGGTTGATGCCGTGGTGGCCCACTTGAAGTCCGAACGCCACCGGATAGTTGTAGGGCGAAACCATGCGTGCCACCATTTGCCGCATAGCGGATTCCTCTTCGGCCGACTGTCCCGACAGGCGGCCCACCACCAGGCCGCTAAGGTGGGGCAACAGTCCGGCAAATCGTAAGGATAGAAGCATGCGCTCAACCCGGCTGACGCTATCGCCCACGTTTTCAACAAACACTATGTCGCCTGGGCTTATCATGTTGTATTTCGATGGCACAAGGGCCGAAAGCACGGCCAAGTTGCCGCCAGTGAGGGCCGCCGTGGCTGTTCCTGTGCGGTTTTCGGTTGCCGGTGCCAGCTGGTATGATGGCCACGGGCCTCCTCTTATTATGGTGTGAAGTGATGAGCAGGCCTTGTCGTCGGTGCCATGTTCGGCCATGTATTTGGTCATGGGGGCGTGTAGGCTCAAAAATCCCTCATGGTGTAAGGCGGCGTGCAGTGCGGTGATGTCGCTATAGCCAATCACCCATTTGGGACTGGTGTGTAGCTGGTTCAGGTCGATGCCGTCGATAAGCCGAAGTGTTCCGTAGCCGCCACGACAGCAAAGTATGGCTTTGACCGACTCGTTGTTGATGGCCCACTGCAAATCGTTGAGCCGGTTTGCGTCGTCGGCGCTAAGTTCGATGGCTCCGCCATAGTCGGCAAACCGTTCACAGCAATGCCGGCTGGTCACAGGATTGAGCCCCCATTGCCGTAAAATGCGCGAGGCTCCGGCCACGTCGTTGGTGTTGGTGGGGCCGGCCGGCGCCACGAGTGCCACGTTGTCGCCTTCGGTGAGGCTGCAGGGAACCACCGTTTGTCGGGTGGCCATTATGCGTTGACTTGAACTTTGATGCCGGCGGCCTCAATGCGGCGCCCTATTGCTTCCAGTTCCTCCCGGCTCACTTTTTCCAGGTGCTCTTCGGGGGTCTTCCTGTCGATAGAGTAGATCATCACCTCCTGTGGCTTTATTGTCTTGTAGGCGTCAATCAAGGCCTCGATTTCGGCATCGGTGGTGTTGTCGATGTGTTTCCCGTTGTGCTCACCGCGCAGCATCATGGTTTGCACTATGCATTTGCCGCCATATTCGGCCAGATCTTCAATGATCCCGGCCGGGATTATGTTGGGCGACTTGGGCTGGTTGATAAGCCGCATGGTTGAGGGAACGGCCGAGTCGAGTTTCAGTATGTTGTTGTCGACTGCCAGCAGAGCCTTCTTTACATTAGGATTTGATGCCATAGTGGCATTGCTGAGCACACTCACGCGCGCATTGGGGAAATACTGGTTGCGCAGCACTATCACGTCGTGCACCACTTCTTTGAATTGCGGGTGCAGCGTGGGCTCGCCGTTACCCGAGAATGTGATTACGTCGAGTCCCTCGCCGGCCTCTTTCATTTGCTTGAGCTTTTCGCGTAGTTGCCGTTTGACGGTTGTGTGTGTGGGTAGGCCTGTGGTGCCTTGTCCCTGGGCATTGTAGCCAGCCTCGCAGTATACGCAGTCGAACGAGCAAATTTTTCCGTCGTTGGGCATCAGGTTCACGCCCAGTGATATCCCGAGTCGGCGGCTGTGAATGGGACCGAATATCGTAGAATGAAATAAAACCGTCTGCATGTGTGTTATATGATTTTTTGTGAATTTTCAGATTGAATGTCAGCTGTGCGGGTGGCATAGCAGTTGGCCGAACAGCTCAATGTAGCGCGAGGCAACTACCGCACTGTCGAATTTTGCGGCTGCCTTTTCGTGCTGTATCTTGCGGTCGAGTATGTGTTCAAAGGCCCACACGAGTCCGTCTGCTATTTCATCGGCAGTGGTGTGGCTTGTGACAAAGCCGTCAACCAGGTGGTCCACGATATCGGGTTGGCCGCCTGCACCGGTGGTCACTGGTGTGCATCCGCTTGCCATACCTTCGACCAAAGTGCCTGGCAGTGTTTCGTAGCGTGATGTCGACAGCACTATGTCGGCATTTTGCATTATGTGGTTCACATCGGATCGGTAGCCGAGATAGGTGTGCTTGATGGCCAACTCATTGAGCAGATGTGGCGAACGTATGCCTCCGTATAGCACCAGGTGCATTTTGCCGGCAATGTCGGGACGTGATTGCGACAGGCGGTGCGTGGCTTCAATCAGGAGGTCGAAACCCTTCACCGGGTCGTCGAGCCGTGCGGCTCCCATAATCACCACAGCAGTGTCGTCGGCCACATCGGCCACGTCTGGGTCGTGCATCCGCTGCCATTTGAAGTCGGCCGACGGGAACGCGTTGGGTATCACGCTTATTTGCGCGTCGGCCATAAGCGAACTTGTCCGGCAGCACCCCTCAAGCCAGTGGCTTACTGCCACAAAGTGGATGGGGACGGAGGCATATAGTTTGCGCTTGGCATTTTGGCACCGCGTCGACAGGTCGTTTCCTGCACCGCCAAGCAGGCGGCAACTGTGGCAGTCGCGGCGGTAATGCGGGCATTCGTAGGCATGGTGGCATATTCCGGTGCAATTCCACATGTCGTGCATGGTCCACACTATCGGTTTTCCCAAGGCGCTGATTCTCTTGATCCCTTTGCCCGACAGCATCCCTTGGTTTATCCAGTTCAGGGCCACCACATCGGCCTCACGAACCCATGGATGACTGGCAATATCAATGCCGCAGTCGGCGGTGTCGATCTGAAACAATGTGTTGCGCCGGAATCCGTTACGGGCCAGTATGCCAAGGCGCTCGGCATAGAATGCCGCCGCACGCTTGAGTTTGTTGCAGGCAAGAGCCACATTGGCGTCAGTGCCGCGACGGTCCACCACCAGCATGCGGGCATCCACTCCGGCATGGCGCAAGGCGTGCATTAGCCGCACTGTCACCACAGCTGCGCCACCCACTGTGTCGCTTCGGTTGATAAGCACCACTTTCATAGCTGTAATTTATATGGAATTTGAATTAAATCAAATCAAAGTCCTGAAGAATTTCTTCGACGTCGAAGCGCGACATTGTCCGGGCTTCGGCAAGTCTTTTGGCCAGTTCTGTCATGGCCTGTCTTACCGATGTGTTGGAAAAGACCTTTACCAGGTGGGAAAAATCCTTGTCGAATAGCTCATCCACCTCATCGGCGCCGAGCTGGCAGCTGTCGCTGCCCTCGGTGCGGGCCGCTTCCTGCAATTCCTGGCGCAGCTTGCGGTCCACGTGTCCGTGGTCGAGAACCATCTTACGGCAAATGGTATTGGCCAGCACTAGACCCACCGACACTCTGTAGTTGGAGCACAGTTGTTTCCAAGCCGCAGAGGCCGGCACCCGCGGATTGCCGGCAAAGAAAAAGTCGGGGGTGAACCTCACGCAGTCGAGGCCGTCGGCATCGATGGTGATGCCGGCATAGTGGTCGCCGACCTCAAACACCGTCATGCCCAAGGCCATTCCGGCCACGCCATAGCTTTTGTCTTCTTCGCTTCTGTATGTCATATGATTGTCGTTGTCTAATCTATTGTGGCGAAAGGCAAATATAATGCCTAAAGGACTATTTCCGGCCAAAATCGGCAGGAATTTCTCCCCATTTGTCGGTCTGCCACTTTAGTATGGGGTTGGAGTAGGTGTGTGTGGCAAGCCAGCGCTCGGCTCGGGCAACCACGTCGTGCAGCCGGGCGTTGGCTGCTGTGCGGGTCAACTTTGTGCGGCACTTGCCGCCACGCACCCACAGTTGCCCCACCTTGCTGTCGCTGTAGATGGGCACATTACCGCGTCCTTGCTTCTGAAGCATGGCCAGAGCATGAACTATGGCCAGGAATTCGCCCACATTGTTGGTGCCCTGGGCAAACGGTCCCACCCTGAACAACTCAATGCCGCTCTTCACGTCCACGCCGCGATACTCCATATTGCCTGGATTGCCGCTGCAGGCCGCATCCACGGCAATGCTGTCGGTTATTATCTCGGGGATGGCGTCATAGTTGACGTGGCCTCCTGTGGGGGCATTGGCTATCGCGCGGATGATGCCTGTGTCGCTGTCGCCTGCCCTAAAGGCATTGATGGCAGCCAATTGTGTGGGGAAAGCCTTGTATTTTGCGCCAGGATATTCCTTGACGCGTGCCTCGCATTCTTCCCATGAGTCGCACACGCCGGGTTCGCGGCCTTGCCACACCACATACCATTTGCGTTTGTTGCTGCCTGCCATTTCTTGAGTCGATTAATGTTATATCGTTATTTTTGAGTTTAATTTGCAAATATACGAAAAAGCGCGTGCTTTTCGAGCTGCTGTCTGCGGGAATGAATTCTTTTGTGTATTTTTGCAGTGCGCGGTAGCATCGCGGCAGAAATAAACCGATTTTGCTAATGAACACTATATTTTTGATTGGATACATGGGGTGCGGCAAAACCACCTTGGGCCGTGCTTTGGCCGAGGTGGCCGAGGCTGATTTTCTTGACCTTGACGAGTATATCGAGGAAAAGTACGGAACCACAATAACCGACCTGTTTGCCCGCATGGGCGAACGCCGCTATCGCCAACTCGAGCGTGAGGCCCTCATTGAGGTTGCCCACCGCACGAGCGCCATCGTTTCGACCGGTGGTGGCACACCATGCCACTTCGACAATATGGATATCATGAACCGCTGCGGCCTCACTATTTGGCTGCAGACCTCGCCCGAACGTCTGGCTTTGCGCCTATGTCTGCCGGGTCAGCGC
Source organism: Agathobacter rectalis (assembly GCA_963625945.1). Taxonomy (GTDB): domain Bacteria; phylum Bacteroidota; class Bacteroidia; order Bacteroidales; family Muribaculaceae; genus Sodaliphilus. Next base: position 16,341 of record CAVFVP010000010.1, on the reverse strand, counting down.
CACAACAGGCCGCTGATTGCCAATTTGAGCGATGAGGAGGTGCTCCAGACAGTGAAGGCCGCCCTTGACTATCGTGAGCAGTTCTACGGAAAGGCTCAATTGCGTTTTGACTCGACCGACATCGAGACGGCCGAGCAAACCAGGGCTACCGCCACAGTGCTGCACGCGCTACTCAAGCAGGCTGGCGTCTTATAGCCATCCGGCCTTGCGATACCACTCGATGGCCTCATGCACGCCTTGCTCGAGCGAATAGCGGGGATTGAAGCCGAAGTCGCGCTTGGCGTCGCTCACGTCGCACAGCCAGTTGCGCTGGCGCAAAATCTTATACTTGTCGCTGTTGAGCGTGCAAGTCTTGAGCCGTATGCGGCTCCACCATCCGGCCACAAAGCACACTATGCGCACCAGCCACAACGGGCACACCACTGGCAGCACTACGCGCTTGTGCAGCTCTCGGGCCACAATTGAACGGAATTCGCGCTGGGTGTAACTGCGCTCCTCGCTAATGAAGTAGGCCCGGCGCAGCGGCCCGCGCTCAAGGGCATCCATCACGGCTTGCGCCAAGTCTTTCACATAGATGAACGTCAGCATCTGCTTGCGGAAGCCAACACTGAAGTCAAATCCCGCCTTAATGCTTTTCATCATCAAGAAGTAGTCGCGCTCATGAGGGCCATACACCCCAGTGCACCTGAAGATGGTGTAGGGTATCTTGCTCTGCATCTGCAAGTAGGTTTCGGCCTTGAGTTTCGACACGCCATAGCGCGTGTTGGGCTGAGGCACGTCGGTGCTCTTGAAAGGCGTGTAGTTGCGGTCGTCGCCTTGTCCCATCACACTCAGGCTGCTCATCAGCAGGAACACCTCGGGCACAGCGTCAACCTCGCCCAACGCTTGCAGCAGCGAGCGCATATAGCCGCAGTTGATGCGGTCGAAGTCCATATAGTTGGCCGCCTTTGTGGCACCGAGGTTGTGCACCACATAGTCCCACCGTCCGTTGCTGTCGACGGTGCTTTTCAGTGTGGCCTTCAGTGAGTCGTAGTCGGTGAAGTCAAGCTCAATGAAGTGGATGCGCTCATCGGTGAGGAATTTGCGGCTGGTGGTGCTACGCACGGCAGCCCACGTCTCGTAGCCGCGGTTGAGAGCCTCGGCCACCAGATATCCGCCAATAAATCCGCCGGCACCCGTTATAAGTATCTTTTTCACTTGTTGTCAGTGTTTTTTCGTTCCATTACTTTTATCACGTGTTGCACTACGTTTTGCGGATTGATGCCAGTCAGGCAGTGGTAGTCGCCAAAGCGGCAAGGCTTTTGGCCAAACACCGAGCATGGCCGGCATGGCAAGTCGAGCTGCACGGCATTGTCGGTGCTCTGTCCCCAGCCCATGAATCCGCACCACGGGTGAGTGGCGCCCCACACTGTCACTGCCGGCAGGCCCACGAGCGAGGCCAGGTGCATGTTGGCCGAGTCCATTGTGAGCATCACATCGCACCGGCACAGCAACCCGTATTCATCGGCAAAGGAATGTTTCACATCGGCAATCGAGACTGTGTTTTGCGGGTGACGCTCAACGATTGAGCGCAATTGCCCAGCCTCAGTCTGACCGCCGCCCATCAGAAACAGGTGTACGCCAGGCAGTGAGGCCAGGGTGTCGATGACTGTGGTCATCATCTTTATCGGGTACACCTTGCCGCTGTGTTGCGAGAATGGTGCTATTGCTATCCAGCGTTCGCCTTGGCGTTTCTCCCGCCGGGCGAGCAGGCCGGGTACTATGGGGCCATACTGGCTGAGCGATGTGAAGTCGTCGGTACCGAGCGCGAGGCCCAATCGCGACAGCACTTCGCGGTAGCGCTGATGCGATGTGGCCAGTTGGCTGTGCAGGCGTCCATGGGTCAGAGCCCGCTTTTGGCGCCGTCCTTTGTCGATGCGGCGCACCGTCACTCCGTGCAGCAGCATGTGTGCGTCGATTGTCCATGAGCGCATCACGCTGTGCAGGTCGGCCACGTCGGTAATCCCGTAGTCTTTTCTGAGTCTTGAGGCCAGGCGCCACATACCCCTCAGGCCGCGGTACTCGCCCTTGACGTCGGCCGCCACCACGGTCAGGTTGGCCGGACGGTTTACCATTACACCGGCAGCTGCCCCCTTGCGGGTAAGCATCACAAAATGCACGTCTGGGTTGGCTTGGCACACAGGATAGAGCACAGGCACGGCTATGGCCACATCGCCAAGAGCCGAGAAGCGCATGACGAGCACTGTGCGGCCGTTGGCTGTGCCGTTATTTTTTGCCATACAGCACCGGATTGGTGTCGGGGTCGTTATACATCTTCATCTGGCGATACACTTTCATGTATTTGCGGCCGGCGGCTATGTCGTCGAGCAGTTGGCTGATGGCTGTGCTCAGGTCGGTGCGCTGCTCAAGCAGCACGCCGAGCTTGGCGCGGCAGCGTTCCACGTGCTCGGCCGATGCGTCGGTGCGTTTGGACTCTTCATGCATGTGATAGATTTTAAGTGCCAGGATGCTCAGGCGGTCGATGGCCCATGCCGGGCTTTCGGTGTTGATGGTGGCATCGGCGCACGGCTTCACATTGGCATAAACTGTGCGGAAGTAGGTGTCGATTTTCTCAACGAGGTCGGTGCGGTCTTGGTTCGACTTGTCGATGCGGCGCTTGAGCGCCAGTGCTGCCACGGGGTCGATTTGCGGATCGCGGATTATGTCCTCTAGGTGCCACTGGACTGTGTCAATCCAGTTTTTCACCATAAGGTCGGCCTCAATGGTGCCGTCGGCATATTTGTTGACCATTTTCGCATCCACGTCATCGGTGGTGTGGTAAAGAGCTACAGTTGCATCGAAAATCTCGTTGCATTTATCTACAAAATTCATAATGTCAAGTAGTTTCAGTATGTAAGTGTCTATATTGTGCAAAGATACTATAAGCCACGCGCAATAGCAAATCGGGTGTGTCCCTATTTCGGCCTTGCGTGGGTGAGACCCGCTTTTCCGGCTCGCGCATGATTGCTAGGTGGGGCAGGCGCAAAAAAAACATGACCTCGGCAAGCTTGTGGCTTGCCAAGGTCATTTTCAGTTGGTCGGGGTGAGAGGACTCGAACTTCCGACCTCCACGTCCCGAACGTGGCGCGCTAACCAACTGTGCTACACCCCGAATCCTTTTTTGCGGTGCAAATTTAGTAAATATCTTTCACATAGCGAAGAAAAAACAAGCAAAAAACCGAAAAAGGTTTTTGTTTTGGTCTCAAAATGGAGCAGGAGGCCGTTGGGTGGCTTTGGCATCACAATTTCCCATTTGGCCGGTCGGGGTGCGGCGTGTCGCAAGAATCGCAACTATCGTGGGCCGATAATTGCGAGCCGAGGCGCAGTGTGCCGCGTCCCACGTGGCTGTTTACGGCATCAATCACCTCGTCGAGGCGTAACTGGCGGTTGTGGCGGTCATGCTCGTTTTCCCACAGGCTGCGAAGCACGTCTCGGTCGCGTATCACACTTGTGATGGTGACTCCGGCCCGCTTGTATTTGTAGCCGGGGCGGAAAACCGCTTTCAGCAGTTGCTGGGCATATCCTGTGATTTCGGCCGAGACATTGGTGGGCGGATCAATGCGCATCGATGCCGAGTTGTCGTATTGCGGCAGGTCGGTGCGGTAATGGTTTGTGGCCACAAACACCGTCATTGCCCGCGCCATTATGTGCTGGTGGCGCAATGAGGCGGCGCAGTCGGCGGCAAAATTGCTCACCTCGGCCATCAGTTGCGCATGGTCGGTTATCATTTTGGGAAATGTGCGGGTGTGGCTCACGCTTTTCGACGGGCCTTCGTTGCGCATCGATATGCAGTCGATGCCGTTGAGCTCGCGGTAGGTGTTCTCTATGGGTGTGGGGTAGTGGGCATTGACCCATTCTATGGGTTTGGAGGCAAGGTCGAGGGCAGTGGTTATGCCGTGTGAGCGCAGTCGGGTGTTGTAGCGGCGCCCCACGCCCCACACGTCGTCGATAGGTGTCAGCGCTAGAGCCTTGAGGCGGCGTTCTTCGGTGTCGATGATGCAGCAGTGCCGGTAGGCCTGATAGTGCTTGGCAAAGTGGCTTGCTATTTTGGCGAGTGTCTTGCTTGGGGCAATGCCGATGCTCACGGGTATTTTCACGCGCTCCATGATTTTTGTGTGAAGCTGTTCGCCCCATAGCTTCAGGTCGATGTTGATGCCCGCCATGTCGGCAAAGGCCTCGTCGATCGAATACTGGTACAGGTTGGGGCATTCCTCGCGCAGAAAGGCCATCAGCTCGGCCGACACCTGCCTGTAATAGTAATGGTCGGCAGGTAGCGCAATGTAGTCTTCGGGTGCGAAACGCCCGCTCATTTTGAAGTATGGTTCACCCATTTTGATTCCCATGTGCTTCGCCTCGTTGCTGCGTGCAATCACGGCAGCCTTGCCGGCGCTGAGCACTATCACGGGTTTTCCCTCAAGCTCAGGGTTGCGGCGGCGTTCGCACGACACAAAGCAGTTGTCGACATCGGCAATGAGAATCATTTGGCTTAAATGTTGATGTTGGGCTCACTGGAAAAAGGTTGTCCGGGCAGCTCACTTCTTGCGGCTGAGGGCAAGCGAATAGGCGGCATAGGCCAGCACCACCACAAATGTGGACAGCGGCACGCCCAGTGCGGCACGCATGCCGCAGTTGTCGCCCACCCAGCCCATGGCCAGCGGGCCTATGGCTCCACCCACAACGCTCATCATCAGAATCGATGATGCCGTCTCGGTGGCGCGCCCGTTCAGACCGCGAATCGACAATGCAAATATGGTGGGAAACATTATGCTCTCGAACACGTAGCACACTATCAGCGCCATTTTCGACAGCACGCCCAGCGGCAGCATTGCCATGAGCACGGTGGCCACTGTGCCCACGGCGCAAGCCATGAATATGCGTTCGGTGCTTATGCGGCTCATGAGCAGGCCGCCCACCACACGGCCGCCCATAAACAGCAGTAGACCGCCCATCGACAGGGCCACGGTGGCTTGGGTGGGGGTCATGAAGCCGTCGTCGGTCATGAAGTTGATGAAAAACGTGTTGATGGAGATTTCTGAAATCTCATAACTGATAAGGGCTGCAAAGCCAAAGAAAAACGCAAATCCCAGAGTGTGGCCCTTGGGCTTGCTGCCGTCGTCCGACGGATCATCGAGTATCACCTCGGGGAGCTTGATGAATGCAAAGCACACGGCCACGGCCAGCATCAGCACGGCCAGCACGGTGTAGGGCACGGCAATGCTGGCCGTGCCGCCCTGGCCGGCTGTGTCGCCGCCAAAGAAGAACAATCCTCCTAACAGCGCACCGGCCACACAGCCGAGTCCGTTGAACGATTGTGCTATGTTGAGCCGACCCGCCGATGTGCGCGGGTCGCCAAGCAGTGTCACGTATGGGTTGGCTGCCGTTTCGAGCAGCACAAGTCCGCAGCCAATCACAAACAGCGGTGCCAAAATGTACTCAAATATTGAAAAACTCACCGCCGGCATAAACAGGAACGACCCTACCGCAAACAGCAACAGGCCGGTGATGACGCCCACGCGGGTGCCAAGGCGGCGAATCAGCAGTCCGGCAGGCAGGGCGCCGAGGAAATAAGCCATGTAGACCACCGCCTGAATCAAGGCCGACTGTGTCTTGCTGACGTGCAGGATGAGCTGGTAGTGCTTGTTGAGCACGTCGAGAATGGCGCGGGCGCCACCCCACAGAAAGAACAGCGATGTGATTAAGATAAACGGCAGCACGTATTGCTGCGCCACCAGGCGTATGCCGCTGCCGGTATTTGTTTGTTTGAGTTGAGCCATGTTTGCTTGTTTTTTATATATGTGACGGCAAAATTACACAATTTTGGCGGCTCAGTCACCATTTGCACTCAAAATACGCGGCCAGTGAGCCTTTATGGTTGTTTTGGTGTGTAGCAACGCCTGAATTACACAATGATTGACTAACTTTGCCACAAAGTTATAATTCTCCCAAAAAGCAAAATCAGCAATGAAAAAAATAGTCTTTGCCACCAACAATCCCCACAAGCTTCAGGAGCTGCGTCAAATAATGCACGGAATCTATGATGTGGTGGGACTTGCCGACATCGGTTGCCACGATGTTATACCCGAAACCGCTACAACCATCGAGGGCAATGCCATGCTCAAGGCTCGCTTTGTGTGGGACCGTTTCAATATCGACTGCTTCAGCGACGACACTGGCCTGGAGATTGAGGCCCTGGGCGGAGAGCCCGGTGTGTATTCGGCCCGCTATAGCGGTTTGCCTGTCGACAGCGAGCGAAACATCGACAAGGTGCTGTCGAGGCTGAAAGACACTGAAAACAGGCGCGCACGCTTCCGCACGGCCATTGTGCTCATTGCCGATGGTGAGGCACACACTTTTGAGGGCGAGGTGCGCGGCAAAATCACCACCGAGCGCCATGGCACCGGCGGATTCGGCTACGACAGCATCTTCAAGCCCGATGAGGCCGACTGCACTTTTGCCGAAATGGACGCTGACGCGAAAAACGCCATAAGCCACCGCGGACGCGCTGTGGCGCGCTTGGCGGCCTACTTGCGCACCCGCAAGTAGTGCCTGCTGCAATCAATGGGTAGCCAGCTACATTCTGTCAACTTTTTTGATTATCTTTGCACCATACTTTTAACAGAAGCAATCATGGACGTGAAGCAAACGATGAAAGATATCCTTGCGGCCGAAAGCAAGGCTATAATGAACATTCCCGTAACAGATGAGTATGAAAAGGCCGTGAGCCTCATTGTGGAGCAAGTGGCACAAAAGGGCGGAAAGCTCGTGACTTCAGGCATGGGGAAATGCGGCCAAATCGCTGAAAACATCGCAACCACATTTTCATCTACCGGCATCCCGGCCGTGTTCCTGCATCCGAGCGAGGCGCAACACGGCGACCTGGGTGTGCTTCAGCCACACGACGTGATGCTGTTGCTCAGCAACTCGGGAAAGACCAATGAGATAGTGGCCCTTGTCAGCTTGGCAAAGTCGCTCTATCCGCAGCTTAAGTTTATTGTGATAACCGGCAACGACCACAGTGCGCTTGCCAATCTTGCCGACATCTGCCTCTTCACCGGCGGAGCTCCCGAAGTGTGCCCGCTTGGCCTCACCCCCACCACTTCAACCACTATGATGACTGTGATGGGCGATGTGCTGGTGGTCAACACCATGCTGGCTACCGGTTTCTCAAAAGAGCAGTATGCCATGCGGCACCATGGCGGCTATCTTGGCGAAAAAAGCCGCAGCTGACCAGCCAGGCCTCTCGGCAATGAAATAAACATCGACTATTCACGATATAATCACACACATATGCGTAAAATCATAGCGATAGGCGAATCGGTGCTCGACACGGTGTTCAGCGGCTCACGGCCGTTGAGGTCATTTGTGGGAGGACGCATCGCCAATGCAGTGGCATCACTTGGCGCCATAGGCATTCAGGCCTATATGGTGAGCGAGTGCGGCATGGACAATGTGGGTAACATTGTGGTCGATTTTTTCGAAAAGCACAATGTTGATGTGAAATCAATCGACCGCTTCACCGAAGGCACAACGGCCTTTTCGGCAATATTTGAGAATGAAGGCAAGCCCAACGGCATTGTCAACTACGGCCAGTATCCGGCCGACCGCTTCAATGTGGTGTGGCCGCGAATCGATGAGGGCGATATTGTGCTCATAGGCTCATTGTATGCCATCGACCTGCCACAGCACGAAAAGCTGTCGGAGCTAGTGAACTATGCCGTGGAGCGCAAGGCTACTATAATCTACTTGCCCGGCTTTCAGCACGGCATCAATTTCCGCATCACCCGCGTGATGCCCAATATCCTGGAAAATCTCGAAATCGCCGACATTGTGATTGCCCATAGCCGCGACATCAACGACATATTTCCCGGTGAGAGTGCCGAAGCGGCTTTCAGAAACCACATTGAGTTCTACTGCCCGAACTATATGCACATCAATCCCGATTTGAGTGTGTCGCTGTTTTCAACAGGTAAGCGGCACGATGTGGCAAGCGGTACCGCCTTGAGTGCCAACTTGCTCGGGTGGCAAGCGGGATTCACAGCAGGCGTGATATTCGAGATTTGCCGTCAGAACATAGACCGCGAGGCTCTTAAGGCTCTCGATGATGCCACTTGGCAGGAAATCGTGGCCACTGCATCCGACTTTGCAGCTCACTGCGCTGCCCAGCCACTCAACTGCGTGAGTCCGGAATATGCCGCTGTGCGCCAGTCGCAACTGACGCAAGCCGCAAAGGAGCGTCAATCCGAAGACTGACGCCACAAGCGCCCCCCTCCGGTTCTGACAATAAAAAAACTAAGAACAAGAAAAGGCAATAGCAAATGAAGGGACTGCTAATCGAAACATCTTTCCCGAAACTCGACAACGACATCACTATCGCCAAAGCTCAGATAGAAGCCAGCGGCGAGCTGCCTCCGCTGCAAGGGCTTGCCCCGGCAGTGGAACACGACATGAAACTGTGGTATGTGGTCTATCTCATGCAGCACAACCGCAGCCGCGAGGCCGCTCTGGCCATCGACAAAAGCGTGTTCAGCGACTCGGCACAAGACATGCCGCCCATTCATCTGGCGTGGCTGTGGCTGGCAAGAATGACGGTGTTTGTGGCCGGAGCCGACCACATGCTAGCTCTCGGAGCCGCTGAAAACGCTCTTGGAGTGCTGTCGCAAATCACTGGAAAGAAGACTGAGGACTTTTTGGCCATAGTGGCCTCGCTGCTCTATAATCTGGCACAGGTGCACAGCGAACTGGGCGACAACAACCGGGCCACCAAGGAGCTGACCAAGGCCCAGCGCCTCTTTGAGCGCCTGGCCCACAAAAACAGCCAGCGATTCTCGGCCATGTTGCTCTATGCGGTCGAGGCCAGCGCCCATATCTTCAAGTCGCGCACTAAGCAGATGGAGGTGTTTGCGCACTATCAGCAGATGACCGAAATCTACACGTCGATGCTCGACCGAGCCGATGATGCCGACAAGGCGCGCACCGCCTTGCGCAATCTCATCCACTCAATCAAGAAGGAAGGCGACATAATGCTCGAAACCGGAAACGGACGTAATGCAGTGAAATACTACACCAAAGCCCTGCGTTACCAAAAGAAGCTCAGCGACACAATGGGCTACGACGAGCTGACCATCTCGATAGGGCTGGCCAAGGCCCTGATGCGACTGATCAACCGCCGGGCCGCGGCCGAACAATTGCTACATTCGTTGCAGCCGCTTGCCCGCAGGCTTAATGCCAATGCCGAGATGATTGAGATAGAAAACCTCTTAAACAACAAAAATAAAAACTTTAACATTATGACATTATTAAAAAGCATTTTCACTGTTGCCGTGTTGCTGGCAACCTCGCTAGGCGCCAATGCCCAGCTCATTGTGGGCCACCGCGGCTCGGTGTGGGGTGTTGAGAACACCGAAATGGCGTTTATCAACGGTGCCAATTCCGGAGCTTGGGCTCTTGAGTGCGACATCCACCAGACTAAGGACGGTGCTTTCGTGGTGTGCCACGATGGCAACATGAAGCGCCTCAATGGTCCCGAAACCGGCTTTACCAACATGAACGTTGACCAGGTGCTCAGCACACCACTGAAGCAAACCCGCAAGGGCATCGTATATGAGGGTCACTTGATGACGCTGGGTCAGTATCTCGACCTGTGCAAAGAGCTTGACAAGATTCCCGTGATTGAGATCAAAGCCGAGGAGTGTTTCTCGATTCACGCCAAAACCGGTGAAGACGATACAATCAAGGAGTGTTTCGACGGTGTGCCCATGCTTATGCACATCATCGACCAGAAAGGATTTACCGACAAGGCCATAATCATCTCGTTTATGCCTGGCGTGGTTGAGTATATTCACAACAAATACCCGAAATTCAAGGTTCAGGCTCTTGCCGGCAGCAAGGAAGACCCAATGAAGTGGCTCAAATGGTGCAAGGAGCGTAAAATCGACCTTGACATTAGCTACAAGCACGTCGACGAAAAGCTTGTGAAGGGCATTCATGACGCAGGCCTGAAAATAAATGTGTGGACTGTTGACAATGTGGAGGCCTTCAATAGGATGAAGGCTCTTGGCGTTGACTACATTACCACTAATGTCAACTTCCCAGAGCCCGTCAGCCAAAGCAAATCCAAATCGATTTACTAATCATAGCGTAGCACATTAACTCTATATGTCGACTGAATTAAGAAACAACGATTCTGGGGCAAACGTGGCTTTGCCACACGTCGAAGGCCTTAAGGTGGGAGTTGTGGCCGCCGAATGGAACGCCGAGGTCACCGATGCTCTGCTGAAGGGTGTCACCGACCGTCTGCAGCAATTGGGCTATCCGGCCGATGCCGTAGAGACCCACCGCGTGCCCGGTACGGTGGAATTGACCTTTGGCGCCGCCCACATGGCTCGTACGGGCCGTTTCGATGCCGTGATAATGATAGGTTGCGTGATACGCGGCGGCACGCCACATTTCGATTATGTGTGCGACAATGCCACGCAAGGCTGTGCCTATCTTAACGCAACGGGCACCGTGCCTGTAATATTCTGCGTGCTCACTACCGACGACCAGCAGCAGGCTCTCGACAGGGCCGGAGGCGCTTTGTGCAACAAAGGCATCGAGGCTGCCGATGCGGCTGTTCAGATGGCTGCTTTCGCCAAAGCGGTGAAATGAACCGACCGCCCTGCACTCTGGCCGGCTGATATCAAAAAAGTGGCATCCGATTATGCTGACAAAGCTTTCGGATGCCGCTTTTTTTAGAGGAAAATGGCGGCAAGTGTTGGTGGATTGAAACATTTGCGCTAACTTTGCAGTCGCATAGGCAATCAGCACATCGCTGATGCCCTCTGCACGCGAAAGCGCGGTCCTATAGCTCAGTTGGTTAGAGCACCTGACTCATAATCAGGGAGTCCTTGGTTCAAGCCCAAGTGGGACCACTACAAATAAATTAAAAAGATATGTATATACTACAATTAAATCAAAAGATTTTTATTAAGATGTTGAGTAGTGAAATTCTTACAGTTTCTAATCCAGAAGATGCATCTCAATATCAAACAATCGGAGAGGCTATGCAAGCAGCTTGTAAAGCTAGTGATATATTAGGTTTCAACGTTAAAGCCGTTAGATATAATACGGTAGAAATGCGGAATTTATTGAACTTTGCAAAAGAAAAAGAACTTCTAGATAAGCCATTTCTAGAAGTATATAATCAATATAATGAATAAGTAAATGAGTTCCAGTTGGTGCTGGATAGATTTTAAACTGTAAATCTACGAGTCCTAGGGTAGATTTACCTTTATATCCTTATATAAACCAGTGCACATATAAAAAGGATAGCTTATTATATATTGATAAAACAAAGGGTTATGTTTTTAATTTTTGTAACCCAACATTCTCAGGTTACTAATCATCCATAAATTAGTGACTTTTATGATGTATTTTCAACAAGTAAAACATCAAAAGGTGCCTTTGCCTTAATAAAGGGTTACACATGGGAGTATTCTCAGTAGTTTGAGAATAAAGCTGAGAACTCCCATGTTTTATAAAGATTAATTTTAAATATTAAAAATATGGTATATCTAATTATTTTTCTAATTGTTTTAGTTATTGGAGGTATATTCTGGTACAGATACTCGAATAGAGTATTTGATAATAAGAATTTATTAGAATCAATAACCGATTTGGATCATGATATTTCTGTGCCTGACGCTAAATTAGTAATCAGAGAAGAAAAGACAGGATTCGATGTTGAAATAGGGCCTACTGGGTGGCCTGTAGGAGTTAGCCAAAAATGGGAAATTTCATTATATGAAGATAATGATTTTTACTATGCAAGATTAATTTATCACGAATATATGCTCTGGTTGTCTTGGGATGAGCCTTATCTTCTCTGTAAGATTCCTAAATGCAATCTAACTGGAGATATGAAAGGAGATATTAAATATCGTTATCAAGTTCTATGGGATATTACTTATAATACATATAGAAGTTATAATTATAAACCATATATGCCTGATGCTAAAATTGAAAAGATTAATGGACATACTGTAACATTAGGTAATGATGTATTTGATTATTATAAATATTTTGTATTGTGTGACCCTAATCATACTTGGTAATGAAGCTTAGAAATCTTTATAATGAAGGAGATCATGTTATTATAACAAGTACTCATAACAATGATTTAGGAAAAGAAGGAATTATTGTTGAGAAACGATGTTCTTTTTGTAAAATTCAAATCTTAAAAGAGGATGGAACTCCTGAACTTAATTGGCAAAATAATAAACCAATTATTCTTAATCATACTTATGCCCAATTTAAAAAGATAGAGTAAACATCTCAAATATTATATCCAGAACCTTTAAGAAGGAAAACTAGTTGAGGGTATCAACTTAAACCAATTTTTTAACTTTATGACAATATAAAGTTAATTTAATTACTTTATAACAAGCTCTTGTGTTGGAATTGGTATACAAAGTGGTCTTTGATAATTTTTACTTTTAATAAAAATTAAGTAGTCGAAGTTCGACACGTATTATATATTTGTACATGAGCAAATATAAATATACTGACGAACAATTTATTGAAGCAGTTAGAACAAGTCTTTCTATAGCAGAAATATGCCATAAATTAGGTATAAAAGCTATAGGAGGTAACTATGCTACAATACATAATAAGATAGACAAACTTAATTTAGATACTTCACATTTTACAGGTAAGGCTTGGAATCAAGGATTAAGATACAGGGTTATAAGTTCTGTAAAACCTTTAAAAGAAATCTTAAAAGAAAACTCTCCTTATCCATCTTATAGGCTAAATCAAAGACTTATAAAAGAAAGTTTAAAAGAGCCTAAATGTGAATGCTGTGGAAATACAGAATGGTTGGGACAACCTATTAAATTAGAATTACATCATGTAAATGGAAATCATAATGATAATCGTTTAGAAAATTTACAGATGCTGTGTCCTAATTGTCATGCTTACACAGATAATTATAGAGGTAAAAATATTAAACAGAGTGCCCAGAAGGAAACTTCTGAAGTAGAATCTTCTAAATTCAAGGAAGCCTTAACAGATAGTGCTGATGGTAATCTTGAGCCAAACCTTAAAAAGAATTATATTCTTATTGAGGAAGGTGCAGAGACTAGACAGAAGAAACCTAAGTCTAAGAAAGTTAAAGAACCTAGATATTGTGCATATTGTGGAAAAGAACTTATTGATAATCAATATAGAAATAAGTATTGTTCACAAGAATGTGCTCATAAAGCTAATGGCAGTAAACGTCCTGATGTATTAACTTTAATAGAAGATTTCAAGAAATTAAAATCTTTTGTACAAGTTGGTAAAAAATATGGGGTTACTGATAATGCTGTTAGAAAATGGTGTTCTTTATATGGTATATTAGATAAGGTTAAGGAATAGTCCAGCGCACAAACTCTTAATAAAGGAGGTAACTAAAGTTATAGTGTTAGGAAACACCACTGCCCGTAGGGATTGCGTGTTCGAATCACGTCAAGAGCACTAATTATTACCCTTAGGTGGAATATACTAAGGCTTGGAATTTCTTATAATTGTTACGAGGATGGGACATAGTGAATTGACACTTGGAAGATTCTCGTAGTGGCAAATGGCGGAATATTGCTACTATTAATAAGATATAAACTGCAGTAAATAAATCTTATTATTTTGAAGTGTAGTACAGTAATGGTACTAAATTTAAACAACATTTATAGATATGAAAAGATATTATCAAGTAGACAATACTTATTTTAAAGTATTAGAAGATTTAGAAAATTATCTCCTAGTTTCTCAGGTAAGTCCCGAAATGGCAATTAAGAAAGTCTTTAAAAGAAAAGATTTTTATAATTTAAATCTTAAAGAAATTTCTTTTGAAGAGTACTCAGCAAGAATTACTGAAATAATTGTAAAAATTATATGCTAAATCAATAAATTAAAGTTATGGAAAAGTATAAATTAACAGAAGAAACATTAAAGTATAAAGGCGTTACTCTTTACAGAATTGAAGCATTAAAGGATTTCGCTGATGTTAAAAAAGGAAACATAGGCGGTTGGATTGAGAGAGAAAACAATTTATCGCAACATGACAATGCATGGGTTTATGACAATGCTAAAGTCTTTGGTGATGCTAAAGTCTTTGGCAATGCGTGGGTCAGTGACAATGCTAAAGTCTTTGGTAATGCTGAAGTCTGTGGTAATGCGTGGGTCTTTGGCAATGCGTGGGTCAGTGACAATGCTAAAGTCTTTGGTGATGCTAAAGTCTTTGGTGATGCTAAAGTCAGTGGTAATGCATGGGTTTATGACAATGCTGGGGTTAGTGACAATGCTGAAGTCTGTGGTAATGCTAAAGTCAGTGGCAATGCTGAAGTCAGTTATAATACTAAAATAAAATCCACGCAAGATTACATTGTTTTTAAAAATTGGTGGTCGAGTGGTAGGTTTTTCACCTGGACTCGCTCCAACAATATGTGGAGTGTTGGCTGCTTTTATGGTACAGGCAAAGAATTAATAGCTAAGGCTTATAAGGATAGCGAGTTAAGTGGCAAAGAATATGAAAGAGTAGTTAATTACGTGGAAGAGATTTTGAAAGAATACAAAGATGCATGAAAAAGCTTCTATTTACTTTACTATTAATACTTACTAAGTATTGATAGTAATTCAAAACCAAATCATATCTTATGATAAACCTACTAAAATAACTCTCAAGAAAGTAATATATAACGATACAACTTATCAATAATTTTAAATATGGAATTTAATAAGAAGGTAGATTCTCTTATAGGTGAGAATCAATTTGTAAAACAAGGTTTAAAAACATCTTCTGAAATTGTATCTTGTGAAGGAGCAAAAAAGTATTCAACAACTGGTGATCCTTTTGTAGATAATTTTGCTTCTGCATCTCACTATAAAGAACCTCGTTCTTATAATGAAGTAGCTCAAGATATGGCTCTTTTATGGAGTATCAATCCTACTCAATGTATTAAATTAGCATTGTATTTTAGACTTATTACTCGTAAATCTAAAATATTGATTAAAAATAAAAGCATTGAATTAGATATTCAAAAAGGAGCTGGCCTTCGTAATGAAGGTATTATAAGAATGTTATGGGTTGCATTAAACCATCCTTTAACATTTAAAGCTAACATTGATTTATTTATAGCGGCAGGCTCTTGGAAGGATATTATTAAAATGTTATCTCTTGATCTACAATATCATGGATGGGATAAACGAAAACTTAATTGGAATTTCTTGTTCATGGTTATATCTTCTGGATTAATAAACCCAGATACTACTCATTTAGTACGTAAATATTTACCTACAATTAAGAATAATAAAAATTGTAATACTTTAGAAGCTCAAGCAAATACTTTAATTGGTAGATGGTTAGCTCATAGATTATTTGTTGGTTTAGACAAAGCTAATGCCTTTAAAGAATATAGAAAATTAAAATCTAATGGTAAAGCTCATATTTGGCAACAGAATATATCTAAGCAGCTTTATGAGATTATTAATTTTGATTCAATTGCAGGCAGAGCATTAGCTCTATTAGTTGGTTCTAAATTTATAGAAAATCATAATCTTGATGACAAATATTTAAAATGGATAGAATCCAAACCAACCGCTAAATTTACTGGATTTGTATTTGAATTATTTGCGCCTTTAGAATCAAATAAAGTAATTCCAACTTATAAAAAGTTAACTGCTAATGCTCAATTTATGCAACTTGTGGGAAATACTACTATAGAATCCCCATTCTTAGTAGTAAGAGATACATCAGGTTCAATGTTGGGTCAAGCTTTAGGTTGTAAGGTATCTTCTAATTGTATTGCTAAATCTGTAGCTTTATACTTTTCATATTTTCTTAAAGGTATATTTTCTAATACTTTTGCAGAATTTTCAAATACTTGTGTATTAAGACAATGGAAAGGTGAAACACCTTCTGATAAATACTTGAATGATAATAGTGAAGCCTATGGTAGAACTAACATACAATCAGTAATTGATTTATTTATCAAGTTAAAAGATAAAGGAGTTCCCGAATCAGACTTTCCAAAAGGTATTATTCTCTTGAGTGATTGTGAATTTACAAGAATTGTTGAAAATGATGAAACTAGTTTTAAAACAGCTTTAACAAGACTATCCGAGTCTGGATTTAGTAAAGAGTTTGTTAATTCATTTAAAATTATTCTTTGGGATATTCCTAATGATTATTATGGAAATAAGAATAAAGTAAAATTTGAAGACTATGCAGATGCTCCAAATTTCTTTTATCTTAGTGGTTATGATCAAAGTATAATATCTTTTATATTT
>CAVFVP010000009.1:4000-64026 GCA_963625945.1 Agathobacter rectalis | reverse complement strand
ATCCATGTGTGCGGGCCTGGGATCACAGTCCACAGAGTGTGTCAACTTGCCATACCCTTTGGAATCTTTCCCCGCTTAACAAGTAACTTTTCAACAGATTTCGCTAAGAGCTTGACTTTGGTGATAAACTCGTTTAATGAGATTTGCCTTTCGGCCGACCAGGTGGGCTGAATAATGCAAACATTGCAAAACAACGCAGTAGTTGCCGATAACGAGAACATGAAAAAACACGTCGACAATGTGCGGTCGGCGATGGCACTACACCCGCGTTGCGGTGGCAGCTTATGTGTTGATGTAAAGGCATTACGGCACATTCTATGGCTGCTCAAATCATCAAAATGCAAATTCACTGCACGCTACAGATGTTAACGGGAAAGGATGCGGGCAAGGCATACAGTTTTTTTGTGGGGATGTGGAAATTTTAGTAATTTTGAATTGACATTTAAACGGCAACTACACACTTTTAAGTGGCAACTACACACTACTATGCTTAACAACAAACTGCCCAACGACCCGTTTATGCTGATGAGCTTCATCAACACAAAGCTGCGCGACGAGTACCCCTCGCTCGATGAGCTGTGCAAGTCGCTCGACATCAACCGGCTGGAACTTGAGATGCGTCTGCACAACGCGGGCTTTGAGTATAACGAGAGTCAAAACAAATTTTGGTGACAACACACAACACCCTCAAAAGAAAAGGAACTAACGATATGAGCGCAACCGATTCAACCGCCCGCCAGCGCGATCTGCGCCGCCGGGCACTATTACTCGACCTGATTTGTCTGGCCTTGTGCGGCATCCTGCTGTGGTGCGGCACCCACATGGCCATCGGCCTGTGGACACTGATAGCCGGAGCCGTTGTGGCTGTGGCAGTGCTCGTGGCAGCCATTGTGTGCTCGGCCAAGGCCCGCCGCATCGACATGGAGCGTTACAAGCAGGCCGAAAAGAATGGAGAACAATAAGAACCGCACAACAATGCTTAAATTAATCTCATGGAACGTGAACGGCCTCAGGGCATGCGTGGGCAAGGGATTTGCCGAGATATTCAAATCGCTCGACGCCGACTTCTTCTGCCTACAGGAAACAAAGATGCAGCAAGGCCAGCTCGACCTGGAATTTGACGGCTACCACAGCTACTGGAACTATGCCGACAAAAAGGGCTACTCGGGTACGGCCATCTACACCCGTCACAAGCCAGTGGCTGTGACCCTGGGCATGGGCATCGACGAGCACGACCACGAGGGCCGCATAGTGACCCTTGAGATGGAGCGGTTCTACCTGGTGTGCGTGTATGTGCCCAACAGCCAAGACGAGCTGCGGCGCCTCGACTACCGCATGAGGTGGGAAGACGACTTCAGAGACTACCTGGTGGGCCTTAACCGCAACAAGCCCGTGATAGTGTGCGGCGACCTCAACGTGGCACACGAGGACATCGACCTGAAGAACCCGAAGACCAACCGCCGCAACGCCGGATTCACCGACGAGGAGCGCGGAAAGATGACACGCCTGCTCGAGAGCGGATTCACCGACAGCTTCCGCCACTTCTACCCCGACACCGCCAACGTGTACTCGTGGTGGAGCTACCGGTTTCGCGCCCGTGAAAAGAATGCAGGATGGCGCATCGACTACTTCCTTGCAAGCAACGACATTGCCCCCCGCATGACCGACGCAAAAATCCACACCGAAATTTTCGGGTCGGACCACTGCCCGGTGGAGCTCGACATCGACATTTAGCCCCACCTCCACACACAATCACAGGCTACAAGCCGCATGACGGCCGCACCATCGTGCGCGCCGCGTGGCTTGAGGCCTGAATCCTTATGTGTTTTTGAGTTACCGAGCGCCTAACACGCACTCAAAGGCCATGCGCTCACCATCAGACTGCCGCACTATGCCGCAATAGGCAAATCCGCTATGGGGCAGCAAGCGGAGCATCTGCACATTGTCGTGGTTGGTGTCGATGCGCATGCTGCGGCATTGCAGGCGCCGCGCCTCATCGTTGAGCATAGCCATCCACCGGCCGGCGAGTCCGCGCCCAGCCACCTGCGGGTCGACGGCCAGGCGATGAATCACAGCGTAGCGCGTGCCCTGCGGAGTGAGCCACTGCCCGCCGGTGATGCAGGCATAATTCTTATCGCCCGTGGTGACCAGGGCGCAATACCCCACCACACTGCCGTCGCACACAAGCACGCGCGCCACGCCGGCAGCGATGTCGGCGAGCACGTCGGTCTGCGACGGATACGCTCCCTGCCACTGGCTGCGGCCCGCCTCACGCATGGCCTGCTTTGCACGGCTGAGTACCGCCCAAGCCTGGGTAGCATGGGCCGGTGTGGCCTTTATGCTGTCAAGCAATTCCTTCACCACAGAAAGTAAAGAAAGTAAGCAGTTACACAGACGATTACCGCCACGGCAATCACGAAGCACAGCGTGAGCCACAGTTTGCCACGTGCCGTCGAGGCCATTATCTGGTCGCGGTCAATCTTCCGCCCAATGTCGTAGTGCCGCATCACCTCGAGAGCCTGGTCGAGATCGGCCCGGCGCACCACCACCTTGACCGTCACAAACTGATAAGGTTGTCCCTCGCTCGAGCCTATGGTGCGGGCCTCAATGCCATTGGTGGCAAGTATGTCGCACACCATCGAAGCATTGAATTCGGTGTATTCGCCCAGTACGGTCAAGTTGCTGTCGTTGCCGGTGTTGTGTGTCGAGTCCATTGTTGAGTGTGTGTTTTTTGGTTTAAACCAGAGTGTGCTATTTTATGCCGCGGCTGTTGAGAGCTTCCTGGTATTTCTTGGCAAAGGCCTTGTGCTCGTCGAACGTGGTGGCAAAATTATGATAGCCCGAAAAATCTTCCTTGGCGCACATGTAGATGTAGTCGTGCGGACGGCTGTCGAGAATGTCGTCGATTGTGCGCTTTTCAGGCAGGCGGATGGGGCCTGGCGGCAGACCCGCATTGCGATAGGTGTTGTAAGGCGACTGATACTGCGTCATGGGCACCGTGATGCGGCGGATGCTGAAGTCGCCAATGGCAAACTTCACCGTGGGGTCGGCTTGCAGACGCATGCCGGTGTTCAGGCGGTTGATGTAGAGGCGCCCAATTTTGCCGCGCTCATCGGGCTTTGCGCTCTCCTCCTCGGCAATCGAGGCCACAATCTCGACCTGAATCGGAGTGAGCTTCAGCGCCTTGGCCTTGGCGCGGCGGCTGTCGGTCCAGAAGTCGTTGTAGTAGTCGTGCATGCGGCCCAGCAGCTGCTCGGGAGTAATGTCCCAATAAAATTCGTAAGTGTCGGGGAGCATAAGACACACCACATTGTCGGTGGTCATGCCGTATTTGGCGCACAACTTCTCATCGTTCAGAGCCTTCCACATGGCATCGGGGCCCATCATGTAGAGGCCGCCAATGCGGTCGGCAAGCTCACGCTTGGTGCGCACGTTGTTGAAGGTGAGGGTTATGCTGCTGGGTGCACCACCACGCAGATGGCGCGCAACACTGAATGCACTCTCGCCCTTGCTCACCTTGAAGGCGCCCTGCCGCTCGGCAATGTGGGCACCGGTGAGCCTCAACAGCCACATCACCTTGCCGGCGCAGTTGTCGCCCAGATGCTTGTTGAGCGAATCGGCCAAAGCGGCATCGGTGATACCGCGGCGAATGTAGATGGTGGAGGCCTTGGGTGCCGACGACATAACGCCGGCAACAAGCACTGCCACGGCAAGCATCACAATCACCACAGCAGCAGCCAACATTATTTTTATGGTGCCTTGCACCCGTGTTTTCTTTTTCCTTTTCCTTTTCATGAGATTTGAGTCAAAAATAATTTGTTGCGAGGCAAAATTACGATTTATTTAATTAACCCGCGCCACTTGGCTGTAGCAAAAAACTGAAAAATCGGGCATCACCGCACACCGCACCGCAAAGAATCCCCCCATGATGGCCGCGGTGTTAAAAAAGCACAAATTAACGGCCCACACAATAATTCTCACGCCAAAAATTCATATTTTTATCGAATAAACTGATTACACCACCATCACGCAACGGCACAAGCCTAGCGCACACAGACGGAATCACGTTACTATTCATAAAAGTAGTCAATTAACTCACAAGAAATTATCCATATTATGGAAACGACAATCACACAAGCCAACGGCAAGACACAAATCACGCTCAACGGCCGCCTCGACACCGAGAACTCGATTGAGTTCAGCCCCAAGATCGACGCACTCGACGACAGCCAGCTCACCCTCGTGGACATTGACTGCGCCAACCTTGAATATATCAGCAGCTCGGGTCTGCGCATCCTCATCTCGCTGCTGAAAAAAGCAGGGAAAGCCGGCGGGACAGTCAAGTTGCACCATATCAACGACAGTGTGAAAAACGTGCTCGACATGACTGGTTTCTCATCGTTTTTCACAATAGACTGACCCCACGGGGGAGACACACACCAAGGCGAATTGACACCCATTGTGCTGATCGATGACAGCTTTGCCAGCGGTGACACAACCGGCAAGTTGCGGCAATGCATGCATGCGTTGCCGCTATGGCGAAGGCAAAAAGCCGAAAGCTACAGGCAGTCGGCCGACAAGATGCTGTGCGCAAAAGCCTACCTGCTGCTGTGCCACGGGCTAAAAGAGCATTACGGGATAGAGACAATGCCCCATTTCGTGTTCGGCCCCAACGGCAAGCCATACCTTGAAGAACACCCACACATAAACTTCAATTTAAGCCACTGCCGAAGCGGCGTGCTGTGCGCCATAGGAGGCGACACGCCAGTGGGATGCGACATCGAGACCATCCCCGACACGGTTGAGCCAGACGTGATGAGGCTGTGCCTCAGCAGCGACGAGCAAGCCATCGTGGAGCAGTCGGCCGACCCGTGCGTAGAGTTCACCAAGCTGTGGACGCGCAAAGAGGCATTGATGAAACTCACTGGCGACGGCATAGCCACAGCCCACCTGACGGCACTGCTCGGCAGCCAGCTTGCGGCCACTACCGTCATAAGCACCGTTGTGAGGCGCGACAAAGGCTACGTCTACAGCATCTGCCACCCCAAGCAATAAGCCTTTCCCACACCACCCAAAAGACATCACGCAATGCGTCACCAGGTCCCCATGGCACCCCTTCCGGCGGCGCCATGGGGCATTGCGCAGCATCGCCACACAGCACGCATCACACTTAAGTATACTAAAGCCGGGCCGACATCCTGAAAACGGCGGATGCCGGCCCGGCAAGGAGATTATGGATTTTCACGGGCTCATGGCCCAAGTCATCATTTCACTGTGAGGCGGCGCACAGCAGAGTGTCCGTCGGCAGCCGTGATCTTGAACCCATAGACACCAGCGGCCCAGTTGCCGCGCTCAATGGCAATGTTGCCATTGATTCCGCCACGGGCATAAACCTCATCACCGGCCGCATTGTAGATGTTTACCGCATAGCCGCTGAGCGTGGTGGTCACAGGCACAGGATAAACGGCCAAATCGGTCATTAGGATTTCTCCGTGTCGTACGGCAAAGAGAAATCCTAATGACCGATTTGGGATAAATAGCCGACCCCGTAAAGGCTGTTGCTGTGATGTCATCAACGATACGGGTAAACGCGTCTATCACGAAGCTGCGGCATTTTTTCCTCGTCTGGTTAAATCCGGAACTTGAGTTTTTCACCTGCGCAGCAGACGCAACCAGCAAATAGTGTATGTATACACATCGAGCCAGAATGTCTCGTGAATGAACTGGTGAACCTTTGGAGGACAGAGCACGTCGGTGGGCAATATGCAGAAGTTAACGAAGAGCAACCAGAATAACGCCCAGTCTTCCCTTGTCTTTTTCGGCTGCAACCAGAATGCCATCAGGTAGCCAGTTATGGCTATAATGTAGGTGTGAGTCTCCGGACAACCGCTGAAGAGAATCACATATCCCATTAACAATGCAAGGCATTGCGTGCGGAAGCGCAGATCGCCCCAACTCTTATGATGCTTGAAATACCATGCAGCCATCAGCACAAGCACCAGTCCCTGTACTATCATACTGTTAGGCAGCAAGAGCCACTTAAGGCCGCGGGCATAGAGTATGCCGACATAGTCCACAGCGTTGTTGTGTACCGTCAATATCGAAGCCATGTCACTGTAGAGAGACAACGGATTCTCAAAGTTGAGGTTGAGAAGAGGCAAAGCCATCATTACAGCACCGCCAAGCAAGCCTATACCTATGTTGCGCCAGGGCTTTGCATACATCAACAGCATGGCTAGTTCTATGCCTCCATATACCTTTGTTGAAGCCGACAACATGATGAGTAATGCTGCCCAGTGGCCTTTGCCGCGCTCCATTAGAGAGAAGGCAAAAATAAACAGATAGCACACCACGGTGTTGTATTGATAACAGAATATTGCCTGCAAAAGCAAAGGGAGGAGAAACAGGAATATGCGGTGTTTGTATTCGTCAAACTGTTTTGGCAATGTTTTTATCGCCAAGGCAAAGAGACTGTAGTTGCCCATATTCCATACAAAAGGCCCAAGCCACCACGGCATGAGCAATATGGGAGAGAGCAAGACGCAGAATGCAGGCGGATAAAGGAAATAGCGTCCGTGCTGCTCTACAAACGACATGGTATAAGGGGATATGCCTTCCCAAAACATGCGGGTGGCATCAGAGTAGACGATATAGTTGGCATTGCGTCCACGCGACACTTCTAGCGCTGTGGCAACAACGGTTATAATCATACCAAGCCAAAACACGCATTTTGGGTTCTTCCAGAATGCCAAAAACTTCTGTGTCAACATATTGTCGCCTTATTATGCAGTTCTGTCATTGACATGGCGTCCGTTTCCACTTCTGCCGCCACATACACAGGACGATGCTTGGTCTCTTTGAATATTTTGCCGAGATATTCGCCTATGATGCCAAGTGACATCAGTTGTATTCCTCCAAGGAAGAGTATCACGGTCATCAATGTGGGATACCCCTGCACAGGGTCGCCATATATCCATGTGTTTATCAACGTGTAGCACATGAACACGAAGGCGGTGAGTGAGACTATGACACCCAATAATGCCGACAACTTCAGGGGTGCCACGGTAGATGATGTCACGCCGTCAACTGCCAGATGTAGCAGATTCCACACATTCATGTGCGACTTGCCTCTCTCTCGGTCTTGGGTCTCAAATTCCACGCCACATTTCTTGAAACCTATCCATGCATACATTCCTTTTGTGTATCGTTCGCACTCGCGCAGTTGCCTCAACACAGCGATGCACGATTTGTCCAAGAGTCGGAAATCGCCTACATTTTGCAATATGTCATAGCGTGTGGACTTCTGCAACAAACGGTAAAACAACAGAGAGAGCCGCTTCTTCAGCCAAGGTTCTTTGCCTCGGCTCAAGCGCTTGCCATACACATCCTGATAGCCCATTTCCCATTTCTCCAGCATCTGCGGTATAACATGTGGAGGATGCTGCAAGTCTGCATCCATAATTACAGTGCAGTCGCCAGAAGCATGGTCAAAGCCAGCCAGCATAGCACATTCCTTGCCGAAATTGCGCGACAGGGTGATATATCCCACACGGTGGTCTTGGGCACGCAGTGCCTTCAGAATGTCAGTTGTGCGGTCCTTGCTGCCGTCGTTGACCATAAGCACTTCCCAGTCATAGGCGGCATTGCCGTCCATGACTGACTTTAGGGCCTCGTAGAGCGGGCCGAGCGAGTCTTGCTCGTTATAGCACGGTATGAGTATTGTAACCTTCTTATTGCTTTTGTCTTGACTCATCTTGCGTAAATAAATGTCTATTTTACTGTTTTGGCAGAAGATGTCAGTTCGGCCATTTTCTGTTGAGCAAAGGGCGTGTAGGTGGTAAACTCAGCACCAGTGTGCTTGAGCATCTTTATCAGACTGTCTAGACGGTGTAACAGTTCGTCGCCGCAATTCATCTTTATTATGCTCTGGAGTTTCCACTCCGGATGTCCCTTCAATTGATAAAACTCCCAAGGGTGCATATAGGTGGTGAAATATCCGTCATGCTTCAAGGTGCGACGTATCATCCAGTGGTAGAGGTGCGGTGGCAACACATGGTTTGCCAACCAAAATAGAGGAAAGCGCACCGTGGGGGTCACAGAAGCAGGTATCTGAAGCACGCCATCCTTCATGAAACATGTCCGCGGCGCATCCAAATGCATGTATCGTCCTGGGATAAAGGCAGGATTAAGAGATGAATTGTAGATCATGCCAGCCTCCCGTATTTTGTCGTTGGAGACAGCAAACATGCGTGGCTGGCGATAGCCATGTGGAGCTATCCCCGTTATGCGCTCTATTATCTTCTTAGAGTTCTCCACGTCTGTCTCTCTCGGCACAAAATGGTCTACACCGTGGCATGCCACTTCGTGCCCTTCGTCCACGATGCGTCGCATCACGCCGGGAGCGTTTTCAGCAAAGTTTGCAGTGCAGAAGAACGTCGCCTTTACATCATTGTTTTTTAGGCAGTCAAGAATGCGGTTGGTGCCCATGACCGACACCCTCATTCCCTCTTCTAAGGAAAAATCCACACCATGTTCACGTGGTACATCAAACTCTTCTGTATCAACGCTCAAAAGTATTTTGCCCATATTTTCTCCATTTGTTGGCAATCAATAAAATCACAAAATCAAGTCTAAAAAGCAGCAACCTTGTTGGCCAAAATTTACCACATCGGCAATGTGGTCCTAAATAATATTTGAAAAAATAAAAAAGGAAATAATGCTAAGGTAGAAATTTTACACCTTAGCGAGAGTCCCAACGCATTTATTTTTCCTGGCAAATATAGCACTTTTCGCACAAGCAGTCGGCAAACCGCCGAAAAAATATCCGTAAAACCATCCTCGAGGGAAAAAACGGACAAGTATTGGAAGGGCCAAAACACTTGGGGCCAGCTGGTGAGCATGGTGTTCTGCCGGTTTTCCAACTGCAATTCAGGCCGCAACATCACCAACGGGCTGAATTCGGCTAACGGCAAGATGAACCATCCCGGTATTTGCCGCGCACTGTCAAAATCTGCTGTCGCTTATCGGCTCAGCATCACCCCTTGGGGGCTACCGGCGACTCGGGCTCGGTCTTTTCACCCTTGGCGGGCACAGCAACAACTCGCGGCTGGTGCAACACATATTCCTTATAATACGAGAATATGAGCGTGGTCAACGGCAGCGCTATTATAAGCCCTATGAATCCCAGCACATAGCTCCAAATCGAGAGCGACAGGAATATTATGGCCGGGCGCAAACCCATTTGCTGCTTCATAATGTGAGGCGTGAGGACCATGTCTTGTATGAGCTGGCACAGGCAATAGGCGCCAAACGTCCATCCAGCCATGCTCCAGAAGCTGGAACCGGTGGCCACCGATTCCACCAGGCACAGGAATGCTGCCACTGGCATGCTGATGAGCTGCAGATACGGCACCATGTTGAGCACCCCAATCGACAGGCCGAACACGATGGCCATGGGAAGGTCGATGATGGAAAACTCTATGGCGAAAATGATGCCCACAAAGAGCGACACAAGCGCCTGGCCACGGAAGTAGCGGCTCATGGTGTCTTCCACGTCATGGAGCACCTTGAGCGATATCTTGCGGTAGTTGCGCGGTATTGCGCCCTTGAAGCTACGGCCTATCTTGTCGTAGTCGATGAGCACGAAAAACATATAGAGCAACGATATGAGCCACGACACTGCTGTGATGATCACACTCATGGTGTCGCCCAGCACCGACCACGTGCCGGTGAGCAGCTTTTTGGCTATGCTCTGCCACTGGTCTTGCGAGAGCATGCTGGTGAGGTGTTTCACGTCGAACGTGTTCTGCAGGAATTCACGCATGGCAACCGGGATGTAAGGTATCTTGATTTGCGCCTTGGCATAGGCGGCAAGCGTCTCGGTCATCTCGCTCACCTCGTTGGCTATATAGGGGATTATCAGCCACAGCACTCCCGCTATTACGCCAAACACAGCCACCACGGTGACAATCACTGGCACGATGCGGCTCTTACAGCGCATCAGCCGCTGCACATGTTCCACAATCGGGTCGAGCATATAAGCCAGCAGGCAACCCACCAAAAACGGCAGCAGCACCGGAGTGAGGTAATGAATCGCATAGACAGCCACCGCCACACACACAATGGTGATGACAATGCGCGTCACGCGGTCGAAGTCGTAGCGTTTACGTGTTTCTGAGTTTTCCATTTCCCTATGATTGATTTTTAAAGAGTCGAGAAGGCGCAGCCACCGCGGCCGGTAACCGGCATCACTTTACTATGCAGCCCTCCTCACTGATGTTGAACTGGGCCCACACAGGAGCCGAGGCATAGCTGGTTCCCGATGACATGGGCACAAACAGCCAACAGGCATCGGCATTGATGCCGACAAACACAGTAGAGTCAACTTCAAGCGGAGCCACCACCTGGCAGTGTATCTCGGTCAGACCGCTGCATCCGTTAAATGCGCCCTTGCCTATTTTGGCCACGGTCGACGGTATGGTCACACTCTTGAGCCACTTGCAGTCCTTGAAAGCCTCGTCGGAGATCTCGGTCACAGTGCAAGTGAGCTTGCCGGTGTTCACTATCTGCCTGATGGCCAGATGCCCGTCCTTAGCCACAGGCTTATCGGCCGGAACGCCCACCGCGGTGGCAGTGGAATCGCTGTCGATTGAATAAGTGATGCCGTCGATGTCAACATCGGCCGGGCCCGAACATGCGGCCAGTGCCATTGCGACCAGTGCAGCCGAGGCCGAGAGGCGCATTATGCGGCGGGCAGCCGCCACTATGTGTGTTATGCGATGCTTCATAATCAGTGATTTTGAGTGTGCACTCATTGTTAGAGTGCTTAAAGTTAGCTATTTTTTCCAATTTGACAATCGCCAAGGCCCACAAATCGGTCCAAAAGCCGTATATTTGCATATATTAGCATAAAGCTGACCCTTGAAAAAAACAACAACTATAACGACAACAACTGAAAAAGAAATGAAAATCTTCAAGAAATTTGCCGTGGCGGCAATGCTTGCCAGCGGGTTAATCACCGCTGCACAGACTACGCAATCGGCACCCAAGCACGAGTTTAGAGGCGCATGGCTGCACATCATAGGCCAGGAGCAGTATGCAAAAATGACACCGGCCGAGACCCAGGCCTACCTCATCGACCAGCTCGACGCCCTCAAACAAAGCGGGTGCAACGCCATAATATGGCAAGTGAGGCCACAAGCCGACGCCGCCTACAAGAGCAGCCTCGAGCCATGGAGCCGATGGATAAGCGGCAAGGCCGGCGTAGCCCCCAATCCGGAATGGGATCCGCTGGATTTCATGGTGGCCCAAGCACACAAGCGCGGAATGGAGCTGCACGCCTGGATCAACCCCTACCGGGTGACCTCAAGCAAAAACGACAAGCCGGCCAAGGGACACATCTACTATCAGCATCCCGAATGGTTTCTGAAATATGACGACGGCAAGATCTACTTTGACCCGGCATTGCCCGAGAGCCGCAATTTCATCTGCACCGTGGTGCGCGACATCATGACGCGCTACGACATCGACGCCATTCACATGGATGATTACTTCTACCCCTATCCCATCGAGGGCAAGGAGTTTCCCGACACGGCATCGTGGGAAAAATATGGCGCCGGATGGACCAACAAGGGCGACTGGCGCCGCCACAACGTGGACGTGCTGATCTACGACCTGCACAAGGTGATGCAGCAGACCAAGCCGTGGGTGCGCTTGGGCATCAGCCCGTTCGGAATATGGCGCAACAAGAAAAGCGACGTCAACGGCAGTGCCACCAACGGCCTGCAGTGCTACGACGCCCTCTACGCCGACTGCCCGGCATGGACACGGGCCGGATGGGTCGACTACATGGTGCCCCAGCTCTACTGGCAGCTCGAGCACAAGGCCGCAAGCGACTCGGTGCTCATCGAGTGGTGGAACACCCAGGCCAACGGGCGACACATGTATTACGGCTATGCCGTGCGCAATTCAATGGACTATGCCGACACGCAAAACCCTGCCGTGAAGTCGCAGATAGGACGCAAAGTGGCAATGAGCCGCGCGCTGCCCAACGTGCACGGCATTGTGTGGTGGCCCGGCTACGACGTGACACGCAACTATAAGGGCGCAAAAGACTCGCTCGTGAACCGCATCATGCCCACCAAGGCCATTGCACCGGCAAGCACCTGGCTCGACAGCATAGCCCCGGCAGGAGTCAACGGCCTCACTGGCAAACGCTCGGGCAAGAACGTGCGCCTTGCATGGATAGCACCGGCAAGCACCGACCCGATGCAACAGGCCCGCTTCTTTGTGGTCTACCGCTTTGCGCAAGGGCAAAAGGTGGACCTCGACAATGCCGCCGCAATTGTCGACGTGACCGACGCCACATCATACACCGTGACCAATGCCCCGCGCGGCCGCCACACCTATTTGGTGACCGTGCTTGACCGCTGCAACAATGAAAGCGTGCTAAACACCCCCGTTACAGTTAAGTAAAAATGAAATTCTGCAACACACTCGCCATGGCCGCCATGGCTGCCATGGCTCTCACGGCGGCCGCCCACGACGGCATGCCAAAGCGCGAATTCCGCGGTGCGTGGATTCCCACCGTGGGCGACAGCTACTATGCCGCCCACACCACCGAAGAAAACAAGGTCTACCTTATCAACATGCTCGACAGCATCAAGGCCACCGGCTGCAATGCCATAATATTCCACTGCCGTCCGCAAGCCGATGCCTTCTATCCGTCGGCAATCGAGCCGTGGAGTAAATGGATAAGCGGCACCCCCGGCGTGGGGCCCGCCCCCGAATGGGACCCCATGGAGATGATGGTGGAGGAGAGCCACAAGCGAGGCATGGAGCTGCATGCCTGGATCAACCCCTACCGGGTGGGCTATCCGTCGCAGATTGCCGACAACAACCTGTGCCGCCAGCACCCCGAGTGGTTTCTGCAATATGGCGGGCAAACTTATTTCGACCCCGCCTATAAGGAATGCCGCGACCACATCAACAGCGTGGTGCGCGACCTGGTGACCCGCTATGACATCGATGCCGTGCACATGGACGATTTCTTCTACCCCTATCCCAAAGACGGAGAGGAGTTCCCCGACACCACATCCTACAACGCCTATGGCATAGGCTGGGACCGCGGCGACTGGCGCCGCCACAACGTGGACCTCTTGATCGAAGACATGCACCGCACCATTGTGAGTGTGAAGCCGTGGGTGCGTTTGGGTATCAGCCCATTCGGAATATGGCGCAACAAGGGGACCGACGCCAACGGCAGCGCCACCTCCGGCCTGCAGTGCTACGATGCCCTCTACGCCGACTGCCCCAAGTGGACCGGAATGGGATGGGTCGACTACCTTGTGCCGCAACTCTACTGGCAACTTGAGCACAAGGCCGCAAGCGACTCGGTGCTGTTTGACTGGTGGAACACCCACACCAACGGGCGCCACATGTTCTATGGCCTTGCCATACGCAACACCATGAACTACAAAGCACTCGACGACACCACCAACCCCACGCAGCTCGACCAGAAAATGCGCATGATGCGCCGCCTGCCCAACGTGCAGGGTGTGGTGTGGTGGCCATGCTACGACATCACCGGCAACTATAAGGGATTTGCAGACTCACTCACATGCCACGAGCAGCACACTGTGGCTCTGCCGCCGTCATATCCATGGATAAGCACCTCGGCCCCTGCCGAAGTGACAGCACTCAACGTGGTAAAAAGCGGCAAGACCAAGAAACTCACGTGGCAGGCTCCGGCGGCCACTGCCCCTGTCAACGAGGCGCGGTTCTACGTGATTTACCGCTTTAAGGACAAGGAGGCTACCGACCTTAACAATGCCGACGCAGTGATAGGCATCACCGGCGAGACGTATTTCGCCTTGCCGCAAAAGGGGCCAAAGGGGAAGCACCGCTATGTGGTGACTGTGCTTGACCGCTGCAACAACGAGAGCCCCAACGGCACCGCCGTGGTCAACTGACGCCTACTATCCCGGTAGCGACACGCCAACGAAAAAGCATCTGAAAAGGCTGCCCCACAATGCATGTGGTACTATGCCATTCAGATGCTTTTTTCGTTATTGCTATTGCACCGACACGGAAACAGGACAAGGCCTCACCGCAACGGCTTAAAACATCACATCATACTTTTTGAGAATCAACTCGGGACAGTAGCTGAGCTTGCTTTGGCGCAGTCCGACATCGCCGGCATCGTCTTCACGGTTGATATACTCCACCTCGGGATACTTGCGCAGAATGGCTGCGGCAAACTCGCGGCACAGCATCTCGTTAACGCCGCCATACCGGCTGTGGAGCGACTTCTCTATGTGGTCGAGCATCACCCGGCCCTGCACCTCGCCTATGGTGAAGCCTATCACCTCGCCATCGAGCACCAGGCACAGCGACTCGAACGGGTAGCATTCCAAGTGGCGAAGCACGTTCCACACCTGGCGGCGTTCATATTCGGCCATGGCACTGGCGGCCGGTTCGGCACACACGAGTTCAAAGCACCTGATCACAGCCGGAAGCAAATCGGCAGTAATGGGGCTGGCCACCGTCTGCGGGAATTGAGCCATAAAGTGATTCACATGGTTGCGCTTCTGCTTGAGGGCTTTGCCCTTGAAAGTGGCAAGCGACTCAGCCTTGTAGACGTAGTCGCCCCAATGTTCAAGCTCTGTTACCGCCTTGGGCGACAATGCTCTGAAGTCGGCAATGCGCTCCTCAGTGATGGCCGAGAACACCAGCGGTACGGAACAGGAATCGCAATATGCCTTGAGCAGCGACACACTGCGTTGCAACGGCATTGAGCCTATGGGCAGCGAAAAAGCCATCTCGTGGCGGTTGTCCTCGGCCACACCCTTAATGAATAGAGTGTCGTCACTGACGCAGTATTGGTAATTGAAATAGTCGATCCACATGCATATCCCGCCCACCGAGTAGTCGCACGACAAACTGCCGGCCCGTTGCATATAGTGTCTCAGCAGGGGAATGGATTCGAGCGTAACGGGTTCAAACCGCAGTGGTTGTTGCCCGGCTGCAGGCGATGTGGTAGATATAGTTGGTTTCATAAGACTGTGTGAGTTTGCCTGTAATTTTCTGCCATAAAAAAGGTAGTGTAAATTTAGGCAACTTTACGTTAACGGCAAGTCGCGAATCTCACATTATTAAAAAAACATCATAAAAACACAAGCAACACCACTTGGGCGATAATCACGCGCACAAACATGCTCAACGGGTAGACAGTAGCATAGGCTACTGCCGGTCGCTCGCTTGAAAGCAAGTCGCTTGAGTAGTTGAGGGCCATGGGATTGGCCATGGCGCCACAAAGCATGCCACAGATGGTGCCGTAGTCCATTTTGAGCCAACGCAGCGATATGACGCCCACAATAAGCACCGGAATAACGGTGAGCAGGAAACCGGCCAGAATCCACAGCACACCCTCAGGGCGCATGACTGTGGCAAAGAAGTCGCGGCCCGAGTCGAGCCCCAGGCACGCCAGATACAAAGCGAGCCCCAAGGCGCGGAGCATCAGGTTGGCGCTCTGGGTGGTGTAGGTGACCATGTGCATGCGCGGGCCGAAAGTGCCTATGAGAATGCCCACAATGATGGGACCGCCGGCAAGGCCCAGCTTCACCGGTGCGCTGATGCCTGGTATCATGATGGGTATAGAGCCGAGTATCAAGCCTATTGTCATGCCAATGAACACCGAAATCAGGTTGGGCTCATCGAGCGACTTCACGGCATTTCCGAGCACCTTTTCCACATTGTGCACACTTTCTGCATCGCCCACCACAGTAATGCGGTCGCCGAGCATAAGGCGCAGCTCAGGTGTGGCAAGCAGGGGCACGCCACTGCGGTAGATGCGACTGATGTTCACACCATAATGGTTGCGCAGTTTCAGCGATCCCAGTTTGCGGCCGTTAATTTCGGCCTTGGTTATGAGGATGCGTTGCGATATGAGTTTGCTGTCGATTGCATTCCAGTCGATGTCTTTCTTGTTCCAGTTGGTGTCTTCCTTCTCGCCGAAGAGCAGTGTCATGGCATCGGCAGTCTCCTCGTTGGTGACCACCAGGATGCGGTCGCCCTCGTCAAGCACCGTCTTCGACGACGGCACACTCACTTTGCCGTCGCGCCACAGGCGTGAGATCACGAACTTCTGGTGGCTGATCTTGGCCACCTCGCCTATGCTCTTGCCAAAAATGCCTGGGTTGTGGATGCGGAAGGCGGCAATGTAGGTGTGGTCTTCGTTGATGTCGCCGCCCTTGGGAAGGAGGTCGGACTGAGACACAAGCAGCTTGCGCATCACCATGACGGCAATGATCACGCCCACCACGCCCAGCGGGTAGGTGACGGCGCAACCCAGTGCCACACCGCTCGTGGGCAGGTGGAGCTGGGCCAGGGTCTGCTGGGCAGCGGCCAGGGCCGGGGTGTTGGTGGTGGCGCCGCAAAGCACGCCCACAGCGTCGCTCAGGCTCACGCCACACGTCAACGGCATGAGCACGCACATCACCGTGCCAATGCCCACCACCAGCAGGGCGAGCATGTTGAGCCTCATGCCGCTATGGTGCATTGAGCTAAAAAAGCCAGGCCCCACCTGCAGGCCAAGGGCGTAAACAAACAGCACCAGGCCAAAATCCTCGGCATAGCGCAGCACTTGCGGGTCGATGCTGAAGCCCAAATGGCCTGCAAGGATACCCATGAAAAACACGAATGTGACTCCGAGCGAGATGCCCCACACCTTGATTTTCCCCAGTGCGAGGCCTGTTGCACACAACAGCGAGAGCACTATCACCGCTTGCAGCGATGAGTGGTCGAATAGTATGCCCGACAACCAGTCCATATTGTTTTTAATTATTTGAAATTCTGCGAGTTGCGATTCACACTTACACAGGCAAGCCACACACGTGGCCAGCTTTGCGGGTGCAAAATTACTCTTTTACAATCAGATGTGCAACACTTTGCGACATGCAAGGCACTGCATAAAAAAAGCCCGGACTCAAAGCCCAGGCCTTATTGCGGAGAGGACGAGATTCGAACTCGTGGTAGGATTACTCCTACGGCAGTTTAGCAAACTGCTGGTTTCAGCCACTCACCCACCTCTCCGTGAAGAATGCTGAATTTTCGGTTTAGCGAGTGCAAAGTTATGGCGTTTTTTCGAAACCGCCAAACATTTCAGCACAAAAAATCGCAACAGCGACACAAAAAACCATTTTTCACGTCATTCCGGGCCTCGTTTCACATAGCGCCACCGCTGCCTGCCCGCGATGGGCCTTGAAAGTTGCACGGCTATGGGATTTTGAGTAATTTTGCACCACATGGCCACGGGCGCGTCAAAGCCGCCACCGGGCCATTGAAAACTGACAAGACATGAGCAAGATTGACATAGAACGCAACAAGCAGGAATTCATCGACCTGCTGAAATCGACTGGACGTGAAGGCGCCGACGACTTGATAGAATATCTCGATGAGGGGAAAAACCATTTTTTCACCGCACCGGCAAGCACACACTTTCACCTTGACCACGACGGCGGCCTGGTGGAACACTCGCTCAACGTGTGCCATGCCGCACTCAAGCTGCGCGAAACAGCCATTGCCATGCGGCCCGACCTGGAGCCAATGCTGCCACGCGACAGTGTGATCGTGGCAAGCCTGCTACACGACATCTGCAAGGCCAACATCTACAAGCCGGCCATAAAGAAGCGCAAAGACGCCAACGGGCTGTGGCGCGAGATCAACACCTACGACGTCGACTTCAGCGACTTTCCCATGGGGCACGGCGAGAAAAGCGCAATCATGCTGCTGTGGTCGGGATTCGATGTGACGCAAGACGAGTTGCTGGCCATACGCTGGCACATGACGGCATGGGACCTGCCATTCCAAAGCCCCGAGGCCAAGAGCAACATCAATGCCGCACGCGACAAGACGCCACTGTGCGCCCTAGTGCAACTGGCCGACGGATTCGGAGCCCACATTCTTGAATTCGGCTCCAACGATGCCAACGCGTGAAAATGCAGGCACAAAACACCAACTATAAAAACAAGGACAAATGACACACAACCGATTTGTGACGCTTTTGGCGAGCGCCACATTATTTATAGCGTCGGCAACTGCCGTGACCCCGCAATCGGCACAGCAGGCCGTCGACAAATTCGCCGGCGACAGCACACTCGCCCACGCCACCGTGGGAGTAGCTGTGGCCGATATCACAACCGGCCAACTGATTGCCGGAAACATCCCCGAGACAAGCGCAATCACCGCATCGACCATGAAGACCATCACATCGTCGACAGCCCTTCAGTTGCTCGGATCCGACTTCAAGTTCCACACCCGCGTGATGATGCACGGACAAGTGGACGGCGACAAACTGAAAGGCGACTTGGTGATTATAGGCGGTGGTGATCCCACCCTGGGATCGGCCTACTTCAAAAGCAACCCCGACATTGTGGGCCAAGTGGTTGACTCACTCACCAGCCTTGGCATCAAGAAAATAAATGGCAAAATCATAGTCAAAGACACTATATACCCGTTTCCCGCCATCAACCCCCGATGGCAAGCCGACGACCTTGCATGGGACTACGGCATGGGTGTGCACAGCCTCAACTACAGCGACAACCGCGTAATGCTCAACTTCAACGTGAGCGGCTCGCACCTGACAAACGTGAGACTGACGCCCAATGTGCCAGGGCTTGAGGTGATTGACCGTCTGAATCCCGGAAACGCCGACAACATCGACCTGATGCTCGAAACCGCGCATCCTGCCATTGTGGTCACCGGCCAAGGCGCCCCCATGGAAAGCTACAAGCTGCGGGTCACCAATCCGCTGCCGGCCAGTCTGCTTGTCGACAGCCTTGAGCGGTCGCTAGCCCGGGCAGAAATCAAAGTGCGCAACCGCGACCATGCCGTCAGATTCGACGACGACCAACCCGACACACTCACCATGCTCGTAGACCACGAGTCGCCACGGCTGGCCTCAATAATCACATCGCTGCTCGAACGCAGCGACAACATGTTCACCGAGGGGTTGCTGCGTGCCGTGGCCTACCACAGCGGGCGGCGCGCCACACACGACCAAGGCACCGCCGTGGCCGACAGCCTATGGCAAGCTTGCGGGCTCAACACAAAGGCGCTTTTCCAATACGACGGCAGCGGCCTTGCACGGGCCAACAAGGCATCGGCCCACTTCTTTGTCGACATGCTCAACTACATGGCCGACAAGCGATGGCCCGATGTGCGGCTATGCGACCTGATGCCCAGGATAGGTGTCAACGCGCGAATAGGGTCGCTGATTCCCGGCAGCAGGCTCAGCGGGAAAGTGGCCGTGAAATCAGGCAGCATGACCGATGTGCAGTGCTACGTGGGCTACTACCCTGCACAGCAGCCGCGCTACTCGTTTGCCGTGCTGGTCAACAACTGGAACGGCAGCCGCAAAGACCTGAAGAACCATATCGACAGGTTGCTGATCGACCTTTTTGACGAGGGGGAGTGATTTTTAAGGTAACGGATGTTTTGCCAAGCAAAAAGAAATTCTTATTTTTGGCATTGTCTAACGGAATGCACATGGCCGCACCGGCACAAAAACGGAGTCTGGAACCATTGCATGTCCGCACGGCACAACCACTAAAGAGGACGCAACATGGACATTTCGATTGCAAAACTGCTGACCACCGTATATGAGCTCGAAGGCTTGCTGTTGGTGGTGAACAAGCATGGCGACGACACGCCGCCTGAAGTAATTGAGGCCCTCAAGGGCAAAGCGCAGGCCGCTCACGAGCTGGCACAACAAGTGCAATGGCGCACTGCCGGCGACCCAGCCCCATGCGGACGGCCAAGCATGGCCACGCCCGAAGAGTCACCCGCCAGCGAGGCCTCGGCCGCACAGCCATCAGGATGCACGACCGAGGGCACCGCATCTGAAGCCACAAGTTGCACACCGCCCTGCCCCACAGCTACCGACGACGAAGCGATAGCCACCGACGAAGAGCCGGCCGAGGTCTGCGACAACGCCCCAGACGACGAGTCAACCGCCGCCGACACCAGCGAAGAATGCGACAAGGCCGACAACAGCCCCGAAGACGAAAACGAGGCATATGACAGCGGAAATGACGAAGCCCCAAAAGAGGAGATTCCAAAAGAAGAAACTCAAGAAGAAGATTCGGACGAGTACGAAGAAGCAGATGATGATGACGAGGCCGACGAAGAGGGGCTGAGAGTTGACGAGAAACTGCAGCGCACCATGTCGAAAGACCTGCGACGGGCATTCTCCATCAACGACCGATTCAGATTCCGCCGCGAACTGTTTGCCAACAGCGACATTGAAATGCGCGATGCCATCGACATGGTGGAGTGCATGCACTCGGCCGAAGAAGCCGAAGACTATTTCTACAACGACCTCAACTGGGAGAAGACATCGCCCGAGGTGAAAGACTTTATGGAAATCATAAAAAAGCACTTTGCCTGACAAGGCCCGATGCACGGCATTGCCAGTTTCATCCGTTTTTGTGATTTTCACTACAAGACAAATATAAAAACAAATTAAGGAAGCAACACCACAACCCAAGCAACACCACAATGGCCGGAAAGCTTTACATAGTACCCACCCCGGTGGGAAACCTCGACGACATGACTCCGCGAGCAGTCGACGTGCTCAAGAGCGCCGACCTGATTCTGGCCGAAGACACCCGCACCAGTGCCGTGCTGATGAAACACTTCGGCATAGCCACTCCCATGCGTAGCCACCACAAGTTCAATGAGCACGAGACGCTCCCTGCCGTGGCGGCCGTGTTGCAGGCCGGAGCCGTGATAGCCCTTGTGAGCGATGCCGGGACGCCAGGAATCAGCGACCCAGGGTTTATGCTGTCGCGCGAATGCCGACGGCTTGGCATCGAGGTCGAGACCTTACCCGGTGCCACAGCATTTGTCCCTGCACTCGTCAATTCAGGACTCCCGTGCGAGAGATTCACTTTCGAGGGTTTCCTGCCGCCCAAAAAAGGCCGCGCCACACGCCTTGCGTCGCTTGCGACCGAGCACCGCACTATGGTGTTCTATGAGTCACCGTTGCGCCTTACCAAGACACTAAAGCAACTTGCCGAGGCATTCGGCGCCGACCGCGAGGCATCGGTCAGCCGCGAGATCTCGAAGTTGCACGACACCACACACCGTGGCACTCTTGGCCAACTTACCGAATACTTCACCACTACCACCCCACGGGGCGAAATAGTGATTGTGGTGGCAGGAGCCCCGGCAGAAGCGTCCGCAAAGGTCGACAAGTATGCCCGATTTAAAAACAAGAAAACAAGAAACGACGAATTAAAACAAAAGAACTATGAAGAGGAATAATTTACTGATTGCATGCCTGGCGGCCATGAGTGTGCTCGCTGCCTGCAACAGCGGCGGGCAGAAAGGCAACGATGCCCAAAGCCAGCAAAACGACTCGATTAATTCTGTAATCAGCGACTCACTTGCCACGGCCATGGCCGAGCGCGATACCCTGATGGCCCTGATGAACGATGTGAGCGACGGGCTTACACAAATCAAGCAAATGGAAAACATAGTGGCCCAGGGCAACCTTAACGGCGAGACGATGGACAAGAAAGTGCAGCTGCGCAACGACATGGAAGCCATTCAGCGGGCTTTGCTGGAGCGCAGCAACCGCCTCGACAAGCTTGAGGCCCGGCTGAGCAAAAGCACAAGCTACAACGACGAGATGAAAGAAGCCATCCAAAAGATGCGCCAGCAGCTCACCGAGCAAAGCAACACAATCAACGACCTCACGCAGCAACTTGCCGCAGCACACATAGTGATCAAGAACCTGAACTCGAGCATCGACTCGCTCAACACGGTCAACACTGCCGTGAACCAGGAGAAGGCCAAGGCTCAAGAGGAGTCGGTGAGACTGGCCAACCAGCTCAACGAGTGCTACTATGCCGTGGGATCGAAGAGCGAGCTGAAGGCACACAAAATCATTGAGACCGGATTCCTGCGCCGCACAAAAATCATGGAAGGGAGCTTTGCCAAAAACTATTTCACCAAGGCCGACAAGCGCACACTCAGCGTGATACCGCTCCACAGCACCAAGGCCGAAGTGATGTCGAAGCATCCAGCCGGAAGCTACACCATAGTCGATGAGGGCGGCCAGAAAGTGCTCAAAATCCTCAATTCCACCCGTTTTTGGGAACTGTCGAACTATCTGGTGGTGAAAGTAGGCTAAGCCCCCCTGGCACGCCGCACACCATAGCAAGGCCCTCTGGCCCGCTGACGGCAACGGCCGCACCGGAACAGTGGGTCTTGCCTCATTTAAGAAACCTGGCTTTGCTCCAAAAAACTGAAGCATAAAGTGAAAATCATCATAGCAGTCGATAAGTTCAAGGGGTCGCTGACATCGGCCCAAGCGGCTCAAGCCGTGAGTCGTGGCGTGCTCAGCGCCGTGGCCGATGCCACAGTGGTCGTTATGCCCGTGGCCGATGGCGGCGACGGCACCGTGGAGGCAGTACTTGCCGCCATGGGCGGCAAAGCCCGCCGGGTGACGTGCAGCGTGCAACCGCCATTGCCACACATGGCAGCCATCGATGCCGCCTATGCGCTGACGGAGCAAGGCACGGCGGTGATTGAACTCGCGGCTGCCTCGGGACTTGCACTATTGCCCCATGACAGGCGCAATGCCCTGCAAGCATCCACATTTGGCACGGGGCAGATGGTTGCCCATGCGATTGCCGGCGGATGCCGCCACGTGATGGTGGGCCTCGGCGGCAGCGCATCGACCGACGGTGGCACAGGACTGCTCAGCGCCCTCGGGTTCAAGTTTCTCGACAGCCAAGGCAATGAACTTGCCGGTTGCGGTGCCAATTTGAGCAGGATATCAGCCGTCGACGCCTCGTCGGTCTCGCACGAAGTGCGGTCAACCCGCTTCACAGTGTGGACCGATGTCACCAACCCGCTGTGTGGTCCTAACGGGGCCGCAAACGTGTTTGGCCCACAAAAAGGAGCCAGCCAAGCCGAGGTGACAATGCTCGACGACGGGCTACGCCACCTGTCCACACTCATGCCCACCAATGTGAGCCACAAGGCAGGAGCCGGTGCAGCAGGCGGAACGGCAGCAGGCATGATGGCTTGGCTTGGAGCCGAGGTGATACCCGGAGCCGAAGCCGTGCTTGGCATTGCGCGATTTGGCGAGGCACTGCACGGAGCAGCGCTGGTGATAACGGGCGAAGGACGCATCGACGGCCAAACCGCCATGGGGAAAGCCCCGGCAGTGGTAGCACGGCAAGCCCATGCCGCCGGAGTGCCGGTGATAGCTCTCACCGGATGTCTGGCAACGAATGCCGCCACGGAATTCGATGCCATTCTGCCCATCCTGCCACGTCCCATGACCGAGGCCGAGGCCATGAGCTGTAATGTGGCCACCGCCGGGCTGGAACGCACCGCCAGGCAGGCCATGAGGCTGCTGAGCATCGGTTTCAACCAAAGAACATAACTAAAACAACATAAAAAACTCAAACAAAAAAACGATGAAAATGAAAATCAACCGATTGATTGCCTGCCTGACACTGATGCTTGCCGTGGCTGTGATGCCACTCGCCACCAGCGCCGCCGCAGTCAACACAAGCGTGACACAAGCCACCGCCCTGGCGCAACGGTTATCGCCACGGCTTGCCTCAGTGGTGAAATTCGAGAAAATCAAGCCTGGGAAAGGCGGTGCCGACGTCTACACGCTGCAAAGCCGCGACGGCAAAGTGGTGATTGGAGGCAACAACGCCATCGCCATGGCCGTAGGTCTAAACAGATACCTGAAGAAGTATTGCCTCACCACCCCGTCGTGGTATGCCGATGTGGCTCTTGAGCTGCCGGCACAGCTGCCCACCGGGGTGACTGCCGAGCGCAGCCTGGCTCGCGTGCCGCAACGCTTCTTCCTCAACTACTGCACATTCGGCTACACAATGCCATTCTGGAAATGGGCCGACTGGGAACGCCTTATCGATTGGATGGCACTCAACGGAATCAACTTGCCGCTGGCCATAACCGGCCAGGAGGCTGTGTGGCGCAACGTGTGGCGCAAGCTGGGTCTGACCGATGAGGAAATTGGCAATTACTTCACAGGTCCCACCTATCTGCCCTGGCACCGCATGGCCAACATCGACAACTGGTGCGGACCGCTGCCCGACGAGTGGCTCGACTCACAGGCCGAACTGCAAAAGCAGATTGTGGCACGCGAGCGCGAGCTTGGCATGCGCCCGGTGCTGCCAGCCTTCGCCGGCCACGTTCCGGTTGCGCTCATCAAGCACTATCCCAATGCCGACATCAAGCCGCTGAGCCGATGGCTGGGCTTCAACGATTCGTGCCAAACCTATTTCCTCTACAGCGAAGACCCCTTGTTTGCACGCATCCAGCACATGTTTCTCGAAGAACAGACCAAGCTATATGGCACCGACCACATCTATGGCACCGACCCGTTCAACGAGATGACACCGCCCAGTCTTGAGCCCGAATATCTGAAACGGGTATCGAAAAACATCTACCAGTCGATGGCCGACGTCGACCCCAAAGCCCAATGGCTGCAAATGGCATGGCTATTCTACTATGCCCGCAAGACCTGGACACCCGAGCGCGCCAAGGCCCTTGTGACCGGCACCCCCCAAGACAAGATGACGCTGCTCGACTACTTCTGCGAGCGCAAAGAGCTGTGGCGCGACCACAAGAGCTTCTACGGGCAGCCCTACATCTGGTGCTATCTGGGCAACTTCGGCGGCAACACGTCGGTTCAAGGCAACGTGCTTGAAGCCGGCCGCCGCATTGAGGCCGTGATCGACAGTGGCGGGCACAACCTGACAGGTATCGGCTCTACCCTTGAGGGACTGGACGTGCAGCAAATGACGTTTGAATATGTGTTCGACAAGGCTTGGACTGCTTCGGCCGCCGGCACACAAGATGCCGAGAGTGTGGCCAACGACCTGGCCGACCGCCACGCCGGATACGTCAGCGAGCCGGCTCGCCATGCATGGAAACTGCTGCTCGACAGCGTGTATGTGAACCCGGCCGCCACCTACAGCAACGAGGTGCTCGACTGCTTCCCGCTGGTAGACAAAGACCCGCGCAAACTCAGCGTGGTGGTGAAGAAACTAGGCTCGCCCCTCACACGCGCATGGCTCGAAATGCTCAAGCAAGACAGCGTGACCCGCGATGCAGCCAAAATCGACATGATTACCGTGGGCCGCGATGTGCTGGCCGTAATGTTCCGCCAAGCCAAGCAAAAATTCGACGCTGCCATGAAGCGCGCCGACCTGCCTACGATGCAGGCCGAAGCCACAGTGATGACCGAACTGCTGAACGATGTGGACA
Source organism: Agathobacter rectalis (assembly GCA_963625945.1). GTDB lineage: Bacteria > Bacteroidota > Bacteroidia > Bacteroidales > Muribaculaceae > Sodaliphilus. Next base: position 38,706 of record CAVFVP010000009.1, on the reverse strand, counting down.
ACCTGAACGCATTCCACCCGCTATGCACACTCGGCCAGTGGGTGAAAAAGGCACGCGACTACGGCTCAACGCCTGAAATCAAAGACTACTACGAGATGAACGCCCGCCGACTAATCACCACCTGGGGCGGCAACCTCAACGACTATGCCGACCGCTCATGGAGCGGCCTGGTGGGCGAATATTACGCACACCGGTGGCAGATATATATCGATGAGGGCATCAACTCGGTGAAAGAGCACCGGGCATTCAACGATGAGGCCCGCAGCAAAGCCACCCACGACTATGAGCAGCAGTGGGCAGTGAGCACTCACAAGCCATGGACCGTGGCGGCCGACAAGTCGAATGCCGACCTGCTCACATTCTCGCGTCTGCTGTCGGCCAAATGGGCCGCAAGGCTGCCACTGAAGTAACAAAGCCGAGCATACACAAGCCACACCACAAGGGCGCCCACACTCAAGGCGCCCTTGTCTTTTTTCAGCTTGACAATGACGCATAAGCCCGCAAAACGGAGGATTACAACATTTAAGCAGGCACTGCCGCCACGGCAGGCCCGATTTGTGACAAAAAATCGTAACTTTGCCAAAAACAAAAAGAACAAACCACACATGAAATATTTTATGATTGCCGGAGAGGCTTCAGGCGACATCCACGGGTCGCAGCTCATCGCCTCGATAAAGGAGCACGACAGCAAGGCCGAGTTCCAGTTGCTCGGCGGCGACATGATGGCCAGCCAAGCCGGATGCAGGCCGCTTATCCACTACCGCGACATGGCCTTCATGGGATTCATTGAGGTCATCAAGCACCTGGGCAGCATCATGGGGTTCATGGGCAAAGCACGCAAGCACATTGAGCTGTTCAAGCCCGATGCTCTGATTCTCATCGACTATCCGTCGTTCAACCTCAAGATGGCACGTTTTGCCCACGACCGGGGCATACCCGTGTTCTACTTCATCTCGCCCAAGGTGTGGGCATGGAAAGAGTGGCGCGTCAACGACATCAAGCGATACGTGGACCGTGTGTTTTCCATACTGCCATTTGAGACAGCATTCTTTGCCCGTCACGGCTATGAGGTGGACTATGTGGGCAACCCCACCGTGAAAGAGATTGCCGAGGCGAGCAGCGGCTTTGCCTCACGCGGCGACTTTGCGCGGCGCAACGGCCTCGACACCGAGCAGCCTATCATAGCCATTGTGCCCGGATCGCGCGTGAAAGAGGTGCGCGACAATTTGCCGTCGATGGTGGCGGCATGCCGTCGGCACAGCGGGTTTCAAGCCGTGATAGCCGGCGCACCGAGCCTCGACGCAAGCCTGTATGCCAGCGTGCTGGGCAGTGAGGCCCCAACGGTTCCGGTGGCCTACGGCCAGTCGTTTGAGTTGGTGCACCATGCCCGCGCAGCGCTTGTCACATCGGGAACAGCCACGCTCGAGACGGCAATACTTGGCACCCCGCAAGTGGCCTGCTACCGCATGAACGGCAGCCGCATGGTCTACAAGTTCTATTCCCACCTGATTCACGGCAAGTATGTGACCTTGCCCAACCTGATTGCCGACGAGCCAGTGATTCCAGAATTGCTGCTCCACTTGTGCACCCCCGACAGCATCGACACCCACCTCACCCCGCTCCTGACCGACACACCCGAGAGGACAGCCATGCTCAACGGCTACGGCCGACTGCGACAGATACTCGGCAAGGCCGACTGCACCGACAACACTGCACGCGCCATCGTGGCCGCAATAGGCCCAAGCCACAGCCGCACACAATAAACAGCCATCCCGATGCGTTTAATATTATTATGACTAACAAGTTACACTATCTGATATTTACAGTGATGCTGGCGGCGCTTGCCACTATGGGCACCGGCTGCATCAACGACGATTTCACCAATAGTCCCAGCGACGTGTTGGCTTTCTCGACCGACACTGTGGCGTTCGACACCGTGATAACGGCCCAAAGCACGCCCACCAAGCAGTTTATGGTCTACAACCACAGCAAGAAGAAAGTCAACATCTCGTCGATCACGCTCGCCGGTAAGGCAAAAGGCAAGTTCTATCTCAACGTCGACGGCATGAAAGGCAGCGAGTTTCACGACATTGAAGTGCGCGGCAACGACAGCATCTACGTGTTTGTCGAGAGCAATATCGATGTGACGGGAGCCGACGAGCCCGTTGAGACAACCGACCGCATCGACTTTGTGACCAACGGCGTGACACAGAGCGTGGTGCTCACCGCTTGGGGGCAAGACGTGACCATAATAAGCGGCGACACCATAAAGGCCGACACACGCCTTGGCGCAGGCAAGCCCTATCTGGTCTACGACACGCTGGTGGTGGCACAGGGAGCCACCCTCACCCTCGACCCGGGTGTGACGATGCTGTTCCACGCCAAGGCCGGAATGAAAGTGGAAGGCAAACTGCTGGCACAAGGCACCCAAGAAAAGCCCATAGTGCTGCGGGGCGACCGCCTCGACCACGTGGTGGGACAAATCAACTTCGACATCATGAGCGGCCAGTGGGGCGGCGTGCAATTCGGGCGCCACAGCTACGGCAACGAGATGGCCTATGTGGAGATGCGCGGCTCGGCACTTGGCGTGACTGTCAACCCCGACACTTGCAGCCAAATGGCCCTGCACCTGTTTAACTCGGTGCTGCACAACTCAAGCAGCAGCGTGCTCACCGCATCAAACGCATGGGTAGAGGCCGAAGGCACCGAGCTGAGCGATGCTGCAGGCAGCGTGGCAAGCTTCACTGGCGGCAAGGTGCGGCTGGTGCAGTGCACACTGGCCAACTACTACCTGTTCGACGCAATAAGCGGCGCCATACTCAACCTTGAGCCACAAGACGAGGCGAAAACCTACAGCGTGCTCGATGCGCAAGTGGACAACTGCATAATCTACGGCAACACATCCGAGCTCAACAACGGCGACCTCACCGGCACCAACATATTGCTGCGCAACTGCCTGCTCAAGTCGCAAGGCAGCGATGACGCCAACTTCATCAGCTGCGTGTGGGGCGGCGACCCGATGTTCTACACCGAGCGTGAGAAATACGTGTTCGACTACCGTCTGCGTAACAAGAGCGGCGCCATCGCCATGGGCAACCGCGCCTATTGCCCCGCCACAGCCCGATATGACCGCTACGGCCAAGACCGCTTTGCACGCGAAGGCCTCGACCTTGGAGCATATGTGTGGGTCGAAGCAGCAGAGACCGACACCAACAGCAAGACACCCGCAAGGAGGCAGGCCGGCAAATGAGCGGCACCATCACACTGCGCCGCATGCGCTTCTTTGCCCACCACGGAGTGGGCGGACAGGAGAGGGTCGTGGGCAACCGGTTTGAAGTGACGCTGAGCGTGCGTTGCACTATGGACAAGGCCCTCACCGACGACGACCTTGACGGAACCGTGAACTATGCCGAGCTGTATGCCACAGTAGAAAAAGAGATGGCCACGCCATCGCAACTGCTCGAAAATGTGGCCTGGCGCATTGCCAAGGCAGTGAAGAGAGAGCACCCACGGGTTGAATGCGGCACAGTGACCGTGACCAAGGTGACACCGCCTTTCAAGTGCGACATCGACGGTGTAGACGTCACCATCGACTTCTAACCGCCCGCACACGGGCCGTGCCATGCAGCCTTTAACAAAATTTATTGGCTCAGCCGCCTTCGTCGGCCGCCAAAATCGCTAAATTTGCCTTAACGGGGCGTACATATCGCCACCAGCCACAACATGACACGACTTCTTACCATAGCCACGACCGCACTTTGGGCAATATCAGCCTTGGCCCAACCAGTAAGCACATCCACACTTACCGACGTGGAGCCGCTAAAGTTCAGCGTGCCCCCATTGCAGCCAAACCTTGAGTGGCCAGTCACACCCGGCTACAGCCCCATGAGTCCACTGCCGCGCGCATCATTGTCCACCAATCCCACACAATTTGAATTCCACACGCCGCAACTCGGCAAGTGGAGCCTTGCCGACAGTCTGCAAGCGGTTGCGGGCACACTGCGCATAAGCGCACCCGCAGCCATAGAGAGCCGATTGACGCCAAGCCATAGCCCCTACGGACAAGACTGGCAGAGGAGCGGCATAATAGCAACTGCGGGCGAGGGCTACATTGGCGGTTTCAGCAGCCGTCAGGCATTTCCGGCCATGGGCAACATGGCGTCGGCAGGCGTCTACATCACCCAGCCCGTTGGCGACAACATGACAATAACGGCTGGGCTGAACGGCACAAAATACCACTTCGACCGCTCGGCATGGAACGATTACGGCATTTGGGGCAGCGCAAGCTACCGCCTCAACGAGACACTCACCCTCAAGGCATTCGGAGAATACTACATCAATCCCACATACCACTCAATGGCATCGATGGCCATAATTCCAAGTTCGTCCTACGGTGCGGCCCTAGGCATAAAAGTAAGCGACAAGTTCAGTGTCGATGTGGGCGCACAACGATACTACGACGTGCTTTCAGGCAAATGGCGCACAGTCCCCATCGTGGCACCCACGCTAAAGGTGTGGGGACAACCCGTCTCGATTGACTTCGGCGGCCTCATCTACGACATTCTCAAATCGCTCATCGACGATTACCATGCCAAAAAGCAGACCGTCCCGATGGGGCCAATGCAACCACGACCAATGCAGCCAGGTCCAATGCAGCCAGGCGGTCCGATGAGAACAACCCACTGACGGCAAGCGTGCCACTGAGAGCATCGCGGCACCGAATTAATTGCCGCTTCATGATTTAATTATTATCTTTGCTTTGACTATGCCGGCACACACCAAATGCCAGTGACGCCATCACACGACTTAAAAAACAACGCAACGATATGAGCAAACTCACCCTACCCCACCTCGAGGCATTACGCGAGGCCATGCGCAACAAAAACGTTGACGCAGTAATAATTCCAGGCACCGATCCCCACCACAGTGAATATGTGAGCGACCACTGGAAATTCCGCGACTGGATCACGGGATTCACCGGCAGCAACGGAACTGCCGTCGTAACAGCCGACAAGGCTGGGCTGTGGACCGACTCACGCTACTTCCTGCAAGCAGAAGAGCAGCTTGCCGACAGCGGTTTTGAGATGCACAAGGAGAACACTGTGGGCAGTGCCACCATCACCGAGTGGCTCGCCGAGAACCTTGACGAAGACAGCATTCTGGCTATCGACGGCCGCCTGTTCTCGGTAATGGAGGCCAACCGTCTCGACAACTTCTGCGGCGAAAACGGATTCATGTTTGCCACAAACTTCTATCCCGCCGACGAGATATGGCCCGACCGCCCCGGACGCCCGGCCAACGAGGCCTATGTGCACGACGAGGCAATTGCAGGCGAGACTGTCGGCAGCAAGATATCACGCACCCTTCAAGCCGTGGAGCAAGCCGGGGCCAGCAGCATACTGCTGACGTCGCTCGACGAGATAGCATGGCTTTTCAATCTGCGCGGCACCGATGTGGCCTACACGCCAGTAGCCATCTCGTTTGCCTTCCTGTCGGGCAAGGAGCGCTGCATCTTCATCGACGACAGCAAAGTCACTGCCGAGGTGCGCAACCACCTTAAGCAATACGACGTGCGCATCCGCGACTACGACGAGGTGGAGCGTTTTCTCGAAAAGCGCAAAGAGAGCGATGTGGTGTTTATCGACCCCAACCGCGTGAGCGATGCCCTTGCACAGTGCATCATGTGCGGCAAGGTCTACGGGCCGTCGCCGGTGATTGCGCTCAAGGCCGTGAAAAACGAGGTGCAAATCAGCGGCACACGCCAAGCCATGTTGCGCGACGGCGCTGCCTTGGTGCGCATGATGATGTGGCTCGAGGAGAGCCTGGCCACCGGGCAGACTGTGACCGAGATCGACGTGGACCAGCGGCTGCAGGCCGAGCGCGGCAAGAGCGAGTTCTACCGCGGCGACAGCTTCGCCATGATTGCCGGCTACAAGGAACACGGCGCCATTGTTCACTACCAAGCCAGCGAAGAGAGCGCATCCACACTCAAGCCCGAGGGGCTGCTGCTGATCGACACCGGCGGCCAATACCTCGACGGGACTACCGACATCACACGCACCATAACCCTGGGCAACCCCACTGCCCAAGAGAAGCACGACTTCACGCTCGTGCTCAAAGGCCATTTGGCTCTTGCACGGGCTAAATTCCCTGTAGGGACCACCGGTGGCCAGCTCGACGTGCTTGCACGCATGCCGCTATGGCAAGAGGGCATGACATTCGGCCACGGCACAGGTCACGGCGTAGGACACTTCCTGGGCTGCCACGAGGGCCCGCAAAGCATACGCACCGACTCTAACCCCACGGCACTTGAACCTGGCATGATCACCAGCAACGAGCCCGGACTCTACAAAACCGGCCAGTATGGAATACGCACCGAGTGCCTGATGCTCACGGTAGAAGGCGAGCACACAGCCGAATTCGGTGATTTCTTGAAATTTGAGACTCTCACACTGTTCCCCTACGATGTGCGCATCATCGACATGGCAATGCTCACCGCCGAAGAAAAAGCACAAATCAACGCCTATCACCACACGGTGCTCCAGAAGCTCACCCCACTGCTTGAGCCAACCGAACAGCAGTGGCTTGCGGAAAAATGCGCCGATATCTAAGCGGGAGAGGAAGCAGCAGAAGATTAACAGCAACAATAAAACGAAACAAAAACAACCAATTCAACAATAAAAGACACAATGGCAATTATAAAATCAGTAAGGGGATTCACCCCCCAAATGGGCAAAGGATGCTTCCTTGCCGACAATGCGGCCATAATAGGCGATGTGACCATGGGCGACGACTGCAGCATTTGGTTTGGCACGGTGCTGCGCGGCGATGTCAACACCATCACAATAGGCAACGGCACCAACATTCAAGACGGCTCGGTGCTGCACACACTCTACCAGAAATCGACCATCGAGATAGGCAACAACGTGTCGGTGGGTCACAACGTGACCATTCACGGTGCCAAAGTCCACGACATGGCCCTGATAGGGATGGGCAGTGTGATTCTCGACAATGCCGAGATTGGCGAAGGTGCCATAATCGCGGCAGGGAGTGTGGTGCTTGGCGGCACCAAGGTGGGCGCCCATGAGCTGTGGGCTGGCTCTCCCGCCAAATTCAAGAAAATGGTAGACCCGGCTCAAGCCAAGGAAATCAACGTGAAGATAGCCAAAAACTACCTTATGTATTCCACTTGGTATGAAGATTGAAGCCAGAGGCATGGCATAATAGCCAAATACATCAAAAACGACATAGAGCAATTACAAAAATTGGCAAAATAGCGAAAAAACAAATGAATTTTGACGCCGCCAATTTGGAATTGACACAAATAGTGCCTACTTTCGTAGCTACATAGCCAAGAGTATTGGCCGAGCAAAGCCCAGAGCACGAGAGCAAGGGCCGCCAAACTCAGAAAGACAGACATTTTTTAATCATTGACCGTGACATGGATGACGTGGTTCAGCGATTTACGCAGCACTTGGGGCTTGAGCTCAACCTGTCGGGGCATACGGTGACAGCCTATGGCCACGACCTGGAGCAGTTTTCAGGCTTTCTCACATCGGGCGGCAAGCGCCAGCTCGACTTGCGAAGCGTGACACAGAGCGACGTCCGCGCATGGCTGGTAAGCCTAAGCCGAACTGGCGACAGCTCGCGCACCCTGCGCCGCAAGGTGCAAGCCGTGAGGGCTCTCTACAAATGGCTCATGTGGCGAGGCGAAGCTGACTGTAACCCGGCAGCCGACGTGGAGCTTGCCAAGCTACCCAAACAGCTGCCACACACGGTGAGGCTTCAAAGCATCAATGCCCTGCTCGACTCACCAGTCGACATGGCCGACCACGATGAGGTGCGCAACCGCCTGATAGTAATGATGCTTTATGAGACAGGAATGCGCCGGGCCGAACTGATAGGGCTAAAGGACGCATGGGTCGACACCGACAAAGGCGAGCTGAAAGTGCACGGCAAGCGCGACAAAGACCGCATCATTCCATTTGGCCACGAGCTGGCACAGTGGATCGAGAGCTACCGACATCTGCGCACCGAGACCTACGGGCACTGCGAGGCGTTTTTCGTGAGGCGCGAGGGCAAGCCGCTTTATCCGTCGCTCGTCTACAACGTGGTGCACACGGCTCTGGCAAGCGTGGGTGGCGGCAGCAAACTTAGTCCGCACGTGCTAAGGCACACATTCGCAAGCGCCATGCTCAACGACGGAGCCGAAATCAACAGCGTGAAAGAACTGCTGGGTCACGAATCGCTTGCGGCGACGCAAATCTACACACATGTGACGTTCAATGAATTGCAAACCAATTATAAACTCGCCCACCCAAGGGCATTAAAAAAAGGAGGGTAATATGGAAATCAACGTAAAAGCCATTCACTTCGACGCAACAGCAAAACTGCAGCAGTTTATCAACAAGAAAGTGGAAAAATTAGCTAAATACAGCGAAGAAATCGCATCGGCCGATGTGAATCTTAAAGTCGTAAAACCCGAAACATCACTCAACAAAGAAGCAGCCATTAAACTGAACGTGCCTCAGCACGACGACGTTTTTGCATCAAAAGTAGCCGACACTTTCGAAGAGGCAGTTGACCAATGCTGCGAAGCGCTCAAGCGCCAACTCGAGAAAATCAAAGAAAGCAAATAACCTCTCCTGAAAAAGGAAACCAGAGACAATTGCCGTCATGCCGACGGGCACAACAGGCCGGCATAGCGGCCATCTAAAAAAACAATCAGCGGCCGCTCAACGCTATAATGCGATTGAGCGGCCGCTATATTTTTGTGTCTGTTGTGGGGAGTGCCCGGCATCAGTCAAGCGGTATGGCCTTAAGCGTGCCCAGCTTGCGCACCGTCACGTCCGACGGCTTGCCCTTGTAGTACACACGCCCGGTGCCAGAGCCCGTCACCTTGAGGGCGCCGCCATCGACCATGCATCCCACAGTGCCCGTGCCCACCACTGAGCACGACACATCCACGGCGGTGAGCTTGTCGGCCTGCACCTCGCCTGCGCCCACGCATTTCACCTTAAGCGACTTGCAAGTGCCGTCGGTAATGATTTTTCCGTGACCGGTAGCTATGTTCAAGTCGGCCGAGATCACATCGATGCCGTGAGCCACAATGCGGCCGTTGTTGGTGGTGACGAGCTTGAGCTTTGGCGATTTGGCCAGCGACACGAGACGCAGCGTACTGTCGCCCTGATTCTTGGCCTCTTGCAGAGATGTAGAGTATACCGTCACGGTGGGCATCCCTTTTGTAGGTGTGTCGAGAGCCACCTGAATGGTGAGTTTGCCCTTGTCGTTATTGGTAAACATCACGCTGCTCACCATTTTGCTGTCGGCAGTAAACACAGCCAACCCCGATGAGTCGGCATTGCACACATAGTCCACATTTATATTGTCGGCCACATTGAGCTGGGTAAATTCACCAACCTTCACCAATTGGCGCTGCGCATCGGTTGCTGCCGAAGCGCTTACGGTTGCCACGGCAACCAATAATGCAACAAACAGGGATAAGAAGTGTTTCATAGACAAAAGCATGATTTTTTGAAAAAAAGATTATTGTGGTGTGATAATATTATCGTCGGCCAGATAGGTGCGTTCCACGTCGTCGAGTATTGCGTTGAGCTCGTCGGCAGTAGCAGCCTGTAGCATTGCTATGCGCGTGGCCCTGAAGTTGGGTATGCCCTTGAACAGCGGCGTGGCGGCCAGGTGGCGGCGAATGTGCAATATGCCACGATACTCATCAATGCGGTCGATGCTCTCATTGATTTGCCGCCTGAGCAGCTGCATTTTCTCGGCATTGCTGATGTGCGGCATTTCGCCCGTGCGCATGAAGTGTTTCATCTCACGGAAAATCCACGGTGCGCCTATTGAGGCACGACCCACCATTATGCCGTCGACACCATAGCGGCCGAAATAGTCAACGAGTTTTTGCGGAGAGGTGATGTCACCGTTGCCTATTATGGGAATGTGCATGCGCGGATTGTTCTTCACCTCGCCGATGAGCGTCCAGTCGGCCTCACCCGTGTAGAGTTGTGAGCGTGTGCGGCCATGGATGGTGAGTGCCTGGATGCCGCAGTCTTGCAACTGCTCGGCCAAGTCGACTATGATTTTGCTGTCGCAATCCCAGCCAAGACGTGTTTTTGCCGTGACGGGCACGTCGACGGCAGTGACCACAGCCCGCGTGATTTGAAGCATAAGCGGCACATTACGCAACAGTCCGGCACCAGCACCTTTCGAAGCCACTTTTTTCACGGGACATCCGAAATTAAGGTCGATCACATCGGGATGAGCCTCCTGGGCTATTCTCGCGGCCTCGACCATGGGGTCGACCTCCTTACCATAGATTTGAATGGCAGCCGGACGCTCGGCAGGAGCTATGGCCAGCTTGCGCATGGTGCTGCTGATGCTGCGCACAAGGGCATCGGCCGACACAAACTCAGTGTAGACCATATCGGCACCTTGCTCACGGCAAATCTGCCTGAACGACTGGTCGGTGACATCTTCCATCGGGGCGAGCATCACAGGTTTCTCGCCAAGGTCAATATTCCCTATCCTCATAGTTGGCTGTTATGCGTTTTCGTTATCGTTGAAATAAAAGCAGTGCAAAATTAGTGTTTTATTGCGTGAAGCCGGTCACCGGCATACATTTTTAGCAGATTTTGGGAAATTTGGAACACCCGCAGCCCGGTATGACCAGTGCCACCCTAATCGGCTCACAGCCTCTCTTCGGCCGTGCGTGCCACAAAGTAGCGTGCATGACGGCTGCTCAGATACAGGCCGCAGATGCTGCTTTGCGGATACATGGCACCGTTTTCGGTTAGGCGTATGCCAAGCGCACCGAAATTCAGCAGCCTACTTACAGGGAAAATCAGTTTCACGTCGGGCAGCGACGGATAACCCACCGCCGGCCGTATTCCCTGATAGGCGGCCCGCGACAGGCCGAGCAGGTCCAAATGTTCGTCGGGACTATATCCCCACAGCCGTGTGCGCACTTCCCTGTGCAGCCATTCGCTGGATGCTTCGGCAAGGCGGTCGCCGAGGCTCTGCATCAGCAATGAGCGGAATGCGCCGTTGCCCTCGGTGCGCTTCTCTTGTTCAAGCTCCTCGGCAAGCGAGGGCGACACCGTCACGGCAAACACCCCCACATAGTCGTCATAGGGCCACGGGGCCACAAAGTCGCATAGCGACAGCCTCGCCCCGGTGCCTCCCGCGTCATGGTTCGCACTCTGCCGCGGAGTGGGCAGTTCAAGGTCATGTCCGCCGAGAGCTCCTTTAAGCACTATGCTGTGTCCTGTTCCGTTAGCGGGATAAAAGCCCACTTGCGCCTGCATCGGGTGTGAGCGCTCAAGCTCGTCGAGCATAGCCTCGGCCTCACCCTTTATGCGCTTGGCCTCATCTGAGCCAGGGTGCACTCGCCACAGCTTGTAGAAGTGCATCCAGTTGATAAACTGTCGCACCTCGGCAATGCCAATGTTGGGTATCGAGCGGTAGCCCACATAAGTGGGCTTGGGCAGAGTCTCCTTGCTCCAGTCGATAAGCAGGCGGCCAGCAGCGTTGACTTGCGCACCGCATCCGCAAGGGCATCCCGGCTGAATGCCGCCAAGCCGCTTAACGGCCGTAGCGGGGGGCGATGGCCGCGAGCTGCGCTTCTTGGCCTCGTGCTGCCGCACGAGTTCGGCCTGTCGCTTGCGGTTTTCCTCGACCACACGCTTGCGGTCGGGACCGGTCAGTTGCAGCGCCAGCACCGGATTTTGCGATGCGTCTCTCACATGAAACACCGGTCCGCCATATATCGTAGCTATCTTCAATGCCGTGTGCAGCTCACTTGTGGTGGCGCCGCCTATGAACAGCGGAATCCTGATGCCGGCCCGGTCCATGGCCTCGGCAGTGCGGCACATCTCGTCGAGCGACGGTGTGATAAGGCCGCTCAAGGCCACAAAATCGATATGTTCATCAATAATGGCCTGCACGATTTTCTCGGGCGACACCATGACACCGAGGTCAACCACGTCGAAATTGTTGCAACCCATCACCACAGCCACTATGTTTTTCCCGATGTCGTGCACATCACCTTTTACGGTGGCCACCATGTAGCGCCCATTGGATTGTGCCGAAGCGTCACGGTTTTGTTCAAGGTGTGGCTGCAAAATCTGCACGGCTTTTTTCATCGTGCGGGCCGACTTCACCACTTGCGGCAAAAACATTTTTCCCTCGCCAAACAGGCGGCCCACAAGTTGCATGCCGCACATCAGCGGTCCCTCAATGATGGCCGACGGTGCCTGATATTGCGTCAGTGCCTCTTGCAGGTCGGGTTCAAGAAACTCGTCATCGCCCGTGCGAAGGGCTGTAGTCAGCCGCTCGTCGACAGGTGTGGCCTTGCGGTCGGCAGTACTGACCGCAACCGGTGTGGGAGCCTCCTTAGCGGCGAGCAACAACTGACCTTGCTCCGACAACCGCTCGGCAGCGTCGTCGCGGCGGCACAGAACCACGTCTTCGATGGCATTGAGCAGATGCGGGGCAATGTCGCCATACATCACTTTCGATGCCGGATTCACTATGCCCATGTCCATGCCCTGCCTGATGCAGTGGTAGAGGAACACGGCATGCATGGCCTCGCGCAGATAGTTGTTGCCGCGGAAAGCAAACGACAGGTTGCTCACGCCACCACTCACGTGCACTTGCGGATAGTGGGTCGTTATCCATCCGGTGGCTTTGATGAAGTCGAGCGCATAGCGGTCGTGCTCTTTGATTCCCGTGGCCACTGTGAGCACGTTGGGGTCGAATATGATGTCGCGCGGATTGAATCCAGCCTCGAGGGTCAGCAGGCTGTAGGCCCGCGCGCACACTTGGATTTTCTTCTCGTAGGTGGTGGCCTGCCCTTCCTCGTCGAATGCCATCACCACTACGGCCGCGCCGTATTCACGTATTTTGCGGGCCTGGGCCACAAACTGACTCCCGCCTGACTTGAGCGAGATGGAATTGACCACACACTTACCCTGTACGCATTTCAGTGCGGCCTCTATCACGTCGAAGCGCGACGAGTCGATCATCCACGGGATGCGCGCCACTTCGGGGTCAGATGCCATGAGATTGAGGAAATGCGTAATTTCACCGATGGTGTCGAGCATGCCGTCGTCCATGTTCACATCGAGCATTGTGGCTCCATCGCGCACCTGCTTGCGGGCGATGGCCAAAGCCTCGTCATACTGTTTTTCCTTGACCAGACGCAGAAACTTGCGGCTTCCTGCCACGTTGCACCTCTCGCCCACATTGATGAAAGTGTGTGGTAGCGGCGTGAATCCCTCAAGTCCGGCAAGCCATGCCACATTGCCCTTTTGCGGCTTCAGTCGCGGCTTCCTGCCCTCGGCGGCACGGGCTATAGCCCGTATGTGGTCGGGAGTGGAGCCACAACAACCGCCCACTATGTTCACGCTCCCGTCGTCGATGAATCCGCTTATGGCATTGGCCATAAGCTCAGGTGTTTCGGAATATAGTCCGTCCTCATCGGGCAGGCCGGCGTTGGGGTGGGCACTGATGAAGAAAGGAGCGCTTTCCGACAGTGTCCTGAGGTAGGGGCGCATGTCATTGGCTCCAAACGAGCAGTTCAGTCCCACACTCAGTATGTCGTGATCGTGCTCTACCGATGCCAGAAAGGCATCGAGCGTCTGTCCCGACAGCGTACGCCCCGATGCGTCGGAAATGGTGACGCTTAGCATGACGGGGATGTGCCGGCCAGTGCGCCGCTTGACGTTTCGGGCGGCAGCGAGGGCGGCTTTGGCATTGAGGGTGTCGAATATGGTCTCTAGCATCCACAAGTCGACGCCGCTCTGGCTAAGCACGGTCATCTGCTCTTCGTAGGCCTCGCGCAACTCGTCGAATGTGATGGCACGCAGTGCCGGGTTTTCCACATCGGGCGACATCGACAGGGTACGGTTGGTGGGTCCAATGGAGGCAGCCACAAACCGTGGTTTGGCCGGCGTGATTGCTGTCATGCGGTCGGCCTCCTCACGGGCTATGCGCGCCGCGGCCTCGTTGATTTGCCCCACGTAGGCCTCAGTGCGATAGTCGGCTTGCGACACGCGCTGGGCATTGAATGTGTTAGTCTCTATTATGTCGGCCCCGGCCTCGAGGTAGCGGCGGTGGATGTCGCGCAACACGTCGGGACGGGTGAGCGCTATCAGGTCGTTGTTGCCTTGCAGCCTCACGCCCCAATCGGCAAAGATTCCGCGCTGCCCGGCGGGGGTAAGCTGGCTTTCGCCCCTGAAGTCGCGCTCGGTGAGCCCGTATTGCTGTATCATTGTGCCCATGGCTCCGTCGAGAACCATGATTCGCTTTGGCAGTGCATGCTCGAAATATGTGTGGTGGGTCTGTGGCACGTTGGCAGTTGATGTTTTATCGTTAGTGATTCGGCGCAATGGCGTGCGCCATTCATTTGCGGCCGTGCATCCTGCCGGCCTGGGTGCGCTAAAATGTGGCTTTTGCGATCTGCTCGGTCGAACTTGCCGCATTCATCGTGAAGAAGTGTATCATAGGCACTCCGGCGGCCTTGAGGTCGCGCACCTGCTGTATGCCCCACTCCACGCCCAGTGCTTTCACGTCGTCGCTGGTGCGGCATTTGCCCAACTCGCAGGCCAGTTCTTGCGGGAAGTCGATGTGGAATGTGCGCGGCAGCATGGTGCAGTGGTTGAGCGACGTGAGAGGCTTGATGCCCGGAATCACAGGCACGGTGATGCCATCCTGGCGCAACCGCCTCACAAAGTTAAAATATTTTTGATTATCAAAAAACATCTGAGTCACTATGCGGTTGGCTCCCGCTTTCACTTTAGCCTTCAGGTACTCAATGTCGCCGTTGATGTTCATTGCCTCGTCGTGTTTCTCGGGATAGCCGGCCACACCATAGGTGAACGGCTCGGCCGGCGAGTCCATTTTGGCGCCGCCAAGCAGCAGTCCGGCGTTGAAGTCGTTCACTTGGCGGCAGAGGTCGACGGCGTGGCTGTGGCCGCCGCTTGTGGCCGTGAAGCGGTTCTCGTCTTTGGCACGGTCGCCTCGCAGCACCATCACATCGGTAATGCCCAAGTAGGAGAGGTCGATGAGCTCACACTCGATCTCGGTGGCCGTGTAGCCGCTGCATATCAGATGCGGCACGGTGTGGATGCCGTAACGCTCCTTGATGACTGCGGCAATGGCCACGGTACCGGGTCGGTTGCGCACCTGAAGGCGCTGATATGTGCCGTTGCCCAAATCAGAATATATGGTCTCGGTGCGGTGCGTGGTGATGTTGACACACACCGGGTTGAATGGAATAAGGCGGTCGATGGTGCTGTACACGCTGTCGAGTCCTTTTCCCCTTGGCGGAGGCAGTACCTCAAACGAGAACTGCGTCGCCGCAGTAGTCGTGCTCAATGTGTTGCTCATCATTGTGAATAATATATGTCGTTAGATTGTAGTAATGATGAAAAATATATATGTAGTGCGGCAAATTTATGCGTTTTTGGGCAGTTACGCAACTGTTTGTGTACCGATTATGGCACTTGTGTTATGTGTTTTTGGCGATGGTAGCCGCCAGAAGTCGCATTTGTCCCTCCCAGTCATAGGACATGGTGTTGATGTGGATTTGCGGCAGGCGCATCTGTTTCATGGTCTCGATTGCATGTGGCGGATCAAAGTCGTCTTGGCAAAACACTATTTTGGCTTTTTTGCGCATGGCAATTCCGTCAAGCTCGGCAGGCGTTGCCGGTCGTGGCTGGCGCGGGTTAAGTGTCACTTGGCGCAAGCCATAGTCGCGGGCAAAATAGCCGAGCGACGGATGCCACACTGCAAATGCCTCTCCCTGCTTACCGTCAAGCGTGTGCGACAACTCGCGGTCAAGGCTGTCGATGCCGGCCACGAGCGTCTGGTATCGCTTGCTGTAATACCGCTCGTGCTTGGGATCGAGCTCTACGATAGCTTTCAGCATATTGGCCGCAATTAGTTTGGCGTTGCGGGCGCTGGTCCACACGTGGGGGTCACCGCCTGAATCGGCCACGGGTGAGTGCTCACAGCTATCGCTGTTGAAAATGCCGTCTGAGTTATTGAAAATGCGCACTTGCGAGTAATTGGCGCGGGCCTTGTCGGTGATGGCGGCCTCAAAACCTATGTTGCCTATCGTGAAATAGGCATCGCTGCGCTCTATCACTGCCATTATGTTGCGGTCGCTCTCATATTCCTCGGGGTTGCTGTTCTCGCCAAGCAGGCTCACCACCTCATAGCGCTTCCCGACTATCTGCTCAAGCAGACGCTGCTGTGGCGGTATGCTCACGGCTATCACACGCTTGCGCTGGGCGCCCATGCTGCAGCTTATCATAATGACGCAAATGCCCGCCACCGCTAATGCGGCGAGTATCAAACAGTGTATGTGATGCTTAATGGGGACCATAGATCAATGCGTGTGTTTGCAAAATTAAATCTTTTTAACCAATAAAACAATAAATTTGCAGATAATTTTAAAAACATTTAAAAAAGACTCGAATTCTCCACAGACACAAGCCGTAAGCACGGTAGTGAGGCCGTAGCCATCACATGGCATGCTACAAGATTCATCGTGCCGGATTGCGGCAATTGCCGCACGCCATGAGGTGGCCCTACTGCTCCACACCATACACGCGACGGTGAATCACCGTGGCCGCATCGCGCACTTGTTGCTCGCTGGTAAATCCGCCGGTTGTCATAAGCTTTAACGGCAGCGAAGCCTTTCCTTGGCCATAAGGCGGCTGCACGTAGTCCACGTCGCGCCAGATCTTCAACCCTGCACGCTCATAGAATGCCACGCGACGGCGCGCGATAGGTGTGTCGTCGGGCTCTACCTCAATGATGAGCGGCAACCCGATAGTGCCTATAATGTGGCTCAGGAATTTTGAGCCTATTCCGCCATTGCGTGCCTCAGGCTCTATGGCAAAGTGCTCGCCATAGGCAAATCCGCAGTCGCTGAATGCCCAAAACGAGAAGAAGCCTAAAAAAACGTTACCTGCAGTAGCCTCCATCACGGTGAATTCTTTCCGGCTTGCCATAACATCAATCAGGTCAGACACTTTGCGCCGCTCGCTGGCAGGGAAAGCCCGCTCGTAAAGCGAAACAAATCTATTAAAATTCGGTGAATTTTGAGAAATAACGTTATAATTTATTATCATATGAGTTTTTTTTCTTACATTTGCGTGTTGTATGGTTACACTCCTATACTGTACTAACGCAATTATTCATAAATTATTACAAATATAAAAACACAACAGAAACACAAATATGGCTAATACTAAATTAGATGCATTAGACTACAAAATTCTGAAGATGCTTTCGGCAAACGCCCGAAAGCCGTATCTTGAGATTGCCCGCGCCTGCAACGTGTCGGGGGCAGCCATCCACCAGCGTATTCAAAAACTCCACACCATGGGTGTGATTAAGGGGTCGATAACCCAAATCAATCCCGAGGCTGTGGGCTACGAGACTTGTGCCTACGTGGGTGTGTTTCTTAACGACTCTTCACGCTTCGACGAGGTGGTGACACACCTCAAGGAAATTCCCGAAGTGGTGGAATGCTACTACACTACCGGCAAGTATGACTTGTTTGTAAAGCTCTATGCCCACAACAACGACCACCTGCTGAGCCTTATCCACGACCGCTTCCTGCAACTTGGACTTGGCCGCACCGAGACGCTCATCACCTTCAAGGAGGTGTTCAAGCGTCAGATTCCCGTCAACGACGAAGAAGAAGATTGATTAGCGCCGCCTGGCTCTGCAAGCTAAGATGCAATGCCGGCGAGAGATAATTACAGCTGAGCGTCGGGTTCCTGCCGCCAAACACATTCCCGCACTTCCGCCATAGGATTGCGGTCGATGGTTTGGAGCAGAAGCCCGACGCTCGGCGTTTTCTTTGTATATCACTATCGGAATATCAGTGTCACGGCAATCAAAATGAGCATTATCACAAAGCAGATGACGCCCAACACCAGCGTTGCCACAAACAGCAGCCAGTCGGGCCCTAGCACCATGCACCGGTATGCGGTTCACACTTGTTGCCGAATTGTGATTGCGCGATATTGAAAATACCTGCATAAAGCCACAAGTGAAGTGGAATATTTACAGTAATTTTGCTCTTGGATACCGGGGTGGCCCGAATTGGAGCGACGTCTACTTTAATCCAATGAGCCGCAACGCTTTACAGACCACAATCATGCATTCCATCCCTGCCACACCCGTACGTTGCATCACAAAACAAATGATAGTAAAATGCCAGCTACAATTGATTTAGACACCATTTTGCTGCACGCCATCGACCTTGCCCACGAGGCGGGAAAGATACAGCTGCACTATTTCAGGTCGGCAAACTTTGACGTTGCCACCAAGAAGAACAACGACTTCGACGTGGTGACATCGGCCGACAAGGCTTCAGAGGCCGCCATCAAGCAAGGTATTGCCTCGCGTTTTCCCGACCATGCCGTGCTCAGCGAGGAATCGGGACTTGACGAGCACGGAGGCAGCGACTGGGAGTGGGTGGTCGACCCCCTCGACGGAACCACTAACTTCAGTGCCGGGCTTCCGTTTTTCAACGTGAGCATCGGTGTCCGCTATCGCGGCGAGACGGTTGTGGGTGTGGTGTTTGCACCGCGTCTTGGCGAACTTTTCACCGCAGTAAAAGACGGCGGGACCTACCTTAACGGCGACCGAATTTTCACCCCGTCGGGCACAAAGACGCTCAGCCATGCAGTGGTGTCGACAGGATTCCCATACGACAAGGCCGAGAACCCCGACAACAATCTCGACAATGTGGAGCGGGTGCTGACACAGGTGCGCGGATTGCGCCGCCTAGGCTCGGCAGCGCTCGACTTGAGCTATGTGGCTGCCGGTTTCCTCGACGGCTACTGGGAACTGAATCTGCACGAGTGGGACGTGTGTGCCGGCGAGCTGATAGCCCGTGAGGCCGGAGCCGTGGTGGAGCGGTTTCGCCCCGACCGCGGAATTTCAGTGGTGGCAGCGGCACCAGGCATTGAGCCGCAGTTGCGGGAGTTGCTCAAGTAGGAGCAGACTGCCCGTCAAAAAAAACAGCAAAGGCTACGTGGCGCTTACCCGGCGCTATCGCAGCCTTTGCTTTATTTTCGGTCGACTCGGTGTGGTGCACTGTCTGAATTGGATTTCTGTTTTCGAGCCTCCCGGTGTGTCTCTCATGTGCTGATGATGTTGCAATATTTCTATACGTGATTCATAAGTATGTGCTATTTCATTGTGAGTCCCGATGTCCGGCACAAGAGCGGCGCACTGCCGCACCATGTGGTTGCCGGCATGGTTGAGCTTTTAAAAACCACCTGGGCCAATACCCCAAAATACAAAACCAATTTGTTTTGGCACATGGCCCGGTGGCCTTTGTCTTTTCCTATTTCACGGAAGGATGGCCGTAGCTACTTGATGTAGAACCACTCAACACCCACACCGAAGGTCTGGAGCGAGCCATAGCGGCCGCCTCCCATATAGGGCTGCTGGAAGCTTACCGTGCGCGCTACCTTTTGGCCGTCTTCGTTACAAATGAGGTAGACCGTGATGCGGCGGCGCACTATCGAGCCATTTTGGCGGTCGATTTGCCAATTGGTGCTCTTGATGATGGCCTTAGAGGGATTCCAGTCGGCATAGTTGCTCTTGGCAAGTTTCAGGCACTGGGCAGTCAGTGTGGCGTTTTTCATGCCTGCAGTGGGCATGGCGCGTGTCCTTGCCGCACGTTCGGCAGCGGCCTGCTCTTCCTGAGCCTTCTTCTCGGCTTGGATTTTTGCCTCGCGCTCGGCTTTTATTTTCTCTTTGCGTTCAGCCTCGGCATTGGGCATGAGAGGCGCAAGATCGCTGTCCTTGCGATAGTCGGAGGTGGTTTCATATAGCTTGGTGAGGCCCTCATACAGTTTTTTCGCATTCTTATCGCTGTCGTTGAACAACTTGCCGACAGCCACATAATAGTTGGGGTAAGCAAAGTCGTAGTAGAAGCGGCGCACTGCCTGCGATTTCGATTTCAAAGCCTTGTCGACAACCCAATTGAGCTTCTTGTAGAGGCCATCGGTGGTTTTGCCGTCGGCATCATCGGGGAAGCCCTTGTTGCCAAACATTTGCTTGTACACCATTTTAATCACAGTCACAAGCTCGTTTTTCATGTCGCCCGAAAGCAACTCAAGACCGTCGCCTTTTTCAGATGCCACCTTTTGAAGCATTTTATGATACTTGTCGAGTTCATAATAGTAGGTACACATTTCATCGTCCTTCTTGCCCTTGGCTGCAGCCTGCTTGGTGCGGAGCAAGTAATACAGATAGTTGGGCGCCACTTCAGAGTAGTCGTCAGAGTCGACAAGCTTCTTCGAGCGGTAGACGGTGTATTTGTCATACGGCTGTTCTTTGGTCTTGACCAGCACGCGGTCGCCGTCGTCCACTTCGTCTTGCTTAAGACCTATCACCGCATTGGTCACACGGCGCTCGGCGTCGTCGACCACCGAGTTGATACCTTTCTCCACCCCATCATTGATGGTGCGTCTCACTTTATCGCCGGCTTTCTCTTTGGCATTTCTCACCACGTTTTTAAGGCCGAATTGTGCGTGTGTGGCACTCGGGCTTGCGATGCACATGATGGCCACGGCCATGATTGTGCGGGTTACTTGTTTGATATTCATAAGCTGGTTTATTTGGGGGATTAATAAATACATTATAATTATGCTTGTTGTCATGTGAGGCGACGGCGGTGCCTCAACCTCACGCTGCAAAATTATCCATGAATTTGTGCCATGAATGGCGAAAAACCGGACGAAAAATTGTAAAAACGGTATAAAAACAACGTAGCAAATAGCGAAAAAAACGACATATCTACCATGTAACACGCTGTAGCACAACGCTAAATCCATACAAAAATCGTCGAAATCAGCAAGATGAAAAAATTCAGTAAAAATTGCCGATATTTCCACAAAAGTGGTGAGATTTTCGTAACTTTACTGCGTCAGTGCCACACAGTGGCCGAAAACCATTCTTGAAACAAGCCGTCAAAAAAAACTATTTTTAAGGTAAGACGTTAAAAACATTCATGCCACGATAATCAGGTGCAAGGGCATGAATCCATGCTATAATAAACGCATTTTTTGCTGATGATGGAATCGAGACACAACAACCAACCAAGACAGTGGCTCATCATGGCCGCCGCAATCATTGCAGTCATTCTGCTCACACTGTCGTGCGGCGGGAATGGCCGCAAGAACTACACCCCGGAGCAGCGCAAGGCCATCGACAGCGTGGTGAAACTTGCCACCGACACCACCCAGCTTCAGCATCTGCTGAACGAGTACAGTCACTCCGACAACTACCTGGGCATAGTGGTTGCCTGCCGTTGCCTCGGAAAGATGTATAGGGAGAATAACAGGTTTACCGAAGCCATAGAGTGCCACCGCCGCGGGCTGAATGTGGCCGAGCAGCTGGCCGACACCATAGAAATCATAAAGGCACTTAACAACATAGGCACCGCTCTGCGGCGCATGGGTGTGCTCGACGAGGCCTCACGCTATCACTACCAGGCCCTCGGACTGTGCGACCGTCTGAGTGACAAGGAGAGCTTTGACGCCCGCAAGAACCGCGTGGTGTCGCTCAACGGCATTGGCAACATTTGCCTGACCACCGGCAACAATGAAACGGCCGACAGCGTGTTCCGCGCAGCCCTGGCGGGGGAGAAGGCTTTGGGCAGCGCCCTGGGCCAAGCCATAAACTATGCCAACCTCGGCTCCATCTTCGAGGGCGAGGGGCGCATCGACTCGGCATGGCACTATTACCGCCGCTCGTTGGAGCTGAACCGCGAGGCTAAGAGCGACCTCGGAATCTCGTTGAACCACAACAGCTTCGGCCGGCTTTACGAGCATGAGCACAACACGGCTGCCGCCATCAAGGAATATGAGGAGTCATACTCGCTGATGGAGCAGTCGTCTGACCGCTGGCACTGGCTCGAACCGTGCCTGTCGCTTGCCCGCATCTATTTGAATCAAGGCAACATGGCCACCGCAAAGACATATATTGACCAAGCGGCACAAGTGGCCGCCCAGCTCCACAGCATAGAGCACGAGGCCGAAACCTATAAGCTTTATTACCAATACTACGAGCGGATGGGCGACAGCCGTGCAGCACTTGACAACTATATCAAGAGCCGCAACTGCTCCGACAGCATCTCGAACGAGAAAAACATGAACCGCATCCAGAATGTGCGCATCCAGTATGAAACCGAACGCAGCAAGGTGATGGTGGATGCCGCCACACAGAGCTACCGTGCCGAAAAACGCATAAAAGAGATTGTGCTGATAGCCTCGGGCATTGTGGCAATCGCCGCACTCGCAGCCATTGCCTTCCTGTATTACGCCTTGCACATGCGCAAGCGCCACCAGCGCACGATGCAGCAGCTCGACTCGATGCGAACGTCGTTTTTCACCAACATCACCCATGAGTTCCGCACTCCACTCACACTGATAATAGGCATAGGCCAGCAGATGGCCGACGGGCGCATAGGCAACGACAGCCTGGGCAATGCCGGCAACACCATAGTGCGCCAGGGGCGCAGCCTTCTCAACCTTATCAACCAGATTCTTGACGTGGCACGCGTGAAGTCGGCAGTGGGACGTCCCGATTACCGCACAGGCAACGTGGTGCGCTATCTGCAAGTGCTCTTCGAGAGCTACCACGCCTACGCCGAAAGCCGCAACCTGATCTTGGCTTTCGATACCGACCGCAACGACATTGAAATGGACTTCGTGCCCGACTATATGAATAAAATAGTGCGCAACCTCATGGGCAACGCCCTCAAGTTCACGCCCGACGGCGGCCGCATCACACTCTCGGTCCACCTGGGCGATGGCAACACAGTGACCATTGCCGTGGCCGACAACGGATGCGGAATCGACAAGGAGGAGCTGCCCCACATCTTTGCCACCTTCTACCAAGGGGCAGGCACGGGCAAAAGCGTGGGTATTGGCACCGGTGTGGGACTGTCGCTGGTGAAAAACGTGGTGGAGGTGATGGACGGCACCGTGGCGGTAGAGAGCCGCAAGGGATATGGCAGCACCTTTACCGTGACACTGCCGCTGAGCCACGGCAAGGGCGGCTGGCAACGGTTTGACCCGTCGGAGATCGACGACGAGACCCCTGCCGCCGACACACCGACAAGCCAGCTGCTGCCACACGGAGATTCCGACAACGCCGATGCCCCCGTGGTGCTGATAGTGGAAGACAACCCCGACATGTCGAGATACATAGGCAGTGAAATCAACCACCGCTACAGACTGCACTACGCAAGCAACGGAGCCGAAGGCCTCGACATGGCAAAGCAACTGCTGCCCGACATCATCCTCACCGACTTGATGATGCCCGAGAAAGACGGTCTCGAGCTGTGTGCCGACATACGCGCCTCACAGGCGCTCAACCACATTCCGGTGATTATAATCACTGCACGCAGCACCGAAGACGACCGCATACGAGGCATCGAGGCCGGTGCCGACGCCTATCTCTACAAGCCGTTTAACTCGGTGGAGCTCAACACCCGCGTCGACAAGCTGCTTGAGCAGCGCCGGCTGCTGCGCGACAAGTACAGGCAGGCCGTGGCAAGCGGTGGCGACAACAGCGAGCAGGTGCTCAGCAAGGTTGACCGCGACTTCATCAACAAGCTGGTGGATGTGGTGTATCAGCAGATGGATATCAACAAGTTCGACATCGAGAGCGTGGCCTCGCGCATGTGCCTCAGCTCAAGACAGCTCAACCGCAAAGTGTCACAAATCACGGGCGACACCACCGCCGTCTACATTCTGCGGGTGCGCATGGCACGCGCCAAGCGCATCATCGCCCAGCATCCCGAGCAGACCATTGCCGAGGTGGCGCTCAATTGCGGATTTGAGGACAATGCCTATTTCTCAAAAGTGTTTAAGAGGGTGTATGGAATGACTCCGAGCCAGTTCCGCAAGCATCCGTCGGGCGGCCCGTTCAGCGAAGGCGGTGCTTGAGGTAGTGGCTACGGCCCGAGAAGAAGAAGCCGGCAATTCCCATCATGGTGACTATTGCAGCGCTCCAAAAAGCGCTGCCGTAACCCCAGTGCTCGGCAATGACGCCGCCAATGAGCACGCCCAAGCCTCCACCCAGGTCCCACGACACAAGCAGAGTGGAATTGGCAGTGCCGCGCTGGTCATGGCTGGCAAGGTTGATAAACATGTTCTGGTAGGCTGGCCACATGTGTCCGTTGCCCAAGCCTATGAGCAGCGCTGCCAGATAGTAGCCCACAAGATTGCCACACAGCACAAACAGCAAGTAGCCGGCAAGCGACACAACGATGCCTACCGAGGCATTAAACGTGATGCGACCCTTGCGCAGTGAACGTGCGCCCTCAAGCCGGCTGAGTATCAGTCCCACGGCCAGCAGCAGGAAGAATGTGCCCGTGCCACCGGTGATGCCCATCTTCTCTTTGCTGTAGATGGCAAGGTAGGTGCTGAGTATTCCGTAGGAGTAGCCGAACGCCATGGTATTGAGAAACAGGCGTGTGCCTGCCGTAAGGAAAAAGCGGTCGAACGACAACCGGCCGTGAGCCACCGGCGCGCGGTGTTTCAGGTGGATGGTGCTGTCGACGGCAAGTCCTATCCCGGCCACGGCAAGGGCAAGCCAAAACAAAGCCACATAGCTATGCGCCCAGCCATATAGGTATATAGCCACAGTGGGACCGGTGGCCATGGCCAGATTGTTGCTAAGACCGTAATAGCCTATTCCCTCGGTGCGCCTGCTCGACGGCAAAGCGTCGATGGCCACGGTGCTATTGGCCACGGTGAGGGCTCCGAAGGGAGCTCCGTGAAGCGTGCGCACTATGGCAAACGCCAACAGTGTGCCTACAGCCAAGTAGCCTGCAAAAAACACAAAAAAAACGAAATAGCATACCATCAGCACGCGCTTACGCTGAAAACTGTCGACAAGGAATCCGCTGAAAGGGCGCATAATCAGAGCGGCCATGGTGTAGCCCGACAGCACCATCCCTATCACGTCTTTGCTGGAGTGGAAACTGTCGGCCATATAAAGCGGCATGAGCGGCATGAGCAGATAGAATGCGAAAAACAGCATGAAATTGGCCACATTGGCCTTTATGAAGTTGGCATTCCACAGCCGTTCGGGTGCAGGGGCACTGCCTTGCCGGCCTAAAGAGGTGCAAGAATCGTTCATTTTATATTTTCCCAAATCAAATCTTTATTTTTCCCGCCTAACGGGCTCAGATGCGGTGGCCGAGCAGCGTGGCCGATGTGGAGTCGTCGATTTTGCAGATCACACGGTCGCCCACCTGTGTGTCGCCGGCGGCAAAAACCACCACCTTGTTTTGCTCGGTACGGCCAAACATGTCGTCGTGGGAGCGCTTGCTGTAGCCCTCCACCAGCACCTCAAACGTCTTTCCCACATCCTGGCGGTTGCTGTGGCGCGACAGTTGGTTCTGGAGGTCGATCATGCGGTTGAGCCTGTCAATCTTCACGCTCTCAGGCACATTGTCGGGCAGGTGCTTGGATGCGAATGTGCCGGGACGCTCCGAATACTTGAACATGAACGCCGAGTCGAAACCCACCTCGCGCATCAGGCTCAGCGTCAACTCAAAGTCCTCTTCGGTCTCGTCGTGGAAGCCGGTGAACATGTCGGTGCTGATTCCGCAATCGGGTATGCGCTCCTTGATGGCTTTAATGCGGTCGAGATACCACTCGCGGGTGTACTTGCGGTTCATCAGCTTCAGCACCTTGTTGCTGCCGCTCTGCACCGGCAGGTGGATGTGGTTGCAGATGTTAGCGTGCGATGCCATGGCATCGATAATGGCGTCGCTCAGGTCCTCGGGGTTGCTTGTGGTGAAACGCACCCGCATGTGCGGCGCAGCCTCGGCCACCATGGCCAGCAGGCTTGCAAAGTCGACCTGCGCCTCGCCCTCGGCCGCAGGCTTGTAGCAATATGAGTTCACGTTCTGGCCCAGCAGGGTCACCTCTTTGTAGCCGCGGCGCTCAAGGTCGGCCAGCTCGTTGAGTATGCTCTTGGGCTCACGGCTGCGTTCACGGCCGCGGGTATAAGGCACTATGCAGTAGGTGCAGAAGTTGTTGCAGCCGCGCATGATGCTTATGAAGCCGCTCACCTTGTTGCCGCCTAGGCGGGTGGGGATTATGTCGCGATAGGTTTCGGTGGTCGACAGCTGAGTGTCGATTGCCTTGTCGCCGTTCTCGGCCGAGCCTATCAGGTTCGGGAGGTCGAGATAGCTGTCGGGGCCGGCCACCACATCCACATCGTGCTCGTTGATGAGCACTTCTTTCATGCGCTCGGCCATGCAGCCGATCACGCCTATGATGAGCCGGCGCTGGCGGTGATGGCGCAGTGCGTTGAGCTGGTTGAGGCGCGAGAAAATCTTCTGCTCGGCATTGTCGCGCACCGAGCAAGTGTTGATGAATATGGCATCGGCGTCATCGAGGGTGTCGGTGGTGCCGTATCCGGCCATTTTCATGACCGATGCCACCACTTCGCTGTCGGCCACGTTCATCTGGCAGCCGTATGTTTCGAGAAACAGTTTTTTCGAGAATTCTCCCGTGTTCTGGTAAGTGACTTTCAAATCCATTGTGTATGTTGCTTTAATGAGCGGTGTCTATTTTTTTACTTATTGTGCCTGAGGGCTGCGCGCAGCTTGCGTAGCAGATAGCGGGGCACGAATGTGATGTGGCGCGCCATGGTGGGCAGAGTGCCGTAGTAATGGCACATGATGCTGTAGCGCTCGCGCAGCGAGGCGCGGTGGTTGCGGTCGGTGAGTCCTCCGTCGCACAGGAAGCTCACTATAGGCTCGGGGCCGACATATGCGTTGGCTGCCGATGCCTTGAGCATGCGTATGCACCACTCATAGTCGGCGCTGAAGCGGTAGCCCAGGTCGTAGGGCTCAAAGAGGTCGCGCCGCACCACAAAGGCCTGGTGGCACACGAGCATGCCAAGCTTGAAACTGCGCCACGTGAGGTGCGAGGGAGCCGTGAGGTGCCGCATTCCCGTCACGCGGCGGTTGGCATCCACCAGTTGCGTCTGTCCGTAAATCACACCTGGGTTGCCATTGCCAACTGCATCGTGCAGCCGCTGCAGCACGTGGGGCGAGGCAAAGCTGTCGCCGGCGTTGAGAAATATCAAGTAGCGTCCGAACGCTTTTGCGGCAGCCTTGTTCATTGCGTCATACAAGCCGCCGTCGGGCTCGCTCCACAAGCTGGTGTGGGCAATGCCCGCCTTGCGCACGGCATCAAGCGTGCCGTCGGTCGATGCCCCGTCTTGCACAAGCAGCTCATAGTTGGCATACGTCTGACTGCTGATGCTCTGTAATGTGGGGTCTATGACACTGGCGGCGTTGAACGTGACTGTGATGATAGAAAAAAACGGTTGTCGTTCCATTCAGAATCCTTAGTAATATCCATTGGCGCACCGCAATAGCCGCCATTGTGGGGGCGGTGGGCGATACGCGTTGCAAAATTACGCTTTTTTGCCCAAACATTGCGCATGCGCATTTCGCAAAACCCGCATTTCGGCCATTTTGGGTGGTGATTGTTGCAAAAAAATTGACGAATAGCTGAGAAAAAGGCCAATAAAGGCAGTGGCGGTGTTGCGGAAGAAGGCGGAATTTACTAACTTTGCAGTCTATAATTGAAAGGAGGTCAGTTACTTTACTGGCATAGATACGGAAAAATCACATATCACCAATTGCAATGTGCTGATTCTCAGCACTGGCGGGCGACAGGGGCTGTCGACCGGGCCGGTAAGTGGAATGGCGATGCATTGAAGGCGACAATCTGCCCGCAGATGGTGCCTGGACATATTGCACAGCATCCACCCCCTCCGGTCATCCCCAAAAAGCCTCAATTCCATTTAGCTTACAGTTTTTTTCGATAAATGCCCACTCCCAGGTGTGTGCACATAATGCAGCCAGCCCAATGTGCGGCCACAAGCGGCGCAACGCAGGCAAGGCTCAGCAGCAAGGCTAAAAATGGAAACAATCAGAAAAAAATCAATTTACAATAACAATTAAAATTACAAACAAAAAATGATCATCGTACAAGTTAAGGAAGGCGAGAACATCGAAAGAGCCTTGAAGAAGTTTAAGAGAAAATATGAGAAAACCGGCATCGTGAAGGAACTTCGCGCACGCCAGCAGTTTGACAAGCCCTCAGTAATCAACCGCAAGAAAATGATGAAGGCTGTCTACGTTCAAAAGCTTCACCGCAACGACGACTAATCGCACTTCACTTAGTCTTTAAATCATACCACCGGGGGCCGCACAGCAGTGTGGCCTCCGGTGCTTTTTCCGCCCCATCACACCACCCTGGCAAATTTCGCACCTAAGCACACACCAGCAAGTCCACTAGAGCCTAAGACGAACTCAAAATTGCCGAATAGAGGAAATTTATATAGAGGACATTTATAACATAATCGTTTGTCGTGTTAATTATTTATCAATAGCTTCAACGAGCATAATTACAGGACGTATTCCGCCAACACATGCAAAAACGCCCTTGTCATCGTCACGCATCCAAGTACCTTTAGGCTTTAGGTAGCATCATCTCACCTCTTGATATTTGCCCTACCATCTCTTTAATGGGAAGCCATGCATTTTTTTCATCTATCCTTTTTTCATCTCGTTTTTTCGCTTAACTCATTGTTTTTTACACCCACAATCACTAACTTTGCTTTTGTCGCTCGCCTTTTGCTTTCAGCCTTATAGTTGGCGCACCGCCAAACATGGCCGTCAGCCCTGTAACGACTGAACGTAAGAAAAGACCGACAACACAGCCATGGGCACAAATCCATGGCAAACAGACATAAAAAAGCGTTTACTCAACGCTCTTTCTTGACTCGTTGGAATCTGGAAAATTCTCTTGGTATAGTCAAGGATGTAGCAAGCGGTAGATGCCTTTGTGGATATGGTATATATTTTTTCCATCGCCAAGATGGGACAGTATGTCATATACTGCGTGAGGCTCTGCACTCTTGCTCGTTCTGCTATACCGGGCATTCCAGAGCCTCAACGAGCAGTTCGGGCAGTATGTAATGGCTCTCACGCTTGAACCAGTATGTGTTTTGTAAGTATCTGTAAATCAAAAGGAACTTTATATTATCAAGTGGAATTGATACCATAAAGTTCCCATTGTATGCAAGAAATCAATCTTGCGTTGTTTATATCAGAAGATGAATTGTTTGCTGCAAATTAGCGATTAACATCCGTTAACTCGCTTCTTGCGGTATCAAGTGCATCAAGGCATAGTTCTTCTTCGCCCTCCAATGCATCCAGAACCTTATCGGCAAGCCATAAGGTTAGCATTTCCTTTTCGTCTATACGGAAATACTTTGCCAACAGAATCACTTGGCTTCGTTTTGCCCTGCGGTCACCACGCTCTATCTTACTGAACATGGGAGTGTCTATCTCCAAGTATGCAGCTAACTGACGTTGCAGCACCCCTTGTTCATCTCTCAATTCTTTAATCTTGTTTCCTAATAACATATATATATTGCCTTTTTGAGTTCAACTTTATCGGTCGGTTTGTAAGCCATCATACGTCTTGAACCAGGTGCAGAACTGCTTGATGCCTGTTCTGAAATTCACAAAACATATTTCTCCATAATCTCTATTAAACTTACTCATATTTGCATGGGTGATGCTCACGTCAGCTATAGGAAGAGGCTTCTCTGAAAATATTGCCTTGCAGTTTGTTTCTTCT
The DNA here is from genome assembly GCA_963625945.1 of Agathobacter rectalis. GTDB lineage: Bacteria > Bacteroidota > Bacteroidia > Bacteroidales > Muribaculaceae > Sodaliphilus. Next base: position 8,959 of record CAVFVP010000009.1, on the reverse strand, counting down.
TGTATGAAATTAGCCAATTCTTTAACGGTGTGAGGAGATGAACTACCTATATTATATATTTCAAACTGTCGCTTTCTTTCTAAATGTATAATGGCACTTATTGCGTTGACAACATCATCTATGTAGGTAAAGTCTCGTTTGCATAATCCGCCGCTATATAAAACTACAGGTTCTTTTTGGAGCATAGCTTTTGCAAAAATCCATGGTGCCATGTCTGGTCTTCCCCATTTTCCATAGACAGAAAAGAATCTTAAACCTGTAATTTTCATGTCAGTTGAATTTGAAACCACATAGGCTTCTAGCTCATTTTGTCTCTTAGTCATTGCATAGATGCTCTTAGGAGTATCGTTCACCATATCTTCTGATATTCCATCTTTCGGAATGATGTGATTACCATAAACACTGCTGGAACTTGCAAACACGAAATGTTTGACGTGACATTTAGCAGCTAAATGAATGACATGCGAAAATGCTACAATATTGTTTCGGATGTAGCGTTCAGGGTGTTCTATAGAATCTCTTACACCTGGGGATGCTGCTAGGTGAATAACAGTATGTACAGAATTAAACCAAGAAGTCAATAATGTACAATCTAAAGATAAGTCATGTTTTAAGAAAACAAATGAATCGAATTTCATCAACATACTTAAACGTTGATCTTGCAAAACATTTTGCTTTTTTTCCCCAGTCAGGTTGTCTATCCCAATAACAGTAACTCCTTGTTTTAATAAACAAAGAGTAAGGGAAAAGCCGATAAAACCAGCAACACCTGTCACAATGATTACATTTGTATTTTCTTTGATTTCAAAATCCATGAATTTTGCATTTCTAATAGTTTGCCACCTAATATTGTTAAAAACTCGTCTGAGAAAGACGTTATTCTACCAGCTCCTGGCAAGAATGTCATTTCGCTAAAGTAGACCTTGTTATGAAATTCGTAAAGATCAATTCTACAGAATGGTAGTGTCTTGCCCAACTGATGTACCACATGGCGCATCTTTTCCAGCGTTGTCGGAACAGGAATGTCCAATGAGCCTTCATGTCTATTGATGAAGCCAATTTGTTTCTCCCATATGTTCGTATCATAGATAACGCTACGCTGAGTTTTATATGAATTGCTATCATATACAACCTGGCAATAATCAGCCTTTCCATAAAAAGCAAAGAACTTATAACAAATTACAGAACTTGAATAGTCTTTATCAGGTGCCAGATATTCTTCTGCAAACACGCATGGTGATATTCCTTTATAGTGAGGTTCAGCTGTTGTGATTCCGAACTGTGTATTCAATTTTTTCTTATAGAAGCGCTTAATAAATTCCATATCTAGTGACCATTTGTCTCTTACCACAATACAAGAGCCATTGTCATGATTACATTTTAAGACGAACTGCTCTGGGAGCGTATCAAAGTCTATTGCAGATACAGTTTTCCATTCTGCATATTTTTGACACAGTATATCCTCTAGATTTAGTTTCGCTATATAATCACGGACTGCAATCTTGTCAGCAAGCATTGTCCAACTTGATGTATCGGACTCTGTTAAAAGTCTAAAGAGCATCTTGTTGAAGTTAGAACAATTCTCTTCTGTTATGTCGATTCCAAATTTTTCTTTGTACAGTATTTTAGCAAGACGGACAGGTGCAATATGACCAAGTATATTATTTCTGACAAATCTCCAGCCATCTTTAAATGTCTTAATATGTGGGAAATATAAATCCTGTTGATTACCAGCATTTATAAAGTTCATCCTTGCCTGTTCATAATTGCGTGACAGCATAAACTCAGCATCCAAACCTACACCTACTACATATCCGCATTCCATAGTACTTCTCCAATCCTGTAAGTAATTAGATAGCATAGGGGTATCAATACCATAAGCTTTGACTGTTTTTAAGAAGTTCTTTTCTGACAATCTACTAACAGGCATATTCTTTTTAGAACAAAAGTGCAGTACCTTAGCGTTGGCAAGGTATAAAGCGCCGAATCTTATCTGGCAATTCCAACTTCCATTCAGCTCTTCAATTTTCACACAACATGGATCTAAGTTACTTTTTGAGAGTGCTGGTTCATCTATAAAAATTCCCTTTGATACAGACAGTTGGTAATTTGAGTGCCATTGCTTATAAAACACATGAGCAGCTTCAGAGTCCTTTGCATACATAACTCCTCCGTTGAAGTATTGTGTTATCTTATCATGTTCATATTGTAGACCTGCATTCTGTTTCAAGAAATAGTCTCTCATCGGATGATGTTTGAACAAGCAATGCCCATCTAAGACGGCAGCAATATCAGCTGATTCCTGATCAATTTCTGCCAAAGACTGTATTACCATGGTATCACAATCCAAGTATAAGAAATCACCAAAGACAATTTCTCGTAATCTAGTCTTCATTAGTCTTGAGCGTTCAACTTTCGACACAGAAGGTTCGAAGTTCTCTACGATCGTCTTATTGACAATCGAAAATATCTGTTGTCGTAGCCCGTTTAAGGTAGCATACGTTCTGTCGTCACATACTAAATATATAGTAGAATTAGGCATGTGATGACGAGCCGACATGACTGAGATTAAACACTGTTCCCAAAACAGGTCGTTTTCGTCACTAGACAAAACATATACTATTTTCGTATTCATTTCCTCCATTCTGATAATCGTCCACTCGTTGAGCAAATCCAATTGTGTTCATCTGAATTCCAAAAACCTTCAAAGACACTTGTATTCATTGTTTCAACATTTCTGTCGAATACATCAAATTCTTCTTTGGATAGGCTATGCAAATTCTGTCTATATTTTCTTAATACACGCTCATAATATTCGCCAAGGAACTCACAAAGAGGTTTTGGCATTTGAACTGTAGTCATGAACTCAATAGAATCCACACAGAACTTAATAGTATCTGAATATTTCTTGCCATTTTGTTTGCCACGCATATCCGAATTTGGAGTTTGAACATAGATGTAGCCTACAACAGGCATATACACGAAGCTCTTGGCATAATAAATACATTTCAAGGTATGTACCACGTCCTCCCAATATACGTGCTCCTCATAAAAGAGATTATTCTGAATTAGGAAGTCTTTCCTGAACCATTTAGACCATGTCGCTCTTATTCTGTTTTCGTAATGAACTGATGCTTCATAGGTAAGATATTCCAAACCAGACATTGGACCTACAGTTTTTTCGAACCATGCTTCACCATGTTTGTTACCATCCAAGCTCTCAGCTAGCGCATTAAATTGAAATACGTCCAATTCCGTTTCCCAAACTGCATTGAAAACAACATCTAGGATGTTCTCTTCCAAATAATCATCAACGTCTACAAACCACAAATATTTACCTTGTGCAGCATGAATACCGGTGTTTCGTGCAGCTCCTTGTTGTTTATTAGATTCGTGTCGAATTATTTGCATGTTGCTTATATCATGCGATTGCTTATACTTTGTTGCTACAGCATAAGTGTTATCCTTGGAACAGTCATCGACAACGATAATTTCAAATAGTTTACCATTACATTTCTGATAAGCCTTTTGACGGACTATGGAATCTATGCAATGCTCTAAATACTGCTCAGCATTGAATGCTGGAATAACAATTGATAAGAATATCTCCATCGTACTACATACTTAAGATTTTACGAATAGCAGTATCATTTCCTGGTATGAATGTCCTTTGGGCACATGAAGTATCCACCAGTTTTTTACACAAAGCAACAAACTCTACCAAATCAATGTTAGTTGGAATTGCCTTTATATTATCAGAATTTATAGCCTTCAAATTCTGAGTTTGTTCTTTGCGTCGATAATCATCTCCAGTAATGACAGAAATGGCTGGTATACCAAGAAAAGCCAATTCACTTAACGTGTTTCGACCGGAACGTGTTATAATTAAACATGCATCGTTGTAATAGTCAGAGGCATTAAGAACATGTGAATGCAGCACAACATTATTAGGGGTGTAGTTTTCGTTTAAGGCATCATAAATATTTGAACTTGAACATATAATATGCATGGTGTAATCAGGCATCAAAACAGCAGCCTGCTGGCATAACTCAGCCAAGGCAATAGTAGACGCCGCAAATTGATGTCCAACATTTACAGTTCCTCCTCCCAAAACACAATATATATTTTTGGAGGTTTTATGATAGACACTCATAATCTCTGGCCTTAATATAGTATTTGTAGAAACAAAATCTCTGTAAGTGCCGTTGTCTGTAATTTTTCGAAGACCATGAACTATAGCCAAATCAGCACAAGCATACAACGTATTGAAATAGTCCATAGACTCTTTGTCATTCTCGTCATTTCGAACATCTGCAGGATTTAACAAAACCGCAATTTTAATATTTGGATGCGAGATTCTTAATGAGTGAGTAAGCAAAGGTTCACCATCAATAAGCACAACGTTTGGGTTAAATGTCCTTATAGTTTGGTGAATATATTGTCCCATTTTGTTTGTTGGCAACAAGCCGATTGAGCAATAATCCATTGGAATTGCTTCTCTAATGTCTTCAAATCCGTGAGACTCCAAATATCTGTTACCCTGCAGATAACTAATACATTTTATTTCACAATCATATTTATCACGTAAAGTCTCCAACAGAGCTACACCTGAAACAACGCGTCCAAGCCCAGGGAAGCCTCTAAATATTCCAAGTATTTTCATGAGAGTTGAATTATCTGATTAATTTCTGATATGTAGTACCTATGAATGGATAAAGAGTCCACAGGAAGATATACACCTCCTTGTCTTAACAAGAAAGCATACTGGTAATATTCACTTACTTTTCCGAGTATATACTCGCTATAATCTCCATATGGATATGCATATGATTTAATCGGTCCAAAAATAATTTCTAATCTTCTCTTTGATTCCTCAAGTTCGAACACGATTTCATCATCATTCAGTCTAAGCAATGAGCGATGAGTGACGCCATGAGAACCAATTTCCCAACCATTTTG
>CAVFVP010000009.1:0-3990 GCA_963625945.1 Agathobacter rectalis | reverse complement strand
AGTTCCAGAAGACCATCCACATCAAGGTGCATTCTTATTTTTTTATCTTTGAAATTCCATTTGTTTGTGTCACCCATATAGTCAGAGCATACGAACACTGTTGCTGAAAAGCCATAACGATTCATTATTGGCAACGCATTATCAAGCAATCCGACATATCCATCATCAAAAGTACAGACTATACAATTTTTTCTTTTGTAAGCTGGCCTATTCATATAATCATTCATAGAACAAAGTATGTATCCTCTACTATGTACTTGCTCTACAAAACTTTCAAATACAGATATTGGAGTTGTTATATTGTCATGGCTAACTCCGTCAACATCATGCAGTGAGAGAGAAATGATGCCGTCAGGCTTCGTTACAGCTACATGATTATCGTTATTAAGCTGAGATTCCCACAAATGTTTAATCACCTCTTCTGTTGTTGATGTGAAGAAAGCAGAATAGAAGCTTTCATACTTATCCAACGAGTCCTCGTCAGTAATCATGTTGTATAGCTGAGCTGCCATCTTAGACGGTTCATAGCTGGAGAATATCATTTCAGGATAAAGTTTGTTGGCCATTTCTGCCACATAACCAGTATTTGTCAAAAGAACCGGTATTCCAAGAGACATGCTATCTATCACAGAATTACCCATTCCTTCACAAATTGAACCCTGGATATAATAGTCCCACCTACACTGTACTCTTTTGAAATCTTCTCTCTCCATGGACCCCGTGAAGGATACTATATCTGAAATCTGCATTTCATCTGCAAGATTTTGATATTGTTCCAGAACGTCATCATCAATCTGTCCTACACATTCCAAAGTAATATCTCGATTATATGTTCGTGCATAAGATGCAACCATTCTCATCAGAAGACTGATACCTTTCTTCTCATTCAGATGGAATGCTCCACATCCAATATGAATGTTATTCTTATTGGGGGCCTTTATTTGCTTTGAGATACGTTCTGTATAATTAGGAATGACAATAATGTCTGTTTTATTAGGCGCGACAAGTTTTATGTTATCAGCTATTTCTTGTGACAAAGCAAACACCTTATCGCACTTCTCCAAGGCATATTTGTTGTAGTGGAAATTTTCAAAATTCCACTTACATAGGTTTGCATCAGACCCTCGAAACATCAGCCAATACCCGCATCTGCTTTTTTGCGCAAGAAGCGCGGTAAAATAGCCATTGTATCCTCCTCCGAAACCTATCAGCAAGTTTCCTTCAGGTATTGTTTCTACACATCTCTTTAACAAAGATTCCTTTACTAAATCAAATCCGAGATGGTTATTGTAACCACCGTGGATAACATCTGTTTCACATATACTTGAACGACAAACTTTAACACTATGTCCCATACTTTGAAGCAAGCATTCTAGTTGGTGACAACTATATGAAAGGCCACCACCTGAACCTGTTGAATATTCGTTAGTTATTATAGTTATATTCATTGCTTCTTTCTTATGATATATAATCGTTTTGTTCGTTTATTTTGAGGATAGCGATATGTCTCCCCTGAACCAATGTCCGCATTGGGGAACAAACGTTCAATATCCTTTGAGTCAAGTCGTATTTGACAAGGGAAATTCTCGTCCTCTATAGTATAGGATGAATCGATAACTTCCAATATAAATAGAGCAGGAGTTCCTGCAATGTCGTAAAAGCCTTGCAGCTTGCGCAAATACTCTTCTTTAGTCTTTACACCATCGTCATATGCGCAATTCACTAAAACGAGTATGTCTGAAACAATAGGCGATTGAGGAAACTCTGCGGACACTATAATATCATTCCGAGAAAACAAAGTGGCTATTTTTTCTTTTGCAACCTCGGCCATGTCAGTATCCCTTTCAAAAGCCTTTATATTTTTGAAACCCAAATGACAAAAGATGCTTGTTACATCACCTTGGCCACAACCTATTTCTACAACTCTTTGCTCTCTGTTTTCGTAACGTAAAATCTCAAACACTTTCTGCCAATATATAGGAAAGGTTGGCTCACAGAACTGTTTGCTCCATGAACGTTGATACTTTTCCTTGATATTGTAGGAGTTGTAATTGACTAACAACTCGTGAAGTTCTTCCATATATCGTTAAGCTGGTTTATAATCTGTTCACTATCTTTTTGGATATCTATCGGGTAAGTTTCATCCTTCATGATGCACGGCTGAGCCACAAGGTCTGGATGAATTCTTATCTCACTAAAGTTTTTGCAAGTATCAATATCCTTGTAAAAGCAAGGGGAATCAATATACAGTATAGTGGTTTCCTTGTCACCATTCTTGATACGCCATCTGATAGCACCAGTCCCTTTGTTTTTCTTCTCTATACAATACTTTTCTAATAATGGGAACACGAATTCTTTATATGTACAGCTGTCTTCACCTCCAATCTGAGGAAGCAGTTTTAAAGGAAGTTCATGTTGCAAAGCGAAATCAATCATGTCTTCAACGTCCGTCTTGTTGGAAGTTGTTTGTATGACTGTATTAAGCCCAATGTCAATTCCAGCCGAATGCACTTGCGAAACTTTATTAACAATAGTATCCAAGCACCCATTACCAGTACTTCTTCCAAAGGATATTGGATTTACATAAGGGAATTGAATGTTAAATTTCACACGTGTGTTGCTTAACTGCTTGATCTGTTCTGGAGAAATCAGGGAAAGATTCGTTGCGCAGCTGATGTCACAATCAAGATGCTGATCAGCATACATAATCATGTCAACAAGTCTTTTGTGAAGGAAAGGTTCACCGCCACTAATGTTAAGTTCTTCGATCTTCTGTGTAGACAACACATCAATAATGCGGCAAAAGTCTTCATACCTTATTACTTTGGCTTTTGATGTTTTTGCCTGCCCCTCGTTATGGCAAAACGGACATCTATAATTGCATCCATCTGTCACTAGGACTCTGATTTTATTCCACAATAAAGTCTCCATATTATGCAAGAATTATTTTAGCATTATAATATAGCTCCAGTTCATGAATTTTTTCGCCTAACAGATCACAACCGTCAGCATTATACATCTCGTTTGGCAGAATCATCACATCATTTTTTTCTGGATTAAACTGCTCGCGAATATCTTTGTGATTGAGCAAGCCTGAAACAGAAACGGATCCACCATACAAATGGTTTTCTATCAAGTTTGTTTTCACGTTGGGTACATCCTTGAAAGCATTTGTAAAGTAATCATAACCCGATAATGGACAGATGAGATTTACGAATGTGCCTTCGGGAAGGCTCTTGATAATCTCCTTTTGTTTCTCAATTCGCTCATCAGCATCTATAAAATATTCATTGTTCCCACCCCTGAACACATCTTTAAGAATAGGCACAGTAAATATTACATCGGGATAGTTATTCTTGACCCAAGTTATACACTCTTCGTATGTATCAATACAGGCTTGAGACAACTTCTTCAATCTAGGTTGAGACGTTGCTGTATGTTCCATTCTACGAACAAGAATCTGTCTGACTTTCTTGTTTACTCCTAGTCTATAAAGCAGTTCAAGGTCTCTCTTAATGTCATCAAGATTTCCTGTAAACATCAAAGTGCACTTATTCAATGGCGCATGCTCAAGTAAATACATAGTTCTCTCACGTGCAGAACGTGGAATAATTGCCTCACGTTGTTCTTGCATAGTGATGAGAGACAGGTCTATACCATAATTGGGTATTGATTTCAGAAAATCAATTTTATCTTCTTTTATATATGCCCCAGTAGTTACAGTGGTTATTTTCTTGGTGGGAAAATAGTCTGCTGCAATTTTGATGAAGTCATAGATGTCTGGATGCAAAAAAGGGTCTGTGTGGGGGGCGACAAGTACACCTGCACCCAATCTAACATAGTTTACATTTGGGTTGATATACTCAAATCCTTTTACCAAGTCTTCTTTGTCAATAGCTGGTATTTTGGGATAATGACCCAAATACGAATCTGTATGAACTTTACAAAAAACACAACCAATGCCACAGTACTTACTTAAAATGGGGATAC
>CAVFVP010000008.1:52344-64716 GCA_963625945.1 Agathobacter rectalis | reverse complement strand
TTGAGCGAAAAACGGGACTCGGACCCGCGACCTCGACCTTGGCAAGGTCGCGCTCTACCAACTGAGCTATTTTCGCGTTTTAGCAATCAGAACGTTTATGTCTCAATTGCGAGTGCAAAGTTAGTGCTTTTTGCAATACGCGCCAAATTTTAGGCGCAAAAAATTCAACTTTTTTTGTAGGGTTATTTCCGCGCAATCATGTCGAGGAATTCGCGGCGGAGGCTAACGTCCTCAAAAGCACCGCGGTATTGCATTGTAACAGTGGTGGAGTCTTGCTTTTCCACTCCGCGCATTTTCATGCACAGATGTGACGCCTCGCACACCACGATGACGCCACTTGCGCCCAGATGCTCATAGACGGCGTCGCACACTTGCGCCGTGAGGCGCTCCTGCACCTGCAGCCGGCGGGCATACACGTCGACCACGCGAGCGAGCTTGCTGAGCCCCACGATGCGGCCTTGCGGGATGTATCCGATGGAGACATGACCGTAGAACGGCAGGATGTGGTGCTCGCAAAGCGAATAGAATTCTATGTCTTTTACAATGACCACGTCGCTGCCTGAGTGCTCAAACACGGCCGAGCTGATTAGGTCGCGGGCCGAGCCCGAGTAGCCGCAGGTGTTGTCGAGCAGAGCCTTTGCGGCACGGCGCGGAGTCTTGACCAGCCCCTCGCGGGTGGGGTCTTCGCCCATTAGCCGCAGAATGGCCTCGATGTGGCCCGATATGGCGTTGACCGTGGCCTCGCGGTCTTGTGGAATATTGTTGTTTGCTTCGTTGGGCATTTCTTCAGTTAACATTGTGTTTCTATCTCCATACGTTGATGCGGTCGCGCACTATGGTGAGCGCGTAGCCTGGGAAAGCCTTCTTCATGCTGTTGAGGGCTGTTTGTGCCGCTTGCTGCGTGGTAAAGTCGCCAATGCGCAGCCGCCACGACGGGGCTTTGTAGGTGATATAGGTGCGATATTGCGGGAACTTCATGGCTATGGCACGGGCACGGCTGGTGGCATTGCTGCGCGCCGTCTGGGCATTGTTGGCCGTATAGGCCTGGATGCGGTAGCCAGTGGCACTTGAGGCGCGTGTGCTGCGGGTTGTGGCCGACGAGATGTCGGACGACTGACTCGGACGTGATGCCGCCTCGGAGGCCTTGGACTGATGCTGCGATGATGCCTGATGCTCTGCGGCCTGCTCCTTGTGCGAAGCTGCCTCATGAGTGGCTTTTGCCGCATCGTTTTTGGTTTGCGGCTGCTGTGTCGCAGGCTTCTTGGTGACACTGCGCTGCGTAAGCCCGCTGGGCGCATTGACGCTCACCTGTGCCTGTGTGGATAGGGAGCCTAGTGCCAATGCGCAAACTCCCGCAATGCTCAAAAGACCATAACGTGACATATCAGAGAATCTTTTAATAATAAAAATCGGCTACAAAGGTAAGCAAAATCACCTTTGCAGCCAATTTTATGCTGATTTATTCTGCTCAGAGGCAGTTTTCAAGCCTTAAAGGCTTGCCGTTTTCAGAAAGCAGTGACGATGCCCATGAACGAGTCGGCCTTGAGCGATGCGCCGCCAATGAGACCGCCATCGATGTCGGGCTTGGCGAAGAGCTCGGGGGCGTTAGAAGCCTTGCAGCTGCCGCCGTAGAGGATTGTGGTGTCATCGGCCACCTTGTCGCCATATTTCTCGGCAACGAGGCTACGGATGAATGCGTGCACCTCTTGAGCCTGGTCGCTGGTGGCAGTCTTGCCGGTGCCGATGGCCCAGATGGGCTCGTAGGCGATAACGATGTCGGCAAAAGCCTCGGCGCTCAGGTGGAAGAGAGAATCGGCGAGCTCGGCCTTAATCACGTCCTTGAACGAGCCGTTCTCACGCTCCTCAAGGCTCTCGCCGCAGCAGAAGATGATCTTCAGACCACTCTCGAGAGCAAGGTCAACCTTGTTTTTGAGTATTTCATAGGTCTCGCCATAGTAGCCGCGACGCTCAGAGTGGCCAAGGATCACATAGTTGGCACCGGTAGAAGCAACCATGGGAGCAGAAACCTCGCCAGTGTAGGCACCGCTGGTGTGGTCGGCGCAGTTCTCGGCTGCGAGGCCCACCTTATTGATGTCGATAACGGCCTTAACGGCAGTGAGGTGAGTGAAGGGAACGCCGATAACGACGTCGCACTTGAGTGCGCCAGCGGCTGCTACTGCATCATTAACCTCTTTGGCCAATTTCACGCCTTCAGGCACTGTGGTGTTCATTTTCCAGTTGCCTGCTACAATATTCTTTCTCATTGCTTAAAAAAATATATTTGTTTAATAAATTGAGTTGTTTTCTTGTTGCCTGCAAAGTTACTCCTTATTTTTCATTAGTCGTTAACGATTTGCGTTTTTTTGCTTTTTTAATCCGGCGGCGGGCAAGGCGGTAAATGGCCAACACCGCACGGTGGAAGCGGTTGACCACAAACAAGACGAGCATCGCCACAGCAAGCGCGCTAGTGAGCTGCGCGAGCTTGGCTTGCGGCGAGAGCCCGTCGCCGAGCGAGCCGACAGTGGCCGACGGGTCGGCAAGGCGCTGCGTGTCGATAGAGTTGAGCGTGCGTTTCCACACTATGCGTCCGCCGTCGACATAAACCACTGCGGGATTGCCGCGTGCAAGCATCTTCAGCTGCGAGTCGTCGACCTCATAAATAGGGTAAGAGGCCATTGAGATGTCGGCCCACTCGGCCACATCGCGGGCCGTGGCCGAAGCCAGGCCGTCGACGGTCACGCCGCGTGCCTGGGCAAAATCATACAGCTCATTGATCACAAAGGAATATGAGATGTTGATGCGCTCCAAGTCGGGGAACAGGATCAGCAAATGGGGCGATGACGGGTCGAGCACGTCGGCGGTGACATCGGTGCCATGGTCGTAAATGGCGATGGAATTGGCATCGGGCTGCCGCGACTGAGGCTTGTGGCCGGGAGCAAGGCGGCGGTCGATGAAATTCCAGTCGTCGCCAGGCAAACTGTCGATTGAGAATTGGCGCTGCACACCATCTTTCTCATAGACAAACACAAAGTCGCTGTCGGCAGCCCCAGCAGCATCATCGGCCACAAGCTTAGAGCCCACCTTGTAGGGGCGGAAGTCGATAAGCGGTTGCGTGGCGTAGCCAATAGTAGCAATGAACATTATGTAGACAAACGCCGCCAGCAGCACAATCCACTGCACGGCCGGTCCATAGACGCACTGCAGGCGCTTATTGAACACGGCCAAATACAAGAGGGCGACGACGAGGGCAACGTTTTTCCAAAACGAGGCCCAGTTGCTTATGGTCCAGGCATCGCCGAAGCATCCGCAATCGGGAACGGCATTGGTCAGTGCAAGCCACAGCGTGAGAGGGAGCATCACAGCCATCAACGCCAGCAACAGGCACGGCACTCCGCGGCGACAGGCGCCCACGACAAGCATCAGACCGAGGACAAACTCAAGAGCGGCCAGCGCAAAGGCGGCAAAAAGAGTGAAGCTGAGCAGATGGTCGAGCCCGAGCACGTTGACATACTCGCAAAACTTGTAGTAGCCACCCGTGGGGTCGACAGCCTTCACAAAACCCGATCCCATGAACGTGGCACCCACGACCAGCCGCAAGACCAGCGTCAATGCCCTGCTGTGCCACGTGGCGGCATAGCGGTCGATGGCCAAGCTGACTTTACCGCTCATTGCGCATCGGCCTCAAGTTGCTCGGCGTGCTTGATGAGGGCAAATACCGAATAGTTTATCATGTCTTGGTAGTTAGCGGCAATGCCCTCGCTCACGATAGTGGTCCCGTTGTGAGCCTCTATTTGCTTCACACGCATCACCTTAGTGAGAATCAAGTCGGTGAAACTCTGAGTGCGCATGTCGCGCCAGGCTTCGCCATAGTCGGTGTTTTTGGCCGTCATCAGGCTCTTAGTGTCGGCCACCAACCGGTCGTAGAGAGCCAGAGCCTCGTCGGCAGTCATGTCGATGGAGCTGCTGCAGCCCTTGTCAAGCTGAATGATGCCAATGATGCCATAGTTGACAATGCCCACAAATTCGGGCCATATGCCCTCGCCCACTTTCGACTCGCCGTTGATTTCGAGAGTGCGTATGCGCTTGGCCTTGATGAATATCTGGTCGGTGACTGAGGCGGGACGCAAGATGCGCCACGACGGGCCGTAGTCCTTCATTTTGTTGATAAACAAAGAGCGGCACTGCTCCACCACCCTGTCATATTCCTTACTTGTGTCGTAACTCATGTTGTGATTTTGGGAAACTTTTTCTTGTTAAGTATTCACTTCCCCACAAAGTTAGTCAATATTTTCCAAGCGAGCCCAATACGCCCTCAAAAAAGCCGACATGATCGGCACGGCCGGCGGCGTACCGGCATGTAGCAAGAGAGGCCGAGCCCAAACGGCAGCAGCCTCTCTTGCCCACAGCACAATCCCGCCCCACCGGGCAGAAACGGCCGCCAAAAGCCTCGTTTCATTGACGGCCATCAATCCTTGACGGCCAACGCCCTCATGGCATTGAGTACAGCCAACACCGTCACACCCACATCGGCAAACACAGCCATCCACATAGTAGCCAGCCCCATTGCAGCCAAGCCAAGCACAAGCAGTTTGACGCCAATGGCGAACCATACATTTTGCATGGCTATGGCTATGGTGCGCCGTGCAATGGCTATGGCCAGAGCCACCTTCGACGGTTTGTCGTCCATCAGCACCACATCGGCCGACTCAATGGCGGCATCAGACCCCATGGCTCCCATGGCTATGCCCACATCGGCACGTGCAAGAGCCGGCGCATCGTTGATGCCGTCGCCCACAAAGGCCAACGTGGTCCCGGCCGGGCGCGATTGCATGAGAGCTTCCTCACAGGCGAGCTTGTCGGCCGGCAACAATTCGGCATGAAACTCATCGAGTCCCAACTGCGCAGCCACATCACCGGCCACCTCATTACGGTCGCCAGTGAGCATCACAGTGCGCTTCACTCCAGCCTCCTTGAGGGCCTTGATTGCCTGCTGAGCATCGGGTTTCACGGTATCGGATATCACGATGTGGCCGGCATAAGCGCCATCAATAGCCACGTGGGCAATCGTACCCGTCTTGTGGCAGGGATGCCACTTCACGCCCAGCAGATCCATCATGGCGCTGTTGCCCACGCACACCTGCCGGCCGTTGACCATGGCCTTCACCCCCTTGCCTGCTACTTCCTCAATGCCATCGACAGTACAGTCGTCGTCCTCGTCGGGATACGCCGCCTTAAGCGACACTGCAATTGGGTGAGTGGAATAGCGCTCAACATGGGCTGCCAAATGCAACAGATGCTTGGGATCGCACTCCTCGGGATGAACGGCAGTGACATCAAACTTGCCCTTGGTGAGCGTGCCGGTCTTGTCGAAGACCACCGTGCCCAGATGGGCTAGAGAGTCCATATAGTTAGAACCCTTGATAAGAATACCGCGGCGGGAAGCGCCACCAATGCCGCCGAAGAACGTGAGCGGGACCGAGATGACCAACGCACACGGACACGACACCACAAGGAATGTGAGTGCACGACCGAGCCACACCACAAACGACGAGGCGAAATCGCCCGACAACAGCGGCGGAATAAAAGCCAGGGCCACAGCCACACCAACAACAGCCGGAGTGTAGACGCGTGCGAAACGGGTGATGAAAGCCTCGCTGCGCGACTTGTTGTCGCCGGCCTCCTCGACCAGGCGTATTATCTTTGAGGCAGTGGAGTCGCCAAACGTGTGTGTGACACGCAACTTGAGCAGGCCCGACTCGTTGATGCAACCCGACTGCACCTCATCACCCACAGTCACCTCGAGAGGCACACTCTCGCCCGTGAGGGCAACGGCATTGAGGCTTGACGTTCCCTCGAGCACCACGCCATCCATCGGCACCTTATCGCCAGGCTTTACAATCACGGTCTCGCCCACGGCTACAGTGTCGGGGTGGACCACGCTCACCGCGCCGCCGCGCACCACATTGGCCACATCGGGGCGGATGTCCATCAAGTGTGAGATTGACCGGCGGCTTTTGTCTTCGGCATAGTCCTCAAACATTTCGCCAACCTGGAAGAAGAGCATCACGAACACCGCCTCGGGGAATTCGGTTGATGCCCCGGGAAGGAAACCAATCAGAAGCGCGCCAATGGTGGCCACACACATCAGGAAATCCTCGTTGAATGCCTCGCCCTCAAGCAAACCTTCCACTGCTTCGCCTATCACATCGTAGGCCACAATGACATAGGGAACAAGGTAAACCAGCAACAGTTGCCACACCTCGAGGTTGCAGTTGCGCTCCACCACCACGGCGGCCACAAGCAGCAACGCCGATGCAATGATTCTAGCCAATTTCAAGTTAATCTTCATAAGAGTTGTAAGTTTTATGATTGGATCAATATTTCTTTCACACCGCAAAGTTATGGCAAGAAACACGCAACCTAGTTGCAAAGTGCGGGCAGGCACTAAAAAAGCGGGGCAGCCACTACGACGCATACTGCGTCGGGGAGCTGCCCCGCTTTCTATGAGGTCAGAAAAAATGTTTCTCTACGGCTTATGCCTTCTTGGCCTTCTCTACGATTGCCTTGAAAGCCTCGGGATTGTTCATGGCCAGGTCGGCGAGCACCTTGCGGTTGATCTCGATACCAGCCTTGTGAATCAGGCCCATGAGCTTAGAGTAAGAAAGGTCTTCGAGACGTGCGGCAGCGTTGATACGCTGAATCCACAAAGCACGGAAGTTGCGTTTCTTGTTCTTACGGTCGCGATAAGCATATGTAAGACCTTTTTCCCAAGTGTTTTTGGCAACGGTCCACACGTTCTTACGGGCGCCATAATAACCTCTTGTAAGTTTTAAAATCTTTTTACGTTTTGCTCTTGAAGCTACGTGATTTACTGATCTTGGCATTTTTTTAAATTGTTAGTTGAATGTTAGCGGCAACCGCTGGCGGCTACACTTTTGAGCTAATCACTCTGTTAGTAAAAATGATTAAAATCTCGTGATTAAAAGTTTGTGATTACGCAAAGCTCTGATTCGCCTGATTACTTCTTAACGAGAAGTTTGCGAACGCTGTCGAGGTTGGCCTTGTCGACCAGGCTCACGTGAGTGAGGTTGCGTTTCTGCTTCTTGGTCTTCTTAGTCAAGATGTGACTTTTGTAAGCATGTTTTCTTTTAATCTTTCCTGTTCCGGTAAAGGAGAACCTTTTTTTGGCACCGGAATTAGTCTTAACTTTTGGCATTTTGCTTTTTGTTTAAAAAAATTATTATTGTATCGGGGAACAGGCACTTACCAAGCCTGATGCCCTCTCTTTCTCATTGCTTGTCCCAGTCGGGAGAGGATTTTATTCAGCATCGGCAGCAGCATCGTCGGCTGCAGGCTGAGCCTCTTTCTTTTTGGGGGCGGCTTTCTTGGGAGAAATCATGATGGTCATGCGCTTGCCCTCAAGCACCGGCATCTGATCGAGCTTGCCATAGTCCTCAAGGTCGTTGGCAAAGCGCAACAGCAGAGTTTCGCCCTGCTCCTTGAAAAGGATTGAGCGGCCTTTAAAGAACACGTAAGACTTCACCTTGGCGCCGTCTTGCAAGAAGCCTATGGCATGCTTGAGCTTGAAGTCGTAGTCATGGGCATCGGTCTGTGGCCCGAAGCGTATTTCCTTGACAACCACCTTGGTAGACTTTGCTTTTTGTTCCTTTAGGCGCTTACGCTGCTGATAGAGGAACTTTTGGTAGTCCATAATCTTGCACACAGGCGGCTTGGCCATGGGTGCAATCTCAATGAGGTCGAGCCCTTGCTCGTCGGCAATCTTTTGGGCTTTCACCACCGGGTAGATGCCCTCTTCCACGTTGTCGCCCACCAGGCGCACTTCGCGAGAGCGAATCTGCTCGTTGATTGCATGGCTGTTTTTGTCGTTCTGTTTGCCGCCACGGCGCTGATTGCGGTCACGACCGCCTGCGGGGCGCGGAGCGTTGTTGCTGCTGAAAGCCGGTCGCTTAGGACCTGTCCAAAATGGTTTTTTCTCCATCAAGTAGTTTTAAAAATTTGTAGTTTTCGCTATTTCGCGATTAATATCGGCTGCAAAGGTAGTGATTTTTTCCGAACCTTTATCACCTTCACCTTGTTTTCTCACTGAAACTTCTTCGCTATTAGCCTCTTTCTCGCCCACGATGAGCAGATAGGGGATGCGCTTGAGCTCGTTGTCGCGAATTTTCTTGCCTATTTTCTCGTTGCGGTCGTCGATCACGGCTCTCACATCGTGGTCATCGAGTATGCGGGCCACTTTCTTGGCATAGTCGTTATACTTCTCGCTGATGGGGAGAATCACGGCCTGCTCAGGAGCGAGCCACAGAGGCAGATGTCCTGCCGTGTGCTCAAGCAGCACTGCAATGAAGCGCTCGAGAGAACCGAAAGGAGCGCGGTGAATCATCACCGGACGGTGCTTCTGGTTGTCGGCGCCGGTGTATTCGAGTTTGAAGCGCTCGGGCAGGTTGTAGTCGACCTGGATTGTACCAAGCTGCCAGCGGCGTCCAAGGGCGTCTTTCACCATAAAGTCGAGCTTCGGACCATAGAATGCGGCTTCGCCAGTCACCTGCTTTGCCACAAGTCCCTTTTCGGCGCAAGCCTCGATGATTGCGCTCTCGGCTTTCTCCCACACCTCATCGGTGCCCACATATTTCTCTTTGTGGTTGGGGTCGCGCAGAGAGATTTGTGCCTCATATTCAAAGCCGAACACATTGAAGATAAACGAGATGATTTCCATCACGCCCAGGAATTCCTGCTTGAGCTGGTCGGGCGTGCAGAACAGGTGAGCGTCGTCTTGAGTGAAGCAACGTACGCGGGTGAGTCCATGAAGCTCGCCGCTCTGCTCGTAACGGTAAACCGTGCCGAACTCTGCGATGCGCAGAGGCAGATCCTTGTAGCTGCGCGGCGATGTGCGGTATACCTCACAGTGGTGAGGGCAGTTCATGGGCTTGAGGAAGTATTCCTCGCCCTCTTCGGGAGTGTGGATTGGCTGGAATGAGTCCTTGCCATATTTTGCATAGTGTCCAGAGGTGACATAGAGCATCTTGTTGCCGATGTGCGGAGTGATCACCTGCAGGTAGCCATAGCGGCGCTGAATCTTGGTGAGGAATTCCTGGAGGCGGTTGCGGAGAGCTGCGCCCTTGGGAAGCCACAACGGCAGGCCGGGGCCCACGTTGGGCGAGAAGGCAAAGAGATCCATTTCCTTACCGAGCTTGCGGTGGTCGCGTTTTTTGGCCTCTTCGAGCATATACAGGTATTCGTCGAGCATCTTCTTCTTTGGGAAAGTGATGCCATAGACGCGCACCATCTGCTTGCGGGTCTCGTCGCCACGCCAGTAGGCACCGGCAAGCGAGAGCACCTTCACGGCCTTGATGGCTCCGGTGCTGGGAAGGTGCGGACCGCGGCACAGGTCGGTGAAGTTGCCTTGAGTGTAGGTGGTGATGTGGCCGTCCTCAAGCTCACTGATAAGCTCGCACTTGTAGGTCTGACCTTCGTCGCCAAATTTCTTCAGGGCATCAGCCTTGGCGATGTCGGCGCGCACCACAGCTTCGTTTTTGGCTGCAAGTTCGGCCATTTTCTTCTCGATTTTCGGGAAATCGGCACTTGTGATGGTGTTTTCTCCCGGGTCGATATCGTAATAGAATCCGTTTTCGATGGCAGGGCCTATGCCAAACTGGATTCCTTTATAGAGTTCTTGCAGAGCTTCGGCCAAAAGGTGGGCCGAAGTGTGCCAGAAGGCGTGCTTGCCTTCGGGGTCGTCCCACTTAAACAACTTAATCTCGCCATCACTACAAATGGGGCGAGAGATGTCCCACTCTTGGTCGTTGAACGATGCGGCCAGCACTTGCCTGGCAAGGCCGGCGCTGATGCTTTCGGCAACTTGCAACGGTGTTACACCGCTTTCGAATTGCTTTACACTTCCGTCAGGAAACTTGATGTTAATCATAATGAATGTAGTAATTTTTGCTTGTGCGATACAAGAGCACAATATTCAACAATTAAATTGAGGCAAAATTAGCGTTTTTGGCTTGAATATGGAACAATTGCATCAAAATATTTTCATAGGCCGACGCACGCTGGCACACGCCACAGTGGGGAGTGGCTGCCTATCGGGTCATGCGCTTGAGCACATTGTAGCTGGGCATGATACCAAGCTCACCCGCCTTGCTCATGTCGGCCACACCGCGCTCGCGGTTGCCCATCCGCAGATACATCAGGCCACGGTTATA
Organism: Agathobacter rectalis; assembly: GCA_963625945.1. Classification (GTDB taxonomy): domain Bacteria; phylum Bacteroidota; class Bacteroidia; order Bacteroidales; family Muribaculaceae; genus Sodaliphilus. Next base: position 54,490 of record CAVFVP010000008.1, on the reverse strand, counting down.
GTAAGCCTCGCCCAAGTCGGGTTTCATTTCTATGGTCTGAGTGAAGCAGCTGATGGCCGAAGTGTAGTCGTTAAGCGCCATGTAGGCATTGCCCTTGTCGAAGACGGCGTATACGTTCGACGGGCTGATGCGGAGCGCGCTGTCGAGATCGGCGATGACTTCGGTCATAGTCTTCGACGTCTCACGCTCCTTGAGCATCGATGCGGCCTGGTCTTGCCCCTGTGCTGTGGGCGAGAGCGTGGCAGTGGCGGCCGGACCGTCGGTGGCAGCCTGCATTTGATTCTGCATATAGTGCGCATTGGCCCGCAGGAAATAGGCCAAGGCAAAATCGGGACTCTGCGCAATGGCGCGCGTGGCGTCTTCGATGGCTGCGGCCGGATTTTTCAGCATGAGGTAGTCCATAGCGCGGCCGAAGTAGTCGACCGAGCGAGGCTGCGACGAGGCGAGGATGCCATTGTAGTACTCCACGCTGCTGAACCGTGCACGGATTTGGTCTTCGTTGAGCGAGGGCATAGAGCCCGAGATGCCCACGGCATTGGCCAGAAGCCGGCTTTGGTTGATCTCGGTAACCTCTTTCAGATAGTGGGTACGGCCGTTGAGCTTGTTGTCGGGGGCAAAATAAGTGAGCACGAACATTGGCTCGGGCACCACCTCCACATTTGAGTTTTGGATGTGTCCGCGCGAGCGGTTGGAGTATTCAGGCTTTATCTTGCTGTCGGTCTTCACAGTGAGCAGCGAGTTGAACTTGTTTATTATTTCGGCCTCCGACTCGCCATCACCCACAGTGGTGGTGTCGCGGCGGGCTACCGCCCTGTCCATCTGGGTCTGCTGAGCCTTCTTCACCTCGATTGAGGCCGGGTCGTAGTCGCTGTGGTGCACTCCGCGCTTCTTCATGATCGACACCGCAGTGGCATAGTCACGCTCACTGCCCTTGGCGTCGCCAAGACGTTTTTTAGCCTCGCCGCGGGCCATATAGCCAGCCTCGAATTTCGGATATTTGCCAAGCACGGCATTCAAGTCGGCCACGGCGTGGCGCATTTGACCGGTGCGGAAGTAGAGCATGGCTCGGTTATACAGGGCCATGAAGTTGTTGCGGTCGGTCTTGAGCACAAACGACAAGTCGTCGATGGCCTTATTGGTCTCACCCACTTGCGAGCGCAGCAGTGCGCGGTTGTAGTGGGCTTCTATGCTGTAGGGGTCAAGGTCGACGGCATAGTTGTAGTCGGCCATAGCGCCGAAATAGTCATCTGCCTTATATTTAAGGTAGGCACGGTTGATGAAATATCCGGCATTGCGCGGCTCGAGTTTCACGGCCTCGTCCATGTCGGGCAGGGCAAGTGCGAAGCTGTCGCGCGACATCCACACGTCGGCCCGCATCAGATAGGCATTCACGTTGTCCTTGTTTATTTCAAGGCTCTTGCCTATGTTGGCCAAGGCTGTGGCGGTGTCGTGGCGGGCGAGGTTGAGCTGGGCGAGTCCCAGATAGCCGCGGTCGTTCTTCGGGTCGAGTCGCAACAGGCGGTCATAGTCGGCAGCCGATTCGTCGTAGCGCTTCTCTTCTTGCTCGCACACTGCACGGTTGAGCAGGAATGCCTTGTCTTCGGGTAATTGTTTCAACCCGGAATCATAGTCGGTGATGGCGGCGGCAAACTTGTATTGGTTCTGCCTTGCCACACCCCTCACTTGATAGGCGTCGACGATAAACGGGTTGCGCTCAATGCACAACGTGGCATCAGCCTCGGCACCCTTGTAGTCCTCGAGATTGAGTTTGGCCACTGCCCGGTAGAAGTAAGGCTCGGCCAGATTAGGGCGCGACTTGATGGCCTGGTTGAAGTATTGTATCGACAGGATGTAGTCTTCGAAATACAGTGCGTTGCGGCCTATTTTCACCACTTGATCCACATTGATTTGTGCCGCAGCATGGGGATGACAGGTGAGGACAACGGCCAATGTGGCCATGGCACGCAATAATATATGGGGAATGCTCGCTTTCAAAATATTGTGATATTCTGTTTGATTTTTAGTGCAAAAATAATTGATTAGTTGAAATTTCGCCCTAAAGCATCATTCATTTTATGTTTCATTAACCCGCGGCAAGGCTCGGCCGGAGGCAGTTTGCTGCCGACTTGGCATGAAACCGTTTGCG
>CAVFVP010000008.1:46560-52334 GCA_963625945.1 Agathobacter rectalis | reverse complement strand
AGCGAAATTTGAAAACTGACTTTACTAAGCTTAGCAAGATGACTGACAAATGGCTACTGACCGCACTGGCCTGCGCCGTGGCACTTGTGCCCGAAAGCGCCATCGCGGCCAAGAAGAAAACAAAGAAATATGAGAAGCAGGAGGTGAAAATCGAGGTTGCACCGGTGCAGCCTCAGCCCGACACTGTGCGCATCACCAATGCCGCAAAGCAACTCTACGGCGAGTGGACCATTGAGAGCGTGCGCGGAAAGAAGGTCACCACCACCGAACGTCCTTACATCTACCTTGACTTCAAGAGCGGGAGCGTGTATGGCAACAACGGATGCAATCCCATCAACGGCAACTTCAAGCTCAACGGTGACAAGCTGAAGTTTGGCGACATGATACAGACGAACAAAAGCTGCCGCAACGTGACCTCGGAGCGCACCGTAATGCGCGCCATAGCCGAGGCCGACCGCTTCATGGTGACCCGTCTGTTCAACGTTGACCGCATGACAATATACAACCAGCGCGGAGCTGCGGTGATGCAGCTCAAAAGGCAGAACCTCGACTTGCTCAACGGGCCGTGGGTGGTGAAGGAGCTCAACGGCGTCAACGTGACCGACAAGAACGTGCGACTGGTGATCGACATCCAGATGCTCACGGTGAATGCCACTAGCGGCTGCAACATAATCAACGGCGTGGTGAACATTGATCCGAGTAAGGATTTTGCGGTGCAGTTTGAGGACTTGAAGTCGTCGAACAATGTGTGCCCCAACATCGAGACCGAGACCAAGGTGCTGCTGGCCCTTGAGGAGACCGACACCTACAAGCGCATCAACGACAACGAAATGGCACTGCTCAACCGCCAGGGTGAGATTGTGACAGTGCTGCACCGTATCGACTTGCGCAAAGACGCCAAGCAGCAATAGCCGCCTGAGCAACAAAGACACAAAACGGGAGCGGAACCCCAATACCATTCACCACTGTGCGTGTGTGAAGTGCAAGGGATTCCGCTCCCGCTGTGTTTTCTTGTTCACGAGCCGCCCGGCAAGCGACACAATGACGAAGCCCCCCTTATTGAAGGTCGTCGGCGTCCATATTCTCGAGGTCGGTCAGCTCGTCTTCATTATACGACTCATCGCCATAAAACTCCGACGTGTCGAACTCATCGAGAGTCTGAGGAGCAGCGGGCTTCGGAGCGCGTGCCATAGAGGCAAACGGGTCGGAGATCGTCTCGCTCGGCGCTTTGCCCTCCTTGCGCTGGCACAGGGGGTCGTGCAGCTTGCGGCCGGGCACGGTTTCCTTGAGCACCATGAAGAAGTAGCGCTCGCTTTCGTAATCGAACACGAATTTGAGTTTCTGCCCCTCGTCTTCCAAAAGCTCATCGAGAGGAGTCTCATCCATTATCCACACGTCTTCATCGGAATCGGTGTCCATGTCGATATAGGTCACTTCTTTCTCCTTTTCCCAATCATCGTCACATATGTAGAATGAGTCCAACTGGTTTCTGGAATATCCGGCAGCGTCGAGAATGGTGTTGCGCAACCGCAAAAATGTATCTTGAGAGTCAATTACAATCTCTAACTTGAAATTCTCGGCTTCCTCTGAGCCGACAAGAAATTTATAGATCATATAATGCTGTTTTATGATGTTGTCATTAACCAATACTGTGTGCGAAATTACTAAAAAAACACTACTGCATCACATTTTGCACAAGTTTTTTTCTGGCCGTGTAATTTATTTTTATTGTGCAAATTTCAGGCATAAAAAAAGCCACCGCTGATTGCGGTGGCCATATGTTTTTTCAATACGTCTAAACGACTGGCATACTACGAGATAACATCATAGGCGCGGAACACTTTACGTATTTTTTCGAGGGCTATAGTCACTTGATCCTTTGTGTGCGTGGCCATCAGGCTGAAACGGATGAGCGTGTCGTTGGGAGCCACAGCAGGCGACACCACGGGATTAACGAAAATGCCTTCGTTGAACAAGGCTGTGGTTATTGCAAACGTCTTGTTGTTGTCGCGAATGAAAAGCGGGATGATTGGAGTTTCGGTGTGGCCAATCTCGCATCCCATCTCGCGGAAGCCGTCGAGAGCATAACGGGTGATTTCCCACAAGTGTGCCTGACGTTCGGGCTCAGTCTCCATGATATCAAGAGCAGCCTCAACCGCAGCCGTAGAGGCGGGAGTGATGCTGGCTGTGAATATATAGGAGCGTGAGTGGTGGCGCAGGAAGTTGGTGATCACGCTATCGGTGGCAATAAAGCCGCCAAGCGAGGCAAACGACTTGCTGAACGTGCCCATAATCAGGTCGACCTCATCGGCCAGGCCAAAATGGTGGCACACACCACGTCCGCCCTCACCAAACACGCCAATGCCGTGGGCCTCGTCGACCATGATGCTTGCGTTGTACTTGTGCGCAAGGTCAACGATGTCGGGGAGGTTGCACACATCGCCCTCCATCGAGAACACGCCGTCGGTGACAATGAGTTTCACGCGGTCGGGCTCGCACTTTTTGAGCTGAGCCTCAAGCGATGCCATATCGTTGTGCTTATATTTCAATGAGTTGGAGAACGAGAGACGGCGGCCTTCGATAATAGAGGCATGATCTTGCTCGTCGCAGATGATGTAGTCTTCACGACCGGTGAGGGTCGACACCACACCCAGGTTAACGCCGAAACCGGTAGAGTAGATCATGGCGTCTTCCTTGCCTTCGAATTCGGCCAGGCGCTTCTCGAGATGCTTGTGAATGTCGAGTGTGCCATTAAGGAACGGAGAGCCCGCACAGCCTGTGCCATATTTCTCTACAGCTTTTATGGCTGCTTCTTTGATTTTAGGATGGTTAACAAGGCCGGTGTAACAATTGGAACCGAACATCAGCACTTTCTTGCCGTTGATTATCACTTCGGTGTCTTGTTCGCTTGCGATTGCCCTGAAATAAGGGTATATGCCTAATGCTTTGGCCTTTTGCGGCTCTTGGTACTTTGCTAATTTAGCTTGTAATAGCTTCATCTTTTGTCTTTGTAGAAAATTTTAAAACTACCTGCATTGCAAGCAACCGCCTGTCACGGCAAGCGCACAACTCGAAATGCAGATTGCAAATTTACTAATTTATATCCTAAAATCGGAAAAAAAATCCATTTTTTCTCTATTTACGGCCTCATTTGCATTTTTTGACACACAAAGTGCACGATATTAATTCATTTTGGCAAGCACACACAGTTGCCTCGTTTCACGTTAAAGCCACGGCGTGCAAGGCATGCATATGCAGAGCGACGCCTCTATATTATTTATATGTGAAAGAGGTGTGTTACGGCATTTTTCTGTGCTTTTTTTGGCTGAAATGGCCGATTATGGTAATTTTGCCGTGAAAATTCCAAAAAAAACAATATAAAAAACAAAGTCAAAATTATGGACTATTTAAAGCAAACTGTTATGGCTTCGTTAATGGCTCTGACGGCTGCATCGGGCCTGCAGGCCACGGCCGCCGACGACGCACCCATCATCGAAAAGCCGGTGGTGAAGGTGGAAAACGGTCAATTCACACCCGAGCTGCTTAACGCGCTCGGCCGCTTGAGCGACCCACAGCTGTCGCCCGACGGCAAACGCGTGCTCTACGGAGTGAGCTACCCCAGCGTGGAACAGAACAAGAGTAACCGCGAGCTGTGGGTGGTTGACATCGACGGCAAGAACGCGCGCCAGCTCACACGCACTAAAAGCTCGGAGCAAAACGCCGTGTGGATCGACGGCGGCCGGCGCATCGCATTCATATATCCCGACGCCGACAGCAACTACCAGGTGTGGACCATGAACGCCGACGGCACCGACCGCAAGCAGGCCAGTTCGGTGAAAGACGGTGTGGACGGCTTCAAGCTGAGCGACGATCAGAAGAAAATAGTGGTGATAAGCCAAGTGAAGTATGGCGAAACCGCACAAGACGTGTATCCCGACCTGAAGAAGGCCGACGGCCGCATCATCGACGACCTGATGTACCGCCACTGGGACGAATGGGTGAGCACTGTGCCCCACCCCTTTGTGGGCGACTTCGACGGCAATGCGGTAACCAACCTGCACGACGTGCTCGAGGGAGAGCCTTTCGAGAGCCCGATGAAGCCTTGGGGCGGAGTCGAGTCGCTGGCGTGGGCGCCCGACGGCAAGAGCCTCGTGTATGTGTGCCGCAAAAAGACCGGCAAAGAATACGCCATCTCGACCAACAGCGACCTCTACCTGTGGGATGTGGCCAGCGGCAAGACAGTGAAAAACCTCACCGACGGCAACCTGGGCTACGACACCTACCCGGTGTTTTCCAAGAGTGGCCGCAAACTGGCATGGCTGTCGATGGAGCGCGACGGCTATGAAGCCGACAAGAACCGGATAATGGTTATGGACCTGGCCACCGGCGTCAAGCAAGACATCACCGTAGACTGGGACTACACGGCCGACGCCATTGCATGGTCGGACGATGAGAAATTCATCTACTTCATAGCCCCGTACCAGGGAACCGAGCCAATTTTCCGCATCAACGTGGCCACACGCAAGGTTGAGACCGTGGCCGACGGCCAATGCGACTATGCAGCAATCGTGCCAGCCGGCAAGGCAGGCCTGCTCACCATGCGCCACTCCATGAAGCAGCCCGACGAGCTGTATGTGGTGGCAAAGCCCGGCAAAGAGCCCCAGCGCATCACCAGCGTGAACGACGACATCATGAGCCAGCTTGCCGACATCACGGTAGAAAAGCGCATGGTGACAACCACCGACGGCAAGCAGATGGCCACTTGGGTGCTGCTTCCGCCTAATTTCGACGCCAGCAAGAAATATCCGGCACTGCTCTTCTGCGAAGGCGGCCCACAATCGCCGGTGAGCCAATTCTGGAGCTACCGCTGGAACCTGCGCCTTATGGCTGCCAACGGCTACATAGTGATTGCCCCCAACCGCCGCGGCCTACCCGGATTCGGAACTGCATGGAATGAGCAGATATCAAAAGACTACGGCGGCCAGAACATGAAAGACTACATGAGCGCAGTCGACTACATGAAGCAGTTCCCCTACGTCGACAGTGAGCACATAGGCTGCACCGGAGCCAGCTACGGCGGCTACAGCACCTACTGGCTCGCAGGTCACAACCAGGACAAGCGCTTTGCGTGCTTCCTGGCTCATGCCGGCATCTTCAACCTCGAGGCCCAGTATCTCGAGACCGAAGAGATGTGGTTTGCCAACTGGGATATGGGCGGCGCATTCTGGGACCTCGACAACGCAGCAGCCCAGAACACATTCAAGACTGCCGATCCCCACAAGTTTGTGCAAAACTGGAACAGCCCCATCATGGTGACTGTGGGCGAGAAAGACTACCGCATCTCGTTCACCCAAGGAATGCAGGCATTCAATGCCGCCAAGCTTAAAGGCCTACCGGCACGGTTCGTGTCGTTCCCGAGCGAGAACCACTGGATTGTGAAGCCGCAAAACTCAGTGATGTGGCAACGCGAATTCTTCAAGTGGTTTGACCACTGGCTCAAACCCAACAAGTAACCCTCCGCTGCCCCACAATGCCGGATCACCACCGGCACAACATCAATAAAGCCAAAGCCAGGTTGCCCACACCACGCCACACAAGCGTGAGCCACGGCATCCTGGCTTTGCCGCACCATCGTGGTTGGCTACTGACATTGAGTCAGCACCCGGACTCACGCGGCACACTTTTTGCTTGGCAGACCAATAAAGAGAATAAAAACTCAAAACAAAAAAATAACGATAATGAACATCAACGAAACTCCGGTGCTGTTGCTCACA
>CAVFVP010000008.1:0-46550 GCA_963625945.1 Agathobacter rectalis | reverse complement strand
GGGGGGGGGGGGGGGGGGGGGGGGGGGGGGGGGGGGGGGGGGGGGGGGGGGGGAACAAAAAAATAACGATAATGAACATCAACGAAACTCCGGTGCTGTTGCTCACAGGATATCTGGGCAGCGGCAAAACCACATTGCTCAACCGCATTCTCACCAACAACAAGGGCATCAAGTTTGCCGTGATTGTCAACGACATAGGCGAGGTTAACATCGACGCAAGCCTCATTGAGCAAGGCGGTGTTGTGGGCAAAGGCGACGAGAGCCTGGTCCCTCTGCAGAACGGATGCATATGCTGCACGCTGAAGATGGACCTGGTGCAGCAGTTGAGCGACATAGTGTCGCAAAAACGTTTCGACTACATAGTGATAGAGGCAAGCGGCATCTGCGAGCCTGCCCCTATTGCACAGACCATCAGCGTGTATCCGCAAATGTACCCCAATCTGGCCCAAAACGGCCGTGCCAAGCTCGATGCCATAGTGACAGTGTGCGACGCCCTACGCCTGCGCGACGAGTTTGCCGAGGGCAAAGACCTGCAGCGCAAGAATTTGGGCGAAGACGACCTTGCAAGCCTTGTGATTCAGCAGGTTGAGTTCTGCAACATGATACTGCTCAACAAGGCAAGCGAAGTCACCCCCGAGGAGCTCGACCGCATCAAGGTGATATTGCACGAAATTCAGCCACAGGCCGAAATCGTGCCGTGTGACTATGGTGACGTGGAACTCGACAAGCTGCTCAACACCGGGCTCTTCGACTTCGACCGCGTGGCCACCTCGGCCCGCTGGATTGAAGCTATGGAGGCCGACGAGGACGACCTGGAGAACGAAGAGGAAGGCGAAGCGCTGGAATATGGCATTGGCACATTCGTGTATTACCGCCGCGAGCCGATGGACATGGTGGAATTTGACCAGTTTGTGGCCCGCAAGTGGCCCAAGAGCGTGATTCGCTGCAAGGGCATGTGCTACTTCAAGGGCGAAACCGACCGCTGCTACGTGTTTGAGCAGTCGGGCAAACAGATTTCGATGCGCAATGCCGGCAACTGGTATGCCACGATGCCTGCCGACGAGTTTGCCGAGTTCTCGAAGCAGAATCCCGGCGTGCTACGCGACTGGGATCCAAAGTATGGCGACCGTATGCAGAAGCTTGTGTTCATAGGTCAGAACATGGACCGTGAGGCCATCGAGAAAGCCCTCGACGCCTGCCTAGCGAAAGAATAAAAGCCCAGCTACAAGCCACATCAGGCCACGGCAAGGCACACCACAATATTGCCCCAAACAGTTTTCTTCTCCGAAGCAAAGGGAAAAACTTTTTGGGGCATTATTGCGTCCTTTGGGCGGAGATAAGCGGAGTTTTCAGTAACTTTGCTGATTGCAACCCCAAACACGCACACAAGAATCATGGATTTCAAGTTACACTCGGCATACGCCCCCACAGGCGACCAGCCCCAAGCCATCGACGCCCTCTGCGAGGGTGTGGCCCAGGGCGTGCCTTACCAGACCCTCCAAGGCGTGACAGGCTCAGGCAAGACGTTCACTATGGCCAACGTGATAGCCCGTACCGGCCGTCCCACACTGATACTGTCGCACAACAAGACCCTGGCGGCACAGCTCTATGCCGAGTTCAAGAGTTTTTTCCCCGAGAACTCGGTGCAATACTTTGTGTCGTATTACGACTACTACCAGCCCGAGGCCTACATTCCGGCCGTGGACAAATACATCGAAAAAGACCTGATGATCAACGATGAGATTGAGCGGCTGCGACTGAGCACCGTCACCGCGCTGCTCTCGGGCCGCCGCGACGTGGTTGTGGTGTCGAGCGTGTCGTGCCTTTACGGCATGGGCAACCCCAGCGACATCGAGGCCAACACCATCCACATCAGGGTGGGCGACACCATAGGGCGTGACACATTCCTGCGCAAGTTGGTCGATGCGTTATACTCGCGCAACGAGGTCGACCTTCAGCCAGGCAACTTCAGGGTGAAAGGCGACACCGTCGACATATTCCTGGCCGACGAGGAAATCATGCTTCGCGTGATTTTCTGGGGCAACGAGGTGGAACAGATGCAAGTGCTCGACACCGTGACACAGATGCCGCGTGAGGACGTGGAGGGATTTCGCATATTTCCTGCCAACGTGTTTGTCACCACTAAAGAGAAAATGGCCGGAGCATTGGGCAAAATCGACGTCGACCTGGGCACACAAGTGGAGATGTTCAGGCGTGAGGGCCGCCATGCCGAGGCCAAGCGCCTTTATGAGCGGGTGACCTACGACCTCGAGATGATACGCGAGGTGGGCTACTGCTCAGGCATTGAGAACTACTCGCGCTACTTCGACGGCCGCGAGCCGGGCATGCGTCCCTACTGCCTGCTCGACTACATGCCCAAGGATTTCCTGACAATAATTGACGAGAGCCACGCCACCATTCCGCAAGTGCGGGCTATGTATGGCGGCGACCAAAGCCGCAAAAGCACCCTTGTGGAATACGGTTTCCGCCTCGATGCGGCACGCGACAACCGTCCGTTGCGCTTCGAGGAGTTTGAGCAGCTAACCCACCAGACGATATATGTGAGCGCCACACCTGCCGACTACGAGCTCGAGAAGAGCGAAGGCGTGGTGGTGGAGCAGGTGATAAGGCCCACCGGACTGCTCGACCCGAAGATTACCGTGCGCCCGAGCCTGAAGCAAATCGACGACCTGACCGAAGAGATACAGAAGCGAGTGGAGTTGCACCAACGCACACTGGTGACCACCCTAACCAAGCGTATGGCCGAAGAGCTGACCGACTATCTTGCGAAAATAGGCATCAAGTGCGCCTACATGCACAGCGACGTGGAGACCATCGATCGCATACAGATACTCGACGACCTGCGAGCCGGCAGCATCGACGTGCTTGTGGGAGTGAACCTGTTGCGCGAGGGCCTCGACCTGCCCGAAGTGTCGCTTGTGGCCATTCTCGACGCCGACAAGGAGGGATTCCTGCGGTCGCACCGATCCCTCACCCAGACGGCAGGCCGCGCCGCCCGCAACCTCAACGGCGAGGTGATCATGTATGCCGACAAGATTACCGAATCGATGCAGCGCACCATCGACGAGACCGACCGCCGCCGCACGATACAACTCAAATACAATGCAGAGCACGACATCACGCCGCAAGCAATAGTCAAGACTCGCAATTCGATAATAGGCGTCGACACCGACATTGCCCAAAGCGATACCGGTGTGAAGCACGCCCGCAAATATGAGAACAACGTGGACGACTACTCGTCGCTTCAACGTCAGTGCGAGGCCGAGTTCAACAAGACCTCGGGCATTGCCGCCGACCCCGTAGTGGCCTACATGAAGCCAGCCAGCCTCGAAAAAGCCATCGACAGGCTGCGCGAGCAGATGGTCGACGCCTCGAAGCGCATGGACTTCATCGAAGCGGCACAATACCGCGACGAGATGCTGAAACTTCAAGACCGCCTCGACAAAATGAAAGAGCAACCAGCCAAATGAGCAAGAACAACGACACCCGACAGCACAGCAAGACCCACAGCCACCACATCGACCTCCAGTGGCTTCCCACCACCAAGAAAGAGATTGAGCACCTGGGGTGGGACCACATCGATGTGATATTCTTCTCGGGCGATGCCTATATCGACCACCCGTCGATGGGCACCGCCGTGATTGGCCGCACCCTTGAGGCACACGGCTACAACGTGGCCATTGTGCCCCAGCCCAACTGGCGCGACGACTTGCGAGACTTCTCGAAACTGGGCAAGCCGCGGCTGTTTTTCGCCATAAGCGCCGGAGCCATGGACTCGATGGTGAACCACTACACCGCCAACCGCCGGCGGCGCAGCGATGACGCCTACACCCCCGATTCACGCGCCGGGCAGCGCCCCGACTACCCCACCATCGTGTATGCCGAGGCACTGAAGCGGCTGTTCCCCGACGTGCCGGTAGTGGCCGGCGGCATTGAGGCATCGCTGCGGCGCGTGGCCCACTACGACTACTGGCAAGACCGCCTGCGGCCGTCGATACTTGCCGACAGTCCTGCCGACATCATCATCTATGGCATGGGCGAAAAGCCCATTGTGGAAATTGCAGATGCCCTTAACGCAGGCCACAGCATCGACGAACTGACCGACATACCGCAGACTGTGGTGCGGCGCCCGCCCGACGAGATGCCCGGGGCCACAAGCGAGCAGTGCGTGGTGCTGCACTCCTATGACGACTGCCTGCGGTCGAAGCGCGACCAGGCCGAGAACTTCAAGAGCGTGGAAGTGGAGAGCAACCGCTGGAACGGCCGCGACCTGTGGCAGCGCACAGGCGACATAGCCATCAAGGTCAACCGCACCAACCCGCCCATGACCACCGAAGAAATCGACGCATCTTTCGACCTGCCATACACACGCCTGCCACACCCACGCTACGGCGCCAAGCGCATTCCGGCCTATGAGATGATACGCCACTCGGTGAACATGCACCGCGGTTGCTTTGGCGGATGCGCATTCTGCACCATCAGCGCCCATCAAGGCAAATTCATAGCATCGCGGAGCAAGCGCAGCATTCTGCGCGAAGTGGACCAAGTGGTGCACATGGACGACTTCAAGGGCTACATCAGCGACCTGGGCGGCCCAAGCGCCAACATGTATGCCCTGCACGGCCGCGACCTCGACCGCTGCAAGCGATGCGCCCGGCCGTCGTGTCTGCACCCCAAGCCATGCCCCAACCTCAACACCGACCACAGCGCACTGCTCGACATATACCACAGCGTGGACAGCAACCCGCTGGTGAAAAAATCATTTGTGGGCAGCGGCGTGCGCTACGATCTGGCCATGCACCGCACCGGCGATGCCGGCATCGATGCCGTGAACAGCCAGTATTGCGAGGAACTGATACGCCTTCACGTGTCGGGCCGCCTTAAAGTGGCCCCCGAGCACACAAGCGCCGACGTGCTGATGATGATGCGCAAGCCGCCATTTGAACTGTTCAGGCAGTTCAAGCGCATTTTCGACCGGGTGAACGAGCAATACGGCCTCAAAGAGCAGCTGATACCCTACTTCATCTCATCACATCCCGGATGCCATGAGGCCGACATGGCAGAGCTGGCCGTGATCACCAAAGGGCTGAATTTCCACCTCGAGCAAGTGCAAGACTTCACTCCAACCCCAATGACTGTGTCGACCGAAGCCTACTACACCGGACTTCACCCCTACACGCTGCAGCCAGTGTACACGGCCCACACGCCAGAAGAGAAGCTTGCCCAACGCAAATACTTCTTCTGGTATGAGAACGACTACAAACGCGACATAGTGCAGTCACTTCGCCGCATGCACCGCACCGACCTGCTCACCGAGCTTTATCCGCACGGAGTGGGCTACCTGGGCGTCAACCGCGATGACAAGCACACCGGAAAGGGACGACGTGCCGACAATGGCGGCAAGCGGCGCAACAGCGGCAAGGGCCAGGGTAGGAAATAGAAGCCTGAGCCATTCGGCCAAAAAACACTTTGCATTGCCGTGCCACACATTGCATTTTTCCGCTTGTGGGTATTGCGTAATTGGCTTTTTATCATTAGCTTTGCAAAAATACGAGCCAAAAACGGACCATGGTCACATAAGGCATAAGACCTATGAATAGAATTGCTACCCACACACTGCTCACAGGCATCGTGCTGCTTTGCTTGGCAGCATGCTCAAGCCACGACAGCACCGACACCCCACACTGCATAATGCCACAGGGCACGCAGTTGCGCGAGGGCGATGTGGTGCTACGCATGGGAAGCGGCATCACCAGCCATGCAGTGGCCGCCGCCGACCGCGACGGGCAATATTCACACATAGGCATTGTGGCCGATTCGTGCGGCACACTGATGATAGTGCACGCAGTGCCAGGTGAGCCCGACTTCGCGGGCGATATCGACCGCGTGAAACTTGACAAGCCTGAAAAGTTTTTCAACTCAATATATGCCGTGCGCGGCGCAGTGTACCGCCCGACCGACGCCAAAGCGGGCCGGCGTGCGGCACAAAGCGCCATGGCCACCTACAGGCGCGGCACGGCGTTCGACCACGACTATGACTCCAGCGACACATCACAGATGTATTGCACCGAACTGGTGGCACACGCCTACCACAACGCCGGGGCCGACGTGGTGGGCGCACCCTCGCACGACATCAACCTGCCAGGGCTGCACACACGGTGCTGGCTCCCATCGGACTTTCACAAAGCCGCATTACTTAAATCCAAGTATACATTCTGATTTATTCACCTAAACAAAAAAGCCAAATCTATGAGAAAGTTAATGTATCTACTGGCCATCGCAGTTGTCGCCACTGTTGCCGCAAGCTGCGGCGGAGGCGCCAAGACCCCCAAGGACGTGGCCGAAAAATCGGTTGAATGCCTGAAAAACGGAGACTACAACGGCTATAGCAAGCTGGTGTATTACAACGACACGCTGAGCAGCGACGAGCTGAAAGCCCACCAAGAAACCACAGCAGCCCTGCTAAAGGGTAAATACGAGGAGTCGGTGAAGAAAAAAGGGAAAATCACCGGCTACCAAGTGGTGTCGGAAGAAGTGAACGACAGCAATGCCGTGGTGAAAATGCGCATAGGCTATGAGAAAGCCGATTCCACCAACGAAAGCGTGCGCCTGCATCTCGCCAAAGACGGCAATTGGCGCATCTCGATGGGCAAATAGCAATCAGCCACGCCACTCACCCACAGCCATCGGCCCAGCCACTCACTAGACACAAGGGAGGCAGTGCCGATGGCACTTTTTTTGCCGCACAACAAGTACAACATACGCTTGCCCCACCCAAAAAGGCAATTGCTTGCGTGACACAGACAAGCGGGAAAAAAAATCAAGAGAAAATCGTTGGGCATTGTTTGAAAATAGGCTTTATTTGCGTCTTGATAATAAAAACGCAAAAAGATGGACGAAACCACATTTGAGCATATGGCGCCGCACCTGCGGCAAACGGCATTGGCTGCATGCTGCCGGTACGGCGCCACAGGCGACGAGGCCGAAGACACGGCACAAGACGTGATGCTCAAGCTGTGGTCGATGCGCGATCAACTCGACCGCTACCGGTCGGTCGACGCACTGGCATCGGTGATAGCGAGAAACCTGACCGTGAGCTCCCTGCGCGCAAAGCACTCACTGGCCATAGAGGCCGACGCACTGAGCGGACAACCCACACCACAGGAACGCATCGAAGAGCGCGAAAGCGTGTCCCAAGTGGAAGCCATCATTGACGCGTTGCCCAGCACACAGCACAGCGTGCTGATGATGCGGCAAGTGGAACATCGCTCCAATGCCGAAATAGCACGACTGCTAGGCATAGGCGAGACATCGGTGAGCACATTGCTGGCAAGAGCACGCCGCAAAATGCTTGATGAAATTAAAAAGCGCCGCGCCAACGGCGACTTATAAATCAATGGCAATATTACAGAACACCAAAGGACAAAGTGCTATGCATGACGACGAAATAAGACACATCTCACACCTGCTCGACCTGTTTATAGAAGGGAAAACGACCCTCGATGAGGAGGCCGAGCTAAGTACATACTTTGCCACACACAACGTGCCCGACGAATGGGCCGACTACAAAGCTATGATGGCATATTTCGATGCCGGAATGCCACTGTATGGCGACAATGTCCACCCATCGCCTCAGGAGTCAAGCCGTCAATGGCGACTTGGCGCCATAGTGGGCTTGCGGCACACGGCATGGTGGGCTGCAGCGGCCATAGTGGTTGCCCTGGTGGTAAATGTGGTGCTACACACGGGCAACGACAGTGAGATTGCCGCACCGCAGTCGGCACTGGTCACTGCCTCCACACCCACCAAGTCATCGGCCGCAAGCGTCGCCGATGCATCAATAGCCGCAACCATGGTACATGCCACACAGCGCACTGCGCCGAAAAAAATCCACAAAGCCACAGCCCACACCATCAAGGCATATCACGACAGCATTGCAACCGAAAAGATCGACGGCGAAATGGAGCTGTGCCACATGATGGCGCAAGCCGACTACAACGACTGGCTCAACCAAGTGAGGCAAATACAGGATGCCACCCGCGCCACAATGCTGATTGAGCAGGGAGCTGCCTTGGCTATGCAAAACGACAATGATGATGATGATCAAGGCGAATTATACTAACCCTGATAAAAACGACACAAAAAACACGGAACAAAAAAAACATAAGAATAATGAAACACATTTTAAGCACAGCAATCGCTGTAATGACAATGGCCGTTGCAGCATCAGCGCCGGCAACCGCCCAAAATGCCGACATAGAGAGTGCCATTGACCGAGTAAAGGACTCAAACGCAGTGACAACGAGCAGCGCATCCACTACTGTAGAAGACACCAGCAACAAGACCGTGTACTACTACCGGTATGACTTCACCATACCCAAGAAAGACAAGAAGCTGGTCACACAGTTGGAGAAGGCCTTCAAGGCCGGGAAGGACAACGCATACTACTCGGTGTTTCAAGAAAAGGATGCCGACAACTACAAGCGTGTGTCGGTGGCATTGCCCGGAGGCGGCACAATCACTGCCGGCCGCGACGATGACTTCTACTCGAGGGTGCTGTGCTATAAAGACCCGTCGGATGCCAACTACCGCTACAGCTATGTGCTTGAATGGACCGATGACGACGATGACGAAGCCTACACCGGGTTCGTGGCCAAAGTGTATGGCAAAAAACCCAGTGCCGACGAGCGTACGTTCACATTCAGCATGCCATCGGTAGACAAGAATGGGAAGCTCAAAATCAGCAATGGGACCATTCGCTACGACAAAAACGGCAAGACCATGATAATCGACGGCGACGGCAAAATCACATCGGTGTTAGGCAACGACACAATCAACGTTGGCGACAAGAATTACAACATCTCAAAAATAATCATCAACGGCAAAGGTTATGCCGACAACGACAACAGCTCAGACGACGTGCTGCAGAAGTTTGGTTTCTACCGCCAGCACATTCTTGAGAACGCCAAATCGAGCAACAATGCCACATCGCTCAACCTCTATGTGAACGCAATGTACAAGCTGTGCAAGAACGCAGCCGCCAAAGGCCTGCTCAACAAGGCCGAGCGCGACATCTGCGCCAAAGAGCTTCAAGCCCTTGCCACAAAGATTGCAAAGACTGCCGACAGCTTCTCGATCTCGCTGCTGGAGCAAGCAGCCAAACTGCTCGAAAGCGACCTGCAGGGGGCCTGAGCCTCACTGAGCACAGAGCCTAAGGAAAAGCGCCCGTCACTGCTGAATGACAGTGAGGGCGCTTATTGTTTTTGCTTAGGCTCACGTCATTGCCAATCAAGACGGCAAGCCGGTGAACCACTGAATTTCTATACGAACTGGCGGACTACTCCCAGCACGGCCTCGCTGAGCGTAGGGTGCCCATGGATGGCAGCGGCAAGCGTCGACACAGGCAATCCGGCATTCATCACCGTAACCACCTCTTGAATCAGGTCGCTGGCATGCGGGCCGCAAATGTGGCAGCCCAAAATAGCGCCAGTGGCATTGTCGACCACCATTTTAACAAGGCCATCGGTCTCATCCATCGAAAGAGCCTTGCCGTTGCTGCGGAAGAAGCCCTTCTTTACCGCAACGTCGAGTTGCTGAGCCTTGCACTGCTCCTCGGTGAGGCCCACCATCGACAACTCGGGCTGCGTGAACACTGCACTGGGCACAATGTCGAGCTTCACGCCACACGGTTTGTCCATAATGTGAGCCAAAGCGACCATACCCTGAGCCGTGGCCGCATGGGCAAGCATGCAACGGCCGTTAACGTCGCCGATGGCATATACCCCGGCAACCGACGTGAGCATGTGGTCATCTACATCGATGCCCCGGCGGCCCACAATCACACCGACCTTATCAAGACCTGCCGGCAACACCGGTTTGCGCCCCACAGCCATCAAAGCAGCCTCGCAATTCACCTGCTGCGGCTTACCCTTGAGGTCGAAAGACACCACAAGGCCGCTATCGGCTTTCTCTATTGCAGTGACGGCAGCCTGCGTGAAAAACTTCACACCTTGCTTTTGGAGCACTGTGCGCAGGCGTTTTGCCACGTCCTTGTCAAACGGCGGCAAAATCTCCTTGCAATATTCCACCACAGTCACCTCAACACCATAGGCGGCAAAAATGCCGGCAAACTCCATGCCAATCACACCGCCGCCAATCACGCAAAGCGACTCGGGCAAGGCAGTCAATGCAAGAGCATCGGTGCTGCTCATAGCCAAATCGGCGCCCGGGATGGGCAGATTGCGCGGCTCGCTGCCTGTGGCAATGACCACATTACGTGCAGTAAACTCCTGGTCGCCCACCTTCACGGTGTGGGCATCGGCCATTTCGGCCTCGCCACTGATGAGCGTGATGCCAGGTGCACCAAGCAGCCCCTTGACTCCCTGCCGCAACTGGTCGACAACCGAAGCCTTGTGGCTTGCGGCAACCGAGTAGTCGGCAGTGACCTCACCGCACGAGATGCCATAGGCCGAAGCCCCGCGCACCGTGCGCAACACTTGCGCACAATGACAGAGAGCCTTGGTGGGGATACACCCCTCGTTGAGGCAAGTGCCTCCCACATGGGCACGTTCGACCACGGCCACACTCAGCCCCTCGCGGGCAGCCTCGGCAGCCATTTCATAACCGCCGGGGCCAGCACCTATAATTAGGATATCATAGTTCATAACCGATATATTAACTGGTTAACCTTCGGCCTGGAGATCGGCCCACGTGACAACCGGATGCAAGGCTGCCTTGGTGTCGTCGAGACGGCGCACAGGTGTGTTGTGCGGCGCACCCTTCACCACATCAGGTTGGCTCTTGGCCTCTTCGGCTATCTTGCGCATGACACCGATGAAAGCGTCGAGAGTCTCCTTGCTCTCGCTCTCGGTGGGCTCAATCATCATGGCCTCATGGAACAGAAGCGGGAAATAGATGGTGGGAGCGTGATAACCGTAGTCGAGCAGACGCTTTGCCACATCGAGAGTGGTCACACCGGTGCTCTTGTCCTTAAGGCCATCAAACACAAACTCGTGCTTGCAAACACCGGTGAGCGGAAGCTCATAGCAGTCCTTGAGCTGCTCCTTCACATAGTTGGCATTGAGCGTGGCCAGCGGCCCGACCTCCTTGACATGCTCACGTCCAAGCGTGAGGATATAGGTGTAGGCACGCAAGATAACGGCAAAGTTGCCCAAATGCAGCGATACAGAGCCAAGCGACTCATCGCCGAAATCAACAGACAGAGAGCCGTCGGCCTGGCGCTTCACCTGCGGATTTGGCAGGAACTGCTCGAGACCCTTGCGCACGCCCACCGGGCCCGAACCCGGACCGCCACCTCCGTGAGGAGTGGAGAACGTCTTGTGCAGATTGATGTGCATTATGTCGAAACCGATGTCGCCCGGCCGTACCTTACCCAGCATCGGGTTGAGGTTGGCTCCGTCGTAGTACATCAGGCCGCCGCACTCGTGCACCATCTTGGCAATCTTGGCGATATCGTGCTCAAAGATGCCCAGTGTGTTGGGGTTGGTCATCATCATGCCGGCAATGGTGTCGTCGAGCTTGGTTGCCAAGTCATCGACATCCACAGTGCCGTCGGCCAGACTCTTGACCTGCACCACATCGAGGCCGCACACGGCAGCACTCGCGGGATTGGTGCCGTGGGCCGAATCGGGCACAAGCACCTTGATGCGCTTGTCGTCGTTGCGGCTGCGGTGGTAGCGGCGCATCACCATAAGGCCCGTGAGCTCACCGTGGGCTCCGGCATAGGGGTTGAGCGTGAACCGGCTCAGACCCGAAATCTCGGCAAGGCTCTTCTGCAAGCCGTCATACACCTCAAGCGCACCCTGAACTGTGGCCGCAGGTTGCAGCGGGTGCAGCGTGTTGAACGCCGGCAGGGCGGCAATCTCCTCGTTGATTTTCGGATTGTATTTCATGGTGCACGACCCGAGCGGATAGAATCCGGTGTCGACACCAAAGTTGTTATTGCTCATGTTGGTGTAGTGACGCACCACTGTGAGTTCATCGACCTCGGGAAGAGCCGGGGCGCTGGCGCGCATAAGCGATTGGGGCAACTGACCGATAGCGTAGTTGCCGCCAAACTCGTTGCGAGGCAGCGAATACCCCCTGCGGCCCTCCTTGGAGAGCTCGAATATAAGTTTTCCGTAATAAGTGTTGTTCATTGTTACTTATGCTGTTAATAAGGGGGAATTAAAACTCTTTTACTATATTCACCAGACGGTCGATTTCGTCCTTGCTGCGCGCTTCGGTGACGCAAATCATGAGTTTGTCGGCATCAACCTTCACTCCGGCAAGGATGCCGTTCTCAGCGCAACGCTCAAGCAAGGCATCGATATCGAGCTGAGTCTTCACCACAAACTCATTGAGGAACGGAGCATCGGGCCATGCGAGAGTCATCTTGCCGGTAGCGCACAAGGCATCGGCAAGGTAATGTGCGCCGCTGTAGCCAAGTTCATTCACCTCTCGCAGTCCCTGTTTACCCATGAGCGACATGTAGATGGTGACGTAAAGAGCCATCAGACTCTCGTTGGAGCAGATGTTGCTCGTGGCCTTCTCGCGGCGTATGTGCTGCTCGCGGGCCTGGAGGGTGAGCACGAAAGTGCGCTTGCCGTCGAGGTCGGTGGTGGCGCCCACGATGCGTCCCGGGAGTTTGCGTATGAGTTTCTTGGTGGTGCACATGAAGCCCACATAGGGGCCGCCGTAGCACATGGGGATGCCAAGACTTTGACCGTCGCCCACAGCCACATCAGCGCCCCACTCGCCCGGAGTCTTGATCACGCCAAGGGCCGACGCATTGCAGTTCATGATGAAGAGTGACTTGGCGGCATGGCAAGTGTCGGCCCAACCAGTGTAGTCCTCAAGGATGCCGTAGTAGTTGGGAGAGGACACTATGACACCTGCGGCATCGCCGCGTCCCACCTTGGCCTCGAAATCGGCACGGCTGGTCACACCATTGTCCTCGGCAATCATTTCAACCTCCACACCGTGATAGTCGGCATAGGTCTTCACCACACGCAGCACAGCCGGGTTGACCGTGGCCGACACCAGCACACGCGGGCGTTTTTTCGCATTTGCCACAGCCATCATCATGGCTTCGGCAGTGGCGGTTGAGCCGTCGTACATCGAGGCGTTGCTCACCTCCATGCCGGTGAGGGCAGTCATCATGCTCTGGTACTCGAATATGTATTGCAGAGTGCCTTGCGAGATTTCGGCTTGATAGGGAGTGTAGCTGGTAAGGAACTCACTGCGTTGCAGAATACTGCTCACCACCGATGGCGAGTAGTGATCCTGGACGCCGGCTCCGGCGAAGCAAGTGAGCGGAGTGTTCATCTTGCCCAGCTTCTCGAAGAAGCGTCGCACCTCGGCCTCGCTCATCGCCTGCGGCAAGTCGTAGTCGGCCTTGAGCTGCAAGTCTTGCTCCACATCGCTGTAAAGGTCGGCAAGCTTGCTCAAGCCGCACGCAGCCAGCATTTCGTTGACATCGGCCTCGGTGTGCGGAAAATATTTATAAGTCATTGCGTTCTATGAATTGAGATTGGTTAATGGCATTATGTGGTGATCACTCGCCGATGAATTTGGTGTAGGCATCGGCATTCATGAGGCTTTCGAGTTCAGCCTCGTCGCTCAGACGCACCTTGATAATCCAGTTGGCATAGGCGTCCTTGTTGATGAGTCCGGGTTCGGCGTCAAGGTCCTCATTAACCTCAACCACTGTGCCACTCACGGGTGAATTGAGGTCGCTTGCGGCCTTCACGCTCTCCACTGCGCCGAATTCCTCGCCAGCCTCCACTTCGTCGTCCACTTCGGGCATATCGACATAGACCACGTTGCCCAGTTCCTTTTGGGCATAGTCAGTGATGCCAATGTATCCGTATTCGCCTTCAACTTTCACATACTCGTGTGATTCGCTATAGTATAAGCCTTCAATTACGTTACTCATAGTTATGATTTTTTTGTGTTAGAATATTAAAAAATATGATTTATGATTTGATTTATTTCTTGTAGCTTTTCTTGTAGAATTTCTTCTTCACCACCACAGCCGGGAACGTCTTCTTGCGGATGCGCACACTCACCTTGGTGTCGAGCGGGGCATACTCCGGCTTAACGAGCGCCATTGCGATGCTCTTGTCGACCGAAATAGCGTGGTAGCCAGTAGTGACAGTACCCACGGTCTCGCCGGCCTCATTGACCACATCGTAGCCGTGGCGTGGTATAGCCTTGCCTTCGAGTTCCAGCCCCACGAGCTTCATGGGTACACCCTCAGCCTTTTGATTGGCCACAGCTTCCTTGCCTATAAACTCTTCCTTGTCGAGCTTGACAAAGAATCCCAATCCGGCCATGATGGGTGATATCTCGGCACTCAGCTCATCGCCATAGAGCGGGAGCCCCACCTCGAAGCGCAGCGTGTCGCGGCATCCGAGACCACATGGTTGCACACCGGCTGCAATGAGCAAATCCCACATCTTCTGGATAGCCTTGTGGCTTGCGTAGATTTCGAAGCCATCCTCGCCGGTGTAGCCGGTGCGGCTCACGATGATGGTCTCGCCATCGTAGTCCACCGTCTTGAAAGTGTAGAAAGCAAGTTCGGCACACTTGATGCCCAGCACAGTCTCGACGGCCTTTTCGGCCTCAGGTCCCTGCACGGCCACCTGTCCATACCGGTCGCTCTGGTGGTCGACCTTAACATCGTAGCCTTGAGCCTGCTCATTGATCCATGCCACGTCCTTATCGATATTGGCAGCATTAATCACGAGGAAGAAGTCGTTGTCGGCCATTTTGTAAACCAAAAGGTCGTCGACAGTGCCACCGTCGGGATAAAGCATCATTCCATAGAAAATCTTGCCGTTTTCGGCATCTTTGATGTCGTTGGTAAAAATATGGTTCACGAATTTCTCAGCCTCGGGACCGGTTATCTCGACCTCGCCCATGTGAGACACATCAAACACACCCACAGCAGTGCGCACTGCGTTGTGTTCCTCTACTATGCCCGCATACTGGATGGGCATGTCAAATCCGCCAAAGGGGCTCATAAGTGCTCCAAGAGCCACGTGCTTGTCGTAGAGGCAAGTTTTCTTGTTTTCTGTCATAGTTGTCAATCAAATAAAAGGTGTATAAATACTTGTTTGTCCAGGTTCATTATTATCGTATTGAGGTCCACCCCATCGAGGGCGCGCTCCACCGCTTGCCGCTCATAGGGCACACCCTCGAGCCTTCTCACAATGGCTGTGTCGATGTCGCCGAGCAAGAAATAATCGCCTGCCACGTCGATGCGCTTAATGATGTTGTGGTTAATCTCGATGGCTACCGAGAACTCACCCACGCCGTCGATGTGGCGCGTGCGCCTGACGTTGCAGCGTGGATTGCTTCCCATGATGAACTCAGGCTTTAGATACGACTGCATTATCTGCTCAATGGCCTCCACGTCGCTGTCGCCAAGGGATATCTCGCCGTCGCACATGGTGCGCCGCACATAGGCCTTGAACTCGTCGATGCTGATGTCGAGGTAGCGGTTGAGCGTGGTGATACGGTTACGCACCGACTGCACCCCCTTCGATTTGAGTTTTGCCGTCGATGGCGTGATGGCATTGATCATGTTGTCCATGTCGGTATCGTAGAGCATGGTGCCGTGCACTATGCTGCGTCCGGGCAAGTGGTAGAAGGCATTACCCGACACCTTGAGCCCATCGACGAGCACATCGTTGCGACTGGTGTCGGAGGCATTGAGGCCCAAGCCCTTGAGCATGGCTACCACTGCCTGGGTGTAGGCGGCATAGGTGAGTTGCACATTGTCGCTGCGCGTGATGTAGGAGAACATGATGTTGCTCATGTCGGCATAGACGCATCCGCCACCGCTTTTGCGCCTGTAAGTGCTGATGCCGTGAGCGCGGCAGTAGTCTAGATTCACTTCGTTCTCAATGAGCTGATTACGCCCAAAAATAACAGTCGGCTCCACTTGCCACATGAAGAAGATGTCGTCGTTGCCGATTATGCGGGCGGCATACTCCTCCATTGCCAAGTAGAACGGCAGAGGCCGTGTGGCGCTATGGGGTAAAGTCAAGTATTTCATTACAGAACAATCGTGTATTACTTTATCTCCAAAGATACGATATTTTTCTTAGCTCAATCACGATTTCAAATAAAATTTGGCATCAAAGCCGCATAATTTCCCCGTTTGTGTGATTATTGCTAATTTTGCACCGTTTTTCAACAATTAAGCATATAGCAAAACATGGGAAATTCAAGTGTTAAAGGACATGGGGCGATGCTGCTTGCCAACGTGAGTTGGGGACTCATGTCGCCGCTGGCCAAGATAGTGATGGCAGGCGGAATCGTCACACCGATTATTATGACCGACTTGCGCATATTCGGCGCAATGTTGCTGTTTTGGCTTCTGTCGATGTTTCAAAAGCCCGAGCACGTGACCTCGCACGACATGGCCAGGCTGTTTGCGGCCTCGCTGCTGGCCATTGTATTCAACCAGGGCAGCTTCATTCTGGGCGTGGGACTGTCGTCGCCGGCCGATGCGAGCATAATCACCACCAGCATGCCGCTGTGGGCCATGATGCTGGCGGCATTCTTTCTGAAAGAGCCCATTACGGGCAAAAAAGTGATGGGTATAGCCCTGGGCGCCGGCGGTGCGCTGATGCTGATATTAGGCAGCAGCTCAGCCTCTACCGCGTCAAGCAACTCGAGCCACATAGCAGGCGACCTGCTTGTGCTGTTTGCACAGCTGAGCTACGCGTCATATCTGGTGCTTTTCAAGAATTTCATTTCAAAGTATTCGCTTGTGACCATTATGAAGTGGATGTTCACCTACTCGTTCATCTGCACACTGCCATTCTCGTATCGCCCCCTAACCGCCGCCAACTGGGCCGGACTCGGCACGACCGACTTGGCCGCAATAGCCTTTATTGTGGTGATGGCCACCTTTGTGAGCTACATGCTTATAGTGGTGGGACAAAAGAACCTACGCCCCACCGTGGCCGGAATGTACAACTATGTGCAGCCCGTGGTGGCCTGCATAGTGACCGTGGTGATGGGCCTCGACAAATTCAACGTGGTGAAAGGAATTGCCGTGATAATGATTTTCGGCGGTGTGGCCTTGGTGACTATGAGCAAGAGCCGGGCCCAAGAAGTGGCAGCCCAGAGCGGCACCGACGTCAAGCAGCAGTGACACCGTGGCGGGCACACTTGCGCATGGCGGCCGCATAGGCGCAAAGCACCATTATGCCAGTCACCGTCCACGACACGGGATAGACCGTCATGAGCACGTCGAAGCCATGCCACACCGGGCACACGGCATACACCCACGCCACGCGCAGCATGCAGGTGCCCACTACAGTCATGACTGCAGGAGTGACCGACTTGCCCATGCCGCGCATCGACGCCCCAGCCACCTCATAACTGCAAGCCAGCCACTGGAACATGAGCACCAAGTGCATGCGCATGCTGCCGTAGGCCTTGACTGAAGGGTCGGACGAGAACAACCCGAGAAAGAAATCGTGCCCAAAGGTGAACGTAAGGTTAAGCGCCGCGCAGCAAGCCACACTCATCGACATGCAGATGAAGAACACACGGCGCACCCTCGACGTGAGCCCTGCGCCATAGTTCTGTCCAATGAAACTGATGGCGGCACCATTAAACGCCGCTATCACGAAATAACAATAGAACTCGAAATTGAGCGCCGCAGCCGAGCCTGCTATGGCATCGGCCCCATAGCTATTGATGGTTGACTGCACAAACACGTTGCTGAGCGAGAACACCATGCCCTGAACGCCTGCCGGGACGCCTATGCGAAGCATACGGCGCAGCTGCGGACGGTAGACCTTGAGCGAGCGCAAATGCAGCTGCAACGGCTCGTCCTCGCGTAGCAGCATCCGCAATATCACGGCGGCACTCACCGCATTGGCGATGCCGGTGGCAATGGCCACCCCCTCTATCCCCAAGCCGAAGCACAACACCAGCACAAGGTTGAGAACGGTGTTGACCACACCGGCCACCATAAGGATATAGAGCGGACGACGGGTGTCGCCCGTGCTCCGCATTATTGCCGAACAAAAGTTGAACAGCATGAAAAACGGCATCCCCAGAAAATATATGCGCAAATAAAGCACAGCCATGTCGAGCACATCGTCAGGCGTACCCATCAGCTCGAGTATGGGTCGCGCCACCGCCACACCAAGCACCATGAGAAACACACCGCTTGCCAGCGCCACAACTATGGTGGTGCTCACGGCCTGGCGCACGCTGTCGGCATCACCACGCCCAATATGGTTTGAGATTACCGAATTGGCACCCATCGACACACCGATAAACAGATTGATGAGCAGGCTTATGACAGGCGAGTTGCTGCCTACTGCCGCCAAAGCTTTACTACCCACAAAGTGCCCCACCACTGCCACGTCTACCGAGTTGAACAGTTGCTGGAGCACACTGCTTGCCGCAAGCGGCAGGCTGAACATGAGAATTTTCATTAGCAACGGGCCGTGGAGCATATCGATGGAATTTCCCCCTTTCATTGCTGCTGATTTGCGAGATGCTGACATAATAGAAACGGTGATTGTAGAAGAAAAAACGCGCGAGCGGGATGACAGACATGCGTGACACGCAGTGGAGTCGCAGCAAGGCGGAACAGCCACACCACAAGCGTGTGTGCCATTCCGCCATTGCAGTGAAGTTGCTGTGGCAGCCTATTGCTGCCCGGCAAGATATTTTTCGGCATCAAGAGCCGCACGGCAGCCCGACCCGGCAGCCGCTATGGCCTGACGGTAACGAGGGTCGGCCACATCGCCGGCAGCAAACACCCCCGGCACACTGGTGGCTGTGGTGGTACCGGCGGTCACTATGTAGCCCTGGGCATCGGTAGTCACCTGGCCGGCAAGGAAAGCCGTGTTGGGCTGATGGCCTATGGCAAGGAAAAAGCCGTCGATGGCCACATCAAACGTTTCCTCATGGTCGGTGCCCTTGTGGCGCACAAGGTGTGCGCCCTCCACGCCATTGTCGCCGAAAAGCCCCACTGTGTTGGTATTGAAAAGGATTTCAATATTGTCCTTGCCCGTCACACGCTGTTGCATGGCTGCCGAGGCACGAAGGTGGTCCTTGCGCACAATCATGTAGACCTTCTTGGCCAGATTGCTCAGGTAGTGGGCTTCCTCGCAAGCGGTGTCGCCACCGCCTACCACAGCCACCACTTTGCGGCGATAGAAGAATCCGTCGCAAGTGGCACAGGCACTCACACCCTGACCGGCATACTTTTTTTCATCGGCCAATCCCAGATATTTTGCCGAAGCCCCTGTAGCCACAATCACCACATCGCTCTCAACAGTATCACCGCCATCGATCAAAGCCACGAACGGGCGCTTCGACAAGTCGACCGATGATACCACACCGTTGCGGAGCTCGGCACCCACGTTGACGGCCTGCTTGCGCATGGATTCCATGAGCTGAAAGCCGTCGATGCCGTCGGGAAAACCGGGAAAGTTCTCGATTGTAGTGGTCTGCGTGAGCTGTCCGCCGGGCTGCTGCCCCTCATAGAGAACATTGCTTATCCCCGCCCTCGACAGATATATTGCGGCAGTGTATCCGGCCGGGCCCGACCCTATTATCAATATTTTTACTTTTGTTGTCATAGCAAATAGTGTGAATGCGTTTTGTGAATAAATATTATTGATGGATTGCTTGCGGCACTACCGCAAATCGACCACCTGCACACCGGCGGGCACTTGAGCCTTGCTGAAAGTGAACGTGCTTGCCGGATAGCTGACGTGGGTTTTGCAGTTACTTATGGTGACGGTGGTGGCTGTGCCGTTAGTCATTTCGAAACGCGCTTTCTTGATTTGGCACGAGCCATTGGCCAGATAAAGCAATATCTGCTTGATGTTGCTTTTGCTCTTAGGCATCAGCTTCACCGTGTAGAAACCGGCCACCTGCGTGTAGGCCTTCCACATATTGAAGTTGCGCTTGAAGCCCTGCACGGCCGCATAGGGGTTGACCATCTGCAGGTCGGCAGCGGTGGGCGTGGTGACGTTGACCTCTCCGGTCGCAGCCGAGTAGGTCCATTGCGTAGTACCGTCGTACCAGCACTTAACCGGCTTAGATAGCATGCGGAACTTGCTACCGCTCATCACTATTGTGCCCGAATATGAGCCTTGCGGCGAGTTGACGCTGTAAGACGCACTCACGGTGCCACTCGAGCCGAGCGATGCCACGGCCTTGTCGAGCATGGCAGCAGGAGCCTGGGCGAAAGAGCACACGGCCACAGTCGCAACGATTGATAATAAAAAAAAGAAGCGTTTCATTTATATGTGAGTTGTTTTAAAAAACCTGATTTTGCTGTTTTATCCTTTTGCGCCAAACATCATGTCGACCTGCATGACATCCATGAGCACCTTGCGAGGCTTGCCGCCCTGCGACGGTCCCACTATGCCGGCAGCCTCCATTTGGTCCATGATGCGGCCAGCACGGTTGAACCCTATCTGGTAACGTCGCTGCAGCGACGATGTGGAGGCTGTTTCGCTCTGGACCACCCAGCGCACGGCCTCCTCAAAGAGTGGGTCACGGTCGTTAAGGTTGGCACCACCGGCAGCACCGCCGTCGTCGGAATCGGGTACCAGACACTCCGGCAACTGATATGGCTCAAGGTGATTGATGTCGTGGTCGGCATCTTCCTGCTCTTTCACGAAGCGGCACAGGTTTTCCACATCGGGAGTGTCGACAAACGGGCACTGCAGACGCGTGATCTCGCTGTTGGCCGAGAAGAGCATATCGCCACGGCCTATCAGCTGCTGTGCGCCCTGACGGTCGAGAATTATGCGGCTGTCGAGGCCTTGTGCCACTCGGAACGCCATGCGGGCGGGGAAATTGGAGCGAATGAGACCCGTAACCACATTGGCCGACGGGCGCTGCGTGGCTATTATCATGTGCAGACCTGCAGCACGTCCCTTTTGCGCCACGCGGATAATGGGAGTCTCAATTTCCTTGCCTGCCTCCATGATCAAATCGGCAAACTCGTCGATAATCACCACGATGTAGGGCATGTATTTATAGTAGTTGCCATGGCTGTCTTTCTCGTTGCGCAGCCCCTGGCGCCACTTGCGGTTGTAGTCGATCACGTTGCGTTCCTTCACCTCCTCGAGCACCTGGTAGCGGTTTTCCATCTCCTGCACCACCGAGTTGAGTGTGAGCACCACTTTGTCCTTGTCGGTGACGATGCACTTTTCCTCGCCGGGAACTTTAGCAAAGAAGTATTTTTCCAAATCGGCATAGGGCGAGAACTCCACTTTCTTTGGGTCGACAAGGATGAATTTCAGCTCCGACGGTCCTTTCTTGTAAAGGAGCGACGTTATGATAGTGTTAAGGCCCACCGACTTTCCCTGACCTGTGGCACCGGCCACAAGCAAGTGAGGCATCTTGGCCAAGTCGGCCACAAACACGTCGTTGCTCACGGTGCATCCAAGCACCATAGGCAGAGCGGCCTTGCTCTCCTGGAAAGCCTTTGAACTGAGGACCTCGTAGATGGGCACCACCTGCGGCTCACGGTTAGGCACCTCGATGCCAATGGTGCCGCGTCCGGGCATAGGGGCAATGATGCGTATGCCAAGGGCAGCCAGCGACATGGCAATGTCGTCTTCAAGACCGCGGATTTTCGCGATGCGAATTCCGTCTTGAGGTACAATTTCAAACAAGGTGACCGTGGGGCCCACACTGGCTTTGATGCTCTTGATGCCAATGCCATAGTTGTTTAGTGTGTCGGTAATGCGCTGCTTGTTGGCCTCCTGCTCATCAAGGTCGACGCGGTCGGTGCGCATCTTCACCTTATTCATCAAATCGAGCGGAGGAAACACATAGTGGTTATATTCACCAGTGGGGTCGTTGGGATTAGTCACATGCTCCGACGCCTCGATGCCTTTCATCACAGCCGCCTTGCCATCGACGGCCGTTGCTTTTGTGTCATCGCCAGTGCCGCCGTGCCCCACAGGAGCCGGGGTGGTAGTTGAGCCCACAGGCTCACGGCGGCCAACCGGTGTAGGAGTCACGGCCGGAGTCGAGGGCTCAACCTCGGGCAGAGGTTCAAGGTCGGCAGCCGTTGCACCAGGCGCATCGGTTTCAGCGGCTGGAGCGGGATTGCGGTTGGGCGCAGGGGCAGCCTGCACTGGAGAGGCATTTCCGGCTTTTGCCTTATGCTTGTCGCCGAGGAAAGTCGACGTGGAAGCCTCCTCTCCCGATGCATTCATCATGCGCACACGCTGCAGATGCTTGTGGGCCTTGCTGAAAATCACGTGCAATGTCTTGTAGCACAGCAGCACCCACACCACTACGATAAACAGATTTACGGCCCACATACCATAAGCGCCGGTCAAGCGCTCGAGCCACAGGTTGGCCTGATAGCCGAATGCGCCTCCGAGCTGGAAAAACGTGATGGGGATATCGCGAGTGAACACACCCACTACCATTGAGCAGGCAAACATGCTGTAGAGGCTCATCAGCGAGAACAGGAAGAACCGCACACGGCAACCCTGGCGCATAAGGCGCACGGCTATGGTGATGAACCACACCACAATCACAAAGGCACCCAAACCGAAACCCTGGGCCACCAGAGCCTCGGCCACACTTGCCCCGAGAGCCGCTCCGGCATTGCCTATCTGCGACGACTCGGTGGCATTGCTTATCAGGTCGTAGTTTTCCACACGGCTTTGGTCGGCCGCCCCCACAGCGAGGTAGCTCATGAACACCAGCAAGAAGTAGATGCCAATCAGCATCATAGCCACACCAAGCGCTATGTGCGTGCGGCGGTTGGCGAAGAAACCGGAAATGCGCTGCCATACCGTGATGCGCGAAGCCTTCACACGGTCTTCCTGCTCCTTTTTCCTTTTATATTCAGCACTCTCTGTCAATCCCGAAGTGTCGGGATTAAAGCTGTGAAATTCAGTAGTGTCGTCCTTTTTCATCAATCTTTGTTCCTTTCTTTGCAAAAAGCAAATAAAAAAATGAGTGTTTTTACACGTTATTTAATATTACATACGGTTTCATTTCTTAACCCACAAGCCACGAGTGAACACCACAAGCACAGTGAACACCTCAAGACGCCCAACGAGCATCTCAAACACCAGCAGCCACTTGCCAAGCGCGGGAATATTGGCAAACGAGCCATCCACGCCAGTCACGCCATAACCCATGCCGATGTTGCTGATGGCCGACATGCTGGCAAACAGTGAGTCGAAAATGGGCAGTCCCATCAAAGCGAGCAGCAATGCCCCCACCACTATCACAAGCACGAAGATGGCAAGAAACGCCACGCACTTGGCCACCACATCGTGTGAAACGGCCCGGTGGTCGACCCACACACTCATCACCGAATTAGGGTGAAGCACGCGGTAAAATTCGTTTTTAGTGTTTTTGAGCATCACAAGCATCCTGTCGATTTTGGCACCGCCGGCAGTCGACCCCGCCATGCCGCCAAAAAACATCACCACCATGAGCAGGAACGATATGAACTCGCCCGAATGCTCATAGTCGACGGTAGAGAAACCAGTGGAGGTGATAGCCGAAACCGTGTCGAATGTGGCAAGCAGCACGCGGTCGGTCCATGTGGGGCAAAAGCCCTCGACCGCCATGCGCACTATTATTATAGCCGAAGTGGCCACCACCACCAGCAGATAGCACTTAAATGTGTCGCTGTGGCGCAGCGGCTTGAAATTGAAACAGGCAGCCGACCACAGCAGCGTGAAGTTGATTCCCCCAAGAAACATGAACACCATCACCACCACATCCACATAGTGGTTGCTCCAGTAGACGAGACCTGCGTCTTTTGTTGAGAACCCGCCCGTCGACACCGTGGACATTGTGTGGCAAAGGGCATCAAACCAACCCATGGGCTGAATGAGCAGCAGCGTCATGACCACTGTGAGTGCTATGTAGACGAGCCACAAATCTTTGGCCGTCTGGCTGATGCGCGGACGCATGCGCTCATGCGTGATGCCGGTGACCTCGGCGTTGAACAGGGTGATTCCGCCCTTGTAGTTGAGCATTGGCAGCACGGCCAGCGTAAAAAGGATAATACCCATACCGCCCAACCAGTGAGTGGCTGCACGCCAGAAGAGGATGCCGTGAGGCATGTCGTCGAGGTGACGCATCACAGAGGCCCCGGTGGTGGTGAAACCCGACATGGTCTCGAAATAGGCATCAGTGACGCTGGTTATTGTTCCGCTGAGCAGGAACGGGAGCATGCCGAACGCCGAAAACAGCACCCACACTATGGCCGTAAGGAAAATGCCCTCGCGCTTGCGCATGACCATCGACGACGGACGTATGCCAAAAGTCATCAGTCCACCCACGCCCATGGTGATTGCCAGCGAATAGACAAAGCTCATGGCCACATCGCTCTCGCCGAAAATGGCCGACACTATGGCCGGAAGCCCCATAAAGGCGCCTTCGATCATCAGCAGCCACCCCATGAAGCGGAACACGATGGGGAAGTTGAGATTCTGTGTGAGAAACCGTCTGCTTTGTTGCATACCGTCTAAATATTTTTCATCCAAACACCTTTTCGATTTTATGCAACGAGCCCGACAGGCAGAACACCACCACGCGGTCGCCGACCTGCAGCTGAGTGTCGCCCTTGACCAGCTGGCCCATACCATTGCGCGAAAGTCCGGCGATGGTCATGTCGCGGTTGAGCTTAAGGTCCTTTATCGGGGCCTTTGTAACCTTGGAGCCCGGTTTGATTTCAAATTCGGCCACCTCGGCATCGGCAAGGGCAAGGCACTTGCTGTTTTCGATGTCGCTGTCGAGCAGCTTTTGGAATATGCGGCTCGACGCCAACAGTTTCTTGTTGATAACGGTGCCTATGTTGAGGCTCTCGGCCTCGGGGATAAACTGCATGTTTTCAACCTCGGCAATGGTTTTGCGCACACCGTGGTTCTTGGCCATTATGCAGCTTAGGATATTCGACTCAGAATGCTCGGTGAGAGCCACAAAGGCATCGCAGTCGGCAATACCCTCGTCTTCAACCACATCGGTGTTGGTGGCATCGCTGCACACCACATGGCAGTGCGGAAGGGTCTCACTTAAGCGCTGGCAGTTGTCGGGGTCGCGGTCGAATATTTTAATGTCGACCTTGTGGCCCAACTGACGTGCGAGCTGCACGGCAATCGGAGTTCCACCCATCACCATGATACGCTCAACTGTGATTTGCCTCTTGCCACAGATTTCTATCACGTCGTCAATATGCTCGAGGGTGGTAGAGATGTAAGCAATGTCGTTCTCGCTGATCATGTCGTCGCCGCGCGGGATGATAATCTCGCGGTCGTGCTTTATGGCCGACACGTGTAGCACGTCGCTCACGCCGCCTATTTCCCTGAACCGCTTGCCCACTATTTTGGCGTTGGCTCGCAGTTTCACGCCCACCACAATCAGTTGGCCGTCGAGCATCTCAAACCAGTTGCGTGCCCAAGTGTGCTTCAGGGCGTTGATTATTTCGATTCCGGCGAAATATTCGGGATAAATGAGGTCGTCGACACCCGTTTTGCTGAAATAGTCGACATATCGGCCACTGAGGAACTCATCGTTGTCGATGCGGGCCACTGTCTTTTTGGCGCCCAGGCTCTTGGCCATCGAACAGGCTATGATGTTGCGTGTCTCGTAGGGAGTGACGGCCACAAAGAGGTCGGCATCCTTGACATTTACTTTGTCGAGAATCGAAAACGATACCGGACGGCCAGTGACGGTCATCAGGTTATAGGAGTCTAAGGCCGAGAGCTTGTCGAGATCGTTGTCGATGACAATAATGTCCTGGTTCTCGTTAGAGAGCATCTTGGCCAGATGTGAGCCCACTTCGCCGGCTCCGGCAATCACTATCTTCATTGCTTGCCTCCTGTGTGGTTGTTGTTTGACTCGTTGTCGGTTTCGGCCAGAGCCGCAGCGGCACGTTGCGCAATCGACCGGGCATCGAAGCCACACAGCCGTTGCAACTCTGCCACAGTGCCCTGGTGCACAAATTCATCGGGTATGCCCAACCGGATCAGGCGTGCGGTGCTGCCGTGGCTTGCCATCCATTCGGCCACCACCGACCCGAGTCCGCCGTTTATGGTTCCGTCTTCCACTGTTATCACTATCCGGTTTTGAGCCACAGCCTCGGCAATGATCTGCTCATCCACCGGTTTGAGGAAAATCATATCGTAGTGTGACGCGTTTATTCCCTGCTGCTTGAGCAATTGGACTGCGCTCTTAACATCGTTGCCTATATGCCCTATCGACAGTAGGGCCACACGGCCGTCGCCCTGTGCGAGCTTGCGGCCACGGCCTATGGGCAACGCTTGCATGGCGTTGCGCCAATCGGGACACACCCCCCTGCCCCGCGGATAGCGGATGGCCATGGGGCCACAATCGGCGGCCTGCGCCGTATACATGAGGTTGCGCAGACAATGCTCGTCGATTGGGGCGCTTATCACCAAATTGGGAATGGGACGCAGGTAGGCCAGGTCGAATGCGCCATGGTGCGTCACGCCGTCCTCTCCCACCAAACCGGCACGGTCGATGCAGAAAGTGACAGGCAACCGGTTGATGGCCACATCGTGGATTATGTGGTCGAAGCCGCGTTGCAGGAAAGAGCTGTAGATGCAACAATATGGTTTCATTCCGTCTTTAGCCATACCGCCCGAGAAAGTGACCGCATGCCCCTCAGATATGCCAACGTCGAACGTTCGCTCAGGGAAAGCCTCCTGCATGAGCGACATCGATGTGCCGCTGGGCATGGCAGCTGTGATGCCAACAATGCGGTCGTTGGCCCGTGCGAGCTCAACCAGCGTATGGCCGAACACGTCTTGATACTTTGGCGGCTTGCCGTTGTTGTCGGCCACGGTGCGCTGCCCGGTTGCCTCGTCGTAGCAGCCGGGCGCATGCCATGTCGACGGGTCGGTCTCGGCAGGGGCGTAACCTTTGCCCTTGCGTGTGTGCAGATGCACAAGTTTGGGGCCGCTCATGTCCTTAATGTCTGTGAATATCTTCACCAGTTTCTCCACATCGTGTCCGTCGAAGGGGCCAAAGTAGCGTATATTAAGGCCCTCAAATATGTTTTGCTGCCCGGTGAGCAGCGATTTCATCGCATTGTTGAAGCGCAACACCATGCCCTTGCGGTTGTCGTTGAGCACATTGTGGCGGCGAAGGAACCGGTAGAAGCGGTAGCGCACGTTGTTGTACTTGCGCGATGTGGTGAGGTCGGTCATGTACTCGCCAAGCGCGCCCACATTGGCATCAATCGACATGTCGTTGTCGTTGAGCACGATGATGAGGTTGTTGTGGTGAATCGACGCATTGTTGAGCCCCTCGAACGCGAGTCCGCCGCTTATCGATGCGTCGCCTATCACGGCCACCACTTTGCGGTCGGGGTTATTCTCGAGCTCGGCGGCTATCGACATGCCCAAAGCCGCCGAAATGGAATTCGAGGCATGGCCGGCGGCAAACGTGTCGTAGGGGCTCTCGTCGGGGTTTGGGAATCCGCTGAGGCCGTTGAGCTTGCGGTTTTCGCAGAAACGGTCGCGGCGCCCGGTGAGAATCTTGTGTGCATAAGCCTGATGGCCCACGTCCCACACGATGCGGTCGTCGGGAGTGTTGAACACATAGTGCAGAGCCACATTTATTTCCACGGCCCCCATGCTCGAGGCAAAGTGCCCCGGATTGGTCGACAGCTCGTGGATGAGAAACCCCCGCAACTGGCTGCACACCTCGGGCAGCTGCTGCACTGGCAAGCGCTTGAGATCGGCAGGCGAGTCGATGGTGGCCAGCAGAGGAAAGTGCTGTTTAGTATATTCAGTGTCCGACATCGGTCAATTGTCTTTCTTTTTGTAATATCGTTTATACAGCGGGACAAACACGATTATGCCCGAGGCTACAATGGAGAAAATCACCATGAAATCGATTTGCTTGGCCCTGGTGAGCAACAGGCAGCAAAGCCACACCCACAGCACCACAATGAATCCAAACCTTATTATCTTTCCTTTGTCCATCGTCACAGTTATGTATAAAAAATACAACTTTCACATTATCACCACATGGCTGTGCGGTCGCCATTGGGCTAGGCAAGGCGCCAGGCCATGTAATTTGCAAATTTAATAAAATAATATCAAATGCCGCCCACGCCCGCCAACATTTTGCATCTGCCCCTATCAGCCGCAATGCCGCAAAGGGCGAGCCCGCAAAAAAACCTTGGCAATGGCCGTGACAATTATGGATGTTTTTGAGTAATTTTGTACACAATTTATTCACTAAAAAGTCAAACCTATCATAAAAAATCAGTGCTAAATGGCTACTAAAATCACTAAAAAAATGGCCCTCAACTACCATCACAAGGATGGCCGTCCGGGCAAGATAGGCATAGTGCCAACAAAACCATATTCATCACAAAGCGACATATCACTGGCTTACTCTCCTGGAGTGGCCTACCCGTGCAATGAAATCAAGGACAACCCAGCCGACGTGTACCGCTACACCAACAAGGGCAATCTGGTGGCAGTTGTGAGCAACTGCACCGCCGTGCTCGGCCTTGGCGACATCGGCCCCCTGGCCGGCAAGCCGGTGATGGAGGGCAAGGCACTGCTGTTTAAGATTTTCGCAGGACTTGACTGCTTCGACATTGAAATCGACGAGAAAGACCCCGACAAGTTCATTGCGGCAGTGAAAGCCATATCGCCCACATTCGGAGGAATCAACCTCGAGGACATCAAAGCCCCCGAATGTTTCAAGATAGAGAAAGAGCTGAAGCGCCTGTGCGACATACCGGTGATGCACGACGACCAGCACGGCACCGCAATCATATCGGGAGCCGGACTGCTCAACGCGCTTGAGATCCAAGGCAAAAAGGCCAACGAAATAAAACTCGTGGTCAACGGAGCCGGGGCGGCCGCCATATGCTGCACACGCCTCTATATGGAGCTGGGCGTGAAGAAAGAAAACATAGTGATGTGCGACAGCCACGGCGTGATCACAACCAGCCGCACCGGACTCAACCCACAGAAGCAGGAATTTGCCACCAGCCGACAGATAAGCACACTGGCCGAAGCCATGGAGGGGGCCGACGTGTTCCTGGGCCTGTCGGTGAAAGACGTGGTCACTCCCGAGATGATACAGTCGATGGCGCCGCGCCCCATCGTGTTTGCCCTTGCCAATCCCGATCCCGAGATTGCCTACGACAAGGCTGTGGCATCGCGTCCCGACCTGATTTTCGCAACCGGACGCAGCGACTACCCCAACCAAATAAACAACGTGCTCGG
Source organism: Agathobacter rectalis (assembly GCA_963625945.1). Taxonomy (GTDB): domain Bacteria; phylum Bacteroidota; class Bacteroidia; order Bacteroidales; family Muribaculaceae; genus Sodaliphilus. Next base: position 17,268 of record CAVFVP010000008.1, on the reverse strand, counting down.
ATTCCCCTACATATTCCGCGGAGCAATCGACTGCAGTGCCTCGGAAATCAACGTGGCAATGGAACTTGCCGCCGTGCATGCGATTGCCGACCTGGCCAAAAAGACAGTGCCGCCTATTGTGAACGCAGCCTATCACATCAACAAGATATCATTTGGCCGCGACTACATTCTGCCCAAGGCCCTCGACCCACGCCTGATCACGGTGGTGTCGAGCGCCGTGGCAAAGGCCGCAATGGAATCGGGCGTGGCAAAGCGCCCTATCGACGACTTTGACGCCTACAAAGCCGAACTGCGACGCCTGCTGGGCTACGACAGCAAACTGATGCGCCGCTACACCGAGGCCGCCAAGCGGAGCCCGAAGCGCGTGGTGTTTGTGCAAGCCAACACCGACAATATGCTGCAGGCAGCCGTGCAGAGCTTCCAGCAGGGCACATGCCACCCCATCCTGCTCGGCAACGAGGAGATGATAGCAAAGCGTGCCGCCAAGCTCGACCTTGACCTGAAGGGAATAGAGATAGTGAACCCGCGCCACGACCGAGAGATGAAGCGCCGCACGCTGTATGCCGAGCTGCTCGCCCGCAAGCGCCAGCGCTCGGGTCTGACCCGACTTGAGGCCGAAGACAAGATGTATGACCGCAACTACTTCGGCATGATGATGGTAGAAAACGGCGAGGCCGACGCTCTGATCACCGGCACATACGCCGGAGGCGGCGAGGCAGTGCGCATAGCCAAGGAAGTGATAGGAATAAGGGAAGGCTACGAGCACTTTGCCACGATGCACATCCTCAACACAAAGCAAGGTGTGTATTTCATAGCCGACACGTCAATCAACCACGAGAACGACACCCCGGCCCTTGTCGACATCGCCCGCCTCACCAATGAGGCCGTGCGCAACTACGCCCACTATCCGGTGATGGCCATGGTGTCGTACAGCAACTTCGGCAGCAACCAGGAAGAAAGCCCGGCCGAGGTACACAAGGCAGTGGAGCTGCTGCACCGCGACTACCCGTCGATCACCATCGACGGCGAAATGCAGGTGCAGTATGCGCTCAACCGCAAGCTCCGCGACAGCTCGTTCCCGTTCAGCAAGCTCAAGGGGAAAGACGTGAACACCCTTGTGTTCCCCAACCTGAGCGCCGCCAACACCGTATACCAGATGCTGCTGCAAATGGGCACTGCCGAAGTAATAGGCCCGATTCAGATAGGCCTCGACAAGCCCATTGAGTTCATCTCGACCGACGCTCCCGTGCGCGACATCGTGAACCTGACCACTATGGCGGTAATCGATGCCGACGTACAGGCCCATGCGGCAAACAAGCGCTAACCAGTCCGTCGCAGCAGCACTGCGACGCCCCACAGCGGCAGCCACGCTTGCCCTCCGGCATGGAGGCACGTGACTGCCGCTGCCGTACAATGGCGCATAGCACAACCCATTTTGCGGGCACAGGCGGCATGGCCTTTTGGCACTTTGCCCGTAAAATGCTATCTTTGCTGATTATTACGAACCACATTCACCCGGAAAATATGAAAAGCAGCTTTTTAAGCGAATTCAAAGGCAAGCACCCCATATTGTACAATGCCCTGCTCATATTCATCACGTTCTGCGCCATTTGCTATGCGGCACTGATGCTGATTGACGTGTTCACCACCCACGGCCAGGAAAAGAAAGTGCCCAACGTGTGCAACATGACACTCGACAAGGCCGTCGAGGCCCTTGAATCGGCAGGGTTCAAGTGGGAAATCAGCGACTCCACGTTCAACGAGAACATCAAGCCCGGAACAGTGCTGTCGCAAGACCCCAAAGCAGGCAGCTACGTGAAGGCCATACGCACCATCTACCTTAACATCAACGCATTCTACCCGCGTGCCGTAGCACTGCCTGTGCTCACCGAGATTTCGGTCAGACAAGGCTTGTCGATGCTCAAGTCGCTTGGGTTCAAGAATGTGGGAGTCGACACAGTGCCATCGCCATACGAAGGGCTGATACTTTCCGTGAACGTCAACGGCCGCCAGGTGAAACCCGGCACGCGCATATCGGTCAACTCCATGATACGCCTCAGCGTGGGCAACGGCGAGGAAGACCTCGACCCGACCCAAGTGTTGCCCGAGGCCACCCTCGACTCGCTCCAGGACATGCAACGGCGCAAAGCCCGGCAAGAAGCCCAGGCACGGGCCAAGGCCGAAGAAGAGTCGAAAAAGCAGTCAGAGCCTGAGCCGGCCTCTAATTTCGACCAATAAGCCACACCCATCCACACACCAACGACGCTATGACTATCGACGAAGATATTGACACCGGCCAAGGCATTGACACCACCGGCCACGACATAGAAATCCAGAACGACTTCAGCGACCCCGACTTCAGCGAAAACGGGCGCGACTACTGGGAGCATTACCACTTTGTGGTAGAAAAGGGGCAGGTGCTGCTGCGCATCGACAAATATCTGGCCGAACGCATTAAAGGCACCTCGCGCAACCGCATACAGAACGCAGCCGAGGCACAATGCATACGTGTGAACGGCCGCGCAGTGAAATCGAACTACCGTGTCCACCCCGACGACGTGATAAGCATAGTGATGGACCGCCCACGCTATGAGAACGAGATTATCGCCCAAGACATACCGATCGACATAGTGTATGAGGACAGCGAGCTGCTGGTTGTGAACAAGCCGGCAGGAATGGTGGTGCATCCGGGGCACGGCAACTACGACGGGACACTGGTCAACGCACTGGCATGGCATTTCAAAGACGACCCCGACTATGACGTGACCGACCCACGGATGGGACTTGTGCACCGCATCGACAAAGACACGTCGGGCCTGCTTGTTGTGGCCAAGACGCCACGGGCCAAGACATCGCTCGGCCTGCAGTTTTTCAACAAGACCACAAAGCGGCAATATGTGGCTGTAGTGTGGGGCGAGATGAAAGAGCCCGACGGCACAGTGGAGGGCAACATAGGCCGCAGCCTGCGCGACAGGCTGCAGATGGCAGTGTTTCCCGACGGCGACCAAGGCAAGCATGCCGTGACACACTACCACACCATCGAGAACCTGCGCCATGTGGCCGTAGTGCAGTGCGTGCTCGAAACGGGACGCACCCACCAGATACGCGTGCACATGCGCCACATCGGGCATCCGCTGTTCAACGATGCCCGTTACGGAGGCGACAAGGTGCTGCGCGGCAACACATCGGCCCACTACATGCAATTTGTGCAAAACTGCTTCAAGACGTGCCCGCGCCAAGCCCTGCACGCCAAGACACTGGGATTCGTGCACCCGCTGACTCACAAGCAGATGGACTTCAACAGCGAGATTCCAGCCGACATGACAGTCCTCATCAAGAAGTGGGAAGACTTCGCCCAAAACGCCAAGTAAAGTCACCCGTCTCCATACCATTGCCACACAACAGGTCATAGTGGCAGCACCACGGCGTGTGAATTTATGTTTCAAAGATAGAAGATTCGTGATTTTTTCCGTTTTTTTGTCACTAAAGCCACTCGAGCTGGTTATTATTGGCTAAAAAGTTGGGGTATGGCATATTTTTTCCCTATCTTTGGAATAGAATATGCACACCGGCACATGCACTGTGCCAAGTGCAGTCACAACTAATAATAATTCTATTAACCAGCCGACTTATGGAGGACAAAAAATTAACAATTCCGGCAGAATATGCAGACATCTGCCCGATTTCAGACAAAGACTTCCACAACGAGATGTCGATTCTCATACAGGAACCGGCATTCAAGCACATTCTTAGACTAGTACTGCCCGACCTAAACTATTCACAGATTGTGAGCACCCTGCAATCGCTCAACTCAAAGCACGACCTGCAAATGAAAGTGATGAAGCCATTTATCGACGGGCTCCTTGCCCGCACATCGAAAGGCCTCACCGTGAGCGGTTTCGACGATATAAAGAAAGACGTGCCCTATGTGCACATCACCAACCACCGCGACATTGTGCTCGACTCGGCACTGCTGAGCTACAACCTGGTGGCCAACGGATACAACACCGTGGAGATAGCCATCGGCAACAATCTGCTCATTTATGACTGGATCAACAAGCTGGTGCGTCTCAACAAGTGTTTCATAGTGAAGCGCAACCTGGGCCGCCTGCAGACCATGGCCGCGGCCATACAGCTGTCGGGCTACATACGCTACGTGATCACACAAAAGAAGAACTCGGTGTGGATTGCACAGCGCGAGGGACGCTGCAAAGACAGCAACGACCGCACCCAGGAGAGCCTGCTGAAGATGCTGTCGTATGGCGACCGCAGCAAGAGCTTCGTGGAAAGCATCAAAGACCTCAATCTGGCTCCGATTGCCATCAGCTATGAATACGACCCAAACGATTACCTCAAGGCAAAGGAATTCCTGCTCAAGAGCAAGAATCCGAACTACAAAAAGAGCCAGGAAGACGACCTGCTGAGCATGAAGACAGGCATCATGGGCTACAAGGGCCACATCCACTACGCTTTCTCGCCGTGCATCAACGACGAGCTCGACAAGATTCCGGCCGACCTCGACAAGCTGCTCACAGTGCGCGTGGTGTGCCAGGTGATCGACCGTACCATCCACACACACTACAAGATATTCAAGACCAACTACATGGCCCACGACATGCTCTTCGACAACGAAGACTTTGCCGACCGCTACAGTCCTGAGGAAAAAACGGCGTTCACCGACTACCTCAACAGCCAAATCGACAAGTCGGGACTGCAGCTCAACGAGCTTGACCGCAACTACATGTTCAAGAAGATGCTTGAGATGTATTCCAATCCGCTGACCAACCAACTCGAGGCACTCAAGTAACAACACTACACACAGCGGCGGCGTGGCCTGTGCCCCGCCGCCCATTCAAGAAAAAAGGACTCTATAAAAACACCACACGCGAAAAGATGAGAATGCAGTGGATTCCGATGATTGCCATAATAATCATCAACCTAGGCATAGATGTGGCCATATGGCGCTGGCTAAAGCGACAAAAAGCCTGCCGCCAATGGCTCAAGTGGGCACACGCCGTGGCAGCGGCCGCAATGCTTGCACTGATTGCAGTGGCACTGTCGTTGCCGGCACGAACGGTATCAAACCACACATTCGTGGTCATCATGTGGATGATCTACACCTACCTGGGACTCTGCATTCCCCGCTTTGTGACCGTGCTGTTGTGGCAGACGGGAAGGCTGTGCCGCCACGGCAGCACAGCGCGTAAGGCCACACACGCAGTGAGCGCCATAGCCGGACTGCTGGTGCTGGCTGCCATGTGGTGGGGGGCACTCGTGACACCGCACCGGGTGAATGTGGAGCGCGTGACAGTGAAGTCGGCAAAACTGCCGGCAAATTTCGACGGATTCCGCATTGTGCAAATCAGCGACCTGCACTTGGGCACCTACGGCACCGACACATCGGCAGTGAAGACATTTGTCGATTCGGTCAACGCCCTCAAGCCCGACATGGTGTGCTTTACCGGCGACCTGGTGAGCCGCCGCACAAGCGAGGCCGAGCCATTCCGCCACCTGCTGGCACAGCTGCATGCCCCATACGGCGTGCTGAGCATTCTAGGCAACCACGACTACGACGACTACAGCACATGGCCCACCGAGAGCCAGAAGATGGCCGACCGCAAGGCTTTGGTCGACTTTGAGCGCAGCGTGGGGTGGCATCTGCTCAAAAACGAGACAGCCACTGTGGGCATCAATGGCGACACTATCGACGTGATAGGAGCCGAGAACTTCGGCGACCCGCCATTTCCCACCTACGGCAGCCTTAAAGCCACCCGCAACAACCTGCACAACGGCCGGTTCAAGATACTGCTGCAGCACAACCCATTTGAATGGCGCGCCGAGATAGCCGGAAAAACGCCCGTCGACCTCACCCTGTCGGGGCACACCCACGCAATGCAGATAATGCTCACCGTGATGGGACACCGGCTGTCGCCTGCCTGCCTGCGCTACCGCGAATGGGGCGGACGGTATGATGAGGGCAACCAGACACTCTACGTCAATATAGGCCTGGGCATGGTGGGAATGCCCATGCGCATTGGGGCAACGCCTGAAATCACGGTAATCACACTCAAAAGATAGCGCAACCGCAAAAACGATAACAACACAACCCATATTCCATTAAAATACAACCACCCAAAAACACTAACGAAAGGAAATACTGCTATGGCCGACAAAATATCCACCCTGATATCGCAAGAGCTCAATTTGCCCCTCGACCCCGTGCACAACACGGTGAGCCTGCTTAAAGACGACAACTCCATTCCATTCATCAGCCGATACCGCAAAGAAGCCACCGGCGGCATGAACGAGATGGAAATTCAGTCAATCGACATAAGACTGAAATACTACCAAGACCTGCAGAAACGCAAAGTCACCATAGTGAAGACCATCGAGGGTCTCGACAAACTCACCCCCGAACTCTCGGCCCGCATCATGGACTGCTGGGATGCGACAACACTCGAAGACATCTACCTGCCCTACAAACCCAAACGGCGCACCCGTGCCGAAGCAGCCCGCCAGCGCGGACTTGAGCCTCTGGCCAAGATAATAATGTCGCAGCGCAGCGGCGACATAGCCAGCAGGGCTGCCAAGTGGGTCGACGGCGAGCAGGTGAAAACCGCCGACGAGGCCATTGAAGGCGCCAAAGACATCATTGCCGAGTGGATAAGCGAGAACGGAGCCGTGCGCAACTCGGTGCGACGCGCATTCCGCCACAGCGCCGTGCTCAAGTCGAGCTATGTGAAAGGAAAGGAGATCGAGGGGCGCAACTACGAGAACTATTACGAGTACCAGCAGCCGCTGAGCCGCGTCTCGTCGCATCAGCTGCTAGCCATGCGGCGCGGCGAGAAAGAAGGATTTTTGAAAGTGAGCATAGGCATCAACGACGACCGTGCCACCGACAACATATGCCGCATTGTGGTGAAAGGTAAAGGTGAAGCCTCGACAATGGTCGAGGATGCCGCCGCCGACAGCTACAAGCGGCTCATCAAGCCCACAATAGAGACTGAATTTGCCGCCCTGTCGAAAGGCAAGGCCGACGATGCGGCCATCGAGGTGTTTGCTCAAAACGCGCGCCAGCTGCTGTTTGCCCCGCCACTTGGTCGCAAGCGCATTATGGCAGTCGACCCGGGATTCCGCACCGGTTGCAAAGTGGTGTGCCTCGATGAGCAAGGCAACCTGCTCGAGCACACCGTGATCTACCCCACCGCCCCGCACTACGATGTGGAAGGTGCCGAGGCCACTGTCAAGCAGCTTGTGGAACAATACGGCATCGATGCCATTGCTCTGGGCAACGGCACGGCCAGCCGCGAGACCGAGCGCTTCCTGAAGCGCATAAAGCACGGACGGGCCGTGAATGTGTATGTGGTGAGCGAGAACGGAGCTTCAATCTATTCGGCATCACAGATTGCCCGCGAGGAGTTTCCCGACCAGGACGTGACAGTGCGCGGAGCAGTGTCGATAGGCCGACGCCTACTCGACCCGCTTGCCGAACTGGTGAAAATCGACCCGAAATCGATAGGAGTGGGCCAGTACCAGCACGACGTTGACCAGGGCAAACTAAAGGATGCCTTGAGTTTCACGGTGGAAAGCTGCGTCAACAGCGTGGGCGTGAACGTGAACACGGCCTCGCGCGAGTTGCTCACCTATGTGTCGGGGCTGGGACCCGCACTGGCACAAAACATAGTCGACTACCGGGCACAAAACGGTGCATTCGCGTCACGTAAAGAGCTGATGAAAGTGCCCAAGATGGGCATCAAGACATTCACCCAAGCAGCCGGATTCCTGCGCGTGCCAGGCAGCGACAACCCACTCGACAACTCGGCCGTGCACCCCGAGCGCTACGACCTGGTGGAACAGATGGCACACGACTGCGGGTGCAGCATAGAGCAACTGATAAAAGACAAAGAACAACGCAAAAAAATCGATATTCAACGATATGTGAGCGACGATGTGGGCGAACCCACACTGCTCGACATCATGAAAGAGCTCGAGAAACCCGGCCGCGACCCGCGCGACAAGGTGCAGACTGTGGAATTTGACGACGACGTGCGCGACATCAAAGACCTGCGCGCCGGCATGGAACTCAACGGCATAGTGACCAACGTGACACAATTCGGGGCATTTGTCGACATAGGCATCCACGAAAACGGTCTGGTGCACGTGAGCGAGATGAGCGACAAGCGCGTGAGTAACCCCGAGCGCGTGGTGCGCATCAGCCAGCCGGTGAGGGTGCGTGTGAAGTCGGTCGACCTCGAGCGCAAGCGCATATCCCTATCGATGAAAGGAGTGAAACAAGACTGAAAACAATGGCCAACAGCATAACAATAAGCATAGGCAGCAACAGCCGCGACCGCAATGCCCAAGTGGCACAGTGCCTCAAGTGGCTTGCCGACACGCTGGACAACTGCCGCCTTTCGAGCATCTACACCACTGCTGCTCTCAACGGCAAAAGCGGCGACTATGCCAATGCCGTGGCTTGCGGCGAATGCGACAGCGACATGGCCACAGCCAACCGTGCATTCAAAGCCTATGAGCAGAGCCATGGGCGCAACGCTGAAGCACGCGCATGCGGACTTGTGCCTATCGACATCGACATAGTGATGTGGAACGGCACCATAGTGCGCGACAAAGACTTTGCCCAAGACTACTTTAAACAGGGATGGAGGCAACTATGCGACTGACGTGCATAGGCCACAGCGGTTTTGCGCTGGAGACTCCGACGGCCACTCTCATATTTGACTACTACACCGACAACTGCCACGTGGCCGATGCCATAATCGCAAGAGCCGACCGCCTGGTGGTGATGGTGTCGCACAGCCATGCCGACCATCTAAACCCCGACATATTCAAGTGGAATGCCACCGGCAAGGTGGAGCAATACATATTGTCGGCCGAGTCGCGGCGCAAACTGCGGCGTGTCAAGGGGCTCGACATGGAAAAGCTACCCATCACATTCATGCACCACGATGAAGATGCTGCCTGTGCACAAAGCCAAGTGAGAATACACAGCTTCGGGTCGACCGACATTGGCGTGAGCTACCTTGCCATGCTGCCAGGCGGTGAACTGGTGATGCACGCCGGCGACTACAACGACTGGCACTGGAGCGACGAGAGCACACCGCAAGAGATAAAAAAGGCCGACGGTGACTTCCGCGCCATACTGCGCACCATCACAGCACAGGCGCCGCACATCCACTTGGCAATGTTTCCGGTAGATCCCAATATGGGGACCGACTTTGCGCGCGGAGCCCGCGAGTTTCTGCAAGCAGTGCAAGTTGATCACTTTGTGCCGATGCACATGTGGGGACGCGACCGCGAGGCCACCGAGTTCAGCCTCTACCGCAATTCCGCCCACGGCGAGTGCCACTACGTGCCCAGCGGCACCTCCATCACCATTTCCTAACGGCCACCGATGTATCCTTCCTGGTCGTAGCATCGGCCATACCGATGAATCAGCCCAATCAGTTTCTGCAGGCGGCTATCAGCCAAGCTCAAACCCTTAAAACGCCCATACTGCACCTCATATCTTTCCCTAGACCCGCGGGCAAGACGGGCCTCGATGTCGGCCGGGATGAGGAACGAAGCACGTTGCCCAAGGTGGCACAAAAATTCAGTGAGGAAGATGCTGATGCCGGCCAAGTCAAAATCGCCAAAATGCACATACCTGTTGCTAATGCCCTGCAGCCACTTGCACAAATCCCGTGACTGCGGATAACGCGAGACAAACAGCAATGGGGATGATGCCGACACTTCAGACTCAAACAGTTGCCGTTGCCGAGACACGAGGCGGAAGTTCTCCATATTCTCTATGCCCACAACCACCACATCAGCCGGAATCTCAAAGCTGTTCCAGTCGGTGACAAACAGAAAACTTCCCTCATCGGGACACACCGTAACGTCATGACCATTAAGACGGCACGCAATCGGTTGATAGGAATTAACGGGAAAACCAGGGCAAGAGCGCACCAGCTTGATTTTTGAATTGCCCGTGGCCTCAGCTTGGCTAGCTCGGGAAGCCTCATTGGGGGCGGCAAAAGTAGCTTTGGCCAATGCCAAATCACCTAAACGTTCATCCAACCCCCTTAGATACGTCTCCAGCAAATCAGGCCTGCACGACCGCAACTGCCATCCGCTGCCAACCCTTTGCCGAGTGAGCACCCCTTCGCGCAGCAGCGCATCAACCCACTCGCCATGCAATGAGCTTGCAACCACCGCATCGCCATTTTTCAGCACCAGCAGCTTTTCAATAAGAGCCGAAGTGATTTTCAGTTTCATTGCTGCCTGGCTATTAGCTGGTGAACCACTGTTTGCGACTTGTCGTCTTTGCTTAGCAAATAAGTGTATCGGTAATCCGACACATTATAGGTTGTGGGCGACGAGTTGATGAGCAAAATGTTGCGGGCGTTGGCGAAGTCCAGAATACCCTTCACATTCTGCGGATGCAGCTTGCCTATCTCGTCCATCATACAGTGGATACGGAAATCGCCAAACCGGCGACAAGCCTTGTCCTTAAACACGTTAATGAGCATGATGTTGATCATGGCCTTCACAAGCGTGTCGGTACCTTCACTGCCCACATGAGAGAGTTTGTCGGCCCAACCGGTATCGTTATCATTCTCCACGATGCGGAATTGCAACTGGAACAAGTCGGACAGAGAGAGCGACTCCCGTTGAGGATCGTCGTTAAGGGCTTTCATGAAGTCGAGCAGATGGCCCACGGCCTTGCGATTCACATTTTCGCGGTTGGATGTGGAAAATAGATTCAACTCGCCCATGGCAAACTGATTGTCGTCGCTGAACGCCTTTATGTGCTTCATCAGCTGCACCATTTTATCAGACGAAGGCACATTTCTGATAGAAATATGCTTTATGACACCCACAAAATTGCGCTCCTTGAAGTCGCGGTTGATATCATTGATTATTTTATCAACCTCCGACTCATGTCGCGACAGCTCTCCCATTTCGTTCGACAACCGGTTCAAGATGTCGACGTAACGCGCGCTCGTTCGGCTACGGTATTCTTCAATCTTGTTATTAATCAAGAAATCTTCCAGATTGCTGGCAAAATCCACATAGTCGTCCTCAGCGGGAAGTTCCATGCGGAAGTTGAATGTGTTTTTAGCCGAAAAATTGCTTTTGAATTCATTCACACATTTCTTCAGTTTTTCGGAACGCGACAGGTTGGATATTATAACATTCCGAAGCTCGTCAAGGGTTTGTCCAAGCGAGTGTTGGGTGGATAGTTCCCGTGCTGTGGCAAGTGCAAGCGGGGCATGAGAGTCATCATTGATAAAATCCTCAGTTCTTTTCAAATCGCTCTGCAGGCTATGCTTCTCGTCGCCCAGCTCATTGAGTTGCTTTCTGAAATCGGCAATCAAGCCATCATGCTTTTGCCGCCGTTGCTTATACTTCTCCTCAAGTTGGTCGAGCTTGTAGCGCAAAGTCTTGACTTCGTCCTTGAATTCCATTTCGCGGTCGAAAAGCTCGGCCTTGTCGTGTCTGTAGTCGTAAACCAAAGGTCGGACCTCATCAATGTATTGCAATTCGGTCTGCACAGCATTTATTTGGCTGCGGCAGTCCTCCACCATTGCAGGGTTGACCCCGTGTCCCTTAAGTTCCGCAAGCTCTTGCTGCTGCAATTTGAGCTTTTCGGCCTCGGTGTCACGCCCCAGCAGTTTAATATCCGCCTCGACATCAGCTATGTGCTGCTTGCTTTTGCACTCGGCATCACGCCTTGCATCAGAATATTTCTTGTCGGCAGCCTTAATGCGCCTTTGTTTTTCCTCAACCAACTTTTCAAGTTCGGCAACAGCCGCTTTTTTGCGGTCGCCAAGCTCTCTCATGCGGTCGGTCTGCTCTTGACGACGGTCTGCAATGTACTTTTGGGCACGGCAAGCCACATCTTCGAGCTGAAGCTGCTTTTCCTTGATTTTTTGAGGTAAAGTTTGCAACTCCACACTAAATTCGGCTTTGCGGCCGCTTTGCTCTTTGATTTTAGGAGTATATTGCCGCTTGAGGTCATCCACCACCTTGCCTTGGCGCTGGCCGAGTGCGGCAACTTCAGCCTCGAGTTGGAGCAGCTGTTTTTCACACCTTGCCTTTTCCTGCTTCAGCTCTTGTGGGCGGCGCACATTCAGCGGCAGCATCGACAGGTCAATCCGCACACCCAATAACGAAGATTCGCCATCGGCCGACTTTTGCGGATGAAGTTCTGTGTTGTAAAGCACGCCTTCATCAATCACCTTGCCAATGCTTTGCTCCCAATTCTTATTATTGTTCTCAAGCCACTCATAAAACGACCCGTTAGTTCTGACGAGGAGAGCACTCAAACCGTTGAGTTTAAGCTTCACAGCATCGGCATCTTGCTTTTTCTCATCCTTTTGACGACGAAAGTCGGCCATGACGGCGGCTTCCCGCTTTTCATACTCAGACTGAATGCGGCTTATCTGAGCCTCGCAAGCAGCAAGAAGTCCGGCCAGTTCCTTTTCCCTTAGCTCCATTTGGGCTATGTCGTTATCAATTGCAACTCTTTCGGTTTTATACGGCTCAAAGAACTCAAGCCTCAGCAACTCTTTGTCGCATTCGTTCAATGCTGTGTCGGCATCATCTATTATAGCACGAGTATCAATGATTTTACCGGCAAAGGCGGTTTCAATCCCTTCCTTTTCCCCTGAGCAATCGGCTGTCAGGCGTTCAATGGTGGTTTGCAACTCAGTCTTTATATCTAAAATTCGGGCTTCGTGCTTTTGGCGCTCCGACTCGAATTGCAAATCGATTTTTTGACGAAGGGCAGAAAACTTTGATGTAATATCGTTGTGTCGGGCGGTGAGGTCGTTAAATCGGGCATTTAGGCTGGCTATACGGCTCTTCAGCACTGGCTCCATGTCAAACCGCTTCAGCACATCGGTTATATGTACCGACTCATAGTGGTCACGACGTTTTTTGAGCCGCTTCAGCCTTTCGCTTGCCACCCCTTGCGCCTGATTGAGTTTTGACTTCTCGTCGTCGAATTTGTGTTGCTCCTCGCTGAGCAAGCGTTGCTGCCGACTTAGCTGAGCCTCGAGTTCTGCCATACCCTTGTCAAGCACAGGCAGGCGTTGACGTGAAATGCGCAGACAGTAGTTTAGGCAAGCACACAGCTCACCGGTTTTCCTCTTGCCGCTTATCAAATTGCGATAAGCCTTGACGGCGGCATCGGCCAGAGTCCTCACTGGCGACACCCCCTTGGCATTCAACTTATACCAGCATGAAATATCACGGTATTGCTGTTCGAATTCCGACACTTGATTGCGAAAATACCCCAAGTCGATTTTCGACTCATCGTCGTCCATCGACCGAATAATGATGTCTTTTATGAAATCGGCATCAAGCCTTGAGTTAAGGAACACGTTTTGGATGCTGCGCAGGATGTTGTTGTAGCTGCTGGACTCCATAAGGCTGAAACGCTTGAACTCACGCCCCACTGCAGCCAGCCGGTTACCGTAGACGATATCGCGGTATTGCTCATAACGGTCAATAATGCGGCTCATGAAAGCACCATCGAGTCGCTCGCGAATCACCTTGCCGTCGGCTGTCACCTCGCCAGAGTCATCCACCAGCCACTTACGGTTGAACGGAGCATCGACAAACCGGAAACAAGCCCGTCCCGACGAACGGAACACCAAGATTGAAAATGGGCCATGCTCGTGCTCCACCTCATAGACAATGTAGGAATTGGCATGCGGCAGATAAAACTCATCGAACGACTTCATTTCTTTAGGAATGCCCAGATGCAGCTTGTCGGCATTATAGAAAAACAGCACTGCCCTCAGCAGCGTGCTCTTACCCACTCCCTGCGTGCCAATGAAATGCACATTGCCGTCTAGTTTCACCTCGGCATAGCGGATGTGTGCGCTGTGCACAAATATTATTTTGCGTAAGGCTCTCATTCTTCAGTGTCAATAATGGTTATACAGTCAATGAGCTCTTCTATATAATGGAAAGCCGATGTTACCTTGTAGGTTCCATCGAGCTCGTTTTCAAGTTCAGCAAAACCCTGACGTTCGAGGTCCACAATCAGTTTGTCGACCTTTTCCTCGTTAGTCTTGACATCGGTGTAAAGGCTGCGGGCTTTCTCTTTAAGCTCTATGTCGCTTGAAAATTTCTCCAGAATGTTTGACTTGCGAAAAGAGAATCCGGTGCTAAACGTGCCATTGAAAGTTTTCAGAAAGTCCACTCGGTCGATCCATTGGGCAAGGCGCTGAATTTTGTCGGTGAGTTCCACCTTACTTTCGGTGCGCGAGAAATAATAGTAACCATTTCCGCCCTCAAGCAAGAAGCCTATGCCGCGGTAATAGTCTTGATAGTTCTGAAAGTCATCTTCGATAGCATCATAGATGCGTGCACGCTGCACGTCGATTGAGTTCTGCGACACAAAGCCGCCCTTGCTCAAAATATCGAATATTTCTTTGGTGTATCGCATTGTAAATGTTATGGTTATGCTGATTTTGGATTAATAATCGGGTACTCGGTGCCATCGTGCAGGCGAAACTCGTTGCTCACAGTGAGCTCATCGAGATATTGTGCTGCTATTTGGCAAAATACCACCAGTTTTTCCTCTTCGGTCATGGGTTTGGTGTATCCAGAATAGTTGAACACGAAGTGGAACAGATTGTCGCCCGAGGCCATAAAGGCATTTTTCACTTCGCTCACATCAACCATGGGCTGCGTTTGTTGCTGCTCACGCAGCTCATCGCCGGTGAGCGGTTCGGCAAGGTTGCCTTTGCGCAGCCGGTCTTTCACACGGCCACTGACAGCGTCATGCAAAGCCCTCAGACCTATGTCGGAATTGCGCAAAACCGAGAGCGACGCCTTGAGCGGATATCGGGGCCGCGGCTCCAGCCACACTGGATTTTTTTTAGCCATCACCACATTGACGTCGGTTCCGGTGTCGAGCAGCATCTGGTCGCGCAAATATTTCAAGCGATGCACTTTTTGCAGCAACTTGCTTTGATATTCAATCAGGTTGAGATAGCTTATTATTTGTCGGTCGAGCTCAAGCAGATTATGATACACATCGCGCAGCTGGTATTTCACATCGGTCACAGTATCCCTAAGCTGCACATCCATTGCTACGGTGAAAAATGTGGATTGCTTCTCGTCGACCACCTTCTCGCACTCACATATGAGCGAGGCAATGTCACGCCGTTTCTCGTCGAGATGCACAAGCTTCTTTCGCTTAATGGCAAAATTAGGCTCATTCTTATAAGTGTTGTCGATGTTGCGCTTCAGGTCTACCACATTGCGCCGAGTGGTTCGCGATATGTTTTGCAGAGTGCGCTCCACGCTGCGCAGGTATCCACGCTTGCGGTCGGGATTATTTTCGCTCAAGTAATAATCGATGTTGGCATTGAGGCTGTCGATGTGTTCCCTTACGCTTGCTACGCTTATTTCCTCGTTCACCTCAAGCACTTCCTCAAAAAAGCGCAGATACACATCGCTCAGTTCCACAAGTCCATCGCGGTCATTAATCACGCCGTAACGCAACAGGAAATCAAGGCTCTCGTCGTTGCGGCTTGAGAGCTCGCGAGCCAAATCGTATCGGAACGACATCTTTTTCCTGTCCTTGAACAGGGCGCTGAGCAAAACGCGCTCGCGGTCGAGGGCGCGCAGGAGTTCGTCTAGCGAATTGAAGTGTGCTGAATTGTCCATTTTTTGTGGAAGATTACTTAGTGTTGATGTGGCGGATCACGCGGCATGGGTTGCCCACAGCCACACACCCCGTTGGGATGGAACGGGTGACCACGCTGCCTGCACCCACCACGCTGCCCTCGCCTATGGTAACGCCAGGGAGCAATATGGCACCTCCGCCTATCCACACGCCGTCGCACACGGTGACGGGCAGCGCATAGGTGTTACAGAAATTAGGGTGGCGCTCGGCCACGATGCGCTCGTGGAGCATCACCGGATGAGTGGCCGTGTAGATTTGCACGTTAGAGGCGATGAGCACATTGTTGCCAATGGTGATGATATTGTTGTCGACAAAGGTGCAGTTCATGTTTATTATCACGTTGCTTCCCAAACGGATGTGCCGGCCATACTCGCAGTGGAAGTCGGAATCGACGTGCACGTGGCTGCCCATGCTGCCGAATAGCCGACGCATGATGGCCGTCCGGGCCTCGTGGTCGGCACTGTCGGTGTCATTGAGCTGGCGTGTGAGCCTTTTTGCCGTGAACGTGATTGCAAGCAGCTCGGGGTCGCTGCCGTTGAACACCTCTCCGGCCAGGCATTTTTCGAGTTCACTTTTCATAGCTGCATCCAATGTTGACCTAAATAATATTTGAAAAAAATAAAGAAACGAAGTAAAGCTAAGGCAGAAAATTTTCCACCTTAGCAAGAGATCCAACTCATTTACTTCCTACGGCAAATATAATTCTTTTCACACAAGCAATTGGCAATATGCCGAAAGAAAATATCCATAAAATCATCCGTAATGCAAAAACGGACAAGCGTTGTAAAGGCTACAACATCTGGAGCCAGCTGATGCCGTTCCCGTGAGATGGCAAGCAAAAGGACAATGCTCCGAAACTGAGCCACGAAGAAAGAATGAAGAAGGCCAGGGAAGCCCTGAAGAGAATAGGCTAAACGCCCCATTCGGTGGGCACAGTGCCTTCTTTTTCAACTTTCATTGCATATTCCTCAGAAACTAAAAAAAGAGCGACAAGATGAATAATGGCCCATGGAATAGACAACCATGGTTTCAAACAAAACACGGCGGGGAATACGACCCAAGAGGCGCGCATTATATAATGGCAGCATTTCCATTGCCGTTTCTTGTTTTTAGTTATGGCTTTCGGGGGTGTTGTTTCGACGGACATTTCAATGTTTATCCGTTTGGCTTTATCTTTAAGTCAGTTTCCTTCATTGGGGCCTCCTTTTGTTTGCAAATATATTGTGTTTTTTTGAAATAGAGCAAATGATATGGCAAAAGACGTAAAATTCAATATAAAGTTAACGGTGGGATGGCAAGCACAAAGGCGAGGCACCGCAAATGAGCCACGAAGAGAGAATGAAGAAGGCGAGGGAAGCGCTTAAGAGAATGGTTAAAAAAGAAAACCGTTGTATTTTTCGGGCCAGATACGGCCGTTTTCCTGAGCTTTAACAAAGTCAGCAGGCGCATCACCTAAAATTGTCAGATACCAGATAATTCCCCATAATATGAGAAGCCAAGGTGACCATATAATCAGTAACGGAACAACAACCCAAGACGACAACCGTATTGCTTTGCAT